>JBEKDS010000012.1:0-87446 GCA_050014235.1 Acidobacteriaceae bacterium
CCACACCGTGGCTGGCCGTCAGCGCCGTCTGTAGCGGGCTCAACAGACCCAGCGAGGGCGAGGTGCCGTACGCCAGTTGCGTGGTGGCCGGCACGTCGGTCGACCACGAGACTGTGATGCCGATGTTGTTGATCCCCCAGTAGGCAACGTAGCCCACCTGCGGCGGGTTACCGGCCGGCGTGGTAAAGGTGGAGCTGGCCGAGGTTGCCGTTTCCCCGCTAGCGTTTGTGGAGGCGACGTTGAAGGTATAGGTCGTGTTGGGGAAGAGGTTGTTGAGGGTTATGGAGTGGCTGGTCACCAGTGTGGAGTAAAGTCCCGAGGTCGAGCCGTAGCCGTAGTACACCTGCGAGGTTGAGGGCTGATCGGTGGTCCAGGAGATGACCTCGGAGGTAGGGCTCGCCGCGGTGGCCTGAAGGTTGGAGATGGTGGGCGCTGTGGCCGCGAGGGTGGTGACGGAAAGGACCGTACTGCTGGTAGCGGCGCCGGAGACGCCGTTGATAATCAGGGTGTAGGTCGAGGGGGTCGCGGAGGTGTCAGTCACGGTGAGAACGCTGGCTGTGGATGTGGGATTTGGACTAAACGAAGCGGTCATCCCACTGGGCAGACCGGATGCTGACAGAGTGACGCTGCCGGAGAATCCGCTGTAGGGGCTCACCGTAATGGTGGAGGTGCCGGAGGCGCCGGCGCCGACGGTGAGGGCGCCGGGAGAATCCGAAAGATTAAAGCCGGGTGTCTCCACCACAAAGTAGATGGAGGTAGATGCAGTCAAGGCGCCCGACGTGCCGGTGACGGTCACGATGTACGTTCCAGGGACGGCGGAACTGGTCGAGGTAAACGAAAGATTGCTGGTCGTGGCCGTGGTGGCCGGATCAAACGCAGCGGTCACCCCGCTGGGCACTCCGGACGCGGTGAGAGAGACGCTGCCGGAGAAGCCTCCCTCGTCTTGCACCGTGATCGTTGTGGCTCCGGCGTAGCCGACATACGAACCCGTTTCGACGGGCGGGGCGGAGAGCGCGAAGCCGGGAGCGTACACGGTGACGGGAATGGTGATCGACGAGGTCAGGGCGCCGGATGTGCCGGTGATGGTGACATAGGCGGTTCCCGTAGCGGCGGTGCCAGTCGCGGTCAGCGTAAGCGAGCTGGTGGTCGATGTGGAACTGGGGCTGAATGAAGCGGTGACGCCGCTGGGCAGGCCAGACGCGGCGAGAGACACGCTGCCCGCGAAGGCTCCCTGATCGTGAACCGTAATGGTGGTTGAGCCGAAGCTGCCGAGGTGGATGGACAGGCCGGTGGTTTGGGTCGAGTTGGTAAGGGTAAAGCCGGTCGCCGGAGCTCCCGCCAGCGCGTTGACCAGACTCTGCCCGGTCGGGCTTCCCCATCCCGTCACCAGATCGTAGCCAGTGACCGAGTTGAAGCCTTCACCTGGGGTGCAGCAGTTGTTCGTCCCGCTGGTGGTGTCGTGAAAATCGTTGGCGTAGCTGGAACTTTCAGCGATGGCATAGAGCGCCGGGTTGATCATCCCCAGGGGCGATTTGCCCGCGGCCACGGCCTGCTGATTGACCAGCGCCATAAAGCCGGCCCAGCGCTGGGCTGCGGCGCTGGTGCCGCCTGAACCGGCCGCCAAACCGAAGCTAATCACATAGGTGTCGCTGCCGCTCCCGTCCATGGCTACGTCTGGAATGTTGCGCAGGGTTGTGGAAGCCTGATTGGCTGAATCGGCGATTCCAGACTGCCAGCTCGGAATGGAGATGCCATCGGGGCTGATGCCGCCGCCGCTGCCGCTCCACCCCGTCTCGGAGAGCCAGGCCCCGCCCGGGCCGGTGGTGGCCAGGACCGTCCCGCCGACACCTGTCACATAGGTATCCTCCGCGGGGTAGGCCGGTTCGCTCGCCGGGTAGGCCCCCCAATCGCCGGTTGCAGCGAGGACCGTCTGGCCCTGCATCGCGAACTCTTCGAAGATGGGATCGTCCTGGGACGCGTTGTCGGCTTCGACAAACGAGGCGCCGATCTGCTTGCAGATATTGTCCGAGGCAATCTGGCCAAGGATGTGCGTATCGAAGATTCCGATGTACATGCGAATCTGGCTCAGGCCGGGGGCCATTCCGACCAGCTGTTCGATGTCCAGAGCGCCTTCGTTGGCCCACGCAGCCCCATTCGTGCTCTGCTGCGGAGTCAGGCTCTGCCCATCCAGCAGCACGTTGGTCACAGGAACGCTGTCGACCTGCCCAATCAGGTTGAAATACTCAGCCACATCGCTAGGGTTGTAACCGCCGAACTCGACGGTGCAGACCGCCTGGCCTGCTCCTGTAAGCGCCGTTCCGCCGTAGTAGGCGGCTCGCATGTCGCTGCCCAGGAACGAACCGCCCGGGCCGGACCCGGTGGCGGGAGTTGCCTGCCCCACTGACGACTGGCTCAGAGGCGGATGCGGGAGAGAGAAATTGTCCATGCCCGTGATATGCGACACTGGTACGCTGAGAGCCAGCGTTGGTTCGCGGTCCGGGGAATAGAAGGTGCGGTCCTCTGTGGGATGTTGATAGACCTGCATCGACACATGGAAGGTATTCTCTACCTGGTCGACCGTGCCGCTGATCGACACCAGCATACGGTTGGCCGGCGCATCGGTCACGGTAAAGCCATTGGCTTGGGCAAAATCAGCGACGGCTTTGTAGTCTCCCGCCGTGGGGCCGAACTGCTCGGTGAACTCGGCTACGCTGAGAAAATGGTGGTAATCCGGGCTCGATGGGTCATAGAGGCGGCTCATCAGGCTGGTCATTTCGGCCTGATTGCGCAGCGGCAGCATGATGGAGAGATTCAGGCGCTGCGAACGGGGCAAACTGCCCACAAGCGCAGCCTGCCCGCTGGATACCTCCGGACGGACGTGACCATGCAGTATCTGGAGCGGTTGCTGTCCGTGGGCCGGGAGGGCCAACACCAGTAGTGCGGCTCCCAAGGCATGTGTAACGATTCGTGAAACAGAGGGCCGATCCCACTTCGCGTCCACCTTATCCACATTCACTGTATTCACTGCTGGCCCCTTTTGCCCATGCTGAACCGCTTCTGTACATGGCCCAGTCGGTAGTTGTGCAGGTTCCGATTTGCGGGTCATCCCCCGGAACGAGTAGAAGAGTAGTTCTTCCGAGCGTTCTCGTGGAGTGACCTTTGTCACAAGGCCATTCCTGCAACCAAATGACTTGCATGGGGAGTGAGAGCGAAGGCTATCAAAGTTGAACAGAATAGAACAGACAATAATTTCGAGCGCGGCCAGCGCTGGGCAGGACCTGAGGCGCAGGAAAAGCGAACACCGAAATCGGAGCGAGCGGCCGCTATGGATTCTACCGGCGGATCCAGGAGCTTGAAATGGTCGGTCCTAGTGGACGATTTTCGAACTCTCGACGCCGCAGGATGGCGAGTTCAGTTGGCGTCTTGCAGCCATTCGGAGGAGAAGTGCTCGATGGCGACGCGGACCAGCTGACTGCGTGTGCGGACGCCAGCCTTGTTGAAGAGTTCCTGGATGCTTGCCTTCACGGCCGTCTCTGAGGAGTTGAGATGGACGGCGATCTCCTTGTTGGTGAGACCATCGAGGATGCAATGCAACACTTGGCGCTGCCTCACGGTCACGTCACGCGCTTTGACCTCTCGATCATTATCTCGACCATTGTCCTCTTTCGCCCTCGACAGTGCCGATCGCACGATTCCGGGGTCCCACCATGCTTCGCCCTTGGATACGCGATTGATCGCTTCCAGCAGCTGGCGTGTCCCACTGTGCTTCAGGATGACGCCGGCCGCGCCGGCATCCAAGGCTTCGAGGGTTGCACCGGCCATCATTCCGGCGGTAAGCATCAACGCCCGAGCGTTGCTTGAAGTCTCATTCAGGTATCTCAGCAGCTTGGTACCCACCTCATCGCCCAGATCGTAGTCAAGCAACACTACGTGGACCAGCGTTTCCGAGAGGATCCTCCTCGCCTCCGAGATGGTTGCGCAGTGTCCCACCACCTGAAAGCTGGACTCCGCCGAGAGCAGACGCATCAGGCTCTCGCGGAAGATGGTGTGGTCGTCGATCAGAAGAAGACGGACACTTGCGCTCATGTCATTCGTCCCATAGTGACAGCTTCACACTGCGTAAATTTCATCCGCATTTGACGAGGGCCAAGAAGGTCCGCTAGGGGCTGGGATCCCCGACGATCCGATTGGATCCAGCTATCGTTTGTTCGCCAAAAAGATAGTCGTCAGGAGCCTGAAGATAGCGTCTGCGTTTCTTGTCGCGACCCTACTATCTACGCAATGATTGCACGATCTTCCGTCAAGATTCCATTAAGACAGCTTCCGAAAACGAGCCGCGGCCGCGGGGCAGCGCTCGACAGCGCTCGGGCCGGAGCCTGGGATGATGCACGGTCTATGCGAGCGGCGGCTTGTGTGGCGCTACTTCTGGCGCAGATGGGATGGCCCGCGCGTTCGGCAGGGCAGTCTGCCGCGCCACAGCCTGGGCAAGCGGGTACAACGAGCTTGCCGCAGTCGCCGCGGCCACAACTGCTGGCGCAGGCGGCGATACCTGGATTGCCATCTGCGCCGGCGCAGTCCGGTCTGACATGGGACCAGGCCAAGGCGAAGTTTCTTGCGGTGAATCCGGTGCTGAAGTCCGACCAATCGAACGTGGACGAGATGAAGGCCGAGGAGATTACAGCTTACCTTCGTCCGAATCCGCAGTTCACCATGACGGCGGACGGAACCGCGATCAAACCGCATGACGACAGCTGGCAGCCGGTGAAGGGCACGTTTGTGTCGCCCAACTTCAGCTATCTGCATGAGCGCGACCACAAGCGGGAGCTGCGCCTGAAGAGCGCCCAGGAAGGAACCGAGATAACCGTCTCGCAGCACGAGGACCTGACGCGCAACATGATCTTTGCGCTTCGCTCGGCCTTTGTGCAGACGCTGGAAGCGAAGGCGGTGCTGGAGCTGGCCAAGGCCGACATGGAGTACTACGACAAGATCATCGGCATCAGCAAATCGATGTTCAATGCGGGCGCTCTTGCGCAGATTGACCTGGATCGCATTGAGCTGCTGCGGGTGCAGTATGAGACGGAGATTCAGACGGCGATCGTTAATCTGCGCACTTCAAAGATCGCGCTGCTGCAACTGCTGGACGACGATCGCACACCGGTGGACCAATTCGATGTAATCGGGCCATTCGACTTTGCCAGCGAACTAAAGCCGTTGCCCGACTTTGAGCAGGCCGCTCTGGACGCGCGCCCCGACCTGCGCGCCGCGATCCAGGGAATTGAGCAGTCGAAGACCAACCACACTCTGGCGATTTCGAACGGCTCCACCGACCCGACCTACAGCGCCTGGTACACGTGGAACGAGTCGGACAACAACCCCAACGGCCTGCAGGCCCTGGGGTTGAGCGTGCAAATTCCGCTGCGCGTCTTCGACCGCAACCAGGGCGAGAAGCTGCGCACGCTGATCGACATCGACCGCAACACGCAGTTGACGGAAGCGGCGCGGGCACAGGTCTTCAACGACGTGGACTCAGCCTATGAGCAGGTGCGCAGCAACATCGCGCTGCTGATTCCTTACCGCGACCAGTACAGAGACCAGGCAACACGGGTGCGCGACACAGTGACGTACGCGTACCAGCATGGAGGCGCCTCGCTGATGGACTTTCTGAACGCGCAGAGCGACTACCGGGTGGTGCAGTTGGCGTATCTGCAGCTGGTAGGCGCCTACCTAGTTGCCGCCGGCCAAATGAATCTTGCCGTAGGGCGCGAGGTGATTCCATGACAGACCGAAGCTCCATTGTAAGGCTTGCCGCGTGCGCGGCAGTTAGCGTCACCCTTGTGGCTTGCCAGAGCAAGCCGTTCAATCCCGCCGACGGCGAGGCCGCGCAGCCCGAGGTGGTCCCGGCCGGCGATATGAGCCTGGTGACGGTGGAGAAACCGGACCAGTTTCCCCTGGTCGCCGCCGAGCAGTACAACGCGCCGGCCGAGTTGAACGTCACCGGATCGGTCTTCCCCGACATCGCGCGCGAGGTGCCAGCGATCTCGCTGGCCAGCGGCAAGGTAGTGGACATCAAGGCGCGGCTGGACGATTACGTGAGGAAGGGCGATCTGCTGTTGAAGGTGCAGAGCCCCGACATCACGAACGCCTACGACACCTATCTGAAGGCGGTCAGCGATGAGCAGATGACCAACAAAGCCTACGTGCGCGCCAAAGACCTGTATGCGCATGGCGCCATTGCGTTGCAGGATTTAGAGCAGGCCGAGGACGCCGAGATTGACAACAAGGCGGACCTGACCGCGGCGACGGAACAGTTGAATACTCTCGGCATCGACAAGAACGACCCGCACAGCATCGTCCCGGTCTACGCGCCGATCTCTGGAGTCATCGTGGCGCAGAACGTCACTATCGCCGCGGCGCAGGGCGTCAATTTCTCGGGCAACGCTACGGCATTTACGATCGCCGATCTTTCGGTGGTCTGGATCGTTTGCGATGTCTACGAGAACGACATCCCCAAGATCACGCTAGGCCAGACTGCGCAGATCAAGACCACGGCTTACCCCGACCGTCCGATCATTGGCCGCGTCAGCGACATCGGGCCGATCCTCGATCCCAACATCCGCACGGCCAAAGTACGCATTGAGGTCCCGAACCCTGGTTTCCTCAAGTTGGGCATGTTTGTCACCGCGACCTTCGAGAGCAAGACTAAAGAGGCGCACGCCGTGGTGTCCACCTTCGCCGTGCTTCACCTGCACGACCGCGACTGGGTCTTCGTGCCCGCGGGCAACAGCCGCTTTCGCCGTGTCGAGGTCCATGCCGGGAACATGCTTCCCGGGGACCGCCAGGAGCTGCTCTCCGGCATCAACCCCGGCCAACAGGTTGTGTCCAACGTGCTTCAGCTTGAGGCCACGCTGGAGGCCCAGCAATGATCAACAAGCTCCTGGACTTCGCGCTCAAGAACCGCCTGCTGATTCTGGCGGTCGCGGCCCTGTTGTTTTTGTGGGGCGGGATCTCCTTCCATAATTTACCGGTCGATGCCTATCCCGACGTCGCAGACAACTACGTCAACGTCATTACGCAGTGGCCCGGTCACTCGGCCGAGGACATCGAGAAGCAAATCACGGTGCCATCGGAGATCCAGATGGCGGGACTTCCGGACTTGAAGAATCTGCGCTCATTCAGCCTTGCCGGCATATCGAGCCTGATGATGAATTTCAATGACGACTCGGACAACAACTGGAACCGCGAGCGGGTGCTGGAGCGGCTGGGGATGGTCACGCTGCCGGCGGGGCTGGTTCCGCAACTGCAGACGGACTGGAGCCCCGCCGGGCAGATTTATTGGTACACCATCGAGAGCAAGAACCCGAACATCGATGTGATGGAGCAGAAGTCGATCCAGGACTGGCTGCTGACCAAGCAGGTGAAGTCCGTTCCCGGGATCGTCGATATGGCCAGCTTCGGCGGACTAACGAAGGAGTACCAGATACGGCTCGACCCGGACAGGCTGGTCTCCTATGGCCTCAGCATCGGCCAGATCGAGCAACAACTCGCCAACAACAATACCAACGCGGGCGGCAGTTTCATCGTCGCCGGGGCGCAGCAGATCAATGTGCAGGCGCAGGGCCTCTACCAGACCGTGCAGCAGATTGAGGACACGGTAGTCAAGACCCAGACCGGCACGGCGCTGCGCATCAAGGACATCGCCGTGGTCGATCAAGGGCCAAAGATCCGGCTTGGCCAGATCTCCAGGACCTATCGCAATGAGAATGGCAAGCTGATCGATGAGCCGGATGTGGTGGAAGGTACGGCGTTGTTGCAAAAGGGCTCCGATGCGGACCCGGCGCTGAAGGGGCTGGAGGACAAGGTCAAGGAGTTGAACGACCACATTCTGCCCAAGGGCGTCACGATCGTTCCCTTCCTCGACCGCAGCGACCTGATCCATCTGACGACGCATACCGTGCTGCATAACCTGACTGAAGGCATCATCCTCGTCGTCATCGTCCTGATGCTTTTTCTGGGCAACGTGCGCGGCGCCATCATCGTTGCCTTGACCATCCCATTCTCGCTGCTCTTTGCGTCAACCTGCCTTAGCCTCAAGGGGATCCCCGCAAACCTGCTCTCGCTGGGCGCGCTTGACTTCGGCATGGTGGTCGATGGCGCGGTCGTCATGGTGGAGAACATCGTGCGCCATCTCAATCGTCCCGGCCACAACGACCAGTCCCCGCAGGACAAGATTCGCGACGCGGCGCACGAGGTGCAGCGGCCGGTGTTCTACGCTATCGGCATCATTATCACGGCCTATCTGCCTATCTTTACCCTGCAAGCGGTCGAAGGCCGTCTCTTCAAGCCCATGGCCTGGACCGTCGCCTTTGCGCTGCTCGGAGCGCTGATCTACTCCATGATCGTTGCGCCGGTGCTGGCCAGCTTCCTCTTCCGCAAGGGTGCGAAGGAGTGGCGGAACCGGGTGATGGAGTTTCTTGCAGAGCGCTATCGCAAGGGCGTCACCTGGGCGATCCACCATCGCGGAGTGACGGTAGGCGTTGGCGTCTGTGGGCTGATTCTGGCGATTTTCCTCCTCTACAGCGGCGTCATCGGGTCTGAGTTTCTGCCCCATCTGGATGAAGGGTCGATCTGGGCGCGCGGCTCCCTTGCTCCTTCCACCGGCCCCGAAGAGAGCCTTCGAATCTCCAACCAAGCGCGCCTCATCATGGCGAGCTATCCCGAGGTCACCGACGTGGTCGATCAGATCGGCCGGCCCGACGACGGCACCGACTGGACCGGATTCTTCAACACGGAATACAACGTCAACCTCAAACCCAAGGAGGAGTGGCGCCCCATCTTCCACCAGAACAAAGACGATCTGATCGCCTCCATGAACGAGCAGCTTTCCAAGATCCCCGGCGTGATCTGGGGTTTCTCGCAGCCGATCGAAGACAACATGGAAGAGGCAGTCAGCGGCGTCAAGGGCGAGCTCTCGGTCAAGATCTACGGCGACGACCTAAAGACCCTGGAAGAGAAGGGCAATGAAGTCGTCAACGTGATGAGCAAGATTCCCGGGGTCGCGGACCTCGGGCTCTTTCGCATCATCGGCCAGCCCAACCTTACCTTCACCGTCGATCGCAAGGCGGCTGCGCGCTGGGGCGTGAATATCGCGGACGTGCAGGACGCAATCCAGACCGCGGTGGGCGGGGGCATTCTCAGCGAGGTCCTGATCGGCGAAGCACAGTTCGACCTGGTGCTGCGCTATCAGAAGCCATACCGCGACACGCGCGAGGCCATCGAAAAGGTGCGCCTGCTCACTCCCAGCGGGGAGCGCGTCTCCCTCGCACAACTGACCACGATCAACACCGACGACGGGGCCGAGGAGATTTACCGCGAGGGCGAACAGCGATACATCGCCGTGAAGTACAGCGTGCGCGGGCGCGACCTCGGCAGCACGGTGGAAGAGGCGATTGCCAAGGTCAACAAGATGGTGCCGCTGGACCGGGGCTATCGCTTTGTGTGGGCCGGCGAGTACGAGAGCAAGCAGCGCGCCGATAAGCGACTCGCCATCATCGTGCCCATCACGATCCTGCTGATCTTCATCATCCTTTACATGATGTTCCAGTCGTTCAAGTGGGCGTCCCTGATCCTGATCAACGTGGCCCTGGCGCGTGTCGGAGGGTTGCTGGCGCTCCTGGTGACCCATACCAACATCAGCGTCTCATCGAGCGTAGGTTTCCTCGCTCTCTTTGGCGTATCTGTGCAGACTGGCGTCATCATGCTGGAGTACATCAACCAGTTGCGCGCCAGCGGCATGACGATCGAGGGCGCTGCCATCGAAGGCGCGGTGCTCCGCCTGCGGCCCATCATGATGACCATGCTGGTGGCCACGCTTGGACTCCTCCCCGCCGCGATGTCCCACGGCATCGGGTCGGACTCGCAGCGGCCCTTCGCCATCGTCATCGTCGGCGGCCTGGTCTCTGACCTTGTGATGAGCGTCTTCATCCTGCCAACCCTCTATGTCTGGATGGCAAGGGAACACGACGTGCTGCCCGCTCCGGAAGCCCACTTTGCCGATTAGCCTTCCCGGCGCGAAGCGGTGGCTGGTCTAGGAAAGGATTTTCGCTATGAATAAGAAAGAAGTTTGCGCGCATATCGAAGCGGTCGGCATTATGCCAAGCGTCCGCGTCGACGCGGCTGACCTCGCCCTCTTCGCAGCGGAGACGGTCTATGACTCCGGTATTCCCGTTGTCGAGATCACCATGACGGTGCCGAAGGCCCTGGATGTGATTGCCCAGCTGGCACGGAATTACCCGGACTTCATCATCGGAGCGGGCACAGTCCTGGACAAAGAGACCGCGGCGCGCTGCGTGGACGCGGGCGTCCAATTCATCACCAGCCCGGGATTGGTGCCGGATGTGCTGGAGTTCACCCTCAAGAGTGACATCGTCGTCATGCCCGGGTCCCTCAGCCCCAGCGAAGCGATCGCCGCCTGGCGCGCAGGGGCAGATTTCGTGAAGATCTTTCCGTGTTCGCATCTCGGCGGAGACCACTACATTCGCACCTTGAAGGTTCCTCTGCCGCAGATCCGCCTGATCGCCTCCGGGGGTGTGAACCAGCTCACCGCAGCCAACTTCATCTACGCCGGCGCGTCAGCCATTGGGATTGGGTCGGAGCTGATGCCCAGGAAGGCGCTGGAGGCGAGGCAGGGCCAGTGGATTCACGAGCTGGCCCGCAGGTTCCTCGAAACAGTTCGCAATGCGCGCCTCCACATGAGCGGCGAAGATGCAGACTAGCAACATCCACGACGAAGGCGCAGTGCCGCCGCGGAAGCGAGAGCCCATGCAGGTCCACGGGATCGACTCCACGCACGATCTTCCCAGGCGCCCTCGCAGAACCACGCACAGCAGCTTGTTGCTGGTGGGCACCGAGGATGCATTCAACAGCGAGGCCGCGAGGAAGATGCTGGGCTTTAACCAGTTCAAGCTGGCCGGCCGGGCAACCACGCTGTTGGAAGGCCTGTCCCGGCTGGAGTCTGAGCCGGTCGATCTTGTTCTGGTAAGCCTCGAATTCCGCGAAGAGGAGCTATCGCTCTTTATCTTCGATGCACGGCGGCGCGGCTTTAGCGGACTGGTCCTGCATGTCGCCTCGTTACCGGACAATCCGGGAGCCGCGCTGGGAGGGCCCAGACGACCGGTAGACGCGCGACTCAGTCCGTACCCTCGCGAAGCAGCCGTCGATGGCAGAGCAGAAGGCATCTTCCCGAGATCGCGTTCATTGAGGAACCAGAGCCTTGCGCTCGGGCCGGACAACACGATCCGAGTCGATGGCCGGCCCGACCCGGTATACCTCACGTCGAAGGAACAATCCGTAATGATCGGCGTGGCGGACGGGTATTCCAACATGCAGATTGCGCGCAAGCTGGATTGTTCCGAAGGTTCGGTCAAAGCCGTCCTGCAGCAACTCTTCGGCAAATTGGGAGTGCGAAAGCGTGCGCAGATCGTCAGGTTGGCCTTCCAGACGCCTGTGATGCAGACCCAATTGGGCCGGAGCGAGAATGTCGATGCGTCGTCGGCGCGCAGGCCGGGAACCGAATCCGCAACCCGCCAAGGCTCTGGAGCACCGGAGATACCAGCCTTGGACAGGAGCTCTGTTGTCGAAGTTGGCGATTTTGTGATGGAGACTTCCAAGCATCGAGTCTGGGTCCGAGGCAAGGAGGCGCAGCTCTCCGCCCGCGAGTTCAAATTGCTGATGGTTCTCATCCAACATCCCAACGAACTACTGCGGCACAATGACCTGGCCGGCGCGCTCTCAAGCGCGTCGCGGCCTGTCTCGCGCGAATCTCTGAGGGCCATGATCCAATCGGTCCGCGGGAAGATTGAGCCAGCATCGCCGCCGCGATACATTGTGACGCTGCCATTCCAAGGATATCGATTCATCGCTTCACCTTAGACGCGTTGGGAGAATTGGGGAATTATCCTGGACGCAAAAAGGATTTTCGAACTCGCGAATAAGGCCTATTCACTGTATGCTTCGCAGAATCCGGTCGAAAAGGCCAAATTGCTCAGAATGCTATTTTCGAACTGTTTGGTAGACGCCGTAAGTGTAACGCCCACCTACAGAAAGCCCTTCGATATGATCTTCCAAAGAGCCAAATTGGAAGAATGGTCGGGACGACTAGATTCGAACTAGCGACCTCACCCACCCCAAGGGTGCGCTCTACCAGGCTGAGCCACGTCCCGACTTGTGTTGCGCGCGTCGCCTGGAAGGGCCACGGCAGGGTATGCTGCGAGTTCAAGTGTACACGAGGGGCGGCACGGGTGGCAGCCGAGGTGGGTCGCCAACACGCATCGGCCCGCTGCTTCCAATCGCTAGTGAATGTGCGCAGTCTTTACCCGGCTACCGGATGGCTTCGCGCACGCCGAAGTGGTCCCGCACGGAACGCCACGATGCGCCTGACGCCCCGGAACGCAGGCCCTAATGCGTGGGCGCGATGTACTCCTTGGGCAGCGCGCCGCCCTCGCCCTCATTGAAGAAAAAGCCATTCATCTGCTCGACGAGGAACTCCTGGGCCTCGCGCGTCCAGGGCTGCAGGCGGTACTCGTTCAGCAGCATCTTCTGCCGCTCGACCCACTCGCTCCAGGCTTTCTTTGAGACGTTTTTGTAGATCTTCTGGCCGAAGTCGGAGTCGAAGGGCGGCTCGTCGAGGCCCTCCAGTTCGGCTTTGTATTTTGTGCAGAAAACCATGTGCGCCATGTGTTCGAGTTCTCCTGATGCAAACTCCATTGTAACGGGCTAGCGGCCTTTGCCGGGCTTGTTGTTGCGGCTGCGGGCTTTGGATTTAGTCTTGCCTTGGGATTTGCGCGGCTTGCCGGAGCGGGGCGGGCTGAGGCGGTCGGGATGCGAGGGCGAGGGCGCGGCGGCCTTGGAGGCTTTGCCCTTGTGCGGGGATTTCTGCGGCGTGGGAGTGGCGGATGGCACCAGCGCGAACTGGAGGCGGCGCTGCTGGCGGTCGATGCGGTCCAGCAGGACGTGGACGCGCTGGCCCATCTTGAACGCGTGGCCGCTGCGGGTGCTGACGATCTGCTTGTCAGTGTCGCGGAAGACGAAGCGCTCGTCGCTGCCGAAGGCGGTGAGCGAAGAGAGCGGCACGAGGCCTTCGATGAAGAGGTCGTCGAGCTCCACGAAGAAGCCGTACTTGGTGCAGGAGAGAATGATGCCCTGGAAGTCCTCGCCGACGCGGTCTTCCATGAAGCGCATCTTCTTCCACTCCATCAGCTCGCGCTCGGCGTCGTCGGCGCGGCGCTCGGCCTGGCTGGATTCGACGGCAATGGCGGCGAGTTCGGGCTCGGGGATGGGCTCGGATGCGTACGTCTTCGTCCGTTCGTAGATATTTGTAACTTGATTAGTACCTTGTTTCCACGGCTGCGGGTCAATGCTCAGAATTGGGCCGCCACGGAGGTCCGCGCCGCTGCGAATGAGGTCTCGGAAGAGGCGGTGAACGATGAGATCCGGATAGCGGCGGATGGGCGAGGTGAAGTGGGTGTAACACGGACTCGCCAGCGCGAAGTGGCCCACATTGCGCTCGCTGTAGCGCGCCTGCTTGAGCGAGCGCAGCATTAGGTAGGCGAGGATGCGTTCCTCGGGCTTGCCGGCGATTTTGGCGGTGAGGCGCTGGTACATCTGTGGCGTGACCGGGATGGAATGCGCTACTTCGTGCGTCTTTACTGGGCGTCCGTCGCCATCGCCGCGTCGCGCGCTGCGGCGGTCGCTCTTCATTGTCACCTGCTTCACGGGCAGGCTGGAGAAGCCGAGCGAGTAGCCGAAGCCGCTCGCGGTTTCCTCGAAGTCGAGGATGCGCTTGGGGTCGGGCATCTCGTGGATGCGGTAGATGCCGGGGATGGCATTCGCTTCGATCCAACGCGCGACGCACTCGTTGGCGGAGAGCATGAACTCCTCGATCAGGCGGTGCGCCCATCCGCGCTGCGAGCGGACGATGGATTGCATGTTGCCTTCGGGGTCGAATTCGATCACGGGTTCGGGCAGATCGAAGTCAATGGAACCGCGACGGTTACGTTTTCGGTTGAGTTTGAGGGCGAGCTGGTACATATGCTCAAAATGAGTTACAAGTTCATAGAACTCCTCGCGCACGGCCTGGTCCGTGTCGGTCGCGGCGTCGGTAGAGCTGTTGAGAATGGCCTGCACCTGGGTGTAGGTCATGCGGCGCGCGCTGCGGATGATGCCTTCGCCAATCTCATAACCGAGGACCTCGCCGTGTGCGTCGATCTCCATGAGGCAACTGAGAACCAGGCGGTCCTCGTCCGGGCGCAGGCTGCACATGCCGCTCGATAGCTCGGGCGGCAGCATGGGAACGGCGCGGTCAGGGAAATAGACGCTGGTGCCGCGCAGGCGGGCTTCGAGATCGAGCGCGGTACCGGGTCGGACGTAGTGGCTGACGTCGGCGATGTGGACTTGCAACTGCCAGTTGCCGTTGGGGAGGGGCAGGACGAGGACGGCGTCGTCGAAGTCGCGCGCGGTCTCACCGTCGATGGTGACGATGGGCAGGCCGCGGAAGTCACGGCGTTGGGCGAACTCGGTGTGGGTGAGCGTGTGGATTGTGCGCGCGGCGGAGGCGCTGGCCTCGGCGAGCACATTCGCGGGGAAGGTGTGCGGCAGGTGGTGCTTGCGGATGATGATTTCGACGTCCACGCCGAAGGCATTGGGTGGGCCGAGGACCTCGATGACGCGGCCTTTGGCGGGGCGGCCGGGCGTGGGAAAGTCGGTGATCTCGACGTCGACGGCGAGGCCTTCGAGCGGGTCGTGGCTGCGCTCGCGCTCGGGGTTGAACCGCGAGCGCTGCGTCTCTTCGCCGAGGACGCGATGCGACGTTTGCAGCGAAGCCGCGGGAACTTCGGCGCCGTCGGGAATGAGGATGGCGCCGCCGCCGGGCGCGCCGGCCATGCGTTCATCGACGGGAGTGACGTAGTTGCCGTGGAGCAAGGGCGCGTCGTCCCATGCGCCGCGGCGCTGCTTTCGCGCGTAGTGAAAGATACCGACGACTGTGGGGTTGCGGTGGGTGAGGACGCGGGCGATGCGGCCGGAGCGGCGGCCATCCCTGCTTGCGCCTCTTGAACCGGGCAACGCCTCATCGACGAGCACCTCGTCGCCCTGCATGGCGCCGTTGAGCTCGTTGGGCGGGATGAAGAGGTCGTCGTCGCGGGAGTCGCTGCCGTTGGGGCGAACGAAGCCATAGCCATCGCGATGCAGATCGAGGCGTCCGGCAACGAGGCGGTCACGCGTAGCGCGCAGCGGCGTCTCGCCCGGCATGGCATCGTTGCGGAGCGGGCGGGCGGTCTTATCCTGCGTGGCGCCGGGCAGCGCCCATTGCTCGAACTCGGTCTTCACCAGCTCGCCGCGCGCGGTGATGCGCGCCAACTGTTCGAGCAGAAGACGCCGCTCGCGACCGCCGCCCAGGCCAAGCTCGCGCACCAACTGCTTGTATCCCGCGCGATGGCCGGCAGAGCGCTCGATGCGACGGACCAACTCGCCATCGGTCTGCGGATAGGGAGTGCGGGCCATACGTGAGAGGATACCGCGACCCGATGGCGCGCGTTGCCGCAGCGTATGGTTGCACTATCTGCCGCAACTACTTCGCCGCTTGATTCAGCATGACCACAGCCTGTTCGAGTGTCGTGCCCGGCGGCACGAGCGCGAAGTCGAACTTGACCTCGTCCTGCTGCTGGCCGATGGTCTTGAAGAAAAGCGCGCGGCCCTCGATATGTACGTGGGTCTCGGTGATCTGCCACAGGTTGGGCGCGACCTGGCGGCGCTCCACGTTGAAGGTGCCCCCACGGCGCAGCCTGCCCAGGATGCCAAAGCCGATGTTGACATCCTCGGAGAGCGCCCCCTTCATGGTCTGAATGCGATGCTGCCTCTTGTCGACGACCAGCGTGCCGGCCATCTCGCCCATGACGCGCGCCTCCATGTCGGGCGGGCGGAAGTTGGAGTCGGGCCTGAAGCTGAGAAAGTAGCTGTCCGGAGTCTCGGAGTCGAGCTTCCAATCGAACGCCTGGGGCAGAAGATCCAGCAGCTCGGCGGCGCTTTTCTCGTCGTGCGCCCCATTCTCGCGTTGCTTCCGCTGCAGCGAGGGGTCGCGGATGAACTTCTGGATGGTTTGGTTGTCCGATGCGATGATTGCCGGCGAGGCGGGCCGGCCATTTTCTTCGAGGTGGCGGGTGATGGCGCCGCTCTCAGTCTCGACCACCACGGACTTGTTGCCCCCGTCCTCGGTCTTCATGTAACGCCAGTGGGATAGGTCGTTGCGGTTGGCAGCGAGCTCGGCGTCGACAGCCTGTCGCACGATCTGCTTCGCGTCCTGCGCGGGGAGCGCGGACGGCGGGAGGCAGAGCAGGACCCCGATCGCGCCTATCCAGAACTTCGTGTGCAGCCCCATCCACCTTCCTTAGACGCGATCTTGAGTTAATTGGTTGATGCGGTGTGTCCTGCAGGCCGCCTCAGCTCTGCCGGACACTCCGCGTGAGATCTTGCACCGATGTCGGCTCATTCGACCCACTCGACTCTAACGCTCTTCTTACCAAGGCGGAGCACCGGCGACTCGCCCATTGCATCCTCGCTGGAGAGCTTGCCGCTAAACTTCTGACCGTTCAGGCTGACTGCGTTCTCTGCTAGTTTTCGATTTGCCTCCGCGATCGAGCCAGCGAGCCCACTCGACACAAGCAACGAGGGGATTTTCATCACAGTTCCCATCTCTGCGGTCGAGGGAGCAAGTACGGACGACCGCGAAACCTTTGCAATGGGGATGTCCTCAGAGGCGCTTCGCTGTTGAAATTGCTTCGCCCAGTTCTCTGCGGCGGCGTCCGCTTCCGCGGCTGAGTGAAAGTCGCGTGTGATCGTCCACGCGAGGTTTTTCTTCGCCTGCATGGGGTGCAGCGTGCCGCTCGCAACATCGGCCTGCATCTGCGCGATCTCGCTCGCCCGCAGATCGGTCAGCAGCGTCCAGTACTTCCACATCAGCTCGTCGGAGATGGACATCAGCTTGCCGTACATCTCACTTGGCGGTTCCTGGATGCCGATGGCGTTGCCGAGGGACTTCGACATCTTCTGCACGCCGTCAAGGCCTTCGAGGATGGGCGTCATCAGGACGATCTGCGATGGCTGGCCGTCCTTGCGTTGCAGCACACGGCCCATCAGCAGGTTGAACTTCTGGTCGGTGCCGCCGAGTTCAACGTCGCTTTGCAGCATTACCGAGTCGTACCCCTGGGCGAGCGGGTAGAGCAGCTCGTGCAGCGAGATGTCCTCCTCCGCACGAAACCTTGTAAGAAAATCCTTACGATCGAGAATCTGCGACAGCGTGACCTTCGCCGACAGGCCGATCAGGCCTGCATACCCCAGCTTGTCCAGCCATTCGGAGTTGTAGCGCACCTCCGTTTTGTCGCGGTCCAGTATCTTGAAGACCTGCTCCTTGTAGGTCTCGGCGTTGCGGTCGATCTCCTCGCGCGAGAGCGGCTTGCGCGTGACGTTGCGCCCGGTGGGGTCGCCGATGAGCGCGGTTGAGTCGCCGATGAGGAAGATGACGGTGTGGCCGAGCGACTGGAAGTGACGCAGCTTGCGGATCAGTACGGTGTGGCCGAGGTGAAGGTCCGGCGCGGTGGGGTCGAAGCCGGCCTTGATGCGCATGGGGCGGCCGGACGCGATGGACTGCGCGATGCGTTCGCGCAGCGCGTCCTGCGGAATGATCTCGGCAGCGCCCTTGGTGATAAGGTCAAGCTGGTCTTCCAGCGGAGGGAAGGTGGACATGTCTCTATCAAGTATAGAGATCGAAGGCCAGGACGGGATCAATCTCCCAGCTTGGGGTCGTGGTGGCGGCGTTCCCAGACGAATTCGGTGAAGAGATGGCCGCCCACGCGGGCTGCGGCCACGGTGCGCGTGCCTACCACGCCGCCGAAGGGATCGTGGTTGGGATACCAGAACGCGTTGGCGATGATGGGGCCGGAGAAATCGGCGATGGCGGGCGTGAGGGTAAAGAAGCGGTGTCCGTCGGAGTCGTGGCGTGCGGTGACCTCGGCGAGCAGGGCATTGCGAATCTTGCGCTTGACGGAGCAGCCGTGGCAGGGGATGTAGCGCATGTCTTCGTGGAAGAGGGTCTCCATGCCGTAGCGAACGTTGCCGTCAATGGCGGTGATGGCGACGTTGGAGCCGTAGCGCTGGGCGAATCCAGGGAAGTCCTGGCCCCAGCCGCTGGGCCCGCCGCGGGCCTCCGAGTAGAGGGCGCGGGCGGTGGAGCGAGCGAACGCCGGCCAGCCATAGGAGTCGCGAAGGTAATCGTCGAACTGGTCCCTGTGGGTTGGCCGCTGGTACGGCCGCCCGTTGATCTGAGCGAGGGACGCGATGCGTGAGGCTTCCAGTGCCTCGGGAGTCTGCGCCGACCTCTGATGCAAGGCAGAAGGGTCAGGAGCTTCGGGCAGCTTGGAGTTGGAACCTGAGACAGACTGCGCGGGTATTGCGGAGGCGGCTGGGGGCATCGTCTGCGCCAGACCGTGTCCCCAGGCGACGCCGAGAACCAGCACGAGCGCAAGAATGGGAGCTATGCGGAGGACGGACGAGCGTTGGCGCGGCATAGCTTTGCTCCGAGGGGCCCCACCCTGTGCTGCCCGAATGTGGCCCCAAGGGTTAGATGCCGTCGTCAGATCGCAGGTCGATCTGAGGTTTCGAGAGTTGATCCTATCGCACAAGAGATTGCCTTGGCACTGGCGAAAGCTTGCGGGTTACGAAAGGTTCGCGAGTTGCTCGCACGCAGGCACCTGCGGGGTGGAGCGGCGTTTATCTCCCTTTTGTCTCGGTCCCCCGGTCCAGATCCGATTGCTTCAGGTAGATGGCGGTGTAATCGAGGTAGTTGCGGGCGTACTGGAGGATCAGCTCGCGGTCGGCGTCGCCTAGGGTGCGGCGCACCTTGCCGGGCACGCCGGCGACCAGAGAGTTGGCCGGGACGACGGTGTGCTCGGGGATGACCGCGCCGGCGGCGATGATCGATCCCTCACCGATGCGCGCGTCGTTCAAGATCGTGGCGCCCATCCCGACCAGGACCGCATCTTCGAGGACGCAGCCGTGGACGGTGGCGTTATGGCCGACAGTGACCCAGTCCCCGACGACCACGGGGTAGACGTAGCGCATGCCGTGCAGGACGGCGCAGTCTTGAATGTTCGAGTTAGCGCCGATGCGGATGGAGTTGACATCGCCGCGCACGACGGCGTTCATCCAGATGCTGGAACGTTCGCCCAGGGTGACGTCGCCGATGACCTGGGCAGAGATGTCGATGTAGCAGGAGCCGGGGACGACGGGAAGGGTTCCCTGATAGGGACGGATCATTCAGGGTATTTTAGAGCAGCGCGCGGGCTGGAATTGGCCGCAAGGTCTCGGGATGCCGCAAAATCATGTACAAACCGGTTGCGCGGCGCGGATTGTGAGGTATTCTGGTGGCTCCCCATATTGGGACGATTTGGAGGTGTATTTGCCTTGGCAGAGATTCGAGTGCAGGAAGGCGAACCTCTCGAGAATGCATTACGCCGCTTTAAGCGCAAGGTCCAGACGGAAGACATCATCAAGGAAGTAAAACGTCACTCCTTCTACCTGAAGCCGGGCGAAAAGAAGCGCGTAAAGGAAGCGCTTGCCCGCAAGCGGAACCGCAAGAAGATACGCAAGGAACAGGACTGACCCTGCTTCTTTGAAACCCATGGATGGCCGCCCCTCCCCAAGGACGGAGGCGGCCTCCACAAACCCGGCCGCCCGACCTACCCTCCCCAGGTCAGCAGGCCCCCGGCAGTTGCTCCAGACTGGAGCTTCCGCCCGGCATACATGAGAGTCGCTCCCGCGCGACCCGGGCCCCTGAATCGGCAACGCCATAGCTTTGACCGGTCGTTGGATGTTGAGTCCGCGACGCCATAAGAGATCATCTCTTTCCGTACGATGGGAGAAGCGGTATGGAATTTGTGGACCGGCTCTTGACCTGCGTTGACTGCGGCGGTGAGTTCATCTTCACCGCCGGTGAACAACTTTTCTTCTTGGACAAGCAATTTAAGAACGACCCAAAGCGCTGCAAGCCGTGCAAGTCCCGGCGCAGCACTCTTGGCGCAAACGCGACGGCGGGCGGCGGGCCGGCAGCGGCTGGAATCTCGCGCACGGAGACGCGAACAGAGTGTTCCGAATGCGGGATTGTGACCACGGTGCCGTTCAAGCCGACCCAAGGCCGTCCAGTGCTCTGTCGGCAGTGCTTCAAGACCAAGCGCGCGCCCAACGTCGCGACTTCTGAGACCAATAAGGCGACCGCCGAACTGGTCGCGGACGCCTCAAAAGGCCCTGCGGCGGTGTCGACCGTTCCGGCGGCGGTGGAGCGCGCAGCGCAGGGACCGACCGAGCTTAGCGCCGCGGCTCAACCCTCGCAGGCGTAGAATCGGCGGCCGCAGGCGTAACATTTACCCTTGGCCAGCAGATCGCTCATGCCCCCGACCACCCCTCCCTCTGAAAGCACCGGCTTGGTCCGCGCTCGCGCGGCCCTCGGCGACTTCGAACTCACCGTCTGCACCGACGGCACCTATTTGCTGGATGGTGGCGCGATGTTCGGCGTGGTTCCAAAGTCCCTATGGCAGAAGCGCATCCCGGCCGACGCCGAGAATCGGATCAAGCTGGGCCTCAACTCGGTGGTGGTGCGAACGGGGCGGCAGACGGTGCTGATCGAGACGGGCATCGGGAACAAGCTGCCGCCTAAAATGCAGCAGATCTTCCAGAACCAGGCGCTGCTGCCGGCGTCGCTGGCCGCGGCGGGCGTGCGGCCCGACGAGATCGACATTGTCATCAATACGCACCTGCACTTCGACCATTGCGGATGGAACACGACGCTGCACCCCGGCGGGAGCGTCACACCTACCTTCCCCAACGCGCGCTACTTTGCCCATGCCGGCGAAGTGGCACACGGGCACTTGCAGCTGGATCGCGACCACGTGAGCTATCTCTCGCCAAACTACGACCCGCTGATCGCCTCCGGGCAGATGACGCTGCTCGACGATGCGTCGATCCAGGCGAACCCGGAGATCTGCCTGGGGGTTTGGGTGGAGCTGTTCCCGGGGCATACCGCGCAGATGATGGCGGTGCATCTTGAGCCGGTGCGGGCGGTAGAGTCACGGTCGCGCTCCGCGATGGGCACGCCGCACGGCTGCTATATCTCCGACCTGATCCCGACGGCCCACCACCTCGACCCCACCTGGGTCATGGCCTACGACCTCGACCCGCTGCGCTGCATCGAAGAGCGCAAGCGCTTCTACGCCCGCGCGATCCCGGAGCAGTGGCTGGTGTTATTTACCCACGACCACGAAACCCCGATGGCCCGCGTGACGCTGAACGAGAAGGGCAAGCCGGCGGCGAGCTGAACCGTCCACGCAGCCGGGCCGCTCACATCGCTACATCGCCCGCGGCCGCTAACGCCCGGCGAATCTGCGCGATCTCGTCCGAGTTGAACCGCGAGTTCGCGACCGCAAGTACATTTGCCCGAATATGCTCAACCCGCATCATCGCCGGGACCACTACATCGGTCCCGCTGTCGCGCAGCACCACGTTCAGCACCACGTCCGCGAAGACTTGGTCATTCAAGTCCCCGAGCTTTTCGCACAGCAACGCGTTGAGCTGACGTCTTTCGACCAGGGTGCGCAGGACTTCCCGGCATCGCTGCACCCGGGCCACACCGCCGTAGGGGTGGTTCGCCACCATCACGTACTTGCCGGAGGTGTGCGAAGCAAAGTCTGTCGTCGCGATGTTGAAGACGTTGCGCGGGAACTGCATCGCCCGCAGCGGAGGCGCCCGCCTCTGCATCGCAAGCTCGACGACGCTGGGTTCAGCCGAGAGCCCGGCGATCTTCACTTTGCCTGCCTCCACCAGCCTTGCCATGGCCTCCAGCAGGTCGTCCTGCTCGAGGACGCTGGCCGGCGCGCCGTGGAGAAACAATAGATCGACCGATCCGGTGCGGAGCTTGCGCAGACTCTCCTCGATGCTCTGTTGCAGGACCGGGACTGTGAAGTGGTTCGGACTCAACTGGCTCGCAGCGCCTCTACGCAGCGCCGAGCGGGCCGATGGCGCGATCGCCAGGATGCCGCGCGCCACGGACCGTGCCGCCTTCTTCCAACCTGGCTGGGGCGCCGGGAGGATGCCGAACTTGGTGGCGACGACGGCCTGGTCGCGGCGGCCGGTGAGGAACTCCCCCAGCAGCGCCTCCGACTCGCCGTACCCATAGGAGCGCGCGGTGTCGAAGAAGCGAATGCCCTCGTCCCATGCAGCGGCGAGAGCGCGCAGCGACTCGGCACGGCCTGACCTGCCCAACAGCGCGGAGCAGCCAAAGCCCAGCTGGGGTGCGCGCAGGCCCGAGTCTCCGAGTTCCCTCTGCTGCATCCTGCCCTCGTCTCGCGCCGGCGCCATTCACTTCACGGCTGCGCGGAATCCTGCTGTTTGCGGTGCAGATCGCTGGCCAGGCGCACCCCGAAGGCGACCGCCAGCAGCGTGGAGTTGGCCTGTCCCGACGTAGGAAACACACTGGATGACGCCACGTACAGATTCTCCACGCCGTGGACCTTGAGGTCTGCATCCACTACGCTTTGCCGCGGATCGTCGCCCATGCGAGTGGTGCCCATCTGATGATATCCATCCGAGGCCTGCGCGTAGATCCGGTCCGGCAGCAGGGCCGGTTCGTACAGGTAGCGCAAACGGCCGATACCGTTGGCCTTGAGCGCCTGGTCCAGCAGCGCGTGCGAGTCGATCACGCTCTGCACGTCCTGCGGGGTGAAGCGCAGATCGATTACGGCGCGGGGGACGCCGAAAAAGTCTCTGTCGGGCGCGAGGGTGATGCGGCTGTCGGGGTGGGGGATCTGCTCGGCGTGGTAGTGCAGCGCGTACCGTCCGCTGGAGCTCTCGAGCAGGAAGCCCGGCTTCCTCGGTTTGCGGAGGAAGCGGTCGCGCAGAATCCGGTAGATGTCCTTCGCGCCTTTGGGCGCGCCCAGGATGGCGTTGCGCAGGTGCGCGGCCCGTCGGTAAGGTCCCGGCCCCACATGCGCCCGCCGGATTGCCTCTGGCAGCAGCAATCGCCCGGACGGCGGAAAGGCAAGCGCGAGGAACACGCCGGAGAGCACTCCGCTGCGGTGGCCGGGGTCATGGAATGGCGGATTGTCGGGCCAGAACGCAGTGTTCAGCAGCCGGGATTGCAACTGCACGTCGGCCGTCAGCATGAACCTGCGGCGGTAGTAGGTCCCCGTCTCATCGAGTTTGAAGTCCAGCCGATGGATCGAGGCCGGATCGTTGAACTCGATGTCGGCGATCTTTCCCGAGATGTGGCCCATGTAGTAGCGGCCGAGCGGGCCATCGAGGCCGCCGAATGCGCCGGGCAAGCGTTGCTGCGCGTGCAGGAGGAGCCGCGTGGTCTCAACCCCGCCCATGGCCAGCACAATGCGCCGGGCCTTCACGGTACGCGCGCCCTCCGGCGTAGCGACCGCAAGGCTCTCGACCCGGTCCCCATCCGCGCTCAAGTTAAGGCCTGTGACGGTCGACTTCAGGACCAGCCTGATGCGTTTCGATTGCAGCACGCGGTCGCGATGCTCAAGAATGACCCTGGACTCGCGGGCCCAGCGCTCCACATGATCGAGTGTCAGCCCGGCTCCCAGGGGTGGCCGGTGCGGAAGGCAGAAGGGGCCGCTGCCGCAGAGCAGATATTCGGCTGCCGGCGCATACCAGGGACGAATCTCCTCATGGCGCAGCGGCCAGTGAGCGTCCGCCACATAGTCGCGCGCCATCCAGTCGACATCATCGAAGGGGACGCACCGTCCACCCCAGGTCCACGAGGTGCCGCCGAGGACGCGGCAGACTGCGATCTCCATCGCCGCGTGGCGTGCGGGATCCACGATGTGCGCGCGAGAGGCCTCGGCCGCGACGGGATTGACCTCAGTGCCTCCGGACTCGAGGACGAGCACCTCGTCGCCGAGGCGGTCGAACTCCAGCGCCATGGCCATGCCGACCGGGCCTGTGCCCACGACGCACAGGTCCCATGTCCTGTCCGTCGAGAGTGTCGGTTCAACCATGCGTGTCCTTTATGCCGCGGGCGTTGGCCTCAGCGGGATGCAAGCAGATGCGACGCGTCCACCCATCGGGTCCTGAATCCCTTGCCGTCGAGAAGCTGTTGAAGGCGGCTTGGCACGGATGCGCGGCCGCGACCCTCGAGCTTCGCGAAGTGGACCTCCACCAGAACGCTGCGCAGCGCCGGAGACTCCAGCGTGCGGTCCATTCCCGCGAGGACCTCTTCTTCAAATCCCTCCACGTCGATCTTGATCACGTTGGGCGCCCGCCCGAGCTGGTCGCAGATGGTATCTCCGCGGCAGATTACAACCGAGACGGTGCCGGCGACTCCGCTGCGCGTGTCGGTATCGGTCTCAATGTGGTTCTCGACCGAAGACTCCGCCGTCACCAGACGGCCTTGGGTGTCGGCCTCTCCGAGGGCGACGTTCTCAATGCGTACCGGGGCGCTCAGCGGCAAGCGCTGGCGGATGCGCTCGCAGGAGTCCGCGAACGGCTCAAAAGCGACTACTAGTCCGCGCTCGCCGACCCACTCGCAGAACAGCTCGGTATAGACGCCGACGTTTGCCCCCACATCCCACACAACATCGGCGGGTTTCACCGCCGCTGCCAGCGCCTCGTGGACGCGCTGCTCGTAGGAGCCGGGGGGACGCATGCGGTTGATCAGAGCGATGATGCCGGTCCTGCGGGCAAGGGACCGTACCTTAATGACCCACGGGTTCACAGACGAATTCGACCTCAATCGAAGGATATCGCAATCCATCCCGGGAGACCGATCGAGGTATTGCGGTAAGCGACTGCAATGGAGGGAAAGCCTCCATATCGATAGGAAGGTTCTCTGTTGGACGGAATCGGGCTCGGTCCAACCAGCGCGAGCCCGGAACCTACGCGCGGACGGAGGTGACTTCGGCCGGGTCGACGGCGACAAAGCGACCATGCTGGCCGCGGTCCTGGAAGCGGACGATGCCGGAGATCTTGGCGAAGAGGGTGTCATCCTTGCCGCGGCCGACGTTCGCGCCGGGCTTGAGCGGGGTGCCGCGCTGGCGAACGATAATGCCACCGCCGTGGATGACCTGGCCGCCGAAGACCTTGACGCCGAGCCGCTGCGCGTTGGAGTCGCGACCGTTTTTCGATGAACCTAAACCTTTTTTGTGTGCCATTCGATTACCTCTTTCGCGCGCCTCAGAGCCGCGCGCTCGAAATCTGAATTTGAATTATTTTTCTTCGGCCTTGAGCGCCGTGCCGTTGACGAAGATCTCGTTGATCTTCACCTCGACGAAGTTCTGGCGGTGTCCCTGCATCTTCTTGTATTGCTTCTTCCGCTTCAGCTTGAAGACGAGAATCTTGTCGCCGCGGCCCTCGCCGAGCACGGTCGCGGTGACCTTGGCGCCATCGAGCTTCGCCTCAAACTTGCCCGCCTCGCCGCTGACTGCGAGGATGTCGGAGAACTCGATTGCGCCGTTCTCGTGCGCTGCGCGTTCCAGCTTCAACGTGTCGCCGGGAGCCACCCGGTACTGTTTGCCGCCTGTGCGAATCACCGCATACATAACGAAGTCCCTCGATGCGCACGGACGGGCGATCTGCCCTCTGGCGCTAAATTCCTAAAGATTGTGTTGCCTGGGGCGCATACAGCATAACTGCATCGGACCCGCTGGCGCTGTTCCGACAATCAAAGCCGGAGCCCAGCCGGTCGTGCAGCCGGAAAACAGCTGCATCGCCAAACTTAAAGAGTGTATCGCGCCCCGCAGACCCGGTCAACGGCGGGTTGCGCCCGCGGAAGTGACTCAGGAGGCGCGCGCGCCCTGGGCCGATGGGGGCTGAGCGCTCTGAAAGAGATAGACGCCCAGGATGCAGATGAGCGGCTCGAGCGGGTGGCGGAAGCGCGCGTGCACCGTGATGAGGTAATAGGGCGCCGGTAGAAGCACGAAGGCCCATGCGAAGAGGCCGGCGGCCGGAACGCGGCGGTGCAGAGCGAGCGCGAGACCCATCAGACCGGCGAGCGAGATAAAGGCGAAGTTCAGCACCCGGCCGGCCTCGACGTACCATGGGTCGTCGGCGGGGTGGGGCACGCTGACCCAGAAGAAGTAGATGCGCCGCGCGACATCGGCGAGGAAGTGGCCGGGGTCCTGGGCGATGTAGGCCCTGGCCAGCGCGCCGCGCATCGCAACGTAGCGCACCTCGCCCATCTGCGCGTAGAGGCGCAGCTGCTCGGCGGACTGGAAGGGGTGGTCGTACTCCATCAACAGACCGTTCGAGCCCGGGCCGTTGCCCATGTACATCTCTGCGCCAAGATTTCCGCGCAGCGGGATGAACGCCTGGAAGACCCGGGCGTTGCGGATGGTCCACGGCAGAACGCACGCAAGGAAGACGAGCGCGGCAAGGGTCACATCGCGCACGATTAAATTCCATGGGGCACTTGGCTGGCAGAGGGCGGGAATCAGAATCCAAAGCACGCAGACCGGCAAGAAGACGATCAGTGTCGAGTTCGACAGAGCGATGAGTCCCCAGAGCAGGCCGAGGAACAGCCAACTCATTGTCCGTTGTCCGTTGTCCGTTGTCCGTAGATTTGGGTTAGATGGGACCGACTGTAACGGAGGACGGAGATCGGACAACCCAGGGCTCCCGACACCCAGCATCCGCAGCGCCAGCACCAGCGTAAAGCTGAAGAGCGCGGTGGTGATGGACATCTCCCACGGCCAGCGGACGGCATACTGCATGGCTGCGGGGTAGAGCGCCCAGAGCCACGCCGACCAAATGGCGACGCGCTGGTTGAGGCAGCGCGCGGCGATCTCCCAAACGGCCAGCGCAGTTGCGGCGGAAAAGGCCGAGTTGATGACGAGGAGCATCCACGCCGAGGCCGGAGTGTAGACGCCGAGGAGCCTGAAGAGACCAGCCATCAGCAGCGGATAGAGCGGCGGAATCCAGGCGGTGGGGCCGGTGTGGGCGAGGAAAGCATTCGCGAAGGGGTCGGAGTAGCCGTAGCCAGTGACCAACGCGCGCGCAATGCGGCCGGCCTCCCACCCGAACTGGAAGTGATCTTCCGCGGGGCGGATGCGGTAGGTGTGGGCCAGCGTGATGTAGAGGACGCGGACCAGGAAGCCGGCCCAGAAGATGCGAGCGGGCGCGCGAAGGGACAGGTTGCCGGGGTGGAAGAAGGACCTAAGGCGGGCGCGCATCGTCCCCCCGATTCTACGCATGGCTGCGCGGACCGAGCGCGGCCGGCTCGCATAGAATTGCGGGGAATGGTGAAGATCAAGGTGAAGCGGCTGGATGCGGCGGCGCAGTTGCCGCGCTACGCGCATGTGGGCGAGTTCGGCGATCTCGCGGCGGACCTGTACGCTTCTGTCGCGGTAGTGCTGGGTGTGACGGGTGGGGACGGATCGACGCAGGCGGTGCCGACGGGGATTGCGATGGAGTTTCCTTCAACCCATGGCGCGCTGGTCGAAGACCGCTCTGGCCTGGCGCTGCGAGGCGTGACCACGCTGGCCGGGGTGATTGATCCGGGATACCGCGGCGAGATCAAGGTGGTGATGACAAACCTTAGCGCGGCGCCGGTGGAGATCAAGCCGGGCGACCGGATCGCGCAGTTGCGCATCGTGCAGCGGATTGAGGCGACGTTTGAGGAGGTTGCGGAGTTGGGTGAGGCGGCGCGGGGTGCGGGTGGGTTTGGGTCAACCGGAGTTTGAGCGTGGCTTTGGTTCTCGGTTAGGATCGAAGGGCGGCTCGCGTTGGAGCTGGACGTTGGATTGAGATCAGGTGGGAGGGATTGCGATGAGCGCTTCGAGTGAGTCTGGACTGGATACCTGGTGGCCGGTGCTGTTGATCCTCTTCGGCGGTCTGTTTGTTACGGTGCTGGTTACGTTTCATCCGGTGATATGAACGGCACGCCCACGTCGCCGCCTGCCGCCTGGCCGGAGCTGGAGTGGGACTCGTGGAAGGAGACTGCGGCTGGCCTCCACATGGCGACGCAGATGGTGGGCAAGACACGGCTGGCGCTGACGCCGCTGCAGAACCACTGGTGGAATGTTCCGTTGTATGTCTCGGCGCGCGGGTTGACGACCTCGGCGATGCCGTGGCGGGGTGATGTGCTCGAGGTGGAGTTCAACCTGCGCGAGCATCGCGTGGAGTTGTGGATGGGGTCGGGTGCGCGGGCTGAGGTGGAGCTGGGCGCGCGGCCGGTGGCGGATTTCTTTGCGGACTACAAGGCGGCGCTGGCCGGGTTGGGCGTGGAGGCGAAGATCTGGCCGATGCCGGTGGAGGTTGCCGCGCCGGTGCGGTTCGACCGGGACACGGCGGAGCGGCAGTACGATCGCGATGCGGTCGAGCGCTTCCACCGGGTGCTGTTGCGGGTGGATCCGGTGTTGAAGCGCTTCGCGACGGGCTTCCAGGGGAAGATCAGCCCAGTGCACTTCTTCTGGGGCAGCTTCGACCTGTGCTGCACGCGCTTCAGTGGGCGGGTCGCGGCTGGCCCTCCGCGGGTCGATCCGGTGCAGCAGGAGGCGTACTCGCACGAGGTAATCTCGGCGGGGTGGTGGCCGGGGAACGGAGGGTACGGCGCGGTGTCGTTTTATTGCTACGCGGCGCCGGTGCCGGAACGGTTGGCGGGCAAACCCGTGCGGCCCGGTGCGTGGGATAACGCGCTGGGCGAGTTCATCTTGCGCTACGACGAGGTGCGTGCGAGTTCGTCGCCCGAAGCGGCGCTGATGGGGTTTCTGGAGACGACGTATGCCGCTTGCGCGGATGCGGCCGCGTGGGACCGCAAGGCGCTGGAGCGGCCGATTGCGACTGCGCCGTGCCGTTGAATCGCGCGCTTTGCGCCGCAATTCTGCAGTGGAATTGCTCGCGCGCGCGCGTCTGCGGCCCATGCGACAATCGTGTTAACGCGCCATGCCCCAGCAAGCCGAGCCAGCTCTGGAAGAGATCAAGACCGTCGCTCCGACTCCAACGCCTGCGCAGATTACGCCGGCGCTGCTGAAGCTGCACAGCATCACGGCGGACGAGTACGCGCGCATCGAGCAGCTGATGGGCCGCACGCCGAGCCTGACCGAGCTGGGCATCTACTCCGTCATGTGGTCGGAGCACTGCTCGTACAAATCAAGTCGCGTACACCTGAAGCGGCTGCCCACGCGGGGCAGGCGCACGACGGGGCCGGGCTCTGTGGTGCAGGGACCGGGCGAGAATGCGGGCATCATCGATGTGGGCAATGGGTGGGCGTGCGCGTTTAAGATCGAGAGCCACAACCACCCCAGCTACATTGAGCCGCACCAGGGCGCGGCGACGGGCGTAGGCGGGATTCTGCGGGACATCTTTACCATGAACGCGCGGCCGCTGGCGGTGATGGACTCGCTGCGCTTTGGGCCGCTGGATGGTGCAGAGCCGGACGAGGCGCTGCGGCGGAAGAACCACCAGATCGTGAATGGCGTGGTGGCGGGGATTGCGGGATACGGGAATTGTTTCGGCGTGCCCAACCTGGGTGGGGAGACGCGGTTTGAGCCGTGCTACTCGGGCAACCCGCTGGTCAACGCCTTCGCCCTCGGCCTGGTGAAGATCGACGAGATCTTTTATGCCAAGGCCACTGGCGTGGGCAATCCGGTGATTTATGTCGGCGCAAAGACGGGACGCGATGGGATCCACGGGGCGACGATGGCCAGCGAGGAGTTTACGGAAGGCTCGGAGCAGAAGCGGCCGAACGTGCAGATGGGCGATCCTTTTCTCGAGAAACTTCTTCTTGAAGCTTGCTTAGAGGCCATGGCGACAGGCGCGGTGCTGGGTATTCAGGACATGGGCGCGGCGGGGTTGACCTGCTCTACCTGCGAGATGGGCGCGCGGGGCGAGTTGGGGCTGACGATTGAATTGGATTTGGTTCCGCAGCGCGAGACAGGCATGTCCAGTTACGAGATTATGCTGAGCGAGAGCCAGGAGCGCATGTTGCTCGTCGCCGACAAGGGCCGCGAGGGCGAGGTGTTGGCGATCTTTGCGAAGTGGGGACTGGATGCGTCGATTGTCGGCGTGGTGACGGCCGACGATGTGATGCGCGTGACCCACCACGGGGAGTTGGTGGCCGAGATTCCCAACAAGGCGCTGACGGACGATGCGCCGGTGTACCACCGGCCTGTGGGCGAATGGAAGGCGCCGGTGCCGCTCGATCCTCCGGCGTGGGTGCTGGAGGAGTTGAAGAAGCCACGCGACTACACCGCCGACCTGAAGAAGCTACTGGCGAGCGCGAACATCTGCGACAAGCGTTGGGTGTTTGAGCAGTACGACTCCATGGTGCAGACAAATACCGTCCAGGGGCCTGGGGGCGAAGCTGGGGTGATGCGGATTAAGGGCGATGCCTCGAAGCCGCAGCGTGGGCTGGCGATGGCGCTGGCGGGCAACGGCCGCTGGTGCTGGCTCGATCCCAAACTGGGCGCGATGCACGCGGTGGCTGAGGCGGCGAGGAAGGTAGCATGTACGGGCGCGGTGCCGGTGGCGGCGACGAACTGTTTGAATTTCGGGAATCCCGAGAAACCCGAGATCATGGCGCAGTTGTCGGCGGCGATCGATGGGATTGCGGAGGCGTGCACAGCGCTGGGGACGCCGGTGACCGGCGGCAACGTCTCCCTCTACAACGAGACCAAGGGCGAAGGGATCTATCCCACCCCCGTCATCGGCGTAGTCGGCATTCTCGACGATGTCTCAAAGGCCGTGCCGAGTGGGTTTCAGAAGGCTGGGGACTACGTGATAGTTGCTTCCTTCAATCAGCAAAGCGTTGATTGGAGGCGAGAGCTAGGGAGTTCAGAATTCATTCGTTCGATAGATTGTGATATGTATGGCACACTCCCGCTGATTGATCTCAACGCGGCATCATATTGCAATCTATTAATGCAAGAGCTTGCACGAGATGGCTTGGTCAACTCGATGACTGACGTTGGCAGTGGTGGTTTGGCCGTTGCTCTTGCGAAGGCGTCTCTTGCCGGTAACGTCGGGGTTGATGCGGGGCTTTGGTCGGATGGCGGCGACGAGAGCGCGTTCGAGGCAATTTTCGGAGAGCGCATGGGGTCAATCATCATCACGTGTAGTGGCAGCAAAGATTACGCTGCGGTGATTCGACGAATCGAGCAGGACTCATCTCACTATGTGGCTTTGCCAATTGGCAAAACGGTCCACGACCGTTTCCACCTAGAGTGGGAACGAGAGTCCGTTATCTCGGAGTCGCTGGCTGAACTTAACGCCGTTTACTCCCAAACTCTCGGGTTGCAACTTGCCGCAGAGGTGGTCACGGCATGATTGACAATCTCGAACTTGAATTCATGGACGAACTCGCCGAGGACCCAGCCCCCTTCGACAAACTCCACGAACACTGCGGCGTCATGGCAGTGTATGGGCATCCGGATGCTGCGCGAATGACGTATTGGGGGCTGTATGCGCTGCAACACCGTGGGCAGGAGTCGGCGGGGATTGCGAGCGCGGATGGGCGCGACGTGAATGACATCAAAGGCATGGGGCTGGTGTCGGAGATATTTACCGACGATGTGTTGACGCGGCTGCCGGGGCATATTGCGATTGGGCATACGCGCTACTCGACGACGGGCGATTCGGCGCTGCTGAATGCGCAGCCGATCTCGGTGGAGTCGACGAAGGGGCTGATTGCGATCGCGCACAACGGCAACCTGGTGAACCTCGGCAACTCGAAGGCGCGGCTGGAGCGGGATGGTGCGGTCTTCCAGACCACGTCCGACTCGGAGATCATCGTGCAGCTGATCGCGCACTCGCGCTGCAACACGCTGGTGGACTGCATTGCGGAGTCGCTGGCGCAGGTGGAGGGCGCGTTCTCCATCGTGATGATGACGCGCAACCGCATCTTCGCTGCGCGCGACCCCTACGGCTTTCGGCCGCTTTCGATGGGGCGGATTGAGGGCATGGACGGCGCGCCCGATACGTTTGTGTTTGCCTCGGAGACCTGCGCTTTTGACCTGCTTCATGCGAAGTACGAGCGCGATGTTGAGCCCGGCGAACTCGTCATGGTCTCGGAAGATGGCGTTACCAGCAGGCGCTTTTCGCCGGAGACGACGCCGCCGGCGAGCTGCATCTTCGAGCATGTGTACTTCGCGCGGCCGGACTCGAAGATCTACGGGCGGTGGGTGCAGCAGTCGCGCGAGGAGATGGGACGGCAACTGGCGCGGGAGAGCGGCGTGAACGCGGACCTTGTGGTCCCCGTGCCGGACTCGGGCGTGACCGCGGCGATCGGGTATGCGGCGGAGAGTAGGATTCCGTTCAACCTGGGGCTCATCCGCAACCATTATGTGGGGCGAACATTCATCCAGCCGGAGCAGCGCGTGCGCGACTTCGGCGTGCGCATGAAGCTGAACCCGGTGCGCAGCCTGCTCGAGGGCAGGCGCATCATCCTCATCGACGACTCCATCATTCGCGGGACCACATCCCGCAAGATCGTGCGGATGTGCAGGGCAGCCGGCGCCACCGAAGTCCACATGCGCATCTCCTGCCCGCCCACCATCTCGCCCTGCTTTTACGGCGTCGATACGCCCAGCAAGAAGGACCTGATCGCGGCCAACAATTCCGTCGAGGAGATTCGCCAGTTCATCGAAGCCGACTCGCTCGCCTACCTCTCTCTTATTGGCCTCACCCACTCCTGCACCAAAGGCGAGCCGCCGCATGGCCTCTCGCCTGCCAGCTTCTGCACGGCGTGTTACACGGGCGTCTATCCAACGCAGTGGGTCGATGTGGAGGAGATACTGTCAGCGGTCGCGGTCGCTGGATAACGTACAGATCGACCGCGGATTCCACGGATAGCGGCGGATAAGGCTGCCTACTAGAACAGGCTGTATCTGCGCGGCACTTCGATGCCGAGGTGTTCGTAGGCGAGGCGGGTGGCGACGCGGCCGCGGGGGGTGCGGTCGAGGAAGCCGATCTGGATGAGGAAGGGTTCGTAGACCTCTTCGAGGGCGTCCTGCTCTTCGGCTAACGCAGCCGCCAGCGTATTGAGTCCAACCGGCCCGCCATCGTACTTTTCGATGATGGTGCGCAGCAGGCGGCGGTCGAGCTCGTCGAAGCCGTGGGCGTCGACCTCGAGCAGGGCGAGCGCGGCCTGCGCGGTGGCGCGGTCGATGATGCCGGCGGCGCGCACCTGCGCGTAGTCGCGCACGCGGCGCAGCAGGCGGTTGGCGATGCGCGGCGTGCCGCGCGAGCGCATGGCGACCTCGGCGGCGCCGTCCTGGTCGATGGGGACGTTGAGGACCTCGGCCGAGCGTTGGACGACGAAGCGCAGCTCGTCGTCGGTATAGAACTCGAGGCGCAGCAGGATGCCGAAGCGCGAACGCAGCGGCGACGAGAGCAGGCCGGGGCGCGTGGTGGCGGCGACGAAGGTGAAGGGCTTGATCTCCATCACATGGGTGCGCGCGGCCGGGCCCTGGCCGATGATGATGTCCAGCTTGTAGTCCTCGAGCGCGGTGTAGAGCTTCTCTTCGAGCACCGGCTGCAGGCGGTGGATCTCGTCTAAAAACAGGACTTGCTTCTCTCGCAGATTCGTGAGGATGGCGGTGAGATCGCCCTGGATCTGCAGCGCGGGGCCAGAGGTCTGCTGGAAGCCGACGCCGAGCTCATTGGCGATGATGGTGGCGAGGGTTGTCTTGCCCAGGCCGGGCGGGCCGAAGAGAAGCACGTGGTCGAGCGCCTCGCCGCGGGACTTGGCGGCTTCGAGCGCGATGGCGAGCTGCTCCTTTGCTTTGGTCTGACCGATGAACTCGGCCAGCCGCGTGGGCCGCAGTTTCAAGTCAAAGGCCGAATCATCATCCACGCGCGCGGCGGAGACGAGCCGCTCGGCTTCCTGAGAATGAGTCAGCTTCGGCTTGTTGAGGGGGATTGCCACTGATGGCGATGGTAAGGCGAAACAGAAACGGAAGCAATCAACATCCTGGGCGCGGCTACTTCTTCAGCAGCCACAACATCGAGGCGTGGGGTTCGAGCGCGAGGTCCTGCACGGACTTCACCTTCGCGCTGTTCTTGCCGGTCCAGGCGTCGCGGACATGGTAGACGGCGTCGTCTAGGTCATAGGCCTCGAAGCTGCTATCAACGACGACCTGGCTCTCGCCGAGGTTGAACAGGGCCAGTGCGGAGGTGTAGCCGCCGGGGAAGCTCGCGGGCAGGTCGGCGGTCCACGCGATCACGTCGCCGGAGTGCAGCACCTGGCCGCTGCGCGTGGCGGTCTGGTCGATGGCGATGACGTCGGGGTTGGTGAGCAGCTTGAGCGTCGCATCGTCGAGCAGCGTGAGGTTGGCGCCGAGGACCAGCGGCGAACGCGCCATCGCCCACAGCGTCATCATGGTTTGCTGCTCGGTGGGGGTGAGGCGCGTGGTGCGCGGTGCCCCGTTGCCGGGCGAGGGGCGCAGCTCACCGATGGGCAGCATGTCGGCGTCGGGCCAGTTGCCCGGCTTGGCGTACTGCGCCCACGCGGCGGTGTTGACGAACTGTGCGGTTAGGCTCTGGGGGAAGTCGCGGTCGGGGTGCTCCTTGGTCCACACATCCCAGAAGTCGTCGGAGATGCGCCACATCTGCGCCTCGGCCGCGACCTCCCCGGCATTGGCGAGCGCGGTGGGGCCCGGCGAGAGCGAGAGCACCATCGGCCGGCCCGCTTTATCGATCGCCTTGCGGATCATGCGAATCTCGTCGATCTTGTAAGGGTGGGATGCGATGCAATCGACCTTGATGAGGTCGACGCCCCAGCCCGCGTACTGGGTCAGCAGCGAGTCGTACCACGCCTGGCCGGCGGCGTTGTTCTGGATGCCCCAGTTGGTCGGGTCCCAGGGGCAGGCATCGCTGGTGTCGGCGGCGTCGGCGGCGTGGAAGCTGCTGCCGGCGATGGGTAGGTTCGCTGCGATAGAGACGCGCGGAATTCCGCGCACGATGTGGATGCCAAACTTGAGGCCGAGCGAATGGACGTAGTCGCCGAGGGCCTTGAAGCTAGCCGTGTCGTCCTTCGCGTTGGGCGCGATGGCGGACGGAAAGCGCGCAGGGACGGGAATGTAGCGGCCGTTGGCGTCGATCTGGTATTGCAGCTGGTCGGGGTGCGGGCGGTCCTGCGGGTTCTTGAGGAACCAGCCCTCGTCGATGACGGCGTAGGTCCAGCCGAAGGACTTGAGATCCGAGGCCTCGACTTTGGCGTTGGCGCGGAACTGGTCTTCCGTGATGGTGAGGCCGTACGCATCCCAGCTGTTCCAGCCCATGGGAGGCGTCACGGCGACCTTGGCTGCTGCGGTCTGCGCCATCACGTTCTGCTCCAGGGCAGCCAGCATGAGAAGGCCGCACATCCACCGGATCTTCATCTGCCTCAGGACCTCGCGGCGCCCATTAGTCATTGGCCTGAGCGCAGCTCCCACAATAGCGGATGAGGGAGCGATTCCGCTCGAGAATCTGCGAAAAGGCCGGGAGCCGGCATCAAGAGATTGTCAGCCGGCCTTCTGCGCCACGGCGGGCCTCGCTGCCCGGGGTCGCAGCCCGCCTCCGGGAAGGCCCCTCGGGCTCAGCGTGGGCGCGGAGGAGGACGCTCCGCGGCTGCCGTTGCCGTCGAGTGCCGGCGCCGGCTGCTGAAGAGTCACGATCAGCGCGGTTGCCGGGGTATCGCCGCAACAGACGTAGCTGTGCACGGTGGATGCATCGAAGTAGATCGCGTCGCCCCGCTCCACGCGGTGAACGTTGGCTCCGTGGCGAATGTCGAGGGCCCCTGAGAGAATGAAGAGGAACTCGCATCCGAAGTGCTGGTGCGGGCGCGGCTCAATTCCAGACTTGCCGGGGATGAACTCCGCAAAGTAGGGGTCGAGCTGGCGGTCGGGAACCATGTAACCGAGGCTCTCGAAGAAGTAGGAGGGGTCGGGAACGCCGGACTGGGGAAGACGCACGCGGTCTCTGCCCCGGTGCACGCGGAAGAGCGTCTGCGGCTCGGGCTCAAAGAAGTAGCTGAGGTCTTTGGAGAAGACCATGGCGATGCGCGCCAGATTGCGCAGCGTCGGGACGACGCGGCCCGTCTCCAGCTGCGAGAGGAAGCTGGCGGAGAGGCCGGTGTGGCGCCCCAGCTCGACCAGGCCCATCGACTTCTTCAGGCGCAGGTGCTTGATGCGCTCGCCGATGCGCTTCTCCGAAATGATGGACTCGGCCGCCTCGCCATCGACTTGCAGGGTCGGCACCGGAACGGGGTGAATGTCTGTATCGAGGCCTGCCTGCCAGGATTCCGCGGAGAGGATGTTGGTCGTCGTCGCCATGTTGTGTTTACCCCGTCAATAGATGTTCCAGCCGGGTCAAAAGATGTACGTTTCTGGAAAGATTTTGGATTTGTGAAAATCTGCGCGCGATTGCGATAGCCTCTGGTTGGATGCCAAATTGCCACAACCGATGGGCTGGCGTGGTTACAGCCGCGTTTGCCCTTGCGCTTTTGGCCGGGTGTGCCAGTCCAGGTCCGCCGTTGCCGCCGTCTCTGAAGTTGCCCGAGACGGTGACCGATCTGAGCGCCAGCCGCGCCGGCGATGCAGTCACTTTGCGCTGGACGACGCCCTTGCGCACGACCGATAAGCTCCCAATCAAGGGCCCGATTGTGGCCGAGATATGTTTGGAGGCGCCCCCAGTTTCGGCCGCCACGCCTGCGACCGGCTTGAAGGCGCCGATGGCTGAGCGGTGCGCGCCGGTTGTGCAGCGCAAGACTGTTGCACCGGGTGAGTCGCAGGCAGTGGTCACGCTGCCAGCGGCGTTGGCCTCCGGACCACCGGGGCTGGTGGCCTACCGCGTGCAACTGCGTAACGCGGCTGGACGGACGGCGGGGGCATCGTCCGCGGCGTACGCGGCCTCCGGGCCGCCGCCGGGGCTGATTGAGGGATTGCAGGCGACCGCAACCAAGGCAGGCGTCGTACTGGAGTGGCGGCCTGAGGCACACCCCTCTGCGCTGCCAGGTTCGGGGGCGATTGAACTGGATCGCACCATGCTGAACGCGCCGGCCCCAACTCACGCCACCGCGCCGCCCCGGGAACTTGGAGGGTTGGCGGGACCGGCGAAGGAGCCGGTCCAGGTGCGGTTGCGAGTCGACGCTGGAGGCGATCCCTCAGCGACGATCGACCGGGACGCTCGGATGGGGCGGACCTACCAGTACACGGCGGAGCGCGTCCGGACCATAATCCTGGGCGGGCAGAAGCTGGAGGTGCGCAGCCTGCCCTCCGCAAGTGTCACGGTTGCGGTGCAGGATATATTTCCCCCTGAGCCACCGATGGGACTGGTTGCAGTGCCGGGCTTTGCCGACGCGGACAACGGGACGCGGAAGCCCTCGATCGACCTCTCGTGGGAGCCGGATACGGAGCCAGGCGTAGCGGGATACCGGCTCTACCGCCGGGAACTGGATGGCACCACCCCCGACGTATGGCGGCGGCTGGGGTCGTTGCTGGTGACGGTGCCGGCGTATCGGGACCTGAGCGCATTGGCCGGCCAGAAATACGCCTACTGGGTGACGGCGGTCAGCGAGGCGGGGGAGGAATCGACGCCGAGCGGCGAGGTGATGGAAACCGCGCCGATACAGTAGCGACCTGAGGCGGACAAAGGCGGTCGTAACCCACCCTTCCAGCAAAGGCGCTGGAAGGATGGGCCACCCGCGCGGGAAGGATCGACCAAAAGCAGATTCCTCCGCTGCACTACGGAATGACAAACGAGAGCTGTGCTGCGGAATGACAAATGAGGAAAGCGGGTCGAACTACTTGTAGGTCTGCGCGGCGGCGAAGCGTTTGTTGATCTCGTCCCAGTTGACGACATTCCACCAGGCGGCGAGGTAGTCGGGGCGCTTGTTCTGGTACTTCAGGTAGTAGGCGTGCTCCCAGACGTCGTTGCCCAGGATGGGATAGAGGCCGGTGGAGAGGGGGTTGTCCTGGTTGGCGGTGGTGAGGATGGCGAGTTTGCCGGCCTTGAAGACCAGCCAGCCCCAGCCGGAGCCGAACTGCTTGGCGGTGGTCTCGTTGAAGAGCTTCTTGAAGCTCTCGAAGTCGCCGAAGTCGGCCTTGATTTGCGCGGCGATGGCGCCCGAGGGCTCGCCCCCGCCCTTGGGCTTCATGATCTGCCAGAACATGGAGTGGTTGACGTGGCCGCCGCCGTTGTTCTGCACCACCTTGCGCACGTCCTCGGGGATGGCGGCGAGGTCCTTGATGAGCTCTTCGGGCGTCTTCTCGCCCAGCTCGGGATGTTTGTCGACCGCGCCGTTGAGGTTGGTGACGTAGGTCTGGTGGTGCTTGTCGTGGTGGAGCTTCATGGTCGCTTCATCGATGGTGGGTTCGAGGGCGGCGTAGTCGTAGGGGAGCGGGGGAAGTTCGAAGGCCATGCGAGTTTCTCCTATGGATTTCTGTTTGGCGTCTTGAATTGGGCCGCGCGCGTCTGCGCTTTCACGGTTAAGTTCGATGCACTCCGGGGCCTGCGCGATGCGGCCGGGCGCTCCGGGCAATCTCCGCATCATAGCGCAGGAGACTTATCGGAGCATTTTTACTGTCACTGCGCGTTCGCCGCAGCCGGTAGTTTTGCGGTCTAATGGAGGGCAATGAGCGACCTGGAGGATTACCACTGGCTGGACGACGACGGCCCTGCGTTTGGTGCGCCTGGAGTGGAGCCGCGCTGGACTTCGAGCAAGAAGGACGCGGTTTCTACCGCATATTCGGCGTCGAGCCGGGTGTGGTTCACGCTGTCGCATGGAACGCTGAACGAGATCTACTACCCCACCATCGACCGTCCGCAGACGCGCGACATGGAGCTGCTCTTTACCGACGGCGAGACCTTCTTCCACGAGGAGAAGCGCGACCTGACCTACGACTTCAACTACATCGTGCACAACGCGCCGGCAGTGCGTGTGGTGGCGACCGAGCCGGAGGGACGCTATACGGTGACCAAGGAGTTCATCACCGACCCGCACTACTCGGTGGTGCTGATGAACGTGAAGATCACGGGCGACGAGCGCGTGCTGCAGCGGATGAAAGCGTACGCGCTGCTGGCGCCGCACCTGAACGGCGGCGGCGCGGGCAACTCGGCGCGGTCGGTGATGGTGGCGGGGCGGCGCGTGCTGCTGGCATGGAAGAAGGGGACGTCGCTGGCGATGGGGTGCAACGCAGGGTTTACGCGCAGTTCGTGCGGATACGTGGGTGCGAGCGACGGCTTTCAGGACCTGATGTCGGACATGACGATGAGCTGGTGCTTCGGCGAGGCGCTGGACGGGAACATCGCGATGATGGGCGAGATCGATGTGGCGAAGCACCGCGAGTTCACTGTTGCCATCGGGCTGGGCGAGGGGCACCATATGGCGCTGGCCGGGGCAATGCAAGCGACAATCGTTCCCTTCGACGTGCAGTGCAAGCGGTTTATTGAGCAATGGATGCGGGCGAAGATGCAGGAGGGGCTGGCGGCTGCGTCGATGGACGGCGGGAGGCTCTCGCGAATCAGCCATAACGTGATTCTGACCCACGAGGACAAGACCTACTCGGGCGCATTCATTGCGTCGGCGTCGATCCCCTGGGGCTCCTCGAAGGGCGACGACGACCTGGGCGGCTACCACCTGGTGTGGACGCGCGACATGGTGCAGTCGGCCACCGCGCTGCTGGCGCTGGGACAGAGCGCGACGGCGTTGCGCGCGCTGGTCTACCTCGCATGCACGCAACATCCTGACGGCAGCTTCGCGCAGAACTTCTGGATCGACGGCACGCCCTACTGGCGCGGCATCCAGCTGGACGAGGTTGCGTTTCCCATCATGCTGGCGTGGCGCCTGTGGAAGGAGGACGCGCTGGAGGCGTTTCGCGTCGTCCCGTTTGTGGAGAACGCGGCGGGCTTTCTGGTGCGCTATGCGCCCATCACGCAGCAGGAGCGCTGGGAGGAGCTTGCGGGCTACTCGCCCTCGACGCTGGCCGCGGTGATCGCCGGGCTGGTGTGCGCGGCGGACCTGGCGCGGGCCAACATGGCGCCTGAGCTGGCGGGCTTTCTGGAGGACTATGCCGACTGGATCGAGTCGCATCTGGAGGAGTGGACGACGACAGACGACGGAGTCTTGTTGCCGGAGGTGAAGCGGCACTACATGCGGATTTGTCCGCCGGCCGAGGGCGAGCCGTTCTATAACCCGAAGATTCCGCCGGGGCACCTGGTGCTGGCCAACCGCGAGCCGGGAGAAAAGGTGGATTTCGAGGCAAGGGAGATTATCGACGCGGGCTTCCTGGAGCTGGTGCGCTATGGCATCCGCCGCGCAGACGACCCGCTGATCGTCGACTCGCTGAAGGTGGTGGATCATGTGCTGAAGATCGAGACGCCCAACGGCACATGCTGGCGCCGCTACAACCACGACGGCTACGGGCAGCGCAAAGACGGCGGACCGTTTCTGGGATGGGGGCAGGGACGCGCGTGGCCTTTGCTGGGCGGCGAGCGCGGGCATTACGAGCTGGCCGCGGGGCACGACGTGAAGTCGTTCATCAAGGCGATGGAGCAGTTCAGCTCGATGGGCGGGATGCTGCCCGAGCAGGTCTGGGACTATGATGACCTTCCCCAGGAGGGGCTGTACAAGGGGCAGTCGGCGGGCTCGGCGCAACCGCTGGTCTGGGCCCACTCGGAATACATCAAGCTGCTGCGGTCAGCGCTGGACGGAGAGGTCTCCGACTGCATCTCGGTCGTCAAGGAACGGTATGGCGCGGGCGCGGGCGAGCGGAGGTTCAAGAGCAACATCGAGATCTTTCAGACAAGCCGGCCGGTCAAGTCGATCGCGTCGGGAAGGACCCTGCGCGTAGTGGATACGGCGCGCTTCCGGATGCTGTATACCACTGACAACTGGGCCACCAGCGTAACCCACCAGTCGCACCCGGTGGGCTATGCGGGATCGTACTCCGACATTGCGACGGCGCCGGGACAGACCGGCAAGATCATATTCACCTTCTACTGGCCGGGTCAGGACAAGTGGCTGGGAAGGAACTTTGAGGTTGAGGTGGTGCCGTGAGAGCAGTTGTGAGGTGGTAGTTGTGAGTTGTGAGCTTGGAATCGCACAAATCGTCGTGTGCAGCCTGGATGAGGGGATCGTCGTTTTTCCTGGGCTATAATGTAGCCCAGAGGTCTATATGGCTGCAAATGCGGTGGTTCGGGCGCGAATTGACGCGCGCGTGAAGGAAGAAGCAGCGGCGATCTATGCCGCGGCAGGGTTGACGCTCTCGGACGTGTTTCGAATGCTGCTGATGCGCACGGTCGCGGAACGCGCGTTGCCGTTTGACCTGCTGATTCCCAATGCCGAGACGGTTGAGGCGATGAAGGCCGCTCGCCGGGGCGAGCTGGTGAAGGTTGGCAACGTGGAGGAACTGATGGCCGATCTGCATGCGGACGATTAGCCGAACCAGCCGGTTCAAGAAGGACTATAAGCGGGAGGCGAAGGGGCATCATCGGGCAGTCCTCAACTCGGTCTTGACTTCCGCAGTTTCCTTGCTGGCGACGGACAGCCCGCTGCCGGAGAAGCTGCACGATCATGCCCTGAGTGGCGAATGGAAGGACCATCGCGACTGTCATATCAGGCCCGATCTTGTCTTGATCTACCGGCTGCCGGATGCAGGTAGTCTTGAATTAGTAAGGCTCGGGTCACACAGCGAACTGAGTTTGTAATGTAATTGGAGGGTCTTGCCCGGCTAGTACACTGTCAAGACGCGTGGACGTGGGCTGACGCACCTGTTGGCGGGAGTTCGACCAATCGCGTCGCGACGACTTGCCGCGCGGTTGCGGCATCGAATGGTTTGAATTTTGGAGAAGGAATCTGAATGAGCGATCAGCAGAATGAACTGGATCAATTGTCGATCAATACGTTGCGTTTTCTCGCCGTGGATGGCGTCGAGAAGGCGAAGTCGGGGCATCCCGGAGCGCCGCTGGGCTGCGCGCCGATCGCGTACGTGCTGTATCACAAGCTGATGAAGCACGATCCGGCGGAACCGAAGTGGGTCGACCGCGACCGCTTTGTGCTCTCCAATGGCCATGCGTCGATGCTGCTCTACGGCTCGCTATACCTCTCCGGCTACGACCTGCCGTTGGAGCAGCTGAAGCAGTTCCGCCAGTGGGGTTCGCACACGCCGGGGCACCCTGAGTACGGCGAGACGCCGGGAGTGGAGGTCACAACCGGACCTTTAGGCCAGGGCTTCGGCATGGCTGTCGGCATGGCTGTGGCGGAGAAGCACCTCGCCGCGATCTACAACCGCGATATGTACCACGTGGTCGACCACCACACATTTGTGCTGTGCGGCGATGGCGACCTGATGGAGGGCATCTCGCATGAGACGGCCTCGCTGGCGGGAACGCTGGGGCTGGGCAAGCTGATCGTGCTGTACGACGACAACCTGATCTCGCTCGATGGGCCGACCGAGCTCTCCTTCACCGAGGATGTGACCCTGCGTTTCCAGGCTTACCACTGGCAGGTGCTGAGCGTTGCTGACGGCAACGACCTCGTGGCGATCGAAGACGCAATTAAGGCGGGCATGGCGGACACCACGCGGCCCACGCTGATCCGCGTGCGCACGGTGATCGGCTATGGCAGCCCCAAGGCCGGCACCAAAGCCGCCCACGGCGAGGCGCTGGGCCCGGAGACGGTGAAGGAAACCAAGAAGAACCTTGGCTGGCCGGAGGACAAGACGTTCTACGTGCCGGAGGAGGCGCGCGCGAACTGGGCGGAGGCCAAGCCCAAAGGCAAGAAGCTGCATGCAGAGTGGGACGCGCACTTCGCGGAGTACAAGCGAGCGTATCCGGAGCCTTCGGCGGAGTTCGAGCGGATTATGAAGCGCGAGCTCGCGGCGGGCTGGGAGACGAAGATTCCAACCTTCCCCTCGGGTGCGGACGCCAAGCCAATCGCCACGCGCAACGCCGGGCAGACGGTGATGAACGCCATTGAGGGTGTGGTGCCGGAGCTGTTCGGCGGCGCGGCCGACCTCACCAGTTCGACCAAGACGATCTTCAAGGACTCGCCGAGCTTCCACGTCGACCCCACCGGCCGCAACGTCTTCTTCGGCGTGCGCGAGTTCGGCATGATGGCGATGGTCAATGGCATGGCTGCGCACGACGGATTGATCCCCTTCGGCTCGACCTTCTTCGTCTTCTCCGATTATTGCCGCCCCGCGCTGCGCCTGGGCGCTTTGATGGGGGTGCACTCGCTCTACGTCTTCACCCACGACTCCGTCGGCCTGGGCGAGGACGGACCGACTCACCAACCGATCGAACACCTGATGAGCCTCCGCGCGATCCCATTCATGACCGACTTCAGGCCAGCCGACGCAAACGAAACGGCAGCTTGCTGGAAGCTGGCGCTGGAACGCAAGTCGCCGAGCTTTATGGCGCTCAGCCGGCAAGACCTGCCGGTCTTCGATGCCGCGCTGACGTTTGCGGGGCCGGTGAAGGGTGCCTACTCCATGACGCCCGAAGTGACCGCGCCCGATGTGATCCTAATCGGCACCGGCTCCGAGGTGACGACCTGCCTGAAGGCAGCGGCGGAGCTGAAGGCGGCGGGGATTGCGGCGCGCGTGGTCTCGATGCCGAGCTTCCGCATCTTCGACGAGCAGCCCGAGGAGTACAGGTCGGCGCTGCTGCCCGAGGCCACGCCCAAGGTATCCGTGGAGGCGGGCGCGACCATGGGCTGGTGGAAGTACATCGGGCACAACGGCGCGGCGATTGGCATCGACCGCTTCGGCGCGTCGGCGCCGGGGCCGATTGTGTTGGACAAGCTGGGCATCAATGTGGCGAACGTGGTGGAACACGCGAAGAAGCTGGTAAAGAAGTAGCTGCCATTCGTGCTAGAGAAGCGGATTTCTCCGCTGCGCTACGGAATGACAAATTGGCGGGTGCGAATGGTCGACGGCGAACGAGAGATGCTGCGCGAAGAAGACGAGGCGAAGCTCGGCGAGCGCAGGCCCTTCGACTCGGCGCGGCAGGCGACCTATGAGGATACGGTCGCGCCCGCGAGCGGGTGGGCATACGAGGACGCGGATGACGCAGGATGAGGCCAAGCGGCTGGTCGCGCAGCGGGCCGTCGCGTTCGTCGAGGACGGCATGGCGGTAGGGCTGGGCACGGGCACGACGGCGACGTTGTTCATCCGCGACCTGGGCGAGTGCGTGCGCCAGGGGCTGAAGATTCGCTGCGTCGCATCGAGCGATGCGAGCCACCAGCTTGGCCTCTCGCTGGGGATGGACGTGGTGACGCTTGCGGAGTTACCCGAGCTGGATTTGTACATCGACGGCGCAGACGAGGTCGCGGTCCGCGCTGGCTCTGGGCTGGATCTAATCAAAGGCGGCGGCGGCGCACTGCTGCGCGAGAAGATCGTCGCCAGTGCCGCCAAGAAGTTCATTGTGGTAGTCGACTCGACCAAGATGGTGGAGCGCCTCGGCAAGTTTCCCCTGCCCGTTGAGGTCATCAAGATGGCGCTGCCTGTCGTCCAGCCGCGCCTGGAGGCCCTCGGGCTGCATCCGAAGCTGCGGCCTGCGAAGACCGGCAGCGGCCCCTACCTGACTGATGAGGGCAACTACATTCTGGACTGCGCGTGCGGCCGCATCGAAGACCCGGAGGCCGTTGCAGCAGAGATTCGCGCGATCATAGGCGTGGTGGAGCATGGATTGTTCCTCGGCATGGCGACGCTGGCGCTGGTGGCGGGCGACGACGGCGTGACCGAGCATCGCGCTTAGGGGTTCCTCCGCGGAGGAAAACCTCGCTGCATCGCGCGACGGCTGGGCGGCGTCTCATACTCCATGACAAACGCGGCTGATATCTCGCAGGTTGGCAAGGTCTGGTTCATTACCGGCGCGTCCACGGGCTTCGGCCGGGCGCTGGCCGAGGAGGTGCTGAAGGCCGGCGGGCGCGTGGTGGCGACGGCACGCAGGCCGGAGCAGTTGGAATGGCTGCCGGAGAAGTATCCGGAGACGGCGCTCGCGCTGGCCCTGGATGTGACGCATGAGGACTCGATCAAAGATGCAGTTGACGGGGCGCTGAAGCGGTTCGGCCGGATCGATGTGCTGGTGAATAATGCGGGCTATGGGCTGGCCGGGGCGATTGAAGAGGCGACCGAGGCGGAGTTTATGCCGGTCTTCGAGACCAATCTGTTTGGGCTGATTCGGGTGACGCGCGCGGTGCTGCCGCAGCTGCGCAAACAGCGTTCGGGGCACATCCTAAACCTGTCTTCGATTGGCGGACTGACCGGCTCGGCGGGGTGGGGTTACTACAACGCGAGCAAGTTTGCGGTGGAGGGCTTCTCCGAGGCGCTGGCAGCGGAGGTGGCGCCGCTGGGTGTGCACGTGACGATCGTCGAGCCGGGACCATTTCGCACGGACTTTCTCGGCCGCTCCGGGGTCGAGGCGAAGCAGCGCATCGCGGACTACGACGCCACCGCGGGCAAGACCCGCGAATACTTTCACGGGCAGGCGGGCAAGCAGCGCGGGGATCCGGTGCGCGCGGTCCACGCAATGATGGAGGTGGTGGACTCGCCCAACCCGCCACAGCACCTGATCCTGGGAGAGCTGGCGCTGAAGCGCTTCCGCGGCAAGCTGGAACATTGGCACGATGAGATCGCCGCGTGGGAGAGCGTGACCCTGGGCGCGGACTTTCCGGAGGGGGAGTGACCGAGCCGGCGCAAGCGACACAGACCATCTTCTGGGATATCGGCGGGGTGATCCTGACCAATGGCTGGGACGTCGACCAGAGAGCCCGGGTGCTGACGCGGCTGGGAGTTGATCTCGCGGAGTACGAGGCGCGGCACGACGCGGCGAATTTCTACTGGGAGCGTGGGCTCTCGACGGCGCGCGAGTTCTTCGACCGGACGGTCTTTTTCAAGCCGCGCGATTTTACGTTCGAGCAGCTTTGGCAGGGCGTGTGCGGAGAGAGCGGCGTGCTGAATCCCGAGTGCTACGACATTCTCGACCGGCTGGGCGCAAGAGGACGTTACCGCCTGGCCACGCTGAACAACGAGAGCCGGGAGTTGAACGCCTACCGGCTGGACGCGTTCGATCTGCGCCGGCGGTTTGCATACTTCATCTGCTCCGGCTACGTGCATGAGATGAAGCCGCTGCCCGGCATCTATCGCGCCGCGATCGACATCTCGGGGTTGACCGCCGGGCAGGCCTTGTTCATCGACGACAAGCAGGAAAACTGCGATGCCGCGACAGCATTTAACATGAAGGCGATACGCTTCGAGTCTCCCGCGCAGTTGCGGGCGGAGCTGCTGAAGATGGGCGTCGAGGCTTGAGGAATGGTTGGAGCGGGTAAGAAATCAGGAGAGACAGTATGATTCCAGTACGCAATCAATCTTGCGGCAAAGTCAGTACAAGATGCTGAGGCGATACCCGGCAGGCGGGAGTTCATGCATCCGGGATTTGCCGCCCCAGGATTTGCGGTCCCAGGATTCCCGATCCAAGATTCGAGGAGCATTTACCAATGGCTACGACGCAAGTCACCATCTCCCCTGATGCCCTGAAGGCAAGCCAGCACTCTGAGCGCAAGCCCGACCCGTGCGTCGCGGTCATCTTCGGCGCGTCAGGCGATCTGACCAAGCGCAAGCTGCTGCCGGCGCTCTACCATCTCGAGCAGGCAGGCAACCTCCCCGGCAACTTCGCCGTGGTGGGGGTGGCGCGGCGGCCGCTCGAGGACACCTTCGCGCAGGACATGAAGGAGGGCATCGAGAGCGGCGGTGGCGTGGACGCGACCGAAGACAAGCTGGCCGCGTTCGTGGAGAGGATCTGTTACCACGCGATGAACTTTGACGATGGCGCGGGGTACGACGCGCTGAAGGCACTTCTGGCGCAGATCGACAAGAAGTTCGGGACCCAGGGCAATCGGCTCTTTTATCTCGCGACCGCGCCCGAGTACTTCTCGGACATCGTCCGCTTTCTTGGCGAGTCGGGGATGGCGCAGCCTGACCCGACCTGCGCGGCGGGCGAGAACTGCTGGGTGCGCATTATCATCGAGAAGCCCTTTGGTCACGACCTGGAGTCGGCGAAAGCGCTGAACGATGAGGTGAACAAGGTCTTTCATGAAGACCAGATCTTCCGCATCGACCACTACCTGGGCAAGGAGACGGTGCAGAATATTTTGGTCTTTCGCTTCGCCAACGGCATCTTCGAGAATGTTTGGAACCGCAACTACGTCGACCATATCGAGATCACCGCGGCGGAGTCGATCGGCATCGAGGGGCGAGGGCCGTTCTACGAGAGTGCCGGCGCGTTGCGCGATGTGGTGCAGAACCACGTGATGGAGTTGCTGAGCTTCGTCGCGATGGAGCCTCCGGTGTCGTTTGAGGCGTCGGCGGTGCGCGGAGAAAAGATCAAGGTCTACCGCGCGATCCAGCCGATCCACTTTGCGGACACCGTGCGCGGGCAGTATGGGCCGGGGGTGGTGGACGGCAAGCCGGTGGTGGGCTATCGCCAGGAGGACCGCGTGCATCCGCGCTCGCAGACCGAGACCTACGTTGCCCTGCGACTGGAGATCGAGAACTGGCGCTGGGCCGGAGTGCCGATCTACATTCGCGCGGGCAAGCGCCTGGCCAAGCGCGTCACCGAGATCACCATCCAGTTCAAGCAGCCTCCATTGCTGCTCTTCAAAGACCGCGAGGGCAAGGGCGGCGAGGGCATTAAGTCGAACGTGATCTCCATGCGCATCCAGCCCGACGAGGGGATCGCGCTGCGCTTCGAGGCCAAGGTGCCGGGACCGACCATGAACACCAGCCCAGTGAACATGAATTTCAACTACTCTGAGGCATTCGGCGTGTCCTCCGCGAATGGATACGAGCGCCTGCTGCTGGACGCCATGCTGGGCGATGGCACGCTCTTCGCGCACCGCGACGGAGTGGAGGCGACGTGGGCGCTGATGACGCCGATTCTGCAGTACTGGGCGAAGAACCCGATCAAGGACTTCCCCAACTACGCGGCGGGCACATGGGGACCGACCGCAGGCGATGCGCTGATGGAGCTGGACGGGCGCAAGTGGAGAAAACTGTAACTGTTTCAATTGCAAATTGTGGATTTCAGGCCGTTTATTGAGGGGTGAATGCGCGTGGCGCGATCCGTTTCGGTTACATATCGTGTGGCGCCAGGGCCGGGGGAGCTGGCGGCGAGCGCGGCTGGGGTGTTCGCATCAGTTTCCAAGGCAGCCGCGGATGCGCGCGGCGTGGCGCGGATTGCGATCTCCGGTGGCACTACGCCGAAGGCCATGTTTGCCCTGCTGGCCGACCGCAGCGCGCCGTACTTCGCGCAGGCGCCATGGGACAGGCTGCACCTCTTCTGGGTGGATGAGCGGTGCGTACCGCCGACCGACATCGAATCGAACTACCGCATGACGAATGAGGCAATGCTCGCGCATGTGCCTCTGCCGGCGGCGCAGGTCCATCGGATGGAGGGTGAGCTCGACCCTCAGGCTGCAGCGGCACGCTACGAAGCTGTCATTCGCGAGGAGTTCAAGCTCGGGGAAGGAGAAATTCCGTCGTTTGACCTCGTGCTGCTGGGCATGGGCGACGACGGGCACACGGCGTCGCTCTTTCCCCACACCACGGCGCTGCATGAGATGAAGCGGTTGGTCGTCGCGAACCATGTGCCGCAGAAGGAGACCTGGCGCATTACGCTGACCTCGCCGGTGATCAATAGCGGTCGTGAGGTTGCGTTTTTGATCGAAGGTGCGGGCAAGGCGCAGGTGGTGTGCGATGTCTTCCTCGGCGCATACGATCCAGAGACGAAGCCCTCGCAACTGGTGCGGCCCGAGAGCGGGCGGCTCACCGTGATGCTGGACGCGGCCGCGGCGTCTCAGCTACCGATCTCCGCGACCGGCGCGACGATGGAGATCTCCGGATGATTCTTGCGGGCGATGTGGGCGGGACCAAGATTCATCTGGCGCTCTATAACTTTGAGAATGCACAACTGAAATCCGTGCGCGATCAGAAGTATCCGGCGCACGAATTTTCCAGCCTCGACGATGTGGTGAAGAACTTTCTGGCGGCTGGCCAGGCCAGCGGCCGGCAGGAGCAGATCGCCGCAGCCTGCTTCGGATGTCCCGGGCCGGTGCGCGACGGCCGGCTGAAGCTGACCAACCTTCCATGGACGCTGGATGCGCGCGACCTCGAGCAGTCACTTTCGATTGAACACATCTTTCTGATCAATGATCTTGAGGCGAATGGGTACGGCATCCCGGAGCTTGCGCCGCAGGCTATTTTTTCCTTGCATGATGGAGATGCCGCGGCGACCGGGCATCGCGGTCTGATCGCGGCGGGCACGGGGCTGGGCGAGGCGCTGCTGATCTGGGACGGAAAGACCCACCGGCCGATTGCGTCCGAGGGCGGACATTGCGACTTCGCCGCGCGCACCGACCGCGAGATCGGACTGCTTGAATGTCTGCGGCGCACGCTGAACGGGCGCGTCAGCTGGGAGCGTGTCGTCTCCGGCATCGGCATCAAGAATGTCTATGCGTATCTGCGCGACGTGGAGAAGCTCGAAGAGCCGCAGTGGCTGCGCGACCGCATGGCCGCGGAAGATCCCAACGCCGTTATCGGTCAGTGCGCGGAGGACGGATCAAGCCCGCTGTGCCTCGAGACGATGAAGACCTTCGCGGCGGCGTACGGCGCGGAGGCCGGCAACATCGCGCTGAAGGTGCTCGCCGTGGGCGGCGTGTATCTCGGCGGAGGCATCGCGCCCAAGAGCCTGAAGACACTGGGCGAGGGCGGCTTCCTGCAGGCGTTCTTGGACAAGGGCCGGCTCTCACCGCTGCTGGAATCGGTCCCGGTGCGGGTGATTCTGGACGACACATGCGCGCTGCTTGGCGCCGCGGCCTACGCGGAGGCGCGAGCAGCGCAGCTCTCGGGCCACTCAGAACGGGCGGCTTCGGTCGCCCGGTGATTTGGTCTCGTGCGCGGCCGCTGGAAGGCACAGCACCGCAAATATCGATCTGCCCCCCAACGGTGCCCTCCACGTTGCATTTAGTCTTGGGGGAGCGGTTCGAGGTGGGTTGGGCGGATGATTTGGTTGCGTGGCGCGGCGGTGTTGCTCCTGGTAGGCACGGCCGTCACGCGGGTGGAGGCGCAACGGCTACCGGGCGGGGTTGAGCCCGTGCACTATTCGCTGCGGCTGCAGCCGGACCTGAAGGCGGCGACGTTTTCTGGAACGGAGACGATCGAGGTGGTGCTACGCGCGCCGGCCAGCACAATCACGCTGAATGCGGCGGAGATCCAGTTTGAGTCTGTAGAGGCGTATGTGGTGCCCGCAGGCATGACGGTTGGTGGCGCGGACAAGAAAGGGCGCGAGCTGCCGGTCGACCTGGCGTCGCTTGACAAGACGCCGCAGACCGCGCAGGTAACGCTCGATTCGGCGCAGGAGCAGGCAACGCTGCACTTTGCGCGCGAGCTGCCAGTCGGGCGCGTGGTTCTCGCAATTGCTTACAACGGGATCCTGAACAACAGGCTGCGCGGGTTCTACCTCTCGAAGACGAAGACGCGAAGATACGCGGTGACGCAGTTCGAGGCAACCGACGCACGGCGTGCTTTCCCCTGTTTTGACGAGCCGGCGCTTAAGGCGACCTTCGATGTCTCGCTGATCGTGGATGCGGGGGACACGGGGATTTCGAACACGAGGATGATCTCCGACACGCCGGGAGCGGTCGCGGGTAAGCATACGGTCGCGTTCGCGATCACGCCGAAGATGTCGACTTATCTGGTGGCGTTCTTGGTCGGCGACTTTGCCTGTACCAAGGGCAAGGCCGATGGCGTGCCGATTCGCGCCTGCGCCACGCCGGACAACGTCGCGCTCACTCGGTTCTCTCTGGACGCGGCAAAATTTCTCCTCCGTTATTACGACCGCTACTTCGGCATCCGATATCCGCTGGCAAAGCTGGACATGGTGGCAGTCCCGGACTTCGAAGCAGGCGCGATGGAGAACTTTGGATGCATCACCTATCGCGAAACCGAGATGCTGGTGGATGAGAAGAACGGGCCGATCCCCGCGAAGATGGAGGTCGCGGAGACGGTGGCGCACGAGATGGCGCACCAGTGGTTCGGGGACCTGGTAACGCCCCAGTGGTGGGACAACATCTGGCTGAACGAGGGCTTCGCGACATGGATGGAATCCAAAGCGGCGGAGCGGTGGCATCCTGAGTGGCCCTATGTGCAGAGCGTGGCATCGGACAAGAACGGCATTCTGGACGAGGATGCGGGGCGCACAACGCGGGCAATCCGCGCGCGGGCGGAGACGCCGGCGGAGATCAATGAGATGTTCGACGACATTGCCTACGGCAAGGCCGGCGCGGTGGTCGGCATGGTGGAGAACTGGGTGGGGGAGGAGACCTTTCGCAAGGGAGTGCAAGCCTACCTTGCGGCGCATCTTTATGGCAACGCGACCGGCGAGGACTTTTGGAGCGCGCAGACGCGGGTGAGCGGCCTGCCGGTGGACAAGGTGCTGCAGAGCTTTGTGGAGCAGCCGGGAGTTCCGCTAGTGACGTTCGGCGAGCAGCAGGCCGGCGAAGGCAAGCTCGCTGTGGCGCAGCGCAGGTTCTTCCTGACCGCGACTGCCGAAGGAAGCCCGGGGCGGGGCCGCGCGGATGAGAGGTGGACAATTCCGTTATGTCTTGCTGGAACCGGCTGCACGGTCCTGACCCCGGAGACCACGGCCATCGTCACGCCCTCTCATGAATCCTTCCTATATGCGGACGCCGGCGACAAGGGCTATTACCGCATGGGGTACACATTGCGGGAGGTGCATGCGATCATTGCCAACGCCGAGACGGGGCTGACGCCGCCGGAGCGGGTCGGCCTGCTGGGGGACGGTTGGGCGCTGATGCGCGCCGGGCAAGGCAGCGTGGGCGAGTTCCTCGACCTGGTGCTGGCGATGAAGCAGGACCCCAACGAGACTGTGCTGGAGAGCGGCCTGGGCAAGGTTGCGACGATCAATTCGCTGATTGCATCCGGCGAGGACCGCGCGCGACTGGATGCGGTAGTGCTGCGTGAGTTCGCGCCGGTGTACGCGGCGCTGGATTCGCCGGTCAAGCATGAGTCGTTCGATCGCGCACAACAGCGTGCCACGCTGTTTGCGGAGCTGGGCAGAGCGGGCGATCCAACCGTGCTGGCCGAGGCGCAGAGCGTGACCGCGGAACTCTTCGCCGGAACGAAGAATGGACAGAAGCCGGTCGATCCGGCGATTGCGGACGCGGCAGTGGAGCTGGCTGTGGCCAAGGGCGACGCTGAGATGTACGACCGGCTTCAGCGGGTGGCGCAGAATGCGGCCGATCCGGACCTGAAGGAAGACGCGTTGCGCACATTGACGCGATTCCAGTCGCCGCTATTGGTGATACGGACCCTGGAGTATGCACTGTCGGACGAGGTACGCAGTCAGGACAGCTGGACGCTGATCGCGCTGTTGCTGCAGCAGCGGGAGACGCAAGACCTGGCCTGGGAGTTTGTGACGCAACACTGGGCGGGGGTGATGCGCAAGTCGACAGTCAACTCGGGGATGCGGATCGTCGAGGCGACCGGCGCGTTCTGCACGGTGGAGAAGCGCGACGAGGTGACCAACTTCTTCGCGGAGCATCCGGTGGAGTCGTCGGAGCGGGCCCTGGCCAAATCGCTGGACAATATCAACGACTGCATTGCACTGCGCGCGGCGCAGCAACCTCGGCTGCGGGAGTGGCTGGACGAGCACGGCAAACCATAAGGGGCGGCGAAGCAATCTTGCCCTTGCCAAAGGTAACGTTAACGTAGGTCCGGCGCGCCCGCGAGGAACCGAATTATTCACAGAAATTCTTACGAACCCTTGACATCCCTATGTTAAGGGAAGAGGCTTGCTGCGCACTTAAGTCAGCTGTTTTGAGACCCCCAATTTCGGGCCAGAAACAAGGGCCATTGACACTATCGTATCGAGCCAACTTTCGGAGGCAGTAATGCACCAGCATCAAAGAGCAGTGCGGCGGCTTGCCGCCCATCTTCGCGTCCTCTCCTTCGTCCTGCTTTTGCTTGTCGCAGGCACCGGCCGCGCGCAGATTGCAGGAACCGCAAACATTCAAGGCACGGTCACCGACTCCACCGGTGCGGTGATCCCCAACGCCGCCGTGACTCTGACCGAAGAGTCGACCCAGGTGCAACACGCAACCAAGACCGATGGCAGCGGTGTCTATGTCTTCCCAAACGTCGACGTTGGGACCTATTCGCTCGGCGTGGTTACGCAGGGCTTTGAGACCTATGCCAAGACGGGTATTGTTCTCGAGGTAGGAAGCAGTATCTCCGCTGATGTGAAGATGACCGTCGGCGCAGAAAGCCAGAAGGTCGAGGTGCAGTCCACAGGTCTTGCGCTGCAGACCGAGGACGTTACTTTCAAGCAGACCATCGACTCGAACCAGATCACCGAAATGCCGCTGAATGGGCGTCAGTTGACCGGCCTGCTCACCCTTTCGGGCGGCTCAGCTCCCGCCTCCGGCAATGACTTTACCGGCAGCAAGTATTCTTACCAAACCATTGCCATTTCTGTCACCGGCGGCATGGGCAACTCCACCCTGTGGCGTCTGGATGGCGGCGACAACAACGACTACATGGGCAACGGCAACCTTCCCTTCCCCTTCCCGGACGCGGTCGGCGAATTCAGCGTGGAAGCCACGGCGCTGGGTGCGCAGGATGGTATGCACGCGGGCGGTATGGTCAACATGGTCACCCGTTCCGGGACAAACGTCTACCACGGGTCGGCCTTTGAGTTTATCCGCAACAACTTTATCGATGCGACGAACTTCTATGTAATCCCGCCTAGTGGCCCCGGCAGCGGTAAGGATCGCCTGCATCAGAATCAGTACGGAGGCACGTTCGGCGGCCCGGTCCGCATACCCAGGTTGTTCAATGGGCGGGATAAGCTGTTCTTTTTTGCGGGGTATCAATATCTCGAGAGTAAGTCGGCGACCGCCAACACGACGGCCCATGTGCCCACAGCGGCAAACCTGTTGGGCGATTTCTCAGTGACCAGCCCGCCGCCGGGATCGACGATCACGGGGAGCTCGTGCGTGACCAAGGCGCTACAGCTGGTAGATCCGATCACAGGAGCGACCCTGCCCGGCAATAAATACAACCAGCCCGGAGGCCCCACTCTGCCCGTGTGGAACCCGCAGTCGCTGGCATTGGAGAACTACTTGCCCGCAATCAACCCGAACGTGGACATTAACAACTGCGGGGTCGTGCAATATGCTATTCCGTCTCAATTGTTCGACAAACAATTCATCACACGTGTGGATTACACAATCAACCCGAAGAACAACCTCTATGGCAGGTACCTGCTCGACGGCTATCAGTTGCCGGCCTTCTTTTATCCCAACAACATCCTGGTGACAACGCAGTCCGGCAATCCGCTGCAACGCGTGCAGACCTTTACCCTGGGAGAAAATTTCACGCTCAACAGCAGTACGGTGAACTCGGCGCATGTGACGATACTGCGCCGGGTCAACGACCGTGGATATAACCCTGCCGACATCAACGCTGGAAATCTCGGTGTGAGTCTCACCTACGCGGCACAAGCTGGGCTGCAACTGACTACCGCCGGCGGCGTCGGCGGGTTCAGCATGGGCGGCGGCACCAACTCCATCTCTCACTTCAATGACAACACTCTTGCCTTTGACGACGACGTGACTTTGGTGCGGGGCAGGCACCAAATCGTCTTCGGCGGCGAGTTTGTCCGCAACCAACTCAATATCGGCAATGTGTACGAGGGCAACGGTATCTTCGCCTTCACTGGCGTCTATAGCGCTAACGGGCCGAAAGGGGGGACACCGGTTGGAAACGCCGCGCTGGACTTCCTTGAAGGCACTATGAACAGCTTCCAGCAGAGCAAAGAACAGCAGAACGCACTGCGAGCGCCGATTCCCAGCCTGTACTTCCAGGACACCTTCCACGCGACCAAGCAACTGACCATCGTGGCTGGCCTGCGTTGGGACCCGGAGTTCATGCCGGTGGATGCATTCAACCGGGGCAGCGTCTTCAGCATGGCCGATTTCTTGTCGAACACACATAGCACGGTGTACCCGAATGCACCTGCAGGCTCGCTCTACTACGGAGACCCGGGTGTGCCCAGAGGGTTCACCCAGAACTCGCCGTGGCAGTTCGATCCCAACTTCGGCATGACCTACGACATCACGGGCAATGGCAAGACGGTCGTTCGAGCCGGCGCGGAATACATCTACGACGAACCCAACTTCTTTACCGGCCAGCGAGTTCAGCAGAACCCACCATTTGCCACGGCCATCAGCCAGGCTTCGGCTGGTTACATTCCCTTCGGTTCCCCATGGGCAGTACCCGCGTCTCTGCAGACGTCCTCGACCATCACTTCCAATCCCTTTCCTACGGTAGCGTCTCTTACTGTCAAGGCGCCTCCGGGTACTTCGGTGACATTTAGCCCGAATCTCCAGTACATTGTGCTGCCCAAGCAGTTCCATCCGGCGGCCACGATGCAGTGGACGGCTAGCATTCAGCAGGAGTTTGGCCATGGTTGGCAGTTGCAGTTCGATTATGTTGGAAACAAGTCCTCGCATGATGAGCTAGGCTTGCCGCTAAACCCGACCATATTTGTCCCCGGAGTCTGGAACGGCGCGGGTAGCTGCGTCGCGCCCGGCGGCCTGGGCGGCATCGCTGGGACAGCGACTGCAGGCACCGCGTGCTCCACCACATCGAGCTCCAACTATCTGGCGCGCTCTTACCTGGTGCTCCAGAATGCCGCCCAGGGCAATTCTTACTCAACCGGTGGCGGCGGTTCTGTGCTCGTCTCCGATGAAGGCATGTCCAACTACAACGGTTTGATTACCTCTATCAATCACCGTCTCTCCTCCACCTTCAGCCTGCTAGGCAACTGGACTTGGTCGAAGTGCCTGGATCTGGAGGACAATCAGGGCGACGTGGCCACCACGACGGTGGAGAACGCTAACAATCCCCCGATGGATTATGGCCCCTGCGGCTTCGACTATCGGCACATTGAGAACGTTGTACTGGTGGCGAAGAGCGACTTCGGCTTCGGCAACCGGCTGGAGAAGCTCGCAGTGAATGGATGGGAGTTCGCGCCATTGATCCATATCCAGAGCGGCGCCGCAGTCAATGTGACATCGGGTCAGGACAACTCCTTTACCGATGTCGGCAACGACCGGCCGAACCTGGTCCCGGGCCAGCCGATCTATCAGAAGGTGCAGTTCCGCCAACAGAGTGGTGCGACAAACCGGGAGTATCTGAACCCGCTCGCGTTCGCTCAGGTCACCGCTGCATGTCCCACCCCAATCTCGCCCACGACCTGCCCACAGTACGGAACCTACGGGAACGTTAGCAGGAACGCGTTCCGCGCACCCCCGGCCTTACAGCTGGATGCCCAGGTGTCACGACTGTTCCCCATCTACGAGACACTGACCATGGATCTTCGGCTGGAGGCCTTTAACGCGCTGAACCATCCGAACTTCGGCTCCCCTGATGCAAAGGTGAGCGATGGGACATTCGGCCAGATTTCGGGCACGAACCTCACTAGCGCTCGAGTCTTCCAGGGGGCGTTGAAGTTCACCTTCTGACAATATCGATGCAAGACTGCCCCGCTTCTCTCCAACGAAGTGGGGCAACTTTTTTCGGACGGGCCACTACGTTTGCAGTGCCGGCGGCGGCCCAGCCCGGCAGGCGAACTACTTCGATCTTCGACGTGTGGGCTTGGTTCCCTTGTGCTTGTGGGGCTTCGCGGCGACCGGGCCGACGTCTTCGAGCCGAGCGGCGGAAGGCTTGCCGTGGCGGCGCGACCGGACGAGCAGCTCCCAGTCCCGTTCGGTCTGGTCGGCGTAGTCGGCGGCGAAGTGGGCGACGGCCTCGTCGAAGCGTGCGGAGGCGCCGATGTAGCCCGCGATCATGGATGGGTCGCCGGAGCGCGCGTGGCCGCGGGCCAGCGTCTCGCCACAGACGGCGGCGTATTCCAGCAGCGCGGCGGGCTTTATGTTCAGCTCGCTCAGCGCGACCGCGGCTTTGTGGTCGTTGAGCTGGCGCACCAGGAAGTCGCGGCCTTCGACGGTGGTCCAGCCGAGGAAGGGATCGGACTGCACCTGCATGGCGCGCTGGCCCTCGACCACGCGGCGGCCGTTATGGTATGGCGCGGACTCGCCGAGGTACGGCGTATAGGCGGAGGCGACCTCTTCCTTGATCTGCAGGAAGAGCGGGTCCTTGGCGCCGTTGCCCTGCATGTACACGCAATAGTCCCGCAGCCCCACCGAACCGATGCCGACGATCTTGAAGGCCACGTCGAGCGGCGTGTACTGCGCGAGAAGGTGCTGGCGCTCGGGCTCGAGGGTCTCGGCGTAGGTGGCGAGCGAGTCGAGTACATCGCGCGCCAGCTTGCCATTGATCCGCGTCAGGTCGGGCTCAACGGTCTTGAAGATGCGCGGAGACGGGCCGGTGCGCGGCGGCAGCTCTGCGGTAGCAGGGGCCGCACTCTCCCGCGGCGCGTCGGCCACACGGAGGGTAAGGGCTTCGAGATTGTGCAGCGGCGTGGCGCGCTCCGCCACGCGCATGATCTGCGAGATGGGTAGCACGTCACCCACGCGGTGGACCAGGTAGCGCGCCAGCTCCAGCACCGGCATGCGCGCGAAGCTCTGCATGCTGCTACGATAGCTCGCGAGAAAGGTGTCCGCGGCCTCGCGGCAGTGGCTGTGCTTTGCGCCGGCCTCGCGCCCGGCGAGGATGAGGCTGGTGGCCATGCGCTTGACGTCCCACTCAAACGGGCCGCGGATGGTCTCGTCGAAGTCGTTTATGTCGAAGACGATGCGGCCGTCGGGCGCGGCGAAGGCACCAAGGTTGCGCACATGCGCGTCGCCGCAGAGCTGGGTGAAGATGCCGGTGTTGGGGCCGAGCGAGAGGTCGTGCCCCATCACCGGAACCGCGCCTCGGTAGAAGCCGAAGGGCGACGCGGCCATGCGGTCATACTTGATGGCGATCAGCGCGGGGACGCGGCCACGCATGGAGGCTGCGAGCAGCTTCAGCGGGTTGGGGTGGTGGTGCTTGCGCAGGGCGGGCTGCCAGCCGGCGTGCTCGGCGCGGCGCATGTGCTTGCGCTGGGCCCGGCCAAGTGCAAGACGCTCGCGGAAGGTGGGTAGAATGGGCACTGCTACATGATACGGAAGCGTTCGCGCATCAGGCGCTGAAAGCGCGGACGCCAGATCAGATCGTAGGCGAGTTCCTTGCCGGGGAACATGGCTAGCGCCGCCTTGCGCGAGTCGGCGATCATCTGCGAGGCCTCGTCGACGGAGAGCGAGCCGTCCTGCGCGATGGTCTGCATCACCAGGTTCATCATCATCTGCAGCCGGCGAAGCAGCCTTTGCTCCTCGGCCTTTTCCTCTGCGGACATTGCAGCAACGGTCTCTTCCTTGCCGGACGATGGTTCCACGGGCACCTCTGGGATAATTGTCGACGCCTATGGATTAGACGCGCCAGTGGATTCGTTGATTCGTCCGTCGCGCGAGAGAAGAAAGGTGGTAAGGCCGAAATGGTCGGTGCGGTAGACGTGCGCGTGGGCGGCAGCGAGGCGCGCGATGATCTCCGGGCGCGGGTGGCCGAAGGTGTTCTGGGTGCCGACCGAGATGACAGCGTCGCGCGGCGCGGCGAGGGCGAGGAACTCCGGTGTGGTGGAGGTGCGGCTGCCGTGGTGCGCGACTTTGAGCAGCGTGTCGGGGCCCAGCTGGAGCGCTGCGTCGGAGTGCGCGGCCTCGACCATGCGGTATTCGCTGGGGGCCTCGGCGTCGCCTTCCAGCAGGGCGGAGGCTTTGCCAAACTGTAGGCGCATCACGAGCGAGTCGTTGTTGATCGGAGGGCCGGAGTTCGCGTAGTCGGGCGTGGGCGCCAGGACCGTGAGGCCGATCGAGTCCCACGCAAGCTGGTCGCCCGCGCGCAGATGACGCACGCGGATGCCGATCGCTGTCGCCTCGTCCAGCAACACGCGGTAGGGCGCGGAGTTGGGGTCGACCGCGACCCACAGCTCGCGCGGGCGAAGGTTGCGCAGCACGGCGGGCATGCCTCCCATGTGGTCGGAGTGGGCGTGCGTGAGAGCGACGACATCGAGCCGGCGTATCTGCCGCGACCAGAGGTAAGGCGAGACAACCTCTTCGCCTACGTCAAAGGTCGCGCTGCCGGCAGCGTTCTCGGCGTTGGCCGCGGCGCCGGTGGGGCCGCCTGCGTCGATGAGCATGGTTTGGCCGCCGGGGCCGACGACCAGCAGTGAGTCTCCCTGGCCGACATCGATGGCCGTGATCTCAAGCTCGCCGGGATGGACGGCGGCCGCCACCGGCCAGAGGACGATCGCGGCAGCCAAAGGAAGCACCGCGACTGCGGCCCATGCATAGGCGCGCGAACGGCGCACCGCCCAGCAACAAAGGGCAAAGCAGAAGACCGCGATCAGCGCGGGTGCGAGCCGAGGGCCGGGTACGCGAAGGTCCGCGGCGGGCGCGTGGCTGACGCGAGCAATAACGGAGGTGACGGCGTGCAGCAAAATTGCCAGCGCGGAGGCCGGCAGCGCGGCGAGCCACGGGCTCATCAGCGAAGCGAGGAATGTGATGAGGCCAAGCGGTACGAGCAGCGCGACCAGCGGGATGCTGACCATGTTCGCCGGCAGCGCGAAAACGGTGGCGCGATGGAAGTAGATGGCCATGGGAAGCACCATGACGGCTTCAGCGATGAGGCCGATCATTGCCAGTTCAGCTGTCCACAGAAGCACGCGGAGGAGCGTCGCGGGCAGGACGCGGGCGCGTGGGCTGAGGGCCTTTGCGAGGGCGTCGCCCCACAGACGCAGCATGACGCGCAGCTGTGCCAGCCGCGGCGGCAGCGCTGTGTCGCGCCAGCGGTCGCTGAGGCCGCGCGCAGCGTAGGCGTGACGCAGGAAGCTGCGCTCGCCCAGCGGCATTGCAATGCCGGCAATCGCGACGACGGCGAGAAATGTCATCTGGAAACTGGCTTCAAAGAGCGCGCGCGGCGACCAGACGAGCACCACGAGCGCGGCGGCGCCGAGGGCGTTGAGCGAATTGTACCGCCGCGAGAGCACGCGCGCGATGAGGAAGACCGACGCCATCAGCAGCGCCCGCTGGACCGGAACGCCGAAGCCGGTGAGCAGCGCATAGGCAGACGCAAGCGTGAGCGTCACGACCGTCGCAAAGCCCTCTGGCATCCGAAGTCTGCGCGCGGCCCAGAAGAGCAGCCCCGCAAGCAGCGCCACGTGCATTCCGGAGACGACGAAGAGATGGAAGGAGCCGGTACGCTCGAAGTCGGCGCGCAGCTGGTGGGTGAGGCGCGTGCGGTCGCCGAAGAGCATTGCGTTGAGCATCCCCGCATCGTCGGTCGTGAGGCGGATCGGAGGCGGCAGGCTTCGGTTAGGCCGGGAGTCGGTGTAGGCGAGGAGGCGCGCCGCGGCCCAGGTCTGTGCGGCGAAGATGCGGCAGCGCAGGCTTGCGGAGATCCGGGCGAGAATGGGTTGCCGAGATGGCTTTGCGATGAGGCGCAACTTTGCGGCGGAAACGCTGGCGGTTGCGGCGATGCCCTGGTCGAGTAGGTAGTCGGCGAACTGCCACGCGCCGGGGTCACGGTAGCGCTCGGGGACGCGCAGGCGAAGGGGAACTTCGGCGAGGTCGCCGCAGTGGAGTTCGGGTTGGGTTTGCGGCGGCGCGGCGTTGCCGGTGAGGAGTGTGATCCGGGCCCCGCCGGCGATTGGCACCATGCGGGCCGTGTCGGGTGTGACGTCTTCGATGGCCGTGAGATCGAGATCAATGGAGGTCGTGGGCGCACCGGGCTGGTCCCATTGGTCGGGGTCGCTGTCCGCGTCGGCTTCCGTCGCTTCGTTGGGCCCACGCGGAGGAAGCTCGCGGATGCGGACGACGCGGGCTTCAACGGTGCGGCTGAGGCCGTCGGCGTAGGCGGCCAGCGCGGTCTGCGGCGAGGGCGCGGGTTCGATCTGCGCGGCCCAAAGACCGGTTGCGATCCACAGGACGGCGAGCGGAAGCGTCGCTACGCGGAGGCTGCGGCGGAGTGCGACGATCGTGAGTGCGGCGAGGGTGAGGGTTGCGAAGAGAAGAAGGACGGCGGGGCGCGAATTTGCGGGCGGGAGTCTTCCGATGGCTTCGCCAAGGGCGAAGCAGAGCGCAGCGGCGAGCAGCGGAGCGTGGCGCAGGCGAACCGGCTCGACGCGCAGGGCAACGGGCCAGAGGCGGCGTTCGCGCGCCTCGCGTGATTCGGGTCTGGAAGCACCAGAGATATGCCGCAACAGGCCACCCGTTTCGATTCACCATGATTGAACCACAGTTGCGCGCATGAGCGCGCTGAAATCTGCTCAGCGCGTGAGGATGGCGACGGTTTCGATGTGCGTGGTCTGGGGGAAGAGATCGACGAGGTGAAGTTCGGCGATGCGGTAGCCGCGGGCGGTGAGGATGCCTAAGTCGGCGGGCAGCACGCGCGGCGAGCAGGAGACATAGATGAGCGTGGGCGCGGCGATCTGCGCGAGTAGGGCGGAGACCTCGGGGCCGGCGCCGGAGCGCGGTGGGTCGAGGATGATGAGGCCGGGGCGGTCGCGCTCGAGGACAGCGGCGCGGAGGAAATCGAGCGTAGTGGCCTGGATGGCGTTGAGGTTCTTGAGGCCGGTGGACGCAAGCGCCGCGGCGGCGGGCTCGGCGGCCTCGACCCCGGAGACGCGGGCGAAGCTGCGGGCAAGAGCGCGGGAGAAGAGGCCGACGCCGGCGTAAAGGTCCCACGCCAGCATGCCGGCCCGATTCGCCGTGACGAGGCCGAGGAGCTCCGGAATCAGATACCGGTTGGCCTGAAAGAAAGCCCCGCGCGGGACCCAGTAATCGATGGGCGAGGCGTTGTTGTTTGCGCCGGGGATGCTGTAGATAAGGCCCTGCACGCCCCAGCTGGGGCCGGGGTGGATGGTCTCTGCGCGACGGCCGCGTTCGATCGACGGCGGAGGGAGCAGAGCGATGCCGGCGCCGGTGAGCTCGGGGACGCGGACGCGAAGGGCTTCGCAGAAGGTGGTAAAGGCCACGCTGACTTGTTTGGATAGCGACTTTGCGGCCGTGCGGAGGTAGAGGGTGAGTTGCAGACGCGACTCATCTGCCGTGGTGAAGAGTTCGAGCTGATCGGGGATATGTTGGGTGAGGCGGAGTGCGGTATGGTGCTCGGGAAGCAGGGCGAGAAAGGCCTCGGTGGCGCGCCAGAGGATTGGCCCGGCGATGGGGCATTGGGTGATGGGGAGGAAGGATGCGTAGGGTGAAGCGGGCCCATCGTCCTGCCGGGCGATACCTGTCTGCAAGGAGATGTAGCCGGCGCGCAGCTCGCCGTCAACCTGCGCGAGGGTCAGGCGGATGCGGTTGCGATAGGCTAGGGGTGGTGAGGGGTGGAGTTGGATCTCGGGGAGATCTAGTTCGACTGGGCTGAGCAGGGTATGCAGCTCGTTTGCCTTCAGTTTGAGTTGTGCGGCGTAGGTAAGGTGCTGCAACTGGCATCCGCCGCATGGGCCGAAGTGCGGGCATGGGGGCGTGGCGCGGTCGTCTGGGTTGATGTTGTCGATGTCGGGGTTGAGGGGTGCCGTCATGATCAGGCGAGGTCGTCGTGGGGCATGTAGAAGAGGCTGAGTCGGGGCAGGGAGTTGCTTTCAAGCAGACGCTTCTGCAGGAATTGCTGTTGGACTTGTTTGATCTGCACGGCCTGCATCTTGCCGCGATAAGGCGCCAGCTCGCGGGCGGCCTGCTCGCGCAGGGCGACGAGTTCTGGTTCAGGGGTCGCCGTAACGAGAGCGGCGAAGAGTTTCTCTTCCAGCACGGTGAGGGTGCGGTCGAGATCTTCGAGAGATTGGGCCGAGAAATCCAGGCCCGCAGCCAGCTCGCCCAGACGAGCGGCGGTCTCGATAGCCGCGTTTGAAGCTGGTGATTGCAACTTGGCGGCGGCGCCGGTCAAGCTCCCAGCATTGCGTTTCAGGTAACGGGCGATGCGCGTGGACTCGAAGCCGCTCTCGCGCAGTTGAACCGCAGAGTCGGGCGCTGCGCCGGTGGCTGCGTCACGAGAAAGCTCGACCACCTCAAGCACGGCCTGCGCGCACCAGGCCAGGCCATTGACCTTGCGGACGCGGCGGCCATTGGCGCGAAGGGCTTGTGCGTCGTGTTTATCGAAGGCCGTGTCGATGCCGCGCAGCACGGCTTCGAGCGGAATGCCGCCCTCGCGCCAGGTCTCGATCAGCGCCCAGTCCAGCGTTGAGAGCATGAGGATGGAGCCGCGCCGCTCCTGGAAGCGGGTCTCAATCTCGGTGAAGTAGTTGAAGTAATTCATGCGGCAATGCTGAGGCCGGGGCTCGTGGCGCGGTCTTCCTCCGAGAGTATCAGTGATGATTGTCCGTTGGATTGGGCGCGGTTCGCGCTATGATGATGCCACCGTGACATCTTTCTCCGACGCCAACGAAGACGTAGGCGCTGTGCAATCGTCGCTCGGGCCGGCCGGCGGAGCGATGGAGCCATCGGCTGTGCCCTTCAAACCCGACCCGATCGACGCCTTTGAAGGCTGGCCGCGGTCGCTTTGCTTTGGGCTACAGCATGTGCTCGTGATGTATGCCGGGACAGTGGCGGTGCCGCTGATCCTCGGCAGCGCGCTGCATCTGACGGCGCGGCAGGTGATTGCGCTGATCAGCGCCGACCTGTTTACGTCCGGCCTTGCGACGCTGCTGCAGACGCTGGGGTGGGGCAGGTTTGGCGCGCGGCTGCCGCTGATCCAGGGCTGCTCGTTTATCTGCGTTGCGCCAATGATTCTGATCGGCAACCAGTATGGGATGCAGGCGATCTACGGTGCGATCATCTGCTGCGGGTTGTTCACCATCCTCGCGGGGCCGCTCTACAGCCGCATGCTGCATCTCTTTCCTCCAGTCGTCATCGGATCGGTGATTCTAGTGATCGGCTTGTCTTTGCTGCCGGTGGCGGGCGAATGGCTGGGCGGAGGCGACGGCGCAGCGGCTGATTTTGGCAGCTTGGCGCATGTAGGGTTGGGCGCGATGACGATTGCAATCGTCGTGGCGATCCAGCGCTTTGGGCGCGGACTGATCGCCAACCTCAGCGTCTTGCTGGGGTTGATTGGCGGGACCGCGGTTGCCGCGGCGACGGGCCAGACGAGCTTTGCCCAGGTTGCGCAGACGCCGTGGTTTGCCATGGCGCGTCCGCTGCTCTTCGGATGGCCACGCTTCGCGTTGCTGCCGGCGGTCGTGATGTGCGTAGCCATGTTGGTGGTGATGACGGAGACGACGGGAAACTGCCTCGCAATCGGCGAGATTACCGGGCGGGGGATCGGGCCGGCGACGCTGACCGCAGCGTTTCGCGCCGACGGCCTCTCAACCATGCTCGGCGGCGTCTTCAACAGTTTTCCCTATAACGTGTACTCGCAGAATACCGGGCTGCTCTCGCTCTCGAAGGTGAAGAGCCGGTATGCGGTCGCGACGGGCGGCGGGCTGCTGGTGCTGCTCGGCTTTCTACCCAAACTCGCAGCAGTGTTCGCGGGGATCCCGCGCCCGGTGCTCGGCGGGGCGTCGGTTGTCATGTTCGGGATGACGGCGATGGCGGGGATTGAGGAACTGACGCGAGTGCGCTACCCGGGCACCAGCAACGCGATCGTGGTCGCGATCTCCGTGAGTCTCGGCGTACTGCCTATCGCTTCGCCGCAACTGTTCGCCCACGCACCGGCCGCGGCACAGCTGTTTCTCAACAGCGGTATCTTTCTGACGGCGGCGAGCGCGGTGCTGCTGAACCTTATCTTTTCCGTGAAGGCGGAGGGCTGAATGGTATGGGACTGGATGAGGTAAGCGCAGAGGACCTGGTCTTTCTGCGGCGCGCGATAGCGCTGGCCCGCGAGGCGCGCGCGGATGGGCGTCATCCGTTTGGCGCGCTGATCGTGAATGAGCGGGGCGAGACCGTAGTGGAGGCGCGCAACAACGCCGTGCGCCCAAATGGCGACCCCACGCAACACGCAGAGACGGTTGCGTGCAGCCAGGCGGCGAGGCTGCTGCCGGAGTCTGAACTTGCGAAGTGCACCCTATATACCAGCACTGAGCCATGCGCGATGTGTGCGGGGGCGATCTATTGGACTGGGATCGGCAGGGTGGTATACGCGCTGGCCGAGACGGGACTGACGCGCTACACCGCCAGCCACGAGGAGAATCCCACGCTTGATCTGCCCTGCCGCGATGTCTTCGCGCGCGGACAGAAGCGGATTGCGGTCGCCGGGCCCGCAATTGAGGAAGAAGCAGGAGAGGTGCATGAGGGATTCTGGACGCGCTAGGTGCGCGGCGCGGCATGGCGGTGGACCTTGCCAGAGTGGTCGTGAGGCCGGTCGTGATTGCGCTCATAGATGAGCCGGAGACCGGTGAGCGTCAGCAACTCTTCCACCTGGGCGATGTACTTCGATCCGCCCGCGATGAGGCGCGCCAGGCCGCCCGTCGCGATGGTGCGCGTCTCCCGGCCGAGCTCGGCAATCATGCGCTCGAGAATCCCGTCGACCAGCCCGATATAGCCGTAGTAGAGGCCGATCTGCAAGTGATCGACCGTGTTGGTGCCGATGATCCGCGCGGGCTTGCGGATGTCGACGCGTGGCAGCCGCGCGGCACGCACGAACAGCGCGTCGGCCGAGATACCAAGCCCCGGTGCGATGGCTCCGCCGATGTATTCGCCGCGCGGAGAGATCACATCGAAGGTCGTGGCCGTGCCAAAGTCGACGACGATAATCGGAGGGTGCGCATGCCCAGGACCGCCACGCTGGGCCGGGTCCGCGGATTCAGGCAGGTTACGCAGTAGCTCGATCGCGGCAACGCAGTTGACGATCCGGTCGGCGCCCACCTCGGAGGGGTTGTCGGTCAGGATGGGAAGCCCGGTGCGGACGCCGGGCTCGATGAAGAGCGGCTTAACGTGGAAGTAGAGTTCGGCGGCGCGGCGCAATGTCGAGTCGAGCGGCGGCACCACGGAGGAGATGGCCACGCCGGTGACTTCGGCCATGGAGAGCGAGCGCAGGCTGAATAGCTCGCGCAGCAGCACGCCGAACTCATCGGCGGTGAGGTGCCGGTGGGTGGTGATGCGCCAGTCGGCAACCAGCGCGCCCGGCGCCTCAGGCGTCGCGAGCCGGTAGAGGGCGAGGACCGTGTTCGTGTTGCCTACGTCGAGGGCCAGGAGCATAGGGCGAGCTGCAGGTTGCGGTTTGTAGTTACGGGTTGCGGGCTGAAAAGCCTCGGATCAGGGTTCACGGATTCCGCCGGAGAGCACCGTGTGGAGGACTCCGTCATCTCCGGCGACGAGGAGGAAGCCGTTGGCGTCGAGGCCTGCGGTGACGCCAGTATAGCCGCCGCCCTCGTCAACACGAACGCGTTTGCCGGTGATCCAGGTGCTGAACTCCGCCAGGTTGCGGTCCCTCCGATTGTTGGTACCACGCCAACCGCAAATCATCAGCCGAATCTCTTGGTCGAGCTCGACCAGTACCGCCGCCGCGAGCGCCTCGCGCGAGACGAGTTGGCTCGGGTCCGGCAGTTCGCGACGGAGGGAGGTGGCGATGGCGTCGAGCTCAGGCGGGAAGCCGGTGTGGTTGCAGTTGATGCCGATGCCAACCACCGCATACCGCAGCATCGCCGGCCCCGCGGCCGGCGTGGGCTTCGCCGCGGTCTCGATCAGTATCCCGCCGCACTTCTTGCCATGGAGGATCAGGTCATTGGGCCATCGGATGTCGATCTGGTCCGGGCGCCTGAATCCCGTAACGGCGCAGATGGCAGTCTGCGCCGCAATCGCTGCGCGCAACGAAAGGCACAGGGCGTTCTGCATCGGGACTGGCGGCGAGACCAGCGCCGTCATATACAAACCCGCCGGCGCCTTGGGGGTTCCAGCCACAGAGTGCCACGCATGGCCGCCTCGCCCTCGCCCTGCGGTCTGCTCGTCGGCAATCCAAACGCCATGGCGCGCGCCTGCCTGTGCCGCTTCGAGCGCAAGATCGTTGGTTGAGCCGACGGTCGTAAGGTGCAGCACGCACCCTGCAAACTCTGTGCCCGCGATCTCGCGCTCCACCGCGATCACATCAAACGCGCTCGCGCCCGTATCGCTCACGAGGGCAGCGCGGTGATCTTCATGCTGAGGTCGACCGCTGCTGCAGAGTGCGTCAGCGCGCCGACGGAGATGAAGTCGACGCCCGTCTTCGCGTACGCTCGCACCGTCTTCAACGTCACGTTGCCGGAGGCTTCAATGGTCGCCTTGGGCAGCGCCTTGCGCAGCAGCTTGACTGACTTCTTCACCTCGCCGGGCGTCATGTTGTCCAGCAGGATCGACTCGGCCCTGCCGGCAATCGCCTGCCCCAACTCCGCCGTTGTACGCACCTCTACCTGCACCACCTGGCCCGGCTTGCGTCCGGCGAGCGCGTGTTCGAGCGCCGCGGGAAGGCCGCCGCCCAGCGCAATGTGGTTGTTCTTGATCAGAATCCCATCCTGCAGATCGAGCCGGTGGTTCAGCCCACCCCCGCAGCAGACGGCGTACTTATCCAGCGCACGCAGGCCTGGGATGGTTTTGCGCGTGTCGAGTATCTTGGTCTTCGACTTCGCCGCGGCTGCGGCGCGCACATACTCATCGGTGAGCGTCGCAATCCCCGACATGCGCTGCATCAGGTTGAGGATGACGCGCTCGGTCGAAAGAATGCTGGCCGCGTTGGCGCGGATCACCGCAATCGCCTGCCCCTTGCGCACATGCACGCCGTCGAAGATCTCCGGATGACTGACCACCTCGAAGCGGCCGGCCGGCCGCGCCGAAAGCTTGCCGTAGAGGCTGAGGAATGCGGCAACGCAGCCGATGCCCGCCACCACGCAGGCTTGCTTCGCAACGATGGTCCCCGTCGCGCGCAGGTTGGGGTCGATGGTGAGTTCAGTGGTAATGTCCTGCGCGGCCTTGTCCTCAAGCAGCGCAGCTTCGAGCAGGGCAGTGATGCGGCGGCTCTTCCAATCCATGAGGGGATTTTACGCTTGGCCGTTCAACCCAGCGTGTCGAGCGCCGCCCTGGCCTTGTCGTAGAGGGTGCGCGTCTCGGCGGCCTGCTTGCGCAGTCCTTCGACGATGTGCACGGGGGCCTTGGCCATGAAGGCTTTGTTGCCCAGCTGCCGTTCGGCGGCGCTAAGACCCTTTTCATACTTGGCGAGGTCGCGCGTCAGCCGCTCCCGCTCGGCGGGGATGTCAATGGTGCGTTCGTAGAGGACCGCGACATCAAAGGCAAACGTGCTGCGTGCCCCGCTCTCAGCGAATCGCTGCGAGAATGCGATATCCGAAATACGGGCGAGCCTTTGCAGGATAGTCTGATTGTTCTCGAAAACAGCGACCAATCCGGGATCTGCGGTGCCAACCTTCGCTGGCGTAATCTCCTTCTCGGGTACGCCATTTTCCTTGCGCAGGCCCCGAACTTCGACGATCAAACTCTGTATCTGAGACATGTCAATGATTGAGACAGTGTCCACTTCGAAATCGCCTACTTGCGGATAGCTTGTGAGGGCGATGGACTTTGCCGGCGGTGCGCCCGCGTAGAGCGCTTGCCAGACTTCTTCGGTGAGGAAGGGCATAAACGGGGAGAGCAGGCGCAGGGCGGACTCGAAGACGTGCACAAGCGTGATGAGGGCCGCGCTCGTAGCCGCTTTGGCGGAGCCGTCGTCGAAGTTGAGGCGGAGCTTGACGATTTCGAGGTACCAGTCGCAGAGGTCGCCCCAGAAGAACTGGTAGATGTGGTTGGCGGCTTCGTCGAAGCGATAGGCGGCGAGAGAGGCGTTGACGGCGGCGGCGGTTTGGGAAAGACGGGTGAGAATCCAGCGGGATTCGAGAGGCTGCTGTGGTGCGACCTCCCAGGTCTCAAAAGCGAGACCTGGGGCACCCGCGTGTTTGGGCAGCGAGAACGGGATGCCAGCTTCGCGGGCGCGATCGAGGTTCATGAAGAGGAAGCGGGCGGCGTTCCAGATCTTGTTGGCGAAGGCGCGGTAGCCCTCTGTGCGCGCCTCGGAGAAGGCGATGTCGGTGCCAGGCGAGGCCATCGAGGCCAGCGTGAAGCGCACCGCGTCCGTGCCGAAGCGCTCGATGATCTCGATGGGATCGACCACGTTGCCCTTGGTCTTCGACATCTTCTCTCGGTTGGCGTCGCGCACCAGCGCGTGGATGTAGACGGCGCGAAAGGGCACAGCCTCGGCCAGCGAACGCGCGCTGCCGTCCGGCATGGGCACGTCCAGCATAAAGTGGCAGCCCAGCATAATCATCCGCGCGACCCAAAAGAACAGAATGTCGAAGCCGGTGACCAACTGCGCGGTGGGATAGAAGGCGGCGAGATCAGGTGTGAGTTGTGAGCCGTGAGTTGTGAGTGAATCGCCGCCGGGCCAGCCGAAGACCGTAAACGGCAGCAGGCCGGAGGAGAACCACGTGTCGAGCACGTCGGTCTCCTGCGTGATGTGCGTGTCGCCGCACGCCGTGCAGGTGCTGGGTGTCTCTCGCGCGACAGTGACGGCCCCACACGCCGCGCAGTGCCATGCAGGGATGCGATGCCCCCACCACAGCTGGCGCGAGATGCACCAGTCGTGGATGTTGGTCATCCACTCCATGTAAGTCTTCTCGTACATCTCCGGCGTGAACTGGATGTGGCCATCGCGCACCGCGTCGATGGCCGTCTGCGCGATTGAGGGCCGGGCATCGACCGTCTTCACGTCGCTCACCGGCTTATTCACCGCGACGAACCACTGCAGCGAGAGGCGCGGCTCAATCACCGCGCCGGTGCGCTGCGAGAGGGCGATGGCGTGCGGGTGGTCGCGCACCTCGACCAGCAGGCCAGCAGCGTCGAGATCGGCCACGATCCTCTCGCGCGCCGCAAAGCGGTCGAGGCCATCGTAGGGCGAGCCCGGCAGCGAGACGTGCGCCGTCTCATTGAGGATCGTGAGCGACGGCAGCCCGTGGCGCTGGCCGATGGCGAAGTCGTTGGGGTCGTGCGCGGGCGTCACCTTCACCGCGCCGGTGCCGAACTCCGGATTGGCCCACTCGTCGGCCAGGATGGGGATCTCGCGCGGCGCCCCTCCCGAGACGCCGCTAAGCGGCAACACGACCCGCTTGCCGATGAACTCCCGGTAGCGCGCATCGTTCGCGTTCACGGCAACGGCCACATCTCCCAGCATGGTCTCCGGCCGCGTCGTGGCAATGACGATCGAGCCCGTCCCATCCGCGAATGGATAACGGATGTGGTAGAGCTTGCCGATGCGCTCTTCGTGCGTGACTTCAAGGTCGGAGACGGCGGTCTGCTGTACCGGGTCCCAGTTCACGATGTAGCTGCCGCGATAGATCAGCCCCTGCTCATACAGCCGCACGAAGGCCTCGCGCACCGCGCGCGAGAGCCGCTCGTCCATGGTGAAGTACTCGCGCGACCAGTCCACGCTCGCGCCCAGACGCTTCATCTGCTCGGTGATCGCACTGCCATACTGCCGCTTCCACTCCCACACGCGCGCGGTGAAGGCCTCGCGGCCCATCGCCTTGCGGCTGGTGCCCTCGCGGGTGAGCTGCCGCTCCACCAGCATCTGCGTGGCGATGCCGGCGTGGTCCGTGCCCGGCACCCACACAGCGGTGTCGCCGCGCATGCGATGCCAGCGCACCAGTATGTCGGACTCGGTGTGCTCGAACATGTGGCCCATATGCAGGTTGCCGGTCACGTTCGGCGGCGGCAGCAGCATGGTGAATGGGTTCGTTGGTACGTCTGCAAGCGACGGTGTGGGGACTTCGAAGAGCCGTTCGCGCACCCAGTATTCGGCCCAGCGCCGCTCAATGATGGAGGGATCGTAGGCCTTGGGAAGAGTGGCGGCGGAAGGCCCGCCGGCAGGCGGTGCGAGAGGTGAATCGGGCGACTGAGACGTTTGCTCGGGATGCGGCAGGGAAGACAAATTGTCCGGCTCTTCGTGACTCATACGGTAGAGTCAAGGGTAGCATCTGGCGCGCAGTGGTCCGGAAAAGAGAGCGAGCGTACGCGCATACGCGGCGCTTCTATGCGGCCTTTTTGAGCAGCGCGCTGGCCACCTTCCTTCGCCTCTTTCGGGACGCCAACCAGAGATCGCGCTTGAACTGAAGGCCGAGCCACAGGTCGGCACGCACGCCGAAGGCGTCCTGGAGCTTGAGCGCCATCTCCGCAGAGACTCCCGACCTTCCATTGATTACCCTTGAAAGGGTCGCGCGTGTAACGCCGAGATGCCGGGCAACCTCGGTGACGGAACTGCCGATCGACAGGTCTCCGTTCTCAAGAATGTCTGCTATCAGCGCGCCAGGGTGAGGCGGGTTATACATGCCCATGGTGGTCTCCTAGTGATAATCCTGGTAATCGACAAGCACCGCATTCCTGTCTTCGAAGCGAAAGGTCAGGCGCCAATTGCCGCTGACGCTCACTGCCCAGAAACCCTTCATCTTGCCATGCAGAGCGTGGCACTTCCAGCCAGAAACGTGCATGTCTTCGGCGCCGATGGCTTCGTCGAGAACGTCCAGTTGCACGGCAAGCCTGCTGGCGTGCCTCGGTTGGATTCCGGCGAGCGACCCCGTCTCAAAGAAATCCCTGATGCCCTTGTGCCGGAAGCTCTTGATCACCGTAACGATAGTATACTGGAACAATACGCTATACAATCCGTTATTTGATGGGAGCGCAATCAGCGAACGCGGCGGTACAGGACATAGCTCCCGATCTCGCCCGCCGGCGTCCAGTTACGGTCGATCTCCTCCGCGAGCACGCCGTCCCACGTCATGGCGTGAAGCGCGCGGTAGTGCGTTGGCAGACTGAACCGCGCCCCGACGTTTGGGCTGACTGGGGTCGGCTCGGGGCGACCCGGCAGCAGCGCCCACTGCACCTGGCGCAGCTCGTCGGCCTTGCGTTGTTCGGTCTCCGCATCCCACAGTACGATGGTGCCAGACCAGTAGCTGGGAACGAAGTTCGGAAGCTGCGGCAGCGACTCCTCAACGATCTCCGGCATGGGGTACGGCGCAGCGAAAGCCGCATCGCCGATTGCGGCACGCAGCGCGGCGACATCGAGCGACTGCACCCCGCATGGCCATCGCCGCTCGAACGCGCGCAGCCACGAACCAGGCCTGGAGGGGAGCCTCGAGGCCAGCGGCGTCACCCCGTCCTCGATACACGCCACGTCCGGGTAGAAACGGAAGTGGGCCTCCAATCCCGACCGCGTGATCATCAGCAAATAAGTGGCGGCTACGGCCATCGCCCAGCCAACGCGCATCGGCAGCTTCCACTCTGCGGCGGCGACCAGCGAGAGCAGGAAGAGGACCAAGCTATTGCCTGTGATGTGCACGATATCGGCGAGTCCTAGCGACGCAGGCAGCAGCGCCAGCCCCATCGCGTAGAGGCCGAGCAACAATCCACTCTGCGGCGAGTCGCGCCGCACGTGCCGCGCTACGAGCCGCGGCACCAGCCATGCCGTCGCAGCCAGCAGCGTCGCTACCTCAAGCGAGGGCAGCGGGACTCGATTGGCCCAGCCGCGCGTGTTGTACACGAGCGAGGAGAGGACATTGCGGTCGATGATCGCAAGATAGATCGCCGCACCCGTGGTGACGCCCGCAATCGGCGCCAGCCAAAGTGCGCTTCGTCCGCGCCATGCTCGATAGAGGCAGAATGCCGCGACGGCAACGCCAAAACCGATCGCCAACTCGGACGAGTCGAGCCATATCAGCATCTGCGCAGGCAATGCGGCGAGCGCGGCGGCGACGAGCCGCTCGATCTGCGATAACAGCACAAAAACGAAGACGGGAAGCACATACCGCATCAGCGCGTAGTTCGGCCCCAGCAGCGGAGTGAAGCTGAACAGAGTAAGGCTCGCAAACCCGGCCGCGCGCAGCCCATGCTGCATCGGCAGCCGGTTCACCACAAACCAAAGCATCGCCATGCCCGCCAAATGCTGCCCCACCATCGCAACGTAGTACGACGCGCGCAGCGAGATGTGGAACGGGCTGAGCAGCCAATGCACCCACACCGGCGGATAGAACAACAACGGCCCGTACGCGAACTCGATCTGCGAATAAAGATGCCGATGCAGATAGTAGTACTTCTCCAACTGAGGCAGAAAGTAGAAGTCCTCAACCGCATACCCATGCGCGGCGAAGACGACCCAGGAGAGCGTGCCATTCCACACCGCGACCAGCATGAGCGCGCCCGCCAGCCAGCGCCACGATACCAGCGATTCGCCCCTCAGGACCGCGACTCCTTCGCCGCGCCCGCGGAGGCTGAGCAGCAAGACGACAAGGCTGACCAGCGCCAGCGACACCGCAGCCACGTGGTTGTTGTACCCAACGACGTAGGCCTGACTCGGGACCGGATGCGATGGAGGAAAGAGAAAGGGCAGGCCAAACACGGCAACCAGAGCCGCAGCAGACGCCGCAACGAAGAGCAGCCAATGCGACAGCGGACGCATGGCCGGCCTCATGGCAGCGATGCCTTGGGCCCGCGCCGGCACAGGCGCATCTCTGCGGGCTGAATCTTCATGGCCTTCATCCTACATAGGTCTCCGGGCCAGCGCAGCCCGCACGCTATCATCGTAGGCGAGCCCCATGCCGACCGACCTCACCGAAGCCGACATCCGCGCCGCCCTGCGCGACTGCTACGACCCTGAGGTCCCCTGCAACATCGTTGACCTCGGCCTCGTCTACCGGGTCTTGGTCGCGCCCGATCCCGACGCCCCAGGCGCGGGCATCGCCGGTGTCCCTCCGCGCCACCGCGTCCACATCTCGCTCACACTCACCTCGCCCGGGTGCCCAGCCCACACCCAGATCGTCGCGCAGATCGAGGGTCGGCTCGCAGCGTTTGAGACAGTAAGTAGAACCGAGGTCACGCTCGTCTGGCAGCCCGCGTGGACGCCGCAGCGCATCTCGCCCGAAGGCCGCAAGCTGCTGGGCATCGAGTAGTCCAGGCATCGATCCTATGAGGAGAGCCGCGACCCGCAAGAGCGCACTCGACGAGACGAAGGCCGAACCTCGCCCGGCGCCTGCGCGTCCGCGCGACCTGCTCCGCCTCACCGACTTCCCCATCCATCCCTTCGACCAGATGCATGGAGTCCACACCAGCGGCCTTGTCCCGGCGAGCAAGCTCGTCACCGGCCATCCCAACGACGAACACGTCACCGCCTACTATGGCGTCGCGCCCAGCATTCTGCGTGCCCTCATCGCCCACTGGCGCGAGAGCGTCCCACCGCACCCAATCTCCAGCTACACTTTCTTCGACATCGGCGCCGGCAAAGGGCGCGGCCTGCTGGTCGCCAGCGAATACCGCTTCCGCAAGGTCGTCGGTATCGAACTCAACCCGGCCCTTGCCGGTGTTGCACGGCAGAATGCTGCCCAATGGCGCGCCGCCCACGCCGCCGACCCCACTGCCGAACCGGTCGCGCCCATCGAGGTCCTCGAGCAGGACGCGCTCGAATTCGAGCTCCCCAACGCCCCCACGCTGCTCTTCCTCTTCCACCCCTTCGAGGCGCCCGTCCTGCGCAAGCTGCTGCGCCATATTGAGACGCAGCTTGGCCGCCGTGCCGCCGCGGACCCGCAGGACGACGCTCCCGCGCTCGATCTGATCTACGTCAACGCCGAGTGCGCCGGCGTATTCGACCGCAATCCCGCCTTCGCCCAGCTCTTCCTCGACAACGTCCCCATGTCTACGGAGGACCACGCCGCCGACCTCGAAGCCATCGCCCGCCAGAAGGAGTACGGCTCCACCGGCGACGAGGAGTGCGCCATCTATCGCTACACCGGCCGAGCTTCCACTCACAACTAACAACTCACAACTACCATCCGTCTTTAGTCCTTCACCCGCACGATCAACCCGCGCTCGTCACCCTCGCCGTGCTCCATGTAGATCTCACCGCGCGCCATCTTCACCACACTCTCGAATCGCTCGCCCCACTCCACCAGAACCAGCGCATCTTCGTATCCCGCCATCTCATCCAGGCCCAGCACCGCAATCTGCTCCTCTGTCTCCAGCCGGTAGAGGTCGAGATGGAAGAGCCGCACCTTCCTGCCCACGTACTCATGCACGATGGTGAAGGTCGGGCTGGTCACCTCATCCTCGGCCGCCGCTCCCAGCGCCGCGGCAATCCCCTTCACCAGCGTTGTCTTGCCCGCGCCCACCTCGCCGCGCAGGATGACCACACCCGGCGGGGGCAGCATCTCCGCGATCCGCTCGCCCAGCGCCAGCGTCCCCTCCACGGACCGCGTCTTGAAGCGCCGCTCCCTCATTGCGCCCGGCCCGCATCGTTCAACCCGCAGATCCAGGTCAGCCCATCGGCATCCTCCGCCCTGTAGCGAAATGCATCGGAGAGATGCGCGACCGTGTCCGTCGCCAGTACGGTGTGCTCATCCATCGCGCACGCGGCGAAGTCCCCAGCCAGCCCATGCAGATAAACCGCTGCCTCGATGGCCTCCGCAACATTGCAAGGAAACTGCGCCAGCATCGCCGCCACGATCCCGGTCAGAATATCGCCGCTGCCGCCCTTCGCCATCGCCGGGTTGCCGCTGGTGTTCACCGCAATGCGCCCATCGGGATGCGCCACCAGCGTGCGCCATCCCTTCAGCACCAGAGTCAGCTGGTGCTCGGTCGCGAACCTGCGCGCCAGGCCAATCCGGTCGGCCTCAACTTCCTTAATCGTCAGCCCGGCCAGGCGCGCCATCTCCCCCGGATGCGGCGTCAGCACCATCACCCTGCCCTGCCCGTTCAGCTCGGCGGCGCGGCCATCGAATGCATTCAGCCCGTCCGCGTCGATCACCATCGGCAGCTTGATCTTCGCCACCAGCTCCCGCGCGAACGCACTCGCCTCTCCACGCGTCGAAAGCCCCGGCCCCAGCGCGACTACGCTGATCTTCTTCGCCCGAATCAGCGCCTCCAGTCCATCCTCCGCCCCCGGCCCATCGGGCGTGAGGTTTTCCAGCGTCGCCTCGCCCTCCGCACCCTCCTTCAGCGGCGCCATCATCAGCTCGGGCGCAATCCCCGCAACCAGATCGAGAATGCTCTTCGGCACCGCCGCCGTCACCAAACCCGCGCCGGCACGCAGCGCGGCCAGCGAGGCCATCGACGGCGCGCCCGCCGTGCCATAGCTTCCACCCACCACCAGCACATGGCCATACTTGCCTTTGTTTGAGTTGATGTCGCGCGGTTGCTCGGCGATCGCCTTCGCCGCGCCCGCCCAGCTCAGCCCACTCGCCGAAACCACCGCTTCCTCCGGCGACCCGATCCCCGCCACCACCACCGGCCCAAACGTTGCGCGCGTCAGATGTCCAAACACATGCGCCATCTTCGGCGCGGTGAACGTCACCACCGCATCCGCGCGGTACGCGCCCTCCGCCGTCTGCGCGGTCGCGTCCGCATCCGACCCCGACGGTAGATCGACCGCAACCACCGGCGCATTCACCCCGGCGATCATCTCGCGCGCCACCACCGCCAACCCGCGCAGCGGCGGCTTGAATCCCGTCCCCACCACCGCATCCACAATCAGCTCCGCACCGCCCAGCACATCCTCCAGCGCGCGCAGCGCCGCCTCATCCACCACCTCATGCAGCGCCACGGACGAAGCCTCTTCCCGCAACTGCCGCAGCGCGCCCGCCGCCTCACCCTTCACCTTGTCGGCGCGCCCCAGCAGCACCACCTGCACCAGCACACCGGCCTCCGCCAGCACCCGCGCGGCCACGAATCCATCGCCGCCGTTGTTGCCCTTGCCGCACAGAACAACAGCCTGCCGCGCCGTCGCAAACCAGCTCAGGCAGAAGCGCGCCACTGCCGTCCCCGCATTCTCCATGAGCGTGGGCAGCGGCACGCCGAACTCCTCCGCTGTGCGCCGGTCCGTTGCCGCCATCTCCGCTGAGGTCAGGATCTGCATCTGTCCCTTCTACGCGATTTGATGCGCTAACGCCAGATCGCATCCATGCAACCCGTCCGCGCGCGGAAGTTGCGCGCAACCGCTGTGCGCCGCCTGGGTTCAGTGGTGTGTGGTAAGGAGGCAGTTATGACAACGATCGCAAGAATCAGAAGCATGGTAGCAAAGGTGATGTTGGCAGGCACGGCGGCGAGCGTGCTGCTGATGATGAGCCCAGTCAAGGCCCAGGCTCAGGAGGTGGTGGCTGGCGTACGGGCAGGAGCTCCCTTCTATGGCACTCGCGCGGGCTTCGTCTTCGACCGGCGGGCGGAGTTCCTGCGGCGCGAGGAGTTCGCTCGGCGCGAAGCCTTCCTGCGCCACCAGGAGTGGCTGCGCGCGCAGCGCTTCCGCGGATATCGCTAGGCCCCGAGGCGCAAGACGTTCGCTAGGCCGGCCGCGGAGGCAACTCCACGCCGGCCTTGCTGTTTGCAGAGGACGCCTGCACCGACTGCCTATAGACTATTCAGACTAAATCTCATCTGACGCCCAGAGTGCTTTGTACTGAGAATGTCTATGTTGGTCGCTTAATCGCTGGCTCCAGACGCGTCAGAACTGTGCGCTCTGGAGCGATATGAAGATCAGCACGCCGTTTCTGTCCGGTAGAGGGGAACCCCTTTGCGAGAGGCGAGGTATCAGGCAGTCGTCACTAATCAGAGAATGGCTGCCAAGCAGATCGAATGGGAGGTCAATAAAAGGATCAGGCCGTCAAGATAGATTTTTTTCGCGGTAGCACTGCTTCAGTCCTCGTCTATTCGCATTCAAAGCTCCCTCCAACCTCCGCGCCCAGCGCAGTTTTTGGCCCGAAAGTTGCATCGTCTTCGCGAAAGTTGCATGGCCTCTCCTCATCCCCCTGAGTAGCTTGGGAGCAGGAGACTCCGATGAATCTGCGCCGCCCTGCCTCCGTACTGCTGGCTCTGCCTGCCTTGCTGCTTCCGCTCCTCCTGGCGGGCTGCAATAAGGTCCAGGCGATCTCCATCCAGCCCGCGTCGGGCAGTGTGACCCTCACCGCCGTCGGGCAATCCGCACAGTACAAAGCCATTGCAACCGAGCAGTTTGGATCGGCGCCCACGACCACCTCGGACATCACCGACTCCGTCACCTGGTCGGTCAGCAACCCCAGCGTGGCAACCATCAGCTCCACCGGCCTCGCCACCGCGCTGGGCGCGGGCTACACCCAGGTCACCGCGGAGTCCAATGGAATCACCGCGACCTCCGACTTGACCGTCAGCATCCCCGCGACCGTAACTGCCGGGGGGACCATCGCTTCGATTGCGATCATTCCCGGCACGCAATCGGTCACTTCGCCGGCCCAGACCAGCCAGTTCATCGCCATCGGCACAACCTCATCCGGAGCTACGGTGAATCTGACCAACCAGGTGGCCTGGAGCTCCAGCAGCCCACAAATTGCTACCATCGGCGCCGCCACCGGACTCGCGACGGCGGTGGGTCAGGGGACCGTTGCGATCACCGCCCTGTATACCAACACAGCCGGCGGCACCGTGGTGGCGGGAACAGCGACGTTCACGGTGGCCGGCGGAACAACCGAGAAGTACACCGCGGTCGCCATCACGCCAAGCAGTCAGGCGCTTTCCGCGTCGGGTCAGACCGGGCAATTTATCGCGCTCGGCACTTCCGGCGTCACCGGCCTGCAATCAGACGTCACCAATTCCTCCCAGATCAAGTGGAGCTCCAGTACTCCGTCCATCGCCTCCGTGAGCGCGAGCGGCCTGGCCACCGGCCTGAGCGCGGGCACCAGCACGATCACGGCGGAGTTGACCAACACCGACGGCAGCGTGGTATCGAATACGGCCACTGTTATGGTTTCAATTACCGCTGCGCCGGAGCCCCTGCTTGCGCTTACCATCATTCCCGGTTCGATTACCGTCGGCAACCTGCAGGGCACCGGGCAGTTTCTGGCGATCGGGACCTTCTCGACCGCTCCGTACGTCAGGGACCTGACCAACTCACCCAGCCTCACCTGGATCTCTTCCGCACCCAGCGTCTTCCCTGTGAATAGCAACAGCGCCGGGACGGCGGGCGCCAGCGCCGGATTGGTGACTGCCTACGGCAATGGAAATGCTGAGATCATCGCCGAGGCAACCAGCAGCGACGGGACCATACAAACCGCCACGGCAACGTTCAACTGCCCACTGGCTCTCCCCAACCCCAGCGGCGACCCGCCGACCGCAGGTTCCTGTTATCCGGGCACGCAGGCGCCCGACCTTCTATCGACGTTGACCGTGTACAACGAGGGCCTGAATACCACCGATTGGCTGGTCACCGCTTCTTCCGCCACGGGCACACCGAACGTACTGCACTGCGGCCCGGGCTCCACGACCGGCGGCTCGGTCTGCGTCGCCACCTATCCGGTCGGCACCACCGTCACCTTGACCGCCCCCGCCAATGGCGCCGCCTTCGGCGGATGGTCCTACAACTGCACCCAGACCGTGCCAGCACCGCCCGCGCCGCCAAGCGCGGCCGGCCCCAACGCATGCACCGTCACCCTGACGACCAACGACACCGTCGGCGCAATCTTCAACTAGCTGCCGAGTCTGCGCGCGCGGTTGTCGGCAAGTTCCCAACATCCAGGAGTCTGCGATGAAACGCGCAGGCCCCTCAAAATTTGTGGAACATGAAGAACGCACCGGCCACCAGGCATCCCGCCGCCGCGGCGTGGTTCCAGTGCAGGCTGTCGCCGAAGTAATACACCGAGAAGACGCCAAAGACACTCAGCGTGATCACCTCCTGGATCACCTTCAACTGGTCGACCGTGTACACGCCTGCACCGATGCGGTTCGCCGGTACCTGTAGGCAGTACTCGAAGAACGCAATCCCCCAGCTCACCAGCACCACCTTCCAGATCGCCACCCCTTTGAACTTCAGGTGCCCATACCAGGCGAAGGTCATGAAGGTATTCGACCCGATCAGCAACACCACCGGCCATATGCGTGCTCCCATCCGCAGCCCTCCTGAGTCCTTCAAAACCCATAAGATGCTTCTTGAGTGTCTATCGCCGCCAACCTCGCCCGCATCCGCGAAGAGATCGCTCAGGCCTGCCGCCGAGCGGGCCGCGCCGAGTCCGAAGTCGCGCTGATGGCCGTGAGCAAGATGCATCCTGCGGACGCAATCCTCGAGGCTCACGCTGCCCGACTTCGCCTCTTCGGCGAGAGCCGCGTGCAGGAGTGGCAGGAGAAATCCCTTGCTCTCGGCCAGTTGGATGGCGCGGAGATCCACCTCATCGGCCCGCTGCAATCCAACAAGACCGCCCGCGCCGCCGAGCTCTTCGACGCCGTCGACTCCGTCGACTCGCTCAAGATCGCAACCCGCCTCAACGCCGCCGCGCAGGCTCTCAGCAAGAAGCTGCCGATCCTGATTGAGGTCAAGCTCAGCCACGAGGAATCCAAGCACGGCATCGCCCCCACGGACCTGCCCGCGCTGCTCGCCGCCCTCGGGCCGCTCGAGTCGCTCACCCCGGCAGGCCTGATGACCGTACCGCCCTGGCCTGCGGACGTCGCCAACGCGGGAGAGGAAGCGCGCCCCTACTTTCGCGACCTGCGCCGTCTGCGCGACGCCTCGCTGGCCGCGTGCCCCACCCTCACCCAGCTGTCGATGGGCATGTCGAATGATTTCGCTGCGGCGATCGAAGAGGGCAGCACCTGCGTCCGCATCGGGACGGCGCTCTTCGGCAGGCGGGTCAGCGGGGGAGTTCTGTGATACGCAGGGTGTCGGTGGGGCTGAGGTAGGATTTGCGGCGGAACCAGTCCAAGAGCGCGGTGTGGAGGCGGGCTATCGGCACTCGCGAGCCGGCTTCGAGGAGGCCGTCGGCGATGGGCAGAGTGTCGTCGAAGATGGGGTCGTTGGTGAAGTTGCGCATGGCGAAGTTGTCGAGCTGCGCAATCGGACACGGGTGGGGTGTGCCGGTGGCGTCGATGCGTTCGATGGCGAGTTTGCGGGAGAACATGAGGGCCGTTGTGAGTTGGTAGTGGTGAGTAAAGGCACCGGGTTGTGCGTTGTAGGTTCTACGTTGTTCGTGGCTAGTTGGGGGCTGGGCGGTCTGCGTGGTCGATGACGAGGACCTGAGTCGGGGCCTTGATTGCCTGGAGTTTGAGGCCGAGTTGCTCCTGGACGGCGGTGAAGAGGGATGGGCCGGCGTCGGGGTCGGCGGTGGGTGAGGCTGAGGCTGAGGTTAGGTCGGGTGTCCACTTGAGGGTGAAGGTGTACCTTCCGTTGAGGCCGGTGCGGTCGATGACGGGCCGGCCGAGTTGCTGGGTGAGGACGCTGGTCAGGATCGCGATAGGTGCGGCTTCGGCGCTGATCTCGTTGCGGCCTATGTTGTGGATAGCTCCTGGGTCCTGCCGTCCATTTGCGTCGGCCGAGGGTTCGACCGCGGTCAGCCTCGGGCCGTTCCTCGGATTGGCGACGACGAGTGCGTAGCCCGGGAGGTCTTTGGTCTGGTAGTGCAGCTTCAGGTGGAAGCGATCTTCCAGGACGGGTCGCAGCAGGGGATTGCGCTGGCGTGGAAGGAGTTTGCGGAAGGCGTCGCCGTCGGATTCGGCGACTTTGGCGACGACATCATAGGATTCTGAGTTGGCCCAGTCCGGCAGACCTGTGATCTGGTCGTGCAGTTCCATGTCGTACGCGAACCCGATCATCATATGTAAAGACATGTTGGTGACGGTGATGGTGTCGCCATTGGATGGGGAGTCGATCATCGCGGGTCCGGCGGGGGTCTTGTTTCGCTTGACGGTGACGGCGTCGAGTGCGATTGGCGGGGCGTCTGCAGGCGATGACTGTGGCGGACCGGTGGGTGACGTGGCGCTGACCTGGCCGGCAATGTGCTGTGCCGAGAATATCCAGACCGCCGCGAGGAGTATCCGGCTAATTGGGAGGTACAAGTTGCGCCCGCGCATCGTGGGACTATGTTAGCGCGCGTTCACGGGCGGGGGATGAGTTCGAAGCTCTGGACGGTAACCTTGGAGCCGAAGCGACCGCGGTCGTGCGACGGCATGAAGAGGACCGTGATCTGGTTGAAGCGGTGGAGCGAGGGGGAGGCGGGGATGTCGAAGTGGAGGGTCTCGTTGACGGGCGGGCGGTCGGCGGGGATTTGGTCGGCCTGGGTGGATGAGATGGGCTTGACGCCGAGGAGCAGCTGCGGCTGGCTGGGGGCCGTGGCGTCGGTCAGGAGGAGGCCGACGTTGATCTCGCCGGAGCGGGTGTCGCCGTTGGTGAGGGCGAGGTTGATCTGGCTGCAGCAGGCGAGATCGATGGGCTCGGAGAGGGTCTGGTGCGCCTCCATGATGAGAGGTTCGAAGTTGGTGGAGCGGATGTTGACGTCGATGGGGTTGCCGTGGGCGATATGTGCGCGGGTGCTGGGGGCGTTGCTGGGCGCCTTGAAGTACCAGTAGGGGCCATCGAAGGGGATAAGGACGGGCTTGGACATGCGGCCGAAGCTGTCGGTGGAGGGCGAGAGGACGGGATCGACCACGACTGCCTTTCTGGGCGGCGGCAGCAGGATGATGCCGTAGTAGCCGGAGGAGTCGTGGTCTTCGGCGGCGCGTTGAGGGGCGGCTGCGGGTGCAGCCGCGGCCGAGGTGCTGTAGCCGGGCGCGCCGGCGGAGCCGTTACCCCACATCAGAGCGTAGGCGGTGATGAGGACGGCAAGCGCGGCGTGGGCGAACGGGGGACGGCGGCCGAGCCAGAGGTTGAGAGCTGCCGTGTCGAGGGCGCTCCAGCGCCAGGCGAGGAGGAAGACGGCGACGCCGAAGAGCAGCAGCGCGAGGGTCGGAGAGTTGACGATGAGGCAGATGAGGAAAGCCTGCGCGCAGAGAGCGGTCCAGAGGGCGTAGTCGAAGGGCGTGTCGGCGGGTGGGAGGCCGTTGAGGCTGGGCAGCGCGGGGTGGTCCGCCGGATGGGTCGGTGCGGGTCCGGCGGGGTGGGGGAAGAGGCGCGAGAGGCCAAAGGCGGTCGAAAGCGCGGCCAGCGCGATGGTCAAAAGCATCCAGGGTGAGCGCTCCCAATAGAGGATGGTGATGCAGGGGACGTAGACCCATCCCGCGGCGAGGGTGCGGGAGATGGTGTTGCGAGAGGGATCGCTGGGGCGCGCGGCGGCTTTGACGTTGAGAAAGACCGCGGCTGCTCCCGCCAGCGCGGCGAGGGCGACATACTCAGCGGAGTGGAGGAAGATGACTGGCGTGGTGAGGGTGCGGGAGCGGGTGATCTTGCAGACGAGCCAGCTCATGCTGGCGGCGGAGAAGAGGCCGAGCGAGCCGACAACCAAGGGGCGGGCGCGGCGCTCGCTGCGCGCGGCGAAGAGAGGGAGCGGGCGCGCGGAGCCGTTTGCCGGAGCGAAGCCTGGTGGGTTGAGCGCTGAGGATGAGTGCGGGTTTTGGATGGGCTCTCTTTCCCGGAAGCGGTCCTGTGCGTGGCTAATTGTCGGTGGGCATCTCGATGTGGTCAATCACCAGAACGGGGACGGGGCCTTTGGCGGGCTCGAGTTTGAGGCCGAGCTGTTCCTGAATCGCGGTGAAGATGTCCGGTGGGGTGTCTGGCGCGGGGTCGGCGTTGGCGGCGATGGCGTCCTCGGGGGTCCATTTGAGGTTGATGTCGTAGCGGCCGGTGATGCCGGTCTTGTCCACGACGTTGCGGCCGAGGGTCTTGGCGAGGTACTCGGCGAGGAGTTCAACACTGTCGTCGCTGCCTACGATGTGGATGCTGCGTTTGTTGTTGTCGATGGTCGTCCCGTGGGCCTCGGTGGCGAGGAGTTTGGCGCCGGTCTTTGGATTCGCGACGACGAGCTCATAGATGGGGAGCTGGCGGGTCTCGCGGTGAGTTTTGAGGGCGAAGCGGTCGACGAGCAGGGCCTGCACCATCTGCTGCTGTGCGAGATCGTTTTGGTCGCCGGAGAGCGCGTCGAGCTGAGCGTCGGCTTCGGGGCCGGCCTTGGCGACGATGTCGAAGTTGGCGGAGTCGACCCAGGCGGGGGCATCGACGATCTGGCTCTCAGGCAGGGCGAAGGCGAAGTGGAGGATGGACTTCAGCGGCGAGTTGCCGGTGGTGAAGGTGAAGTGGCCGTCGTTGGTGGAGACGTTGATGTGGTTGCGTCCGCCGACGGAGGTGTTCTCGCGGATGGAGGCGACGTCAAAGGTGAGCGCAGGGGATGGCTTGGTTGTGGCCGGTGTTGATCCCGACGGTGCGGCGGGTGGAGTTTGGGCAAACGGCGACGCGGCGAACGCAAGCGACCCAGCGGCGAGGAGGGCGTGGAGGGTGATCGCCAGTCGCGATGATCGGTAGGACATGAGCGGCGGCTCCCTTCTCTGTGGTTAGTTCTCCGATGGTAGCTCAGCGTGGTCCACGACGAGGACGGGGACGGGAGCTTTGGTGGATTCGAGTTTAAGGCCGAGTTGTTCCTGGACGGCAGTGAAGATGTCGGGGGCGGAGGTGTCGGGCTGGCCGTTGAGCATGGGCGGTGAGCCCATGGACGGGGTCCACTTGAGAGTGAGGTCGTATTTGCCAGTGAGATTGGTCTGGTCGATAACGACGCGGCCGAGTTCGGTCTGGAGGGTACGGGTGAGGGCTTTGGCGAGATCGGCCATGGTGACGCCCTGGCCTTTAAGCTGTCCGGTGCGGCCCGAACTACGGACCCCGCTGTTGGGGTCCTTTGCGGCCTGAAATTTCATGCCGCCTTTGGCGAGGACGAGGGCGTAAACCGGAAGCTCGCGCGTCTCGTTGTGGACGGCGAGTTTGAACTTGTCGGCGAGAAGACGCTGCATCATCAGCTGGCCCAAGGTGTATTCGCCCTTTGCATTCATCTGGGCCTGGCTGTAAGCGGTGGGATCGAATTTGGCCTGGATATTGAAGGCTGCCTTTTCGACTTTGGGTGGTATGCCGAGGATCTCGTTGCCGGGGACACCGTAGGCGTCGTATTGCATCAGGGTCTTGAGGGTGGTGTTGGTGGCAGCGAAGGTGTCGCCGCTGGAGTCCGAGTCGGAGCCGGTTGCGCCGGGCTTGGCGGGCTTGATGGAGACGACGTCGAACGTGGGGATCGCAGTTGCGGCTGGTGCGGCCGTGGGAGCCTGGGCGTGGGTGGGTGCGGCGACGGCAAGGACTGCGGCAGCGACAAGGGCGAGGGTGCGGCGGAGACGCATCGGGCGGGCCTCTCAGTCTTGAGAATAAGGGTGAGACGGATCGGCTGTCCGGTCGCAGCGCGCCGGCCACTCATTATTTTCTCCAAGGGGAGCGGCTCTACGCGAAGAGGGAGAACATTGGAGCGGGGACCGGGAGGGTCTGGATGGGGCCGCCGATGCGCCCAGTGCCTCCGTCGCGGCGAAAGACGGTGACGGTGCCGGAGTCCTGGTTGCCGCAGAGGAGCCAGCGTCCTTCCCCCTCGGGCGAGAGGGCGAAGTGGCGAGGCGTCTTGCCGCCGCAGGAAGTGCGCTGGACGAGGGTGAGCGCGCCGTCGGTGGGGCCGATGCTGAAGACGACCAACGAGTCCTCGCCGCGGTTGGAGGCATAGAGGAAGTTGCCGTCGGAGGCGATGGCGAGCTCGGCGGCGGTGTTTTTTGCGGCGGGGAAATCCGGCGCGATGGTCTTGATCTGGGAGTCGGTGTTGATGAGCAGGCCCTTGGGGTCGGTGCGCGAGCTGGTGGTCGCCCAGAGGAAGTGGTCGATGGTCGAGTCGAGCTCGTTGATGGAGTAGAGCCAGCGGCCGTTGGGGTGAAAGACGATGTGGCGCGGGCCGGAGCCGGGGCGGTTGTTGGAGAAGAGCGCGGGCGGGCCGAGGCGGGCGGTGGCCGGATCGATGAGGAAGACGGAGATGTGATCGGAGCCGAGATCGTTGACCAGCAGGAAGCGGTTGTCTGGCGAGAGATGGACGGAGTGGGGATGGGGAGCGTCCTGGCGGGCAATATTCGGGCCGCTGGCGCCATTGGGGCCGCGATGGCCGAACTTCGGGTTCTTATAGTCGATGCGGACTACCGGCTCGGTGAGTGCTCCGCTGGGAAGGACTCGGTAGGAGGCGATGGAGGAGCCGTAGTAGTTGGCGACGAAGGCAGCTTCGCCGGTGGCGTCGAGCGAGATGTAGCAGGGACCCGTGCCGGCGGAGGAGACCTGGTTGATAGGCCTGAGCGCGCCAGTTGCGGAGTCGACGAGGAAGCTGGTGATGGAGGCTGAGGCGTCGTTGACGGCGTTGACGGCGTAGAGGTGGCGAGGACCTACGGTGTTGGGTGAGATGGCGAGGAAGGATGGACGCAGGGTTTCAGCGACCAGAATTGGGAGCGTGAGAAGGCCGGAGGCAGGATCGAAGCGGGAGAGATAGATTCCGCGAGCGATGCCCTTCGCGGTGTCGGTGCCGAAGTAGACGAAGACGGGCTGCGGGGGAATGGGTTTCTGGCGGAAGGGCGAGAGGAAGGACTGGGCTGCTGCGAGGCGCGGTGCGATGGCGAGCGCGGGGAGAGTGACGAGAAATCGGCGACGGGAGAGCATTTTGCAGAGCCTCTGTGAGCCAGTTCAGCAGCCTTGACTTATGCGGCGGGTTCTCCGGGGAGTTGAATCTGGAGTTCTATTTCCGGCTGCTGGTTCTGGTGGATGATGGGGAGGCTGGGGAGTTTGGTGGTTCCTCCAGCCTCGCGGACGACTACGTTGGCGAGGTCCAAGACCTCATCGACGGTGAGGGTGTAGATGTCGCGGTCGTTGTCGAATCCGGACTCGATGGCGGTCTTGAGATAGCGGCCTGCGATCTGGGCTGCGAGCGCGTCGGTGATGACGTTTCCGGTGCGGCGCTTCTGCTCGACCCAGGCAAGGTTGGGCAGGGCGATCCAGACGGAGCGGCCGTTGACGGCGAAACGGATGTCGGTCGAGTCGGCGTGGCGCGTGGCGATGGCGACGATGGTGCCCTTCCAGAGGCAGTGGAGGGGCTCGCCGGTCCAGCGGTCGGTCACGGTGAAATCTTCGTACATGGAATTAGAGTAGCGGACGGGTGGAGGTAGCGCAAAGCCGATGCGGTTTACTTGGGAGCTGATGGACCGGCCTCCGGAGCTGGGGCGATGCGGAGGTTGTCGAACTGGGCGAGGGCGTAGTTGAGGGTGCCGAGACCGATCATGCCGCTCGCGTAGGCGGAGTCGGTAATCGGCGGGAGGGGCTTGTCGTCAATCGCGGGTGTGATCGTGCTACCGGAGAATGAGAGCGTGAGGCGGTGCCACTGCAGCGTGCCGAGCGCAGCCACCGTGTCGGAGGCCAGGGTGACGTCGGCCTTTTTGGTTGCGGTGCGGATGAGCGACCACGCGCCGGTGTCCGTGACGCGGAGGACGTACGAGTTGGGGACGTCCGGGCCGCTCATCCCGGTGAGGCGGCCGATGAGGTCGACGGAGCCGGGCTGCTCGAAGAGGACATCGGTCGAGACGGAGTAGTTCGTCCAGTCGAGGTTGCCGAGGATGGTGAATG
>JBEKDS010000013.1:0-147471 GCA_050014235.1 Acidobacteriaceae bacterium
GAACGTCAGGGCTCCCGTCGTCCCGTCAATGGTGTACATTGCGACGCCGCCGGCGGAACTCGTGACATAGGCGAACTTGCCCGACGGGTGGATCACGATGGGGCCAGGTGTCGCAGCTATTGTTCCGATGGACGCTAAGTTCCCGGTCGTCGGGTTCAGACTGTACGTCGAAATTTGATCCAGGACGGTATCCACCACATAGGCGAACTTTCCAGACGGATGGATGGCGATGAAGGGAGCAGTACCTACCACCGGTAGTGTTCCTATCGACGTCAAGGCCCCGGTGGTCGCGTCGATGCTATATATCGAGTAGTTGGCTCCGCCCGGAATTCCAGTATCTATGTACAGATAAGCAAATTTCCCGGACGGATCCACGGTCACTGGACCGTAAGAGGCGCCGGTAGCGACAAACCCTGTGTCTAGTAGGAATCCCGTCGTCGCGTCGATGGCGTCTATTTCGACGCCGGAAAACTGGCCATTGCTAATTGGCACATAAACGAACTTGCCGGATGGATGCACGGTCAGGGACTCCGGATGACCCAAATTAGATGTCACCCATTTGAGTGTTAGGACTCCGGTCGCCCCGTTTATGGCGTATGTGGACACGCCGCCTGAGAACTGGTCAACGTCGAAGAGGCCGTTATCCACCACGTAAGCGAATCTGCCCGAAGGGTCGACTGCCACTAAGTCTGCAAAGTAATCCCCAGTAGTCACGCGTGGCGGCGCCGAGGTTAAGGTCCCGTCCACGGGGTTGATGGTGTACATGGACACGTCGCTTGGGAAGGGGTAACCGCAGCCCTCATTTGCTACATAGGCGAACTTCCCTGTCGGATCCACGGCCATTGATACCGGACCCACTCCTCCTGTCTCGATGTTGAAACTCACAAGGTTGGAGATGCCACCGCCCGGTGCAGGATTGAAGACCGTGATCGACGCAGTGCCGGCGGTGGCAATGTAGCTCGCTGGGATAGTCGCGTACAGATAATTACTATCGAACGTCGTGGGCAGATCCGTTCCATTCCAACGTACGACCGAATTCGGAACAAGGGTTGGTGCTCCCACCACTGTCAAAGTGAAGCCTTGTTCCCCAGCCGGGGCACAGCTAGGATCCAGGTTATTAATTGTGGGAACGGGGTTGGTCCCGTTGCCAAAGGTGAATTGCACCGCATTCGAGGTGCCCCCGCCCGGTGCGGGATTAGTCACCGTCACCGCTATGGTGCCGGCGGAGGCGATCGCAGCAGCTGGAATGGCCGCGGTCAGCTGGTTGGATGCGACCAACGCAGTCGTAAGCGCCGTCGCACCAAAGTTGATCACTGAAGTTGCGACGAAATTGGCCCCAGTGACCGTCAGCACGAAGCCCGTCGCATTTCCGGCGACAGTGCTGGTCGGCGAGATCGCCGTAATCGTGGGGACGGGGTTTGGCGCGTTAATGGCGAATTGCACCGTATTCGAGGTGCCGCCGCCGGGTGCGGGGTTAGTCACCGTCACCGCTATAGGGCCGGCGGAGGCGACCGCAGCAGCAGGTATGGCCGCAGTCAACTGCGTGGAACTGACGAATGTAGTGGTGGGCGTCGTCCCACCGAAGTTGATCACCGAAGTTGCGACGAAATTCGTCCCAGTGACCGTCAGCACGCCCGTCGCACTTCCGGCGACAATGCTGGTTGGCGAGATCGCCGTAATCGTGGGGACGGGTGTGGCGGGCGAGGAGATTGGTGTGACCGGCGTTGAGGAGTTCCCGCACCCAGTTGGCAGAAACAGCAGGCCCAGCGAAAAGGCGAACACCATCCTTGAACACCAAAGGTGCTTTCGTGATTGTGATTTCATGGCAAGACTTCCTAATAAGCTGAGTTGCTTACGCTCGGATGCTTACTGTGATCGCGAACCGCCCTAAAAATCTGAACCCTCCGCATGTTCCGGTCGTGTCCTCGGCGACTCTTCCCCCATGCCACTTGAGGCCAGCGGTTGAAAACTGATTCAAGCGTTCGACGTGAAATGCTCATGCCCCGATCGTCCCGATGAGCGTCAAGGAACCAGTGGTGATATCGATGCTGTACATCGAGACGTTGTCCGAGTCGAAATTCGTCACATAGGCGAACTTTCCGGACGGATCGATCACAATTGAGCTAGGAGACGATCCTGCTGCCATTGTCCCCAACGATGTTAAGACCCCCGTTAAGTCATCGATGGCGTATATAGAAACGTTGGAGGTTGTGTTATTCGCCGCATAGAGGAACTTGCCAGAAGGATGTACTGCCACTGCAATTGGAGCGAACGCTGTCGTGACCGTGCCTATGGATGTTAGCGCCCCGGTAATGCCGTTAATGCTGTACATCGAGATGTCGCCTGACTCAAGATTCGCCACATAGGCGAACCGACTAGAGGGATCCACGGCAACCGAGAAGGGATCGATTCCTGCGGCGATGCTCCCTGTGGATGTTAACGCCCCGCTAGTTGGGTCGATCATATACATCGACACGTACCCAATCGCCACCCCCACAGAGTCTCCAGGCCTGGCCACATAGACGAACCTTCCGGACGGGTCGATGGCAATCGCGAGAGAAAACAATCCCGCACCCGCGTTTATCGTTCCTATGGACGCTAAGGCGCCGGTGCTAGCGTTGATGGTGTACATGGCGACGTCGTCATTCGCCACATAGGCGAACTTGCTGGACGGGTCGACGGTTACGCTGCCACCGGGTACCGCAGCGATCGTTCCTGTGGAAGATAAGGCTCCAGTTGCGGCGTCGATGGTGTACATGGCGACGCCGTCGTTATTCGCCACATAAGCAAACCTTCCAAGAGGATCCACGGCCACGTAGCTGGGACTGGATACTGTGGCGATCGATCCTGTAGATATTAAAGCTCCAGTCGCGATGTCGATTGCATACATCGAGACGCAATTGGCGTATCTATTCACCACATAAGCGAACTTGCCGTACTTGCCTGATGGATCCGAAGCAACGGCAATCGCGTCAGGCGCCATCGTGGGAAGGAGTGGAACGGAGATGGGAGCGCATCCGCTGGAGCCAGCAGCCGTGGAAGTCGGAAGCTCTATCGTGACGACTGCGGCTGCGCTCGTTGTCGGGTCGGCGACACTTGTGGCAACCACGGTGTAAGTTCCCAACGCGTTCGGGGCGGTGTATACCCCTGAGCTGGTGATCGAGCCCCCTGTCGCGCCCCCTTGAACTGACCACGTGACAGTAGTATTGGCCACCCCTTTTACCGTGGCGAGAAAGGGGAGTGACCCACCTTCCGGTACCGTCGCCGCCGAGGGGGTAATGGCGACCGACGCTGAAGACGAGGCAGAGGATGTAGCCGACGTTAGGGGGTTCACACACCCAGTTGTTGGAAACAGCAGGCCCAGGGAAAGGGCGAACACCATCCTTGAAAACCAAAGATGCTTTCGCAATTGTGATTTCATGCCAAGGTCTCCTATTAAGCTGAGCTGTTTACGCACCCTTTGAAGCATCTTTGTTTGTCAACTTTCGCCCCGGGTTGGAGAGGGGTCAATGGATGCCAACTGATTTGAGTCTGATTTTGCAAATCGCTCCCACGGAGCAACTTATCCGGTACCAAGCCGAACGGTTGACTTCTCCTCACCCGAAAGATAGCCTCGAAATCTCAACGGGTAACCTTGCAGCCTCAACAGAAAGTAGGCATTCCCATGGAAGCTCCCGCAACTTCTCGCCAATGCGTGCGCTTCGGTGAGTTTGAACTTGACTTTCGATCCGAAGAACTGCGCAAGCATGGAAACAAGGTCAAGCTCCAGGGACAGCCGCTGAAGATCCTGGCAATCCTGCTAGCACGGCCGGGCGAGATGGTCACCCGGGAGGCGCTGGGAAAGGAATTGTGGCCGGAAGACACGTTCGTCGATTTCGATTCTGGCCTGAACTCCGCCATCAAGAAACTGCGCGAAGCCCTCGGGGATTCGAGGGAGAGCTCACGATTTATCGAAACTTTGCCGCGGCGTGGGTACAGGTTCATCGCGCCGGTCGAGGAGGCAGAGTCCGCAGCTCCCGGCCCAAGCACAAGCTACGAGCCACCCGTGCAGGCTCTGGCTGACCGGCGATTGAGCCGCTACCAGGTGCCGGTAATGGCCGGCGCCGGAGTTCTCGCCCTCCTCCTCATCTCCATCGCGACGTATGCCGGGCGATGGCGCGAGAGGCTCGGGGCCGAAACTCGGCCGCGTCCAGGGACTGGGCAGCAATCGATTCAGTCCCTCGCCGTGCTGCCGCTTGAGAATCTTTCCAGCGACCCGGACCAGGAGTACTTTGCCGAGGGCATGACGGATGCATTGACCACAGACTTGGCGAAGATCAGCACGCTGAAGGTCATTTCACGGACGTCGTCCATGCAGTTCAAAGCGACGAAGAAGCCTTTGCAGCAAATTGCTAAAGAACTGAATGTGGACGCGTTGGTAGAAGGCACCGTCGAGCGCTCAGGGAGCCGCGTGCGAATAACGGCACAGTTGATTGACGCGCGGAATGACAGGAATCTTTGGGCGGAGAGTTACGAGCGGGACTTGCGAGACGTTCTGGGTTTGCAGAGCCAAGTCGCCCGTGCCATCGCCAGCGAGATCAATGTGGACTTGCAACCGCAGGAGCGGGGTGGACTGGCGACCGTCCGCCAAGTCGACCCTGAGGCGGAGATAGCCTATCTGAGGGGTCGGTACGAGATGGACAAGTGGACCCGCGAGGGCTTCAAGGAGGGCTTCAGATACTTTGAACAGGCGGTTCAGCAGGACCCCGCGTTTGCGGAAGCTTGGGCTGGGTTGTCGGATGCATACTTCGAATGGGGGGAGGTTGGTATTGCGCCGAAGGCGGAGACCTTGCCAAAGGCAAGGGCTGCCGCTCAGAAAGCCCTCGAACTCGACGAGACACTGTCGGAAGCCCACGTCTCGGTCGCAACCATCGCTGCCGCTGGATGGATGCCATCCGCAGAGAAAGAATTGCAGCGGGCCATCGCGCTCGATCCAAGCAACGTCCGGGCCCATCAAGCCTACGGCATCTATCTCCGCCAGCACGGGCGGCTAGATCAATCCTTGGTGGAGATGGAGCGAGCGGAGGAGCTTGACCCGCTCACTTCCAAGAAGAAAAACAATTTGGGCGCCGCGCTTTACTATGTCGGGCGATATGACGAGGCGCTTGAATGGTTTAAGCAAGTGCCTGATCCTGACCTTGACTCCGAGAGGCGCCATCGCCGCATGGCTGAGATTTACGAGCACAAGAAGATGCAAAAAGAAGCCATCGCCGAATTCGTGGCCTCGCTAAGATTCGGAGGCAAGGCCGATCTTGCCGCAAGAGTGGAACGAAGTTACCTCTCATCGGGCTATGCTGAAGCTAAAGAGACGCTTCTACGGGGCGAGGTCGACTGGGCGGAAAAGCAAGCGAAGAGCGGGACTGTCCCGGAAATGGCGTTTTGGATTGCGCGTGACTACGCTATCTTGGGAGACAAAAACAAAGCAGTTAGTTGGGTCGAGACAGCTTACCAAAACCACAGCACTGGGTTGGAGGAGTACAATATCGATCCTCAACTTGCCGACCTCCGCTCCGACCCTCGCATACAGGAACTCGCCCGACGCTTCGATCCCCGTCCTTGATCGAGCGAACTGATTGAGCGTCGGATGCAAATCCGACCAAGAGCGGAACCTCGCGGAACGAGTAATCCCCACCGCCCAACTGAGCGGGTGGTGCTGTCTCGGTGTCAAGAGACTCAGCAGTGTGCACGGCTCTCAGAAGACAATCCGGGCTCCCAACTGAACCTCCCGCGCCGGCGCAGCTGAGCTGATCACGCCGAAGCTCGACGAACCGAAGATATCCCCCGGAAGCCCAAAGTTGGTGTGGTTAAAAGCATTGAAGAATTCTCCGCGGAACTCCAAACGAGTCAGTCTATTCAGGCGGAAGTTTCGCAGGAGTGAAAAATCGAACTTGACCAGCCCGGGGGCTCGGAGTGTCCCCACGCCCTCATTGCCGAACTGAAACAACGCGGGCTGCCGGAAGGCTTCAATATCAAACCATCGGTTTACCGACTGCTGGCTCGACGGTAGGTTGGGATCTCGGATCACGTTCGGCCGGAGCGCCCCTGCGGAGAACGCATTCGTCGTATTCGTCAGAGTCGTCACCGTGAAGGGCGGCCCGGACCGGATCGTGGTGATATTGGCCAGCGTCCATCCCCCGATCAGGTGCCGCGCGGCGCTATTCGCCAGCCAGCGCCTGCCCGAACCGAAGGGCAGCTCATAGACCCAATTGAAAACCAGGTAATGGCGAATGTCGTTTGCGGCAGGACCGTAATCGGCGCCGCGGTCGTAAAAGTTTGAATAGCACCCGCCGTCGTCCCCGAGCGTGGGGGCCCCGTTATGATCGCAATTGTCGAGAAAGCTGGAGTACGTATAGCTCGCCCCGACGCTGTACCCGTTCGAAAAGCGCTTCTCCAGTCGCGCCAAACCAGCGTAGTAATTCGACAAGGCAAGCGAAGGACTAATGATGCTCACGTTGCTGAATTGCGGAAAGGGCCGGTCGCTTTGCGACTGGTGCTGCGCTCCCAGAATTGAAGGCGGAATCTGATTGAGAGACAGATTGTCTCCGGGCAAGTCGCGGGAAATGTTACCCAAGCCGGCGACCTGCACCACAAACCCTCCGCTCAGGCGCTGTTCGATGCCTAGATTGAATTGCTGCGATGTTCCGGTTTTCCGCTGGCGCTCGAAAAAAGTGACTGCAGTATTAGGATTCTGTCCGACCGGTACGGCCCCGAAGGCGTCATTGAGTGCGGGCGCGGCCGCGCTGACCGGGACGCCATCTCGCAGGTAGAAGGGGGCGGTAATGCCGTTATCGGGGCTGGCCAGATTAGCGGAAAGGCTGAAGCCCAGCGCAGCCGCGATGGGATTACCCTGATCGAAAGGGTGCGAATAGAAGACTCCATAGCCGCCACGCACCACCGTGTTGCTTGAGTGGGGCGGTGCCCAGGCAAAGCCGAACCGTGGCCCGAAGTTGTTCCAATCTCCGGAGTAAACCGATGTGGGAAAGCCGTTCACACCCGCGAACTTCACCACCCCGGATGTGCCGGAGACCGGGTTGATCTGGGATTGGTCGAACCCGTTAATGCGGTTGTGGACGTCGAGCATGGGGGTGTCCGTTTCCCATCGCAGCCCGAGATTGAGCGTCAGCTGGGAATTCACCGTCCAGTCATCCCCGGCGAAGGCCGCCAAGTACCAACTCCGGCGGTCAAGCTCTTCCGTCGCCAACTCGCTAAAGCTGGTGGGAAAACCCAGGAGCAACGAAGCCAGACCACTGCCGGATGCCGAATTGCCAGGGAGCCCGGTGGGCAAGGTGGAGAAGCTGAAAGAGCCGGAGACGGCGCTGAGCAGATCGTCGTTATTGATGGAGCGCGTCACCTGGAAACCAGATTTCAGTGCGTGCCGGCCGAGAACCCAGGACAAATTGTCAAGAACAGTCACCGTTTCAATCGGATATTGGCGGCGCTCCTGCAGGGCAGAGCCGAGCGCGCTGAAGCCTGAAGGAGCGAATCTGGGGAAGGCCTCTTCTGGCACGCCTTGCAAACCCAGCTTGGAGGGATAATCCCCGCCCAGCCCGAAACTCAGGGCGTGATCGCTTCGGTAAGTGTAAGTGGTGCTCAAGTCATTCATTTTGTTTGGACCTAACATATGGAACCAGGAGCCGTAGCCGTAATGGTGATTGCTGATACTGAAGGTTTGGGAGTCGGCGGCCGGATCGGGAAAAACGCTGGTATTGTTTGGGGAGGCGTCTTCGTTAATGAACCAACCCGAAAACCGGTCGTTTGCGCCTCGGGCGTAGTCGGCTTTTATCAAAAAAAAGTTCGTCGACCCTCCGGCAAGGAAATTACCGCTGAAGTTATTCGCCCCCGCCAAATTTGGGGACGGCTGGTTCGGAAGGGGATAGAAGTTCATCACCTTGGCCGCCACCGGATCAATCCGATCGGGCGGAATGACGTTGCCGGGAAATTGGTCCCGCACGAATTCGCCGTTCACAACGCGCGTCGTGGCCGGGTCGTAAATCGGGATGAGTTGACCCTTTGAGTTGACGGTCTGGGAAAAATCGCCGACCCGTTGCAGAGCGGTGGGCGTGGTCAGAGTGTCCGGGGCACCCTGCCGCAGCGGATCGCCCTCAAAAGCGAAAAAGAAGAAGATCCTGTCACGTCGGACTGGACCGCCTATGCTACCGCCAAACACGTTATATCGAAGCTCTGGCTTGACCTTCGCGCCACTCTGCACCGGGGCAAAAAAGCCCGCGGCGTCCAGGGCATCGTTGCGGAAAAACTCGTAGGCGCTGCCGTGGAACTGATTCGTTCCCGACTTGGTCGTTTCCACAATCACGCCCCCAGACGAGCCGCCGTATTCCGCCGAATAGTTGTTTTCCAGGACTTTGACCTCTTGGATGGCATCTACCGGGGGGTCGATCGTGATAAGACCCACTCCGAGGCGCAGATTTTGGATATCCGCTCCATCGAGCCAAGCCATCGGGGTCCCAGTCCGTCCTCCCGCCAGGCTGAAATCAGGATCCATATTCAGAGTGACGCTATCCACGAACACTGCCGCCCCACTGAGCTGAACCAAGTTCAGGAGAAGGCGGTTCGCAAGCGGCAAGGCCTCAACGCTCTTCGATGTCACCACGTTGCTGATGTCGGACGTTCGCGTTTCGAGGAGCGACGCCTCACCACTTACGTTCACGGTCTGGCTAGACTCGCCAAGCTCGAGCCGCACGTCGAGACCGAGCGACTGTCCCGTAATCAAGATCATCCCCTGCCGGACGTACCGTCTGAAACCCGGGTGCTCGATCGTCAGCGTGTAAGCCCCGATCGGCAGGTTGCGAATGGCATAGAATCCCGCAGCGTCCGTAGCCGTCTTGGTATCGACGCCAGTTGCCGTGTTGGTAGCCGAGACCGCCGCTGCCGGAACCACAGCCCCCTGGGGATCGCTGACCACGCCGCTGACCGAGGCAAGGTTCGATTGCGCGTAGCCCCCACTGATCCCGAGGGCAAGTATGCCTGTGATAGCCAGCGCCGCGGACACCCGCACGGACCTCATAACGCACCCACCCCCCTGGGCATGCTCCCGGATTTTAGCATCCTCCGGGAAAGCCGTGGCCGCTTTCGGGCAGCCCGTTGCCCATCGTCCGCCGTTCGAAGCCGCTTTGCGGCCGCCGCTAAAGGTCCGTGATGGAAGGACGCCACCACCCGGATATTCCGAGGGAGTTAAGAAGTGATCTGCTCGGGAAATTCGGGCGCAATCGAGAGTGCGGTGCTGGTGGTGACCGCCAGCACATCGCACTGCCTGGAAATTCCAAAACGAAGGAATCAGCAGCCCTCAACCGGGAGACTCCGTGTCTAAAGCTAGAAAAGTCCAATTCCTCGGTACTTCGATTCTCAACTGTTGACTTCAGGCCTTGTCACTCATCGAGCCTCGGTTACTCGCGATTCTCAGAAATTCTCCGATTATCGAGGCAAAGCTCGTTTGATCTCTGCCCCTACACGGGAAAGGTCGGATTTGTCCCCTGCCTGAATGAGTGCATTGGCCTGATGTCGCCAATTGACACCCGCTCTCCAGGATCGGATCGGGAACGCTGTCTCCGACACCAGCCAGCCGCGAGTGTTTGCCGCAATATGTCCAAAGGACACTTCCTCGGTTACGCAGGCCGCTATATCCGCCGGCTCCCCATCTCCCAGAAGCGCATTCTGAAGGTGACTGAGGAGGAAGTCGTGTACCAAAGAGACTCGGACGAAGACCCTGGTGGAGGCCCGCTGCACGCCGGCAGAGTTCGTCGCTATGCTCTCACAACATATTCTCGGCCGCGATCAGCACTCTATGCGCTACTTTGGCCTGCTGGGGCCGCGGACGAAGAAGGCGTATTCGGCGGTCGTATTCGCCCTGCTCGGCCAGCAACAGCACCCAAAGCCTCCGAGAGAGCCCTGGGCTCCTTCGCTAAAGAGGTGTCTTGGGGTTGACCCGCTAATCGACGAACGCGGCAATCGAATGCATTGGGTAGGGCATCGATCACCTGTCCCAGCGCCCGGAACATCCGCTCTCTAGCACGAGATTGAGCCCTTCTCCGAGCCGGTGAGCTTCTCGCTGAGCGGAGAAGTCCGCGATCAAAGGCGATACCGCGCCTACATCGTCTCTGATTACTCGCCAGGGGTTTCACCCCCACGAGGAAGAACGCCACCTGAATTGCCGTCCATAGCCGATGCGTTGATCTATATATCTGAGTTCTTGATTTTCCTAGAGACTAAAAGGAGGTGACGGGGGTTCCGGGGGTGAAGGAGACGCCGCGGAGGACTTCGCCGGAGACGGCGTCGCGGAGGTCGGTGAAGTCCTCCTCGGCGGCGACGGCGGGTGAGGTGTTGGAGAGGAGGTCGGTGATGAGGTAGAGCTTGTTGGGATCGGCGCCCTGGTCGCCGTCGCCGGAGACGGTAGAGGAGATGGCCCAGATGACGGCATGGAGGCCGGTGAAGCGGTTGCCCTCGACGGTGCCGACGATGTTGCGCAGGCCGTCGGTGGCGGGAGACCAGGGCAAGCCGGTGCCGTCGGTGCCGCTGTTGAGGCCGGTGGGGTAGCCGGATGGCGCGTAGGGGATGCCGAGGTTAAGGCCGGTGGCGAGGGTGTAGGCGAGCTGCCACTTCTGCGTGGCGGCGTTGAAGGTCCACTTCTGCAGGCCGCCGGTGTTGGCGGGGCCGGCGGCGTCGGTGTAGGTGTTGGAAGTGGAGCTGTAGGTGTTGACGCCGTCGCCTTCGTCGGCGACGTAGAGGGTAGTGGGGTTGGCGAACCAGAGGCCGAATGGATAGCCGATGGGGTTGGCGGCCTTGTTGGAGATGGTGGAGAAGCCGGCGAGGACGCACATGTTGTTTGCGAGGCCGTTGGCGGTGGTGTAAGTGGAGGCGATGCTGGCGGTGGGCAAGGGCGCTCCGGGGACGGGCAGGCCGACGCCGGGGGTTGCGGAGGTGGAGGGGCACGCGGCGCCGGTGGTGTCGACGAAGTAGACGGTGTTGACGCCGTTGCCGCCGCTGCCTTTGGTGACGTAGAGGACGTTGTTGTAGAGGGTCATGCCGCGGAAGTTGTCGTCCTTGCCGACTTTGTCGGCGGCGTCGCCGAGCTGGGTGACGTTGAAGCTGGCGACGGGAGTGGGCAGGCCGGGGGTTTGCGAGGCTTCGGGCGCGCTGGCGGGGGTGATGATCTGGACGCCGGCCCCTTCGACGACCTGCTGGGGTTCGGGGTTGCCGCCGTTACCGGCGTTGCCGATGGTGTAGAAGAAGTTGTTGCCGCCGGTGTTGATGTAGAGGGCGGCGCGGCCGTTGTTGCCGGAGTAGGCGTTGGTCTCAGTGAAGGAGAAGACACCGGCGGAGTTGACGTTGGCGACGGCGCGGTAGTAGGCGCCGGGGACGGGGTTGGTGGGGTCGATGACGGCTGGGGTGTTGGCGTTGGAGACGTCGATGGTGTTGATGGGGGCGACGTAGTCGATGAAGGTGAGGTAGGTGCCGTCGGTGGAGAGGTGGAGGGCTTCCTCGGACTTGGAGGAGAAGCTGGTGACGAGCTGATCGCCTGAGGTGGTGGAGCTGTTGGGGACTTCGAGGGAGAAGAGGGTTGTGCCGGTGGGGGTGAGCTCGTCGAGGTAGATGGGCGAGGTGATGCCGAAGCTGGCGTCGGGGGTGTCGTTGTTGAAGACGGTGGGGAAGGCGCCGTTGGCGATGGCGACGCCGCAGGTGACTTTGTTTGCGGTGTTGGGGACGCAGTTGGGGGGAAGGTCCTGGCCGATGGTGACGGAGCTGGCGGTGGCGCTGTAGAGCGAGCGGCTGATGACGATGTTGCCGGGAGTGAAGGTTTGGGCGGTTGCGGAGGGTGCGGTGAGGGCAGCGGCGAGCGTCCCGAAGGCGAACAGAAGGGAGGCACCGATGAGCCGGTTGGTCTGGATCGTCTGGGCTGCGCGGCGCGGGGATGGGGTGCTATTCATGCGAGTGCTCCTTGTGAGGCATGGTTTTGTTGCGTGGTTCTGCGGCCGCGTACGTCCCACCCGTCGCGATGCGATGGACGGGGCACCCCGGCGGAGTTGCCGAGTGAGCTGGGTTGACTGCGAACTGCGTGCCAACGATCAGAGAGCAGGCCGGGGTTTGCCGAGACGCCTGATTGCGAGGGCGAGGCCGACGGCGAAGGCTCCGGTGAGCATGAAGACGGCGGAACTGGGTTCGGGTGTGGGCTGGACGCTCACGTTATCGATGACGACCGATCCCAGGGACGAGCCGATGGGCGGGTCGGAGGTTGCGGTGAAGTCGAGGGTGGTTGTGGTGGAGGTTGCGGTGAAGATGCCGAGGTAGTCGACGAAGAGACTAGTGTTGGAGGTGGAGCTGGGGAATCCGTTGTCGACGATGCTGGTGGGCGCGCCGGTGATGGCGATGCCGTTCTCGGTAAGGGAGAAGGTGTTGGTGGAGTCGGAGTCGGCCCAGAAGCTGACGTCGTAGATCTTGCCGACGATGGTGGAGAGGGTCTGGTCAACGGAGTCGGGCGCGTAGGGATTGGCGCCGGTGAGGTTGAGTGCGTTGTTGCCGGCGAAGACGTAGGGGTCGCCGGAGTCGATGTAGACGGCCCCGGTGAGGACGTTCCAGGAGCCGCCATCGATGGTCTGGCCGGCGTAGTAGATGTTGCCGCCGCCGGCGGACTCGAAGCCGGGGTCGGTGACGATGTTGGTTGCGTGGGCGGAGGCGCTGAGGCCCAAGAGGACGGCCAGCGCGGCGAGGAGAGAACACGACTTGCGGTTAATTTGAGGCATGGAAGGGCGCAGCTCTGGATTCATGTGTCTCCCCTGATCCCGGGTATGGGTTGAGTGGTGCCTCCATGAAGAGAACACGCGGGAGGAGAGGGGTGTTTGCTAGATGGTTAACCGTTGTTGAATTTTCGATGACTTAAAGTACTGGTTGAACGAGGCGGGAGGGGCGGCTGGGGGCGGGTCTGCCTGCGAGGCATACCCCTGAAAAGTCGGCGTTGCGGTAACTACGTTTGCCGGATGCCCGTTCCACGGATCCATAAATAGGCTGACCACCTTACAGACCGCCTGGTCCTCAGCCGCATGGCTGTCGGGCGCGTTTCGACCGAACCGGGCATCAGGAGACATCAAAAGCACAACAGCAATAATCCGCTCATGGCTGCCCTCTAGATCCCATCCTATTCCTGATTAGGTTCCAAAACGATCCTCGTTGTGCCTCAAAGTCCGCATTCCGGTAACTTGCCCTCTCAAGTCCGGGCCAAGTTGCTCAAAATCCCGTTTCCAGGGAGCGCCGGACCAAAGTGACGCCGAGGACCAAGCAGAGGAGATCTCGTAATCGAACCAACCATGCCCGAGCTACTTTGCCCGCGCGCCTCGTACAGCAACCTCGGCCATCCCCGGCAACGCGCCCGGCGACACCGATTCCAAGACGATCCGCAGGCCGCTTGTGCGCGTGCCGACCGGGAGCGCGATCGTTACCGGCGGTCCGGATGCGCCGGCCGAGCCGGTGACGACGGTCTTCCACGTCATGCGGTCGTCGGTCGAGGTCTGGACCTGGTAGCCGTACGTGCCGGTGCCTGCGAAGCGGACGGTGACCGCGCTGATGTCATACAAGCCTTCGAAATCGCTCTCCCACCACTGCGGACCGGTTGCGTCGGGGGCGGCAGCCCAGTAGGTTTCCGCGTCTCCGTCGGTGGCGAGCCTGGACTGGTGTCCCGCGGCCATGCTACTCGCGTTGGTTGGCCGGTCGAGCGTAATATTCGCGACCTCATCCACGTCCGCCTGCGTGCGACCGACGAACCGCACATACGGTGCGGGCAGGAACTCCGGCGTTTTACCCGCTACATACTGCGGCGCACCCTTCGAGATGATGGTCAGTTGGGCAGGTTTCAGGCCAGGCGACGTGGCGCGAATGGTCGTGGTCCCGGCGTAGTAAGAGCGGAACTCGATGGCCGCCTGGCCGTCGAGGATCGGGATGTCTGAGCCGTTGTGAAAGAGGATCGACTTGCCCGTAGGAAACACACCGGGGCCGCTCACGACTTGGAGGGTCACGTCGGGCGTATTGCTGAGGGGTTTGCCGTCTTTGTCGACGACGGTGACAACAAGCTGCACGTCGTCGGTGCCATCGGCGTGCTCGATCGCGGGTGCACTCGACGTAAGCGTTAGCGCAGCGGCTTTGCCCTCCTGTGGCCACGCCGGCGGAGGGATTCCGGCGAGAGAGTTGCGGTACCAGTACCAGCTCCGCTTAGGCAGGCGGAAGTAGTCGACGATGCCGGTCGTACCTTCCGCTCCGGCGATGGAGCCGTGGTCGTACATGCTCCAGATGGCCTGGCCTCCACGCCATGGGAACTCTGCCTGACCCGCGAGGTCGCGGAGATGCGGGTCGTAGGTGCCGGGGCGGATCTCCTTGGCCGAGCCGTACTCCGTCACCGCGCTGGCAACTTTGGGATGGAGGAATAGGCGCGCGCCATCACCGTTGTACCCGGCGACATCGCCGATCATGTCGATCGCGCCGCGCTGCGCTCCGCCGATCGCCGCAGGACGCGTGGGGTCAAGCTCATGGCTGAGCGCAACCTCCGCCGCGAGCAAGGCGCGCACTTTGGGCAACACCGCCGCAGGCGAAAAGTACGGCTCGTTCGACATGCTCCACACGATGATGGAAGGATGATTGCGGTTGATGCGGATCATTTCGCGCAGGCTCTCCTTCACATGCTCCTCAAACGGCGCCTGGTCTTTCTCGCGCGTCGGGTAGGAACTCGCGTTGAAGTAGCCATCACCCTTGTATCCACCGATGCCCCAGAAGTCGTTCTCAGACCAGAACAGCACGCCGAGAACGTCGCACGCGTCTGCGAACGCAGGATCGTGTGGATAATGCGAGCCGCGGATGAAGTCGAAGCCCGCCTCTTTCACCAATGCGGCATCGCGGCGCGCGCCGGCGTTCGTCACCGCGTCACCCCAACCGGCGTGGTCCTGATGCACATCAGCGCCGTGGAAGTAGCGGTGCTTGCCGTTCAGTGTGAAGCCATCGTCGGCAGTCCAGGTGAACCAGCGGATGCCAAAGGTAGTCCGGAACTCATCCTGTAGCTCGCCCCGAATGTAAACGCGGCTGACGACGGTGTAGAGCGCAGGCGTTTCGGGCGACCACAGCTTCGGCGCCTTGAGGTCGCCGGTCTGGTCGACATTCGCCAACGCTGCGGCGTCGATAGTGCTCTCGGATGAGTACTCGGCGACGGAGTTGCCTGCGGGATCGAGGAGAGTGGTCTTCAGCATGGTCGTCGCCGCCCGTGCAGAGTCGTTCCGAATCTCTGTCTTGATGTCCACGGTTGCAGTGACAGCGGAGACCTTCGGCGTCGTCACAAATGTGCCATACCATGGCACATGCACCGGCGCGGTGGTGACGAGGAAGACGTCGCGATAGATCCCGCCGCTGAAGACATGCTCGCCAGCGCGCGGATTCAGCTGGCCGTTCCAGAGATTGTTCACACGCACCGCGACCACGTTATCCCCAGCATGCAACGCGGTAGAAATGTTCATCGAGAAGCCGGTGTATCCGCCGAAATGCTCGCCGATCTTCGTCCCATTCACCCAAATTTCAGCATCCTGGAACGCGCCTTCGAATTCGAGAAACTCCTGTCCCTTGAGGGACGCGACGCCCACTCGCAGATGCCTGCGATACCAGCCATAGCCGATGTAAAAGTCGGGCGAGCGGAAGTACGGCATGCTAAAGGAGTGCGGTAGGTCGACGTCCTGCCAACTCCTGTCGTCGAACGCCGCAGCGCTTGCCCCAGGCTCATCGCCAAGTAGGAACTTCCAGCCGCGATTCATTACCGTCTTGGTGCGAACGGCCTGCGCGGACACAGCATTGGTCAAGCACAGCCCGGCCAAAAGCGCATGGGCAATCCATTTCAGCATCGTGACGCTCCTGCCCGGCGAGGAGCGCACGGTCTCCGCGGGGGCAAAGAGAAATTCTAGCCCGTGCGCGACCCAGATTCGATGGAGCAGGACACCTGTACCCCTGTTTACGCTTCGCCGAACACCTCGCGGTGCGCAACGCAAAACTCGGGGCCGAGCGGTTCGCTACTCCTTTCTCGTAGGACTCTTTCATTCCCTGCTTCATGCCGGCTTATCCCGGCGCACTGCATTGGCAATTTGGCGTCAATCAAAACGCATCAGACTCGAGAATCGCATTTCAGCTTGTACTCACCCAGCCACAATGCCACGCACCCCAGCGTCACGATAGCCTCAGCATTATGATCACGAACCTTGAGTACGACCGTTCCTACCAACTCCAATCAAAATATCTCTCCTTGACCCCTCACCCACGTTTCATCAAAATCGTCCAAAATCCAGATCTTCCCCACGCGAGGTCCCATTGGAGCTTCCAGGTATCACCACTCCCAGCGAGCTGCCCACGCCCGTCTCCGCTGCGACTCCGCCCACTCACTGGAGCCCCGCAATCCGCCTCGCTTTCCGCATCGCCTTCCTCTACTTCTTCTGCTTCATCCTCCTCGGAGCCAACGGAACCCTTTTGGGTTGTCTTCCCAGTCGTCGGCGACTGGATCCAGGACAAGCTCAAGTGGCCCCTCAATCATCTCTCCGAGTTCGTCGGCCGGCACCTCTTCCATCTCACCGGCATCGCCGCAAGCCGGTTACCGATACCGATCCGGGTCGATTGCTCTATCGTCCGGACGAATCTCTGGTCCTCTATCGCGGCGGGCAGGGTGAGCTGAAAAGTAGCGCCGCTACACAGCCGCGCACGACCGCCTCAAGTTGCTTCATCCCGCCCGGCTCCCCTTCGGCTCCTCGCCAGAAGAGCCGAGGAATCCTCCCACGAATGCGGCGATTTGATCTGCTGCCGTGTCCAATGCAAAATGGCCGCCGTCCACAATGTGAACTTCAGCATTCGGCACATCGTTGCGATAACGTTCCGGCTCGCCCGGGTCGAACGAGAGCTCATACTTGCCCCATATCACCAGCAGTCGCGGTTGGTTATCGCGCATCCACGCTTGCCATCTCGGATACGCGTCCACATTGGTTCGATAGTCGTAGAACAAATCGCTTTGAATCTCAGCCTGGCCGGGCTGATTGAGAAAATAGAACTCATCAGTCCACGTATCGGGGTCGTAGCGTTCCGCATTCGGATCGTTGCCGACGTGACGAGTGCGTGTCGCGGTCAACGAGAGCAAATTCGCGCGCAGCGCGCTTTCGTTCGCAACGCGGTCCGCCCAGAACTCGCGACGCGTCTTCCAATTCGCGCCCAGGCCCTCATTATGCGCAACCGCGTCTTGAACAATCAGAGCTTCCGCGCGCTCCGGGTGCTCCAGGACCATTCGAAAACCCACCGGCCCGCCATAATCCTGCATATAAAGCGTGTAGCGCGAGAGCCCAAGCGCCTCGGTGAAATGATTCATGATCTCTGCGTATCGGTCGAAGGTGTACGCGAATCCCTTCGCATCCGGCCAGTCGCTGTGTCCGAAGCCAGGATAATCGGGAGCGACCAGATGAATGCGGTCCGACAGTCTGGAGAACAGCGGCTCGAACATGCGCGACGAGGATGGCAGTCCGTGCAGCAGAAGCAACGTCGGCGCGTCCTTCGGACCAGCCTCTCGATAGAAGATGGAGAGCCCATCGATCTTTGTGGTGCGATAGAGCGTCGGGTTTTTCATGGAATATAGAGCGTCGGATTCTTCATGAGTTGTTAAGTGCCCCTTGAAGAAGTTTCAGAACCGCCTCGTCGGAGAACGGGTTCTGACCTGAGATCAACTCGCGATCCTGAAGGGCGTAGCTCTTCCAGGGAGCGAGCACACTTACGTCACCGCCCGCGGTACTCAAGGCGAAGTCCGGGTAGAAGAGGACCTTACCGCCAATCTCCTGCGGCTCCCGCTGCTGCTCTTCCGCCGTCGAGAAGATCGTCATCTTATATCCGGCATAGATCCAGCCTTGGGCCTTTGCGTGCGCTCCAGCGGCGTCACCCGCCGCCAGCGCCGCGACGAACTCCCACGAATTGGGTAGCGCCGAGAGCAGTGAAATCGGGCCATGGCAGAGCACCGCCGTAGGCTTGGATGTCTCGTGAAAGTGTCTCATCACGATCCCGGCATTGGGATCATCGAGAAGATCGATCATCGGACCATGGCCGCCGGGGACGAAGACAGCGTCATACTGGTCCAGACCCGATGCGACGACATCCGCGATGCGGGATGGATCTCTGAGCCCCTTCAGGCCGTCGCGGAATAACATATAGTCCGCAAGCTTGGCCGCGTCCCCGCCAAAGAAATCGGCGACTTCTGAATGCACATCCACTTGGGGCGTGTTGCCTGTGGGGTTGGCGAAGGTGATTTCGTAGCCATCCTTCATCAGGGCGCGAACCGGGACCGTCAGCTCGTTGAGGTAGTAGCCGGCGCCGGTATAAACCTTGCCATCCTTCAAGGGCAAGCCGCGACCGCTCGAGACCAGCACCAGGATTTTTTCCTTTGTCGCCATTTCGTTCTCCTCCCAAATCGTTTCCCGAGGTCTCAGCCTCGTGCAAGGGCTACCCAACTCCCGCAGGCACCGTATCGATGGGGAGCCGCGCGATTCAGCGCTTGTCGGGTGGAAGCTCAACGCTTGTCGTACGGGTGGAAGCTCAACGCGTGTCGTACGGGTGGAAGATGTAGTCCTTCGCCTTCACGGCCGTATGGCATGCGTTGCCGCAGTCTGATGGGCTCTTCGCATCGGGCGAGAACTTGCCCGACGGTGCATCGTAGTTGAACACAGCGTATCCCCACCCGCCGCCGTTCTTCGGAAATCTCTTGCTGTCTTTTTCCATCACGAAAACCTGGGCCAACACATCTGCCACATCCACGTCGAAAGGCGCTTCCGTGCTCTTCTTCGGCTTCCACTGAAGCTTCACGATCTTGGAGCCTTCCGGGAAAGGTTGGCCGTTGCCGGGAGTGCCGCCTTTATATGCCTTGATCATGGCCGGATTGGCGGTGATGATCTTGAGCACCTCGGTGGTCCGGGCGGGACCGACGACAGCCCAATCCTCGTATCCCCTGAAGTCGGAGAACGCAATTCCGCTCGGCGATTTCAGCGAATACTTGTCGTCCACGCTCACCGCCTTCGCCAGGGGGATGACGAGGGCCGCCGCGGCTGTCGCGACGATGATGATGCCAGCAATGCGCATGAAGATTCGCGTATCTGTTTTCTGCTCCTGTTGGCTTTGTGCGGCGGATCGCGTCGGAATTTCGGACATGGTGTGTTCTCCTTCGCAAAAGACAATTTCATGGGTCCGATCAACGTGCATCTCGGAATGGTTGCGATTAGGCCAGACGCGAGGAGAGGAAACAATAGGACGAAGGTATCGGACGATACCTTCGTATCGCTGGACGAAAAGACTCTGCGTCATAATCCGCCGGCGCCTCGCCTTCGCCTTTGCTCCTGAGATAGGCGGAGGCTTCAGCCTCGGCAATCAACGGCCCAAGAAGAATTGGGTTTCAGCCCCCTGGGCACGCTCTTTTCCGGGACCGGAACCCCGCCCAATGCCCACACCCGCGCAACTAAAAGCTGACCCTCCCACTACCCCCTCGCCAACTCCGCCCACCCCCATCTACAATTCCCCCACCCACCCCCGCAGCACCGGAGATACCCTATGCATCCCGGCAAGCTCACCCTCACCCTCTTCTCCTCCGCCCTCTGCCTCGCCCTGCATCCAGCCATCGCCGAGACAGCATACAAAGCCTCCACTACCCGCTCCGCCCTCTCGCAACAATCCGCCCAACAGTCCGCCCCCCAAGCCCCCACCCTCCAGGTCTACTCCCGCGAGAAAATCGTCGACGTCACCGTCACCGACGCCCACGGCAATCCCGTCCACGGCCTCACCCAATCCGACTTCCTCCTCAAGGAAGACGGCCATCCCCAATCACTCCGCAGCTTCCGCGAGTTCGGCGCACCCACCCCCACCGCCGCCGCCTCCACCCCACCCAAACTTCCGCCCAACGTCTACACCAACCTCCAGCCCGCCCCACCCAGCCCCGCCGTCAACATCCTCCTCCTCGACTTCGTCAACACCGCACCCGACGCCGACCTCGAACCGCCCGACTCCCCTTACCTCGGCATTCCCGAGGCCCTCGACATGCAAAATCTCATCCGCAACCAGGCCGCTAAATACATCCACGACATGCCTCCCGGTACCCGCGTCGCCGTCATGGGCACCACCTGGCCGGGAAGTCTCCGCGTCCTCCAGGGCGTCACCTCCGACCCCGCACTCCTCACCGCAGCCGTCAACTCCTTCGGCAATAACATGCAGGTCATCCCCCGCGGTGCCAAGCACGCCATGGCCGCCGAATCCCTCAACCAGGTCGCCGCAGTAGCCGCGCAGATCAAGGGCCGCAAGAACCTCATCTGGTTTACCTACGGCCTATCGGCAACGGTCGACTTCCCAATCATCGATACCGGCATCCTCAACGCGGTCCACAATCTTGTAGAGGCCCAGGTCACCGTCTATCCCATCGGCGCGCGCGGCGCGTACTACCTCCGCATTCCAAACTTCGGCGTGGCGAAAGGTGTAGAGCTGCTCATGAATGAAAACGTCGCCGAAGCCGGCGGCGGCATCTCCTTCCACGACCGCAACGACCTTGCCACCGGCATTGCCCGCGCCATCGAAAACGGCTCCCACTACTACACCCTCACCTACGCCCCGCCCGACCCGCAGTACGACGGTCGCCACCACACCATCTCCATCCACCTCACCACCGACCGCCCCGGCCTCAAACTCACCTACCGCGACGAGTACTATGCGGAAGACCCCTCCCAAATCCTCCCCAAACCCGAACTCACCCTCGACGCCACTCCGCCCCCCACCAACCCCGGCGGAATGCGCGCCGCCATGTCCCGCAGCCAACCCGCCTCCACCCAGCTCCTCTTCGACGCCAAGGTAGAACCCTCCGACACACCCGCCAGCCCCGCCGACCCGCCCATCTTCGGCGCCCTCGACCCCAAACTCAAATCCAAACCCCTCACCCGCTACGGCGTCCTCTTCGCCGTCCCCGTCCGCCAAATCGCCTTCACCACCACCCCCAGCGGCACACGCTCCGCCGCCGTCGAGTTCGACCTCGCCGCCTACGACCCCACAGGCAACCTCATCACCAGCCTCTCCCAAACCATGTCCCTCCCCCTCACGGCCGATGAGTACCGCGAGTTCCTCCAATCCCCCTTCCGCTACTTCCAGCAGCTCGACCTTCCTCCCGGCCTCGCCTTCCTCCGCATCGGCATCCGCGACGCCGTCTCCAACAAGATCGGCACCCTCGAAATCCCCCTCACCGTCCCTAAATCCCCCAGCCACCTCGCCTCCGCCCAACCCCAACCCACCCCCGCCCACTAGCCGCCCACGTCACGAACTCACCGGAGAGCACCCCATGCGCCTCGGCAAACTGGCTCTCACCGCAGCCCTGACTCTGGCCGCAACCAATCACGCCCAACCCCCGCAAGCCCCCACCCTCCAGGTCTACTCCCGCGAGACCGTCGTCGACATCACCGTCACCGACTCAAAAGGCAACCCCGTCCACGGCCTCACCCAATCCGACTTCACCATCAAGGAAGACGGCAAACCCCAATCCATCCGCAGCTTCCACGAGTACGCCGCCCAACCCACCACCCCACCCCCCAAACTCCCACCCAACGTCTACACCAACCTTCAACCCCCACCCCCCACCGCCGCCGTCAACATCTTTCTCCTCGACTTCGTCAACATCGCCGCGATGCCCGCCCTCAGTGTCCTCGGAGGCGACAACGCCTACGCCGAAGCCATCGCATCTGAAAACGCCGTCAAAGCCGAGGCTAAAAAGTACGTCGCCACCATGCCCCCCGGCACGCGTGTCATCGTCCTCGGCCTGTCCAAAGGCCTGCGCGTCCTTCAGGGTTCCACCTCCGATCCCGCTCTCCTCAGCGCAGCCATCGACACCTTCCCCGACGACGCCGAAGGCCGCTCCGCCACCTACGAGCAGTACTGCGCCCAGGCCGAGCAGCGCACCCGCATGACCCTCGAGGCCCTCAACCAGATCGCCGCCGACGTCTCCGGAATCAAAGCCAAGAAAAACCTCCTCTGGTTCTCCGTCGGCATTCCTTGGATCACCGATCTCAGCGCCCACGCGCAGTGCCTGCCCGACTACTCCTCCGACCTTCTCAAGACCTACGGCCTCTTCAACGCAGAACAAATCGCCGTCTATCCCATCGAAGCCCGCGGCCTGCCGATGATGCCCAACGCCTTCATCACCTCCACCGGCAGGCTCTGGGCAAACATACCGAATCTCCCGCCACCGGCATATAGAGCAGCTCAGAGTGACTTCCGGCAGACCACCATCGAACAACAGCTGGGCATGGAGTCCTGGGCCGAAGCCACCGGCGGCGCAGCCTTCTACAACAACAACGACCTCGCCGGCCTCATCGCCAAAGCGGTCGACAAAGGCGCGAACTACTACACCATCTCTTACGTTCCCCCCGGCCAGAAGTACAACTGGGCGCACCACTCCATCAAGGTCGAAGTCGATCAACCCCACCTCAACCTCGTCTACCGCGAAAGTTACGACGCCGTTGACCCCGCCACCATCAAGCCCCCGCCCGGCCTCACCCTCGCCACCCTCCCCACCTCCGGCCCCATTGACATCAAAACCGCCATGGGCCGCGCCATGCCCACCTCCACCGGCATCCTCTTCGACGTCGAAGTCACTCCCAACGGCGACCCCCGCAGTCCCTCCGACCCCACCCGCACAATCCTCGGTACCCTCGACCCCAAACTCACTTCCCAGCCCCTCACCCGCTACGCCTTCGCCTACGCCGTCCCCGCCCGCCAGATCGCCTTCACCACCGGCCCCCAAGGCATCCACCACGGCGCCCTTGAACTCGACATCGCCGTCTACGACGGCAGCCTCACCGGCAGCGATCAGGCAGGCAACGCCCAGCTCCTCACCGGCCTCTCCCAAACCATCCAAATGCCCCTCAGCGACGCCCGCTACCAGACCTTCATCCAGGGTCCCTTCCGCTTCACCCAGCAGCTCGACCTTCCCCCCGGCCCCCTCTTCCTCCGCATCGGCGTCCTAGACCCCAACGCCCAAAAACTCGGCACCCTCGAAATCCCCCTCACCGTCCCCAAAACCCCCTCGGGCAATCACTGACCCCTCAGGGCGTTGTGCCTCGCCAAATTCCCATCCGGCCGCAAGACAGGGCTCATCAGTCCACGTCTGAATGGCCTCCCACTCCGGATTCAGGAGTCGAATGAGGCCCTCCCGCCCCGGGAAAAGCCAGTCTGGAAGCGGATCTGCCCTTCCCGCTATCGCAGCTCCTGGATAGCTCCATCAATGCACTCCAAGCAAAGCCCTTTGGCGCCCGCATCGGCGAGGCTCGCTTACAGTTGGCCGCGGATGCAAAGAAATTGCAATCGACCAATAAGCGCCCCGGTCCAGTAGCTAGGCAACGCCGTCGCGCCAGTTCTCTTCACTCCAAGCTATGAGCAACAAATTCTGAGCTAACAATACGGGGGTCGTCCTGCCTATGCGATTGGTGAAATGGTATTCGGTTTCACTATGGCCAGTTCTGGCTTTCTGCGTCTTCTTTATGGCGAAGTGTGCCGCGTCTGCAGTGGCCCAAACTCCGATTCCCGATAGCCCCGCGGGCACCACGCTTCAAGCGTTTCTCGAAGCCTTTAACGGCGCCGACCGCGCTAAGGCCGAAACTTACTTGAAGACCTACGATTCCACCTGGACAGTCGACGATTTTCTCTCATTCCGCAATCAGACTGGTGGCTTTACCCTGCTTTCCATCGAACGCAGTGCCCCGGAGTCGATCAGCTTCCGCGTGAAAGGCAGAGCCGACAATATGGAGGCCTTTGGCAATCTCATCCGATCACGGCTTGGGAAGCATCTGCTCCACGGTCCCAGCGCGTAGTTCCACGTAGTTCTTGGAATGTTCTGCATTTCGACCCGCAGTGGATAAGACGTTCCCGCGAGCTGCCGGTTCACGCTGATCGAGCAATACATACAGGCTGATCTCCGGACGTTGCCAGATCAGCGACCGCGACCGTACTTCGTAGTCGTGGCCTCCAATTGTGAACTCAGCGCGGGTCGCATGAATTACCCCGGCCTTCTTGAAGTCATATCCGTCATGAGGCTTGAAGGACAGATAGATCCACCCTCCTTCGGGCAGGTGCATGGCGAAGATGGGCGCAAACGTTCCCTCGCTGTACCGGCCGATGAGTTGTCCGTCTTCAAAGAGCGCGGGTGAAGATAAATGCATGCTCACCTCATCGAACGTAAGGTCAGGCCGCTGCCAAGGCGGCCTCGGCGTGCCAACGCGGAAGCTCATGTGCTCCGTAATCTTTTCCCCGCTGGCCGGATCGACAGCAAGGTCCATCACCAACTCCTCCCCCTCGCCAATAACCTGTTCAGGCGGAAGAGCAGGCTGGGCAACAGGCACCTTCTCTCCTTCTCCTATCCAATCCACACTCAACGGTTCAAACGTCAACCGAATTCGGCCTGTGTCGGAGACCGGGTCAGCCTCAATGTCATAACCGAAGTAGCGCTGACCGATGAAGAAGAAATGGTGATATACATTTCCATCCAAGGCGCCCGTCAGCACTCCGTAGCTTTGCGGCACTCCCATGAACTTAGGGATCCACGACGAGTCTGTCATACCCTCTGACATGGTTCGGTTTTCAATGTGAATGCCATTCGGAAGCGAGATGCTATTTGTCGTCAGAGTGTGTGACTTAGGCGCCGATGGAGCAGCTTCCTCTGATTTCTGGGCGATCGCAGTAGCGCAGAGGAAGAAAACTGCCAATAAAATATTAGTCATGGTCTTCATGGTCTTTCCTTATGATTCGCGCGTTGAGAGCGGCGACAAATTGATAGCCCCCAGCAGAAGGCTGTGCCTGTGGTTGGACCGTCGCCACCATTGACGCCGCGTTCCGAGGCCGGTCGCGATACCGGATACGGACCACCACCCGGTCGTGATACACCGGTACCTCGACCTTCTGAATCTCACCGGCACGCCGGCCCTGGACTTCCACCAGCGCCTGGGCGTGTGACTGAACAGTGTGCTCGTTCCGCTCAATGACGAAGGCAAGAAGAACTGCTGCCGCCAAGCCCGCCAGGGCGAATGGCACCGGGATTCGCAGGCTTCCATGCAGAAACCAACGCCAACCGCGCTGCGCAAATTTGCGCCGATAGCCTTTGCTGACCGCGTTCTTCAGGTGTGGGGGCGGGTCGGGGACCTTCCATTGCCCAAGGAACTCGTCAAGCGGATCCTTATCATGATGGTTCATGGATGATGCTCCTCTCGAAATACGGAGTTAGGGTCTTTCTAAGGCGCTTGCGCGCGCGATGTAGACGCGACTTCACCGTGCCGGCGTCGACAGCAAGAATCTTTGCGATCTCATCGAGCGGGAGCTCTTCATACTGGAAGAGCACCAGAGCCTCCCGCTGCGCCAAAGGAAGGGCAGCTATAGCTTGACGGATAAGTTCGGAAGCCTCTTGCTGCAGAAGCAGCCGCGCAGCTGCAGGCTCCACGGCAAACAACGGATCTTCGCTCTCATCATCAAGTTCGACATCGCCGTGGTGCAGCCAGTAATGCTTGCGTGCCAGGTTCCTCACTGCCCCGTAAAGATAGGTGCGGAGCGAGCCCTTCGCGGGGTCAAAATGACTGGCGCGGTCTATTAGGCCAAGAAGGCAGTCCTGAGTGATGTCTTCTGCGGCATGCTCGTCCGTAAGCCGGTAGGCCAGACGAAAAACAATGTTGCGGTGGCGCTCGAAGAGAACCAGGAAGCAGTCCTCATTGCCCTGCTGGGCCTGGTACAGCAGATGCTCGTCCGTATCCTCCGCGATACTGTGATCTGGGGTGAGCACGTCTTCGAGTCTCCATCTTCCTATTACAGATTGGAAGGCGGAAGATACGGGCGATGAGAAAGAAATGACCGATCACGACCGTCGGCGTCTTGGCTGAGTGCCTGAAAAGTCGCATTGCCGATCCTTATCGGCTCTCTTGCCTCAGCTGCTTTTCGAATTCGTCGATCAGGTCACGCGTCGCTTTGCCCACCAACATATAGCCCCACTGCCGCGAGTCGCCCCACAGGTTCTCGCCGGTGCGCGGGTCAACGACATTGACATAAGTAATGTCGACCGCAACCGGCCGCCTGTCCGGCCCGTCCCGGCTGGCAAAGTCGCCCAGGTATGGGTTCGCGGAAACCACGAACACCAGGTCCGCCTTGCGCGCGTCGGCGATCAACGTGTAGTGGTCCCACGCCATCAGCGCCTCCAGCGCGGCCGGACCCGCCTTGGCCATCATTCTGGGGCACGCGTCGCACACCACCGCGACCGACTTTGCCGCAAAGACCTTCGGAGGCAGCGCGCGGTGCATATCGTCGACGCGAATCGTGCCCGACGCCGCGTCCAGCGTCCCCATCACGACGACGAACTGGCCGGCAAACTGCCTGGCCTCCCTCTGCTTGTCCAGCAGGTAGGTCGCATCATTCGCGGGCTCAGATAGGAGGTACTTGACACCCTTCTTCCCGCAACTCACGCTGCAGGCCCCTATCGGCCCGCTCTTGTCCGGTGTCGCCGCGCGCTGGCCCGGCGCGGCGCACATGCAGCGGGTGATCTGGCCCTTAAATACCTGCTCGCCTACCTGGGCCGCACCGGACGCAACGACCAGCAGCCACGCAGCGAGTCCCGGGACCGCCCTCACACCGAGGCTGCGCGCTGACCAGAAAGCCATGGAGTCCTCTCGAGCTGACACGCACCTCGGTTTACTTGCCTTGCGACGTGGCGGCCGGCGGGGGAATCCTGGGAACCAGGTGCCGCTCGACAAACGCTTGTTGTTCGACCGGATTCTCATCCATCTCCAACTGCTCCCGGAAGCCAAGGATCAGGTCGCGCGTTGCGCTGGCGACAAACCACGCGCCCGCCTGCCGGTAGTCGCCCCACAGGTTCGCGCCGCTGCGCGGGTCGATCACATTCATGTACGTTGTATCGACCGCCACCGGTCTCTTATCGGGTCCGTCGCGCGTAACATAGTCGCCCAGGTAGGGGTTCGCGGAAAACAGGAGGACCAGGTCCGCCTTCTGTGGGTCGGACGCCAGCGTGAACCGGTTCCAGTCCAGCATTTGCTCCAGGGCCGCCTTTCTCGCCTTGGCCATACCCCGCAGGCAGGCGTCGCACACGATGGCCACCGACTTCGCCTCCCGGACCTTCGCCGGCAGATCGAGAACGATGTCATCGACGTGAATGGTGCCGCTTGACCGGTCAAGCACTCCAACCACCACGACATCTTGCGCCGCGAAGGCCGTAAGCATCTTCTGGTTATCGAGCTTATACACGACCTTGTTCACCGGGTCGGACAACCCATAGGCCAGCTGATCGCGCACGATCTGGCCTTTGAACGTCGCCTCCCCGCCCTGGCCTTTGACGATCGCCGCCCCGCCCGCGGCGAGGCCGGGCACAGCGCACAGCAACCACGCAGCGACCCCTAAGACTCCCAAGACCCCTGAGACCCCCAGGATCCGTGAGACCCCTGAGAGCCTTGAGACCCCTAAGACCTCCAAGCCCTCTAAGATCGCCTTCTCCGCCCTATCGCCTGCCGCCGATCTACGCAACATGGATCTCCCTCCCTACCGATACCACGGATGGCCGTAAGATTGCCATAAAGAGAGACCATCTCGCCTGCGTAACTCCGTACCTGTTTCATCGGGGCCGATTGGTGTCGCCTCTCTGTCTCCACTCGCAATCCCCATCCAGGAACGGTGAAGCGCATGCGCCCCAGTCATCTGTGACCTGTGCTGAGAATACAGTGCCGGCTCTCTCCAGCATTCGACTGTCGCCGCATGAATCCCTTCCTCGCCCATCTCCCAGAACACACACGCAACATATCCTCCCTATAATCAAGTTGAGGGGCTATTGCGCTTGACTACGGCTTACCTGAACCGCATCGCCACTGCCGTACCACAGCACGATGTGCATCACGCCTTCGTCGTCTTCGCAGAGAAGATGCTTGCCGACCCGCGGCTGCGCACCGTCTTCCGCCGCATGGTGGACCGCGCCGATATCGCGCATCGCTATTCATTCCTCGATCCGCGGCAAAGTCCCGGCGAAATCTCGCCCTACGACGCGCATGAGCTATATCGGCTCGGCAACTTTCCCAACACGGCGCGGCGCATGGAGCTGTTTGAGCAATGCGCTCCGGTGCTGATGAGAAAAGCCGCCGACCGCCTCGCGCTCAACCAGGAGGAACGCTCCAGTATTACCCACGTGCTGGTGACCTGCTGTACCGGGCTCTACGCCCCAGGGCTCGACTTTGAGATCGTTGACCACCTCGGCCTCTCCCCAGGCGTGGAGCGCACCATGGTTGCATTCATGGGATGTTTTGCCGCGATCAATGCGCTCAAGCTGGCGCGGCACATCGTGCGCTCAGATCCCAAGGCGGTCGTTCTCATGCTCAACCTCGAGCTGTGTACGCTGCACCTGCAGGAGTCGCAGGAGCTGGAGCAGGTGCTCTCCTTCCTGGTCTTTGCCGACGGCGCGGCGGCCAGTCTGATTTCCGCAAGCGAACAGGGCTTTGCACTGGACAGCTTCAAGGCATTGCTCGTGCCCGAGACTAGGGGGCTGATTACCTGGAAGATCCGCGCGCAGGGATTCGACATGCTGCTCTCCGGGCAGGTGCCCGCGGAGTTGGGCCGCGCGCTCCATGAGGGCGAGCTGATGGCCGGGCGCGATGGCCTCGACCTCTGGGCAGTGCATCCCGGCGGACGCTCGATTCTGGATGCGGTAGAGGAGGGGCTGGGGCTGCCGGCCGATGCGCTGGCGGCCTCGCGCGAGGTGCTGTCGTGCTTCGGCAACATGTCGTCAGCCACGGTCATGTTTGTGCTGCAGCGGATGATGCGCCAGGCGCGGCCCGGGCAGCGTGGCTGTGCGATGTCGTTCGGCCCGGGGCTGACCGCGGAGACGATGCGCTTCCATGCCGTCTAGAGCGGAGATCGACTTCACTCGGCGGGCCTCTCCGCGCGATTTGCCCGAGCTGATGGATGGCGACTGTAGCTATGACGAGTTCCGTGACTGCCTGCGCAGTCTGGAGCAAGTCAACTGCTGGCTGCTGGGCTATCGGCCCACGCTGGCCTGGCTCGACCGGTTGCCGCGTGGACCGCAGCAGCCAGTGCACATCGTCGATGTGGGAAGCGGTGGCGGCGATCTGTTGCGGCAGATCGCAAGCTGGGCTCGGCGGCGGCGCATTGCTGTGCAACTGACTGGAATTGACCTGAACCCGTACGCAGCCCGGGCGGCAGCAGAGTCCACGCCAGCGGAGCTGGGCATCGCCTGGGTCACCGGCAATGCTCTGTTGTATCGGCCGGAGAAGCCCGTGGATATCGTGGTCAGCTCGTTGACGGCACATCACCTGGAGGACGAGGAGATCGTCGCCCTCCTGCGCTGGCTGGAAGCGACTGCGCAGCTAGGCTGGTTTATCAATGACCTGGAGCGATCAGAGCGGAGCTGCCGGATGTTTGGTTGGCTGGGCGCGGTGGCGGGATGGCACCGGATGGTGCGCCACGATGGGCCCGTATCTTTCCGGCGGGCCTTCCGCAAGCAGGATTGGGCACGGCTGCTGGCCGCGGCTGAGCTCCCGCGAGAGGCTGTGACGGTGGAGCATTGGCGGCCGGGACGGCTCTGCGTGGGCCGGTGGAAGTGAGTTGGGCGCCGGTGGATCTCTGCTCCGCGCCATCGTTAGACTAAAAAACATGAAGCCTTTCGCGCCCGCCGCCCTCGCGGCGCACCTCACCCGTCTAACCTTCTGAGAGCGAATGATGCCAACCTCCACGCTGCGAGCGCCCAGCTCCGCCGGTCCCAGATTCAAAACGATTCTCTGGGTCTCCCTTGGTCTCACCGCGCTCTTTGTCTTCATCACCTCAGAGCTGCTCCTCGTCGCCCGCTATCCGATGTACCGCGCCTACCGCCTGCAGGTCATCGCCGACCGCCATCTCCTCATCCCCCACACGCTCGCCGGCGTCACGGCTCTCCTCATCGGCCCCATCCAGTTCTCCTCGCGCTTTCGCCAACGGCATCTCAAGCTCCATCGTGTCCTCGGCCGCATCTACGTCGTATCCGTCTTGATCGGCGCCGCAACCGGGGTCGCTCTCGCCAGCGGCCGCCCCGGCTTCCCCGGGACCGCGATGCAGGCCGCCGCCTGGATCGTCTGCACCGCCGCCGCCTTCCTCACCGCGCGCAACCGGCAACTCCTCCAGCACCGCCAATGGATGGCCCGCTCCTACGCCGTCACCTTCACCTTCGTCTCCAGCCGCGTGCTCAACCTCTGGCCCCGATACTGGAGCCACCTCGGTGACACCTTCGCCGCCGTCGGCGTCATCGCCTTCACACTTGCCTCGCTGCTGATCGTGGACCTCGGCCTCAACTGGCACGAGCTCACCACGCGCCGCGACTGATTAAGGTTCCCTTCATCATCTCTCTGGTACAAGTGATCTAGCAGGACAGACTACCGCTCACGATTCCCCGCGACGCCCCGTCAAATCCCTGCGCCAGGCCCACAGGGCTCAAGCTGCACCAGAAGGAGATTCCCGTTACCACGTCCAATCTGAATCAGATGTCTCTGCAAGACGAAGTTCTCATCCTTGGGGGTGGAGTGGCAGGCTGCGCTGCGTCGATCGCTCTCGCCCGCAAGGGACGGCGCGTCACGCTGATCGAACGCGAGCCCGCACCCCGCCATAAGGTCTGCGGAGAGTTCCTCAGCGCTGAGGCCCTTGACGATCTCCATGCCCTAGGGATCGACCTGGCCTCACTTGGCGCGGTGCCCATCGACTGCGTTCGCCTCGCCGCCGCCGGGCGCGCCGCGGAGGCTCCCTTGCCCTTCCCCGCCGCTTCGCTCACGCGCAAGGCACTCGATACAGCGCTCATCGCCCAGGCCGTCGCCGCCGGAGTCCGCGTCGAGCACGGTCGCAGTGTGCAGGCGCTCAGCCGCACCTCAGCCAGCGTCTGGCAGGCTACGCTCGATGACGGCGCCACCCGTCAAGCCCCAACTGTCTTTCTCGCCACCGGCAAGCACGATCTCCGCAGCCACACACGCCCCAGGGACTCGCAGCAGTGGGTCGCCTTCAAGATGTATCTTCACCTGGCCCCCGCGCAGCACGCTGAGCTGGCAGGCGCCTCTGAATTGATGCTCTATCCCGGCGGCTACGGTGGCATCCAGCCCGTGGAAGGCGGCATTGCAAACCTCTGCTGCCTGGTGCAGCGGCGGCATCTCGCCCGAGCCGGTCATCGCTGGGAGAACTTTCTCGCCAGCATGCAGCAGAACTGCCCACACCTTGCGAAGCGGCTCGCCGGCGCGCAGCCGTTGCTCGCCAGGCCCATCGCCATCACCCATATCCCATACGGCTACATCCGCCGCATAACCGGGGATGGCCTCTACTGCATCGGCGATCAGGCAGCCGTCATCCCTTCGTTCACCGGCGATGGCATCTCCATCGCGCTGCATACCGCCCGCTGCGCAGCCGCTGCGTACCTCGCAGCAGAGCCTGCCCCGCTCTTCCAGGCGAAACTGCGCTCCGCACTGCTGGCCCAGATGCGCCTCGCCGAGTTCGCCGCCGATGGCTTGAACAACTCGCTCGCCCGCGCTGTATTGCCCTTTTGCCTCAGGGTCTGGCCCGGCGTAATGCGCGTGACGGCCAGGCTCACTCGCGTCACCCAACCCGCCTCTGTTGCCCCACAGGCAGTCGCCGGCTGAAATCGAGTCGCGCCAAACCAACGCTCGATAGCGAAAGCCCTCGGTCGTAAGCCCTCTCCAGGGGAGATGCAATGAAATCCTTCGCAGCCTTGGCCATCGCCGTCATACTGGCTCCAGCCGCACTCGCCCAGCATCAGACCTTCGCCGTCAACCAAGATGCCAGCCAAGTCAGGATGACGCTCAACACCACCCACGAGGTGGTCAACGGCACGTTTCGCATTCAATCCGGATCGATTGAGTTTGACCGCGGCGCTCCCAGGATGTCCGGTTCAGTGGTCGTCCTCGCCGGCAGCGGCAAGACCGGCAGTGGCAGCCGCGACAAGAGGATGAACGAAGAGGTTCTGCAGGTCGAACAGCACGCAGCGGTCTCGTTCGAGCCGAAGTCCTACACTGGCGCCATCGCACCGTCAGGAGACTCCACCATCCAGGTAACCGGCATCTTCACCCTCCTCGGCACGCCTCACGAGATCACCATCCCCGTGCTTGTCCATCTTGAAGACGCAACCGCCACGGCCAAGGCTCACTTTGACGTTCCCTACATTCAATGGGGACTGAAGGACCCCAGCTTTTTTGTCTGGAAAGCCGACAAGAACGTCGCGATTGACCTCTTCCTCACCGGCGCGCTCTCAAAATAGAGAGATTCTCTCAACCCACTTCGCGGGCCGCTCCACACATTGCTTAGTTCTCCGACGGCCTCTCCACATGGTCGACGACTAAAGTCTCGACCGGGCCTTTCTGCGGCGTCAGTTCGAGGCCGAGCTGGTCTCTCACCGCGTCGAAGATGGACGGAAGGTTTTCAAGTTCAGGAGATAACGCGTCAGCCGAGGCGTCGGGCGGGAGCTGGGGCCGGAACGAGAGCTTGAAGTCGTAGGTCCCAGTGAGGCCAGTCCGATCGACAACCTGGCGCTGGTCGCTCTGCAGATTCTGGCCGAGCCAGAAGCAGAGATAGTTCATCGGCACTCTGCTTCCGATCGATTCGTGGTTCGGGCCCGTGATGATCGGGATATTTCGGTCCTTGCCTGCGTCAACGGGAATCATCTTCAGCCCGGACTTTGCGACAGTGAGGACATAAACCGGGCCGGTCTTTGTCTCGATATGGAGCTTGAGGTTGAACCGGTCGGCCAGCGCGTTCTGAAACATGATGTGGAGATCGTCAATGCTATAGGGACGGTCGGCTCTGACCTGCACATCGAACCGCTTGCTGGAGAGCCAGTCCGGGCCTCCGACGACCTGACGCAGAGGGATGCGATAGATCACGCAGAGGATGACCTTAATGGGTATGTTCTCCGCGTTGTACCCAATGCCGCCAGGGAGACCCTCGACGAACCCTCCTCCTGTCTCGCCGGGTTGGGATGGCCTGATCGACACGACATCGTAGGTCAGGCGAGTCGGCCTGTCCTGGGCGAACGCCACGGTGAGCGTCAGCCACCAGAAGCACGCGACAAAAACCCACCAACGACGCCCAATCACACTCAAGGCAACACCCGAAACACCGAGAGCAGCATACGGAGGGTCTACTTGCGAGGATGGTCCCTACCGCTTAAACGAAAACTTCTTGTGCCCAAAATAGCTGTAACATGCAACGATTCCCGAGTTCACAATCCCCGCCAGAAACGGCGCATATGGCCGCGCCAACGCCTCGTGCAAAAACAAATTCGTCGCCGTCGGCAAAATCACCAACCCCATCGGAAACGTCACGCTGTACACCGCAAAGCAGCGCAGCCACTCCTTCAGGTAGTTGCCCTTCGTGCGAAAGACGAAGTGCTTGTAGCACAGAAACGCAATCGTAATCCCGATCGGCGTGGAGATGACAAACGCAATCTCCGCGATCAGCGCCTTGCCCCGGTGCGGCAGCAGATGCCCAAACAGGATCACAAACCCCGAGAAAATCGCCCATGAGCTCAGCGTATTCGACACCCCCACCATCAGGAAGCGAATCACCTCGCCCTTGGGCAGCGCACGCCGAATCGCCGCGAACGGCCCGTGCGCCTTGGGGTCCGCGGGCGCGCTTTCGGTAAGAAGAGAAGGTCCGTTGTCGGAGATCACTGCACCTATTCTATCCGGTCGCGCCGCACTGCCCCGCAACCGAAGGTCCCGCCGCTACACGGTCGCCATCGCCCGCGATCCAGCCCGCAGCGTCACCGCCGCAAAGCTCTCGTCCAGCACCCGCAGCGCCTCGTCCACATCCGCCTTCCCAATATTCATCGCCGGAGACATGCGCAGCACATTGTTGTACATCCCGCCCTTGCCAATCAGCAACCCGCGCTCCCGCGCCGCCTCCAGCATCTCGTTCGCCATCGCCGTCGCCGGCTCCTTGCTCTTCGCGTCAGTCACCAGCTCCATCGCCTGCATCAGCCCCAGCCCGCGCACATCGCCGATGCACGCATACTTCTGCTGCAGCTCCCGCAACCCATCCTGCAAATAACTCCCCACCACATCGCAGTTGCGGATCAGGTCGTCCTCTTCAATCAGATCGATCACCGCCTTCGCCGTCACGCACGCCACCGGGTTCCCGCCAAACGTCGCAATCGTCGGCCCTTGGTACGCATTCGCAATCTCCGGCGTCGCCACCGTCAGCCCAATCGGAAACCCATTCCCCAGGCTCTTCGCTGCGGTCAAAATATCCGGCTCCACCTCCCAGTGTTCAATCCCGAACCACCCCTTGCCCGTCCGTCCCCAGCCCGTCTGCACCTCGTCGGAGATAAAGTCCCCGCCATACTTCTTCACAATCGAAAACGCAATCTTGAAGTACTCCTTCGGCGGCGTAATGAACCCGCCCACCCCCTGGATCGGCTCCGCAATCATCCCCGCAATCGCCCCCGAGGTCGACGACTCAATCACCGCCTCAATGTCCTTCGCGCACGCCACCTCGCACGAGGGGTACGTCATGCCCAGCGGGCACCGGTAACAATACGGGTTCATCGCATGCACAATCCCCACCTGGTACGACGCCTTCCGCCACGCCGCAATCCCCGTCAAGCTGCGCGTCAGCGACGACCGCCCGCTATACGCGTGCCTCAGCGCAATAATCTCCAGGTTCCCCGTATGCATCCGCGCCGAATCGATCGCCGTCTCATTCGCCTCTGACCCCGAACTCGTAAAGAAGCTCTTCTCCAGCCGCCCCGGCGTAATCTGCGCAATCTTCTCCGCCAGCTCCACCATCGTCTCACTCGGATACAGCGTCGACGTGTGCCCCAGCGTATCGATCTGCTTCTTCTGTGGCCCCGTCACCCGCGGATTGCAGTGCCCCACCCCGACCGTCACAATCCCGCCAAAAAAATCGAGGTACCTCTTCCCCTCCACGTCCCACACATGCTGCATCTCGCCGCGCTCCAGCGGCAGCGGGTCGGCAAAATAATTCGCTACAGCCGGATACACAAACTTCTGTTTCTTCGCAACAATCTCTTTGCGGTTCATGGGTGCGTCCCTCAGGCGCCTTTCTCACTACTATATCCCGCCGCCGCCCGCAGCGATTCCTCAGGCCAATCCGTCAACGCCATTTAACATAATGCAAAGCCCGGCCCCTCCGGCCGCGGCAGAGGGAGCCCTCGGCTTGGCCACATTCGCAGTATCCGTAGAATCGCAAACCAAATCCGCACCCGCCCAACTCGCCCTCAAAAGCGACCGCTGCTTCGCCGCCCTGCTCGTCTCCGCTCTCACCCTCTTCGCCCTCGCCATCCACGGCTACCACCCCTTCGCCGAAGACGGCGGCCTCTACGCCGCCGGCGTCAAACGCCTCATCGACCCCACCCTCTACCCCCACGCAACCGCCTTCGTCCTCGAGCCCACGCGCTTCTCCCTCTTCGCCCCCACGGTCGCAGCACTCACCCGCGCCCTCCCGCTCAGCCGCGACATCCAACTCCACACCGCTCTCCCCATCGTCGTCCTCACCCTCCACCTCGCCACCATCTGGCTCACCCTCTTCGCCGCATGGATCCTCGCCGCCCGCTGCTGGCCCACGCGCGCCGCGCGCACCGGAGCCGTCACCCTCCTCGCCAGCTGGCTCGGCCTTCCCATCGCCGGCACCGCTCTATTAATGATGGACCCCTACCTCTCCGCGCGCAGCTTCGCGACGCCTTGCATGATCCTGGCATTAGCCGGCGCGCTCGATCTCACCTCGCTCCACGCCCCACCCTCCCATCGCCGCCGCGGCCTAGCTCTCTGCGCGGCCAGCCTCACCCTCGCTCTCGCGATGCATCCCCTCATGGCCGCATACGCCCTCGCCGCGACCCTCGCGCTCATCTGCATTCGCTCGCCGCACCGCAACATCCGCATCTTCGCCACGCTGGCCCTCTCACTCTCCGCGCTCGCCCTCGCCGCACTCTCCCAGCACCTCACAACCCCCGAGAGTCCCGCCTACCTCCGCGTCGCCGCAACCCGCACCTACTGGTTCCCCGCCGAGTGGCGCTGGTACGAGCTCGCCGGCCTCGCCGCGCCCCTCGCAATCGCCGCCTGGGGCGGCGCGCGCACGACCCGCCCGCGCAACAACCCGCCACACCTGCCCGCGCAAACACAAGACCCCCTCCGCTCCCTCGCCCGCACCGCCTTCGTCGCCGGCGCAACCGCCCTCGCCGTCGCAGGCCTCTTCGCCCACGCCGGCGCAGCCACCCAACGCGTCGCCCGCCTCCAACCCCTCCGCGAGTTCCAGATCGTCTACCTCATCATGGTCCTCGCCCTCGGCGCGCAGCTCGGCGAATTCCTCCTGCGCCGCAGCGCATGGCGCTGGTGCGCCGCAATCGCACTCCTCGCGGCCCCCATGTTCGCCGCCGCCAGCGCCACCTTCCCCAACTCGCCCCATCTCGAGCTCCCCGGCGCCGCCAACCCCAACCCCTGGCTCCAGGCCTTCCTCTGGATTCGCGATAACGCGCCTACGGACGCCCTCTTCGCTCTCGACGCCGACTACATCCACGCGCCCCGCGAAGACGCCCACTGCTTCCGCGCCATCGCCGAACGCTCCGCCCTGCCCGACTACTCCAAGGACGGCGGCGAAGCCTCCATCGCTCCCTCGCTCACCCCCGCGTGGACCGCCGCCCAAACCGGCCAACACAACCTAAGCGCCCCCTCCACCACCGCCGCCCGCCTCGCCGCCCTCACCCCCCTCGGCGTCACCTGGCTCGTCCTCCAATCCACCGCATCGACCCACCTCGCCTGCCCCTACCGCAACCCCGCCGTCGCCGTCTGCCGCATCGACTAAGCCGCGCCCGCAACAGCACCCTCACCTCACCGAGTCGCCCCGCGCAACTCGGTACGATAGACTTAACACACTCTTAACACCTTCAGCCCATATGCTTGATCTCGAATTCGCAGAACTCTCCGACCCCGGAGCAACCCGCGATCACAATGAGGACTTTCTGGGTCACGTACTTCCCTCCTCGCCCGCCCAGGTCCAGTCTCAGGGCTGGCTCTTCGCCCTGGCCGATGGCGTCGGCGGCCAGGAGCGCGGCGAAGTCGCCTCGCGCGTCGCCGTCGAGACCATGATGGCCGGCTTCCGCAAAATCCCCAAAGGCGTCATGCACGTCTCGCTCCTGCCCAAGCTCGTCCAGGAAGCCAATCAGGCCGTCTTCGACCGCGGCAACACCAGCTCCGGCACGCTGGATAAATACGCCGACCCCGGCGGCGCCATCGTCCCCCACGGCACCCGTATGGCCACCACCATGGTCGCCTGCGCCCTGCGCTTCGACTCCGCCGTCGTCGCCAACGTCGGCGACTCCCGCTGCTACCTCTATCGCAACGGCGCCGGCAGCCAGCTCACCCGCGACCACACCATGGTCGATGAGCAGGTCCGCCTCGGCATCCTCACCAAGGCCCAGGCCGCCGTCGGCGCAAACCGCCATCTCCTCACCCGCTCCCTCGGCAACGAGCTCTTCGTCGCCGCCGACACCATCACCGTCAACATCATGGTCGACGACATCCTCCTGCTCTGCTCCGACGGCCTCCACGGCTACGTCTCCGACGCCGTCATCCAGCGCATCGTCAACTCCAACGCCGCCCTCAACCAAGCCGCCACCGCCCTCGTCGCCGCCGCCAACGCCGCCGGCGGCCAGGACAACATCAGCGTGCAACTCATCCGCATCCGCTCCGTCGAGCGCATGGGCCTCTACCGGGGACGCCCCTACCGGCTGCTTTAAATGTCCACTGAACCCACCCTCCAGCCCGGGGACCGGCTCGACCAATACCGGCTCGACGACCGCATCGCCGCCAGCGGCATGGCCACTGTCTTCCGCGCAACCGACACCCTCACCGGCACGCAGGTCGCCATCAAAGTGCCCCACGCCGGCATCGAGGACGACCCCACCGCCTACGAACGCTTCAAGCGCGAGACCGAGATCGGCGCGCGCCTGGACCACCCCGGCGTCATGAAGGTCTACCCCGCGCCCAGCCAGTCGCAGCCCTACATGGTCATGGAGTGGGTCAACGGCCGTTTGCTCCGCAGCATCCTCAACGAGCAAGGCAAGCTCCCCGCCCAGCGCGCCGTCAAGCTCACCCTCGGCATCTCCCGCGCGCTCGAATACATCCACGCCAACGGCATCGTCCACCGCGACCTCAAGCCGGAAAACATCATGGTCGACGCCCAAGACAACATCCGCCTCATCGACTTCGGCATCGCCGCCAACGCCGGCGCCCGCCGCCTCACCTACGCCAACTTCTCCAAAGGCATGGGCACGCCCGACTACATCTCCCCCGAGCAGGTCGAGGGCAAGCGCGGCGACGCCCGCAGCGACGTCTACTCCCTCGGCGTCATGCTCTACGAGATGCTCACCGGCAAGCTTCCCTTCTCCGGCCCCAACCCCCTCGCCGTCATGAACGCCCGCCTCATCAGCCATCCCGAGCCGCCCATGGCCGTCGAACCCTCCATCACCCCCCAGCTGCAGGAGATCCTCTACCGCGCCCTCGAACGCGACCCGCGCAACCGCTACAGCGTCCGCGAGTTCGTCTATGACCTCGAGCATCAGGACCAGGTCGGCATCCCTCTCCGCCCCGAGGCCGCCAACTGGCGCCGCTACCGGCCCGCCGGCGCCGGCCGCATCCTCCTCTACGCCGCGCTCGCCCTCGCCCCCATCCTCATCTTCGCCCTCCTCCTCCTCACCGCCCACCACCACTAAGCCCTTGTATCAGCGCAGTGGATTAGCGTATCGGCGCAGGGGTATTAGCCTTCGGATTAGCGTAGGGCTTCAGCCCTACGAATAAGCCCTCAACCCGACCGGGCTTTAGCCCTGGGCCTCACGCATGTCACGACATCGGGTGCCCCATCCTCGACGCCACGAAGTGGCGGCAGGGTGGGGTATCGTTCGCGGAAGCGAACGACCCGTCTCTTGCTCCATTCTTGTTTGTCATTCCGCAGCGAAGCGGAGGAATCCGCTGTTCGCCTTTGTCTTTGTTCCCCGCTCTTGTCCCCGGATAGCATATCTTGGTTTGGGAAAATTGCGAGGATCGGGGCCGCCTGCCAAGAGCACAGCGCAAATTAAGCTGCTGATTGACGCCTGAGCGGAGGATGGGATTCGCACACAATTGCAAACTCATCCTCCACTAACTTCTCAAGTGCAAAATCGCAGTAGTGCTCACCGACGTGAATGCTCATGCTCCGCAGTGCGCTCAATTCCGCACGGACCGTTCTGAGGTCCAAGCACCTCAGCACGAAGACTTGTGACGGACCGTTGTGCTTACGCTTTAAAATCCGCAACGATATAACTCCCCGAAGGTCGGCTTGTCGGAACTGATTTGTCCGAAAAGCAAGCTCCCTGGAAAGGCTGCCCCGGCTTCCCTCCCTCGACCTCACCTCCCCAACCCACCCAGCCCCTCCACCAGCGCCTTATCAAACCCCACCGGGTCCTGAATCTGCGGCGCGTGCCCCAGCTCCGGAAACTCAATCAGCCGTCCCAACCCAACTCGCACATCACTTCGGCATCGCAATCGACACCGCCTTCCCCGCCCCGCGTTCCGCCACCCAAATCGTATCGCCCGCCGGCTCAACCGCCGTTGGCGTGTTCAGCCCATCCTTGATCACCATCACGCTGGCCGTATCGCCACGGATCGTCAGAACCGCAATCTGCCCGCTCCCATTCTCCGCCAGCAGCAGCTTCCCATGCACCGCCCGCATCCCATCCGGCCCCTTCACCGGCTGGTCCATCCAGATATCGACAGGTTGTCCCGCCTTGCCCGCCGCGTCCACCGGAATCCGGTAGAGCTTGTTGAAGAACACATTGTTCACATACAGCGTGCCGTCCAGAAACGTGATCCCGTCCACGCCGTTGAGCACGCGATTCTCCAAAAAAACTTCAGCGTTGGTCGCACCCGCCGGCAGCCGGTAGATCTTGCTGTTCGCGGTGTCCGTGATGTAAAGCGCCTTGTCCGGCCCAATCGAGAAATCGTTGCACATACTGTTGTCGCCCGGCAGGTTCCAGCGGACCTTCTGCGCCCCGGTAGAAAGATCAAATCCCCTCAGCGCTGTATGCCGCTGCACCGGTGTCACGCCCGGCACCGGCGTCAGCTCGCACGCCCACAGCGTATTGCTCGTGCCATCGGCAAGCATGCCGAAGAAAAACGTGCCCGCGCCCTCCCCGCTGGCATCGACGAACTTCTCAGCCGTGGCCGAACCCGGACGCACCTTGTAGATAAACGCACTGCTCGCGCTGCCCACAATCAGCGTCCCATCCGGCGCCACCGTCAAACTCTCCGGCTGCGACTTCGCATCGCCAATTAAAACCTCCGCCGCCGGCGCAGCCTGCGCAACTCCCGTCAGGAGTCCAACGCACGCGGCAAGCCGCGCTGCCCTCAAATTCCGCATAGCCAATATCTCCTCGCCCTTCTGTCTTCCACACTGGGACCAGCCACAAAAACGATACTTCAGTCGTGCCTTTAAGACGAATCGCACCCAGGTACCCATCCCTGCCTCGGCGCAGACCTACCGGCATGGACCACAAACTCCCGATAGCCTCCGCCACCCCGCCGATGCCCATAAATCCCGCAAATAGCACGCGGCAGCTCAGTGCCAATCCCCCGGCAATCCCACCTCCTGGTAACCGCCTCAAGGCCCAGGCAGCGGAGTAACCCATTACCCAAGTTATCTTTACTCGCCACCCTACCGCTCCTAGACTCCCCAATAGGTCTCACAAGAGAGATCACGTCGGGGGATTCCAAAAAAATGATAAGGTTTGTAAGGGGAACTGCACTTTTTGCGCTGATGAGTGTGTTCGCGCTGGCTGGCGCCGGGATGCTTCCGGCCCAGGTCACCACCATCAACGTCAACAACACAGTGCTCCACGGCCCGGTCAAGCGCTTCGGCATCAACCTCGGAGCCACCAACTACTACGACTCCGGCCAGATGATGAAGAATCTCATCATCAACAATCCTGGGTTCGAAGGCCAGATCGCCCAGTCGATGGTCCAGTGCGGCTCCGGCACGGCAACCTCCTGCACCCAGCCGAACTACTACTCCGCCTGGCCCAACCATTTTTGGGACGGTGCCACCTATCAGTTCATCTACGGCAACGCGATCGGCAGATCGGGCACCGTCGCCAACTTCGTTGGCGCAACCGGCACCGCCGGTGGGATATTCAACTTCGCCGACTCCGGCACCGCGTCCGGCCAGTACGACTACATGATCGTCAAAAAGCCGATGCCGGGAAATGCCACCGACGGCTGGACCCCATACAACACCGGCGCGGGCACCATCACCACCAACTCCACCGACCTCTCTCCCACAACCGAGGGAACCCAGAGCGCCTTCTTCAACGCGCCCAGCACCGGCGACTCGGCCAGCCTCACCGCCTACTTCGACAGCACCGCCGGCCATACCTTTGTCCAACTCAACGGCCAGTATCAGCTCACCTTCTCAGCCAAGGGCCTCGGCAACAACCCATCGGTGCTCGTTGACCTCGTTCGCAATTCGAACCCCGCTATCAGCTATATCTTTTCCACCGTCAACCTGACCAACGAGTGGCAGACCTACACGCTCACTTTCGACGCCACCGAAAATGGCTCCGCCATCGGCACCGCCCAGCTTTACTTCGGCACGGTTGGCGCGGACTCCTTCTATCTGGATGACGTCAGCCTCGTCCAGTTGAACTCCGATCCCACCAACACAACCGTCTTTCGCGATCCCGTGGTCGACGCCCTCCAGCAGTTGAACCCCGGCGTCATGCGCTTCTGGTTCAATCAACTGGGCGAAACCCTGGACAACATGCTCGCCCCGCCCCTCGGGCGGCAGCGCTCCACCTACTCGTCCTACGCAACCGATGTCAACTTCGTCGAGTACGGCCTCACCGACTTCCTCCAGCTCTGCCAGAAGGTAGGCGCCGATCCCTGGGTGGTCGTTCCCATCACATTGAGCAACGCCGAAGCCTCCAACCTGATCGACTATCTGGCCGGCGGCGCCAACACCGTCTACGGCGCCAAACGCATCGCCGCCGGACAAACCGCGCCCTGGACCTCGGTCTTCAAAACCATCCACCTCGAGTTCGGCAACGAGGCCTGGGACACGCTCTTCAACGGCGGCGACATGGAGATCAGCGCAGCCTATGGCACGCGCTCGCAAGCCGTCTTTGCAGCCATGCGCGCCAACACCAACTACACCGCCTCGTCCTTTGACCTCATCATGAATGGGTTCGCCGCATATCCGCCCGCGAACACCACCATCCAAAGCTACTGCGACAACAACGACTCCTTCGCCTCCGCGCCCTACATGATGTACACCATCAACGACCCGACCGCCGCCGGATACACCGGCGCCGCTTACAACGAGAACCTGTTCGGCTCAACCTTCGCCGAAGCCGAGGCCTTCGTCACCGATAGCGGAACCGCCGAGGGCGTTGCCGACGGCTATATCCTGCAGAACCAGCTCGCCATCCAGGCCTACAACAAGCCCTACATCACCACCGAATTCAACATCAGCCCCAAGGACGGCACCATCACCCAGGCCGAATTGAATGGCTACGCCTCCTCCGTCGGAGCAGGCTTGGCGGTCGGTGACGCCATGCTGCAGCAACTGCGCGCCGGCGTCCTCACCCAGAATCTCTTCCAGTTGGCCGGCTTCCAGTCCTTCACCACCCAATCGACCCCCAACAACATCAACCTCTGGGGCTCCGTCGTGGACATGGGCGTGACCAACCGCAGACGTCCTCAGTTCCTCGCCGAGGAGCTGGCCAATAACGCCATCGCCACCAACACAGCAACCATGTTGCAGACTGTCCACACCGGCGCAGACCCCACATGGAACCAGGCCCTGGTCCAGGACGTCCAACTGAACAACGCCCACTATCTGGAGTCGTTCGCCTTCAACAACGGCAACCAGTATTCGCTCGTCATCTTCAATACCCATCGCACCAGCGCCCTGCCCGTCACCTTCGCAGGCGAGAACATTCCCGCCGGCACCGTCCAGATGCAGCAGCTCACCTCAGCCAACCTCACCGACACCAACGAGGAATCGCTGCTCGTGGCGCCGGTCTCCAGCACGCTGTCCAGCTTCAATCCTTCCGCGTCGTTTTCGTTGCCGCCCTATTCGATGACGGTCCTCACCTGGACCGCGCCGCTGATCAGCAACGTCACCGTCTCCGGCATCACCGCAACCTCCGCCACCATCACCTGGTCCACGGACGTCGCCGCCAGCGGGCAGGTGAACTATGGAACAACTGCTTCCTACGGTTCCAAGTCGGCTCTCAACGGCGCGTCGACCACGCAATCCATCACCCTCACCGGCCTCACCCCCGGTCAGGCCTATGACTTCGCCGTCTCCGCCACCAACGCAGCCGGCGCAATCGCAACCTCGGCCAACGCTACCTTCACCACCACATCTGGCACGTTCACTCTCTCCGCGCCCGCGTCCATCACCCTCCAGCAAGGCGCGCTCGGTTCCTACGCAGTCACGGTAACCAAAGCCAGCGGCTTCTCCGGATCGGTCACTCTCTCCCTCACCGGCCTGCCTTCAGGCGCCACGGATACCTTCACCACCACCTCGACCGGCGCAACCCTGGCCATCTCTCTTCCCGCGACCGCGCCTGTGGCAACCTACCCGCTCACCCTCAAGGGCGCCTCCGGCTCCGCCACCATCAGCACCCCCATCAGTCTCGCCGTGACACAAATTGACCCCATCGCGTTCGACCCCTGCGCGGTGGACTACGGCACATGCACCATCCCCCAGGGCACCACCGCGAACGTCTACTACGGCGTCAACGGCAAGTACCTCCAGCGTGTGCTCACCGGCACCTTCGTCTGCTCGCCCGCCACCTTCGGCAGCGACCCGGACCAGGGCGTCCTCAAGTCCTGCTACCCCATCGTCATCGCTCCTCCCGCCGTCGCGGTGGGCTGCGCGGTGGACTACGGCACATGCACCCTTCCCGCCGGCAGCTCCGCCGTCGTCTACTACGGCGTCAATCAAAAGTATGTGTATAAGACCCTGTCGGGCACCTTCTCCTGCTCACCGTCCACCTTTGGCGGAGACCCGGATCAGGGCGTCCTCAAGACCTGTTACCCCGTCATCAGCTCACCACCGTCCACGGCCAAGGTCTGCGCCACGGAAGGCGGCACCTGCAAGATTCCCTCCGGCAGCAAGGTCGTGTACTTCGGGGCCAACAGCACTTACCTGGACAAGTCTCTCAGCGGCACCTTCACCTGCGAGATTTCAACCTTCGGCTCCGACCCGGACGTCGGCACCCTGAAATCCTGTCTATACTGACCGGGCCAAAACAACCGCTCACCCTTGCCATTCGATAGCGTCTGAAGCCGGCGCTATCGAATGGCTCTTCATCGATTGGCAAGAGCGTCAGTGAAGCAGCTGCGCGACCGCAAATCTGAATCGCAGTCCCTACCGCGGCACAAAATCGTCCGCATGCATCACAAACTCCGGATACGCCCCCGCGCCCAGCTCGCGGATGTCCATCCCCTGCCAGTCTCCATCGCGGTCCACGCGGTAAGGCGAGAAGCGGTTCAGCACCAAATTTCCCACGTAGATCACCGGCAGCATAAACCCCAGCAGCGCCGCAATCCCCACCAGCTGCGCCAGCATATGTCCGCCATGCGTACCATCCGCGAAATGCCCGAAGATCCCCACCGCAACCAACCCCCAGATCCCCGCTCCCGCATGGACGGAGATCGCCCCGCCCGGATCGTCCACCCGCAGATGCAGCTCGAAGACCTCAATCATGTACGTCACCAGCACACCCGAGATCAGCCCAATGTCCAGCGCAGCCACCGGCGTCACCGCCCCGCACGCCGCGCTTCCCGCCACCAATCCCGCGATCCAACCATTGGCGCTGATCGACGCGTCCGGCTTGCGATAGCGCGCCCGCGTCACCATCACCGCCGCCAGCGCCCCGCCCGACGCCGAAAGCATCGCATTCACCACCACACCCGGAATCCGCTCCACCCCCGCCCCGCAGAACAAAATCGACGAAGCCGAGTCCAGCCCAATCCATCCCACCAGCGCCAGCATGCAGCCGAACAGCACCTGCACAATGTTGTGCCCCGGGATCGCCGCCGCCATCCCGTCGTCCGAGTACTTGCCCCGTCGCGAACCCGTGATCCACGCCACCGAGAGCGCCATCAGCCCGCCCACCACCTGCACCACCCCCGCGCCGCCCGCGTCGAAGAACCCCGCCGACCCAAACCCCGCCGCTCCAAACATGGCCCCCAGCTGCGCCAGCCATCCCCCGCCCCACACCCAGTGCACGAACATCGGAAACACAAACCCCGCCAGCAGCGCGCTGCTCAAACAAATCGGCCCCAGCCGCCAGCGGTCCGAGCCCGCACTCAGCGGAATCATCGCCGCCAGACCCGCCGCAAACATCTCCAGACACAAAGCCAGCGATTTGCCCAACCCCGACGCATCCGCTGCATCCAAACCCGCGCCACGCGCGAAGAACGGCGCAGCCCCCAGCCAGTCCCAGCGCACTCCCCCGGCAACAAACGAATGCACCGGAGCTCCCGCAACCCCCGCCCACGAAGATCCCCACAGCACAAAAACAATCGCCGAAATCGCCAGCGCGCACAGCGTCCCCAGCATCGCGTGCGCCGCGGACCGCGACCGCCCCAGTCCCTGGTGGATCAGCGCCAGCCCGGCCGCCGCCAGCGGCACCAGCAGAATCGAGAGCAGACACACAACCAGGTTCATCCCTGCTCCTTCACGACCGGCTTGTGCCCCTGCGTCAGCAGCGCGAGGCCCAGAACTTCAATCCCCAGTCCCGCGCCGGTAAACGCCGCCCGCTGCGAGAACGTAGTCAGCAGCACCAGCGCCGCGAGCACGATGAAAAACCCGGACAACAGCAGCAGGCAGCCGACCAGCCTCAAGGAATCTCCTTTTTTTGCTTGGTAGCAACCATACCGGATGCACCGCTGCGTGGGCAACCGCCGCCGCCGCCGTGCCCCGCAAATTTGCGCCTGCTTCGGTTACAGGCCCCGTCCGCCCGCCCCGCGCCACGCAAATCCGCCCATCTCCCAGCCGCGGCAGCCCCAATCACTCACAACTACCAACTCACAACTCACCACTAGTACCTGTAATGCTCCGCCTTATACGGCCCTTCCACCGGCACGCTCAAATAATCCGCCTGCTTCTTTGAGAGCGTCGTCAGCTTCACCCCAATCTTCTCCAGGTGCAGCCGCGCCACCTCCTCATCCAGCTTCTTCGGCAGAATATAAATCCCCACCTTGTACGTGTCCTTGTTCTTCCACAGATCAAGCTGCGCCAGCGTCTGGTTGGCAAAACTGTTCGACATCACAAAGCTCGGGTGCCCCGTCGCGCATCCCAGGTTCACCAGCCGCCCCTCCGCCAGCACAAAGATGCTATTGCCACTCGGGAACGTGTACTTGTCTACCTGCGGCTTGATGTTCAGCTTCGTCACGCCCTTCTCCGCGTTTAGCTTCTCCATCTGGATCTCATTGTCGAAGTGCCCGATGTTGCACACGATCGCCTGGTCCTTCATCAGCTTCATATGCTCCACCGTGATGATGTCGACGTTCCCGGTACAGGTGACATAGATGTCCCCGCGCCCCAGCGTCTCCTCAATCGTCGTGACCTCGTAACCCTCCATCGCCGCCTGCAGCGCATTGATCGGGTCGATCTCCGTCACCACCACCCGGGCCCCAAGCCCGCGCAGCGAGGCCGCAGACCCCTTGCCCACATCGCCATACCCGCACACCACCGCAACCTTCCCCGCAATCATCACATCGGTCCCGCGCTTGATCCCATCCACCAGCGACTCGCGGCACCCATACAAATTGTCGAACTTCGACTTCGTCACCGAATCGTTCACATTGATCGCCGGCACCAGCAGCTTGCCCTTCTCAAACATCTTGTACAGCCTGTGCACCCCCGTCGTCGTCTCCTCCGACACCCCCCGCCACTCCTTCGCCACATCGTGCCACCGCGTCGGATACTGCGCGTGCACCTTCTTCAGCAGCGCCTTAATCACATCCTCTTCCGTCGACCCCGAAGGCGAGTTCACCCACCCGTCGCCGTCCTCCATCTCATATCCCTTGTGGATCAGCAGCGTCACGTCGCCGCCATCGTCGATCACCAGCTGCGGCCCCAGCAGCCCGCCCTTCCCGTCCGGAAAATTCAGCGACTGGTTCGTGCACCACCAGAACTCCTCCAGCGACTCCCCCTTCCACGCAAACACCGGCACGCCCGCCGCCGCAATCGCCGCCGCCGCGTGGTCCTGCGTCGAGAAAATATTGCAGCTCGCCCAGCGCACGTCCGCGCCCAGCGCCACCATGGTCTCGATCAGCACCGCCGTCTGGATGGTCATGTGCAGCGACCCAGTCACCCGCACCCCAGCCAGCGGTTTGCCCGCGGCATACTTGTTGCGGATCGCCATCAACCCCGGCATCTCCTGCTCGGCGATGTCGATCTCCTTGCGCCCAAACTCCGCCAACCCAATGTCCGCAACCTTGTACTCCGCCGCCAGATCGATCGTCGCTGTCGCCATTCGCACACCCCAGTCCCCGTTGAAATTTGGTTCAATTTCCCTCTGAAATCTCCCTCCAGAATACCATCCCAGCCGCACGCTGGCCGCACAGGATCGCAGAGCGTTAGTCTCATTCCAGATGCCCCACTACTGCGACGTCGCCCTCCCCGTCCCCCTCGACCGCAACTTCACCTACGCGATCAACGGCACGGTCCCGCCCATCGGCGCGCGCGTCCTCGTCCCCTTCAGCGGCCAGCGCCTCATGGGCGTCGTCGTCCGCCTCCACAACGACCCACTCCCCGCAGACATTGACCTCAAACCCATCCAACAAATCCTCGACGACACCCCGCTCCTCTCCGACGAACTCCTCCACCTCGCCCAATGGATCGCCACCTACTACGTCGCCCCCCTCGGCGAAGTCCTCCACGGCATGATGCCCCTAGCCGCCGAGGTCCGCCGCCAGTCCGTCTACCGCATCGCCGCCGCCGGCCGCCGCGTCCTCTACGAGGGCGCCGAAAAAGGCTCCTCCCGCCGCTCCCGCCTCTCACCCGAGCAACAAAACCGCGAGTATGCCGTCCTCAATTACCTCGAAGACGGCCACGCCGCCAAAGCCTCAGCCCTCCGCTCCGCAACCCAGGCCAACAAAGCCCTCCTCGACGCCATGGTCCGAAAAAAATGGCTCACCCGCGAAGCCCTCGCCGAAGAACGCGATGCCCGCCGCACCCATCGCATCGCCGTCCTCGTCCCCGACGCCCGCATCCCCAAGCTCAACGACAACCAGACCGCCATCCTCGCCGAGCTCGCCGCCGCCGGTGGCCGCCTCCGCGTTGCCGACCTCCGCGAGCTCCAAGTCCCCGCATCAACACTGGCCACCCTCGTCCGCCGCAACCTCGTCGCCATCGAAGACGCCCCCGAAGACTTCCACCTCGGCGGCATCTCCACCCACGGAAAAAAGCACGCCCACGAGCACACCCTCAACGAGACCCAAACCGAAGCCCTAGCCTCCATCGCCCTCGCCCTCACCCAGCGCACCTTCCGCCCCATCCTGCTCTACGGCGTCACCGGCTCCGGCAAGACCTCCGTCTACTTCGCCGCCATGCAGCGCGCCCTCTCGGCCGGCCAATCCGCCCTCCTCCTCGTCCCCGAGATCGGCCTCACCCCCGCCATGGCCGGCCAGATGTTCGCCGCCTTCGGCGCCGAAGTCGCGCTCCTCCACTCCGCCCTCACGCCCGACGAGCGCGCCGAACAGTGGCACCGCATCCGCCGCGGCGAAGCCCGCATCGTCGTCGGCACCCGCTCCGCCGTCTTTGCGCCCCTCGCCAACCTCGGCCTCATCCTCGTCGACGAGGAACACGACTCCAGCTACAAGCAGGAGGAGACCCCGCGCTACCACGCCCGCGACGTCGCCGTTATGCGCGCAAAATTCAACAACGCCGTCGTCGTCCTCGGCTCCGCCACGCCCTCCCTCGAATCCTGGTCCAACTCCGAGCGCGGCCGCTACACCCGCATCGAGATGCTCACCCGCGTCATGAATCGCCCGCTCCCCACGGTCGAATTAATAGACATGCGCACCGAGTTCCGCGAAACCGCCCGCGAAGAGATCTTCTCCCGCCAGCTCATCGCCGAAACCCAATCCACCCTCGACCGCAACCAGCAAGCCATCATCCTCCTCAACCGCCGCGGCTACTCCTTCACCGTCCTCTGCCGCGCGTGCGGCGAGCGCATCGAATGCGAGAACTGCGCCATCGCCCTCACCTACCACAAACCGCTGCCCAACGACGCCCTCGAAGTCCGAGCCAGCACTTCAGCCCGGCTCCAATGCCACTACTGCGGATTCCGCCGCGCCATCCCCAAACACTGCCCCAAGTGCCAGTCCGAACACCTCTACTACCTCGGCGCCGGCTCCCAGCAGGGCGAAGAGCGCCTCCAATCCCTCTTCCCCAACGCGCGCATCGGCCGCATGGACCGCGACACCGTCCGCGGCCGCGCCGACATGGAGCGCCTCCTCACCCGCCTCCACTCCGGCGAGATCAACCTCCTCGTCGGCACCCAGATGATCGCCAAGGGCCACGACATCCACGGCGTCACGCTCGTCGGCGTCGTCGGCGCAGACTCCGCCCTCGGCCTGCCCGACTTCCGCGCCGCCGAGCGCGTCTTCCAGCTCCTCACCCAGGTCTCCGGCCGCGCCGGCCGCGGCACGCTCCCCGGCCGCGTCCTCGTCCAGACCTACAACCCCGACCACTACGCCATCCAGTTCGCCGCCGCCCACGACTACCCCGGCTTCGTCGCCAAGGAACTCCAGTACCGCCGCTGGATGCACTACCCTCCCCTCACCGTCCTCGCCAACGTCATCGTCCAGGGCCAGACACTCGAGGAGGCCGCCGCCTTCGCCCACACCCTCGGCCGCTGGTTCGCCGCCACGCCGCTCGACAAGGTCCGCGTCCTCGGCCCCGCCCCCGCGCCCATCTCCCGCCTCAAGCGCATCTACCGCTTCCATTTCGTCCTCAAGGCCGAGCGCCGCGACACCCTCGGCCGCACCCTCCGCGCCCTCCTCACCCACGCCGACTCCATCCCCATCCCCCGCCGCAACCTCCTCCTCGACATCGACCCCGTCCACCTCATGTAGTCGGAAGGATGGCGGGTGCCCCATCCAAGCTCTGCTTGGGTGGGCTGACGGCGACTGCGGCGGGTGGAGGTGGCGACGACCACGGCGGGTGCCCCATCCAAGCTCCGCTTGGGTGGGCTGCCGAAGACCACCTTCCCCGCGGCCGCTCACCCCTGTATCGTTCTCTCATGCCGCAGGGACTACGCAGATTCCAACAAACCGGCGATCTGCATTTCGTCACATTCAGCTGCTACCACCGTCAACCGAAGCTCGCCTCGCCCGCGAGCCGTGACACCTTCGAGAAGTCGCTCGCATGGGCGCGTCAGCGGTACCGGCTGCGCGTCACCGGATACGTCGTGATGCCCGAGCACGTCCACCTACTCCTCTCCGAGCCGCTCGATGCGGAGCTCTCTCGAGCATTGCAGTCCTTGAAGCAATCTGTCGCGCGGACCCTGGCCCTGCGTGCGGCAGAACCCTTCTGGCAGGCGCGTTACTATGACTTCAACGTTCACAGCGAGCGAAAGCGGATTGAAAAACTGCGGTACATGCACCGCAACCCGGTCGCGCGCGGCCTGGTGGCCGCCCCCGAAAACTGGGCTTGGAGCAGCTTCCGCCACTGGGCCACGGGAATCGAGGGGACGGTCGAGATCGAGTCGCACTGGACAGCGCGGAGACGGGAAGAGTCAGGAGAAGTTGCCCCCGAGTTGCGCTTCCGTGGCCCGTCCCCGCCCTAGCCAAGCTAGGACGGGGCACCCAAACCTAAGGTGGGCCACCCACTCGGTTCTGTGGGCTGAGGGACCGCTCTATAATTAGCAGGGGCGCAGCCCCAAGCCAGGGTGAGACACGGTTTCGCGGGCTGTAGGCCAGCGCCATAGGGCCAGCCATGAGTCTGCTGGCACCGCAAACCAAGGGGTCCATCCAAGTAATTAGAAAATCGTGATGATTCCGTGTGGTTCCATGCGCCGGAGAGGCCGCCTTTAATGATCGACGGTGAGAAGGTCCCCGAAGAGATAAAGCCCGCGAAATGGACTGTGACCGTAGGCGGCAACGAATGGGGCACGGTGAAATATGGAATCGTCGAATACCTTCGACGACATCCGAGAATGCGTGCGGCCACCGCAATCACTGGCGTCTTATGGGTGGGTGGCTGGCTGGCTTCAACTGCAGGTTTCAGATGGCATATCGTCTGGTTCCCGGCGATTTCGGCCGTGTTCGTTACCCCAACGCTCCTGTGGCTTGCGGTTGTCTCGGGGCCGGAGTTCAAGCTCACTTTTCCCGAAGCGAAAACGCCAGATTCTCCGGTTGCACCTACGACCGCTGCCAAAGCCGTTCTCGACCCGGAGGGATATGGGATAGAGGCTCTCGACAAGAGCTACGTGTGGACAGAAGGATATGCACGTAGTAGTTTCCGGTGGTCTATGTTTTCCCTGTTCGCCGCAATTTTTGTTGGGGCCGCCAACTTGTGGCTGATCACTATCGGTGCTCTATTTGTCATTCGGTTTTACACGGCAACGTTCATTTGGGTTTTTGCAGCCACGTTACTCTTGCTTTGCATCATCTTCATCGTGAGGTCAATGTTCTTATTTCGCAGGGCTGCGAGTATCCATGATCGGCTGCTCCAATTGCAGAAGACGATAACCGCGATAAAGTATCTCGAGCGGACACAAGGCGGTTCGGCATCAATTGACCCATCGCTGGTTATCTCAAGCCTTCTTGCATCGCCTGAACAACCGGACGTTCTGAAAGGGTAGTAACTGAATCTCCGATGACACAACCAGACTATTCCCTCACTTGGATTCTTCCCATCGTTCGTAAGAGCCTTAAGGGCACGGGCAATCTTCGATACCAGACATTCATGCAGAACCTGTGGACGAAATTGGAAGAAGTCGGTCTCGCTGTGCGACTGGAGCCCCTGCAACAGCAAATGAGGAGGCAGACGTTCGACTTCGACAACGCGCCTTATGCTCTAAAGGTCGCAGCCAATGAGGCATTTTTCTATTTGATTAGGAACGGGTATATAGTCCCTCAGCACAGCGCAAGTAACGGATTCCCGGAGCATCATCCCACATCCTTCGCGTATGACGTGACGAAGCGAGGACAGGAATGGACTGACAGCATCGACCCCATTCCAGAAGATGCAGCCGGGTACATGAAGGTATTAAGGGCTCTTGTTACCAAAATGGACACAGTGATTGAACAGTACGTTGTAGAAGCCCTTGTCGCCTTTGAACGGGGGGCTGACTTTGCTGCTGCGGTGATGCTGGGGGCCGCGTCTGAGAAGGCTCTGTACCTCTTGGCCGATGCACTGCTTCCTGCCCTCGCATCTCAGAAGAGCCAGCAGACTCTGCAACAACTGTTGCAGCGTCGGCAACTGGTGAAGTTCCTTGAGTTCATCCGAGACACGATCGACCGAAATGCCAAGACCATCGCTCCATCGGATGGGGCGATAACTCAAGTGTCTGCCATGTTCGATGCCATCAGAGCCCAACGGAACGACGCGGTCCATCCGAACAGTGCTCAAGTCACGCCGGAATCGGTTCGCTTCTTGATCGCCAACTTTCCCTACTTCTTGAGCAAGTGTGAAGCGCTGACCACTTGGTTTGTGGCTCACCCGCAGAGCTTGGCGTAACTTCATGTCTATTGCTCCCGATTAGAGCGGAGGATGAGGGAGCCGAGAAGCATCCCCATGATAGGCGGGTGCCCCATCCAAGCTCTGCTTGGGTGGGGTGGCGGCGACTGCCTCTCCCGCGGCCGCTCGTCCGCTGTTCAAAGAACTCGGCGAAGAAACATTCATCGACGAAGTCGCCCAAACCATCCAGGAAAACTTCTCCCAGGATTAGACAACCCCCTTAAAACCGTATCTCCTCCCTCCCAATCTCCCTCCGGTCCTCCGCAAAGATCGCGCCCCGCTCCAGCACATGCGCCAGCTCGCGCACATTCCCCGGCCAGTCGTACTCCATCAGTCGCGCCGCCGCCCCAGCCGACAGCCGCTTCACCGGCATCTCCTCCCCCATCTTTTCGAGCAAGTACGCCGCCAGCAACGGCACATCCTCCATCCTGTCCTTCAGCGCCGGCAGAAACACCGGAAACACCGCCAGCCGGTGGTACAGGTCCAGCCGAAACGTCCGCTCAGCCGCCCGCTCCCTCAGATGCTGGTGCGTCGCCGCGATCACCCGCACATCCACCCGCATCGTCTCGTTGTCGCCCACCCGCTGCAGCTCGCCCGCCTCCAAGAACCGCAGCATCTTCGGCTGCAAGCCCAGCGGCATCTCACCAATCTCATCCAGAAACAGCGTCCCTCCATGCGCCGCCTCAATCCTGCCCATGCGCGACTGCACCGCCCCGGTAAACGCCCCGCGCGTATGCCCAAACAATTCGGCCTCAAGTAAAGATTCAGGAATCGCCGCGCAGTTCAACACCACAAACGGCTTGCTCGCCCGCGCGCTCAACCGATGCACCGCCTTCGCCACCAGCTCCTTGCCCGTCCCCGTCTCACCCTCAATCAGCACCGCCGTCGACCGTGGCGCCACCAGCCGAACCATCCGCGCCATCTCCACCATCCCCGCGCTCTGCCCCATAATCTCCGGCAGCAGCAGCGTCCCCACCCGCGCCGGCGCCATACCCGCCGCAACCCGCCGCTCGCCAATCACCCGCTCGCCCGGCAACCCGTCCGCAATCTCCCCCGCCTCAGCACCCTCCGCGCCGCGCTCCATGAGTCCCACACCACCCTCGCCCGCCGCACCCTGCTCTTCGCTTCCGCCGAACGGGCCCCACGCCTCAGCGACCGCGCCCCGCGCCCGCAGCGCCTCCTCCACCTCCATCGCCGCCGCCGCGCGCTCCCCGCCGGGCGCCAGCCGCTCTGCACCCGACGCCCGCGGCGGCGTCACCGGCGCCGTCGCCCACGCCGGCATCTCCGCCGCGCCCGCCCCGCGCGCCTCCTCCTGCGCCCGCCGCAACGCATGCAGCAGCTCGTTCCGCCGCGGACTCCGCGCCCCGCTCTCGCCCACCCCCTCATCCACCCGCAGCAGGTCCATCACCGGATGCCGGCTCCTCATCTGCCGCGCAAACTCACCCACCTCCAGGTCCGGCAGCGGCGAGTCCAGCACCATCGCCTCGGCCGCCTGCGACTCCAGCTGCGCCATCGCTTCCGCGCCCCCGCCAGCCTCGCGCACCTGCCAGCGCATCGCCGTCAGTTGCTGCCGCAGCCGCGCCCGAAAGTGCGCGTCCCCGCTGGCCAGCACCACCGTCCGCAGCTCCGCGGCCTTCCCCGCGCCGCCCGCACCCTCCCGGCCCGCGCCGCCCGCCCTGTTCGGCCCGTATCCCATGTCGCCCTACGCGCAGGGAGCGGCCGCAATCTGCGCCGCCGTCGGAAACTCCTTCGCCCCTGGCCGCCGCCCCAACCCGCCCAGCCGGTACCCCCGCCCACGCACCGTCTCAATCAGCGCCGTCGTCGCGTCGAGCGGCTCCCTCGCATCCAGCTTCCGCCGCAGGTAGTTGATGTACACATCCACCACATTCGTTCCCGTCTCCTTATCGATCTGCCACACCTCCGCCAGCAGCTGGCTGCGCGAGACACACTCCCCGCGATGCAGCAGCAGATATTCGAGCAGCGAAAACTCCTTCGCCGTCAGCTCAATCTCCCGCCCCGCGCGCTTCACCTTGTGCTCAATCCGGTTCAACCGCAGGTCGCCATAGCGCAGCACCGGATCGGCAAACTGCTCCCGCCTGCGCAGCAGCGCCCGGCAGCGCGCCGTCAGCTCAAAAAAACTGAACGGCTTCAGCAAACAATCGTCCGCGCCCAGGTCCAGACACTCCACCCGCGCGTCCACGTTGTTGCGCCCCGTCAGCACCAGCACCGACGTGTCGTCGTTGCGCGCGCGCATCTCCGCCAGCACCTCCATCCCATCGCGCTTGGGCAGGCTCAGGTCCAGCACCATCAGGTCCGGCGGATGCGCCGCCGCATGGCTCAGCGCCGCCTCGCCATCCTCCACCCAATCCACCCGGTGCCCCTCCGTCTCCAGCCCCGTCCGCAGAAACGCACCCAACGCCCGATCGTCCTCCACAATAAGCACTCGCATTCAGCCTCCCCAGGAATCACAGTTGTCGCCCAAAGCCGCAGCCCAAACTCGCAGCCCAAACTCGCAGCCCGAAGTCGCAGCCCAAAGTCGCAGCCCAAAGTCGCAGCCCAAAGCCGCAGCCCAAACTCGCAGCCCAAACTCGCAGCCCACAGTGGCAGTCCGCCGGAGCCAGGCGAAGGTTCCCGCGTCGCCTGCGCCGTGCGGACTTGCCTTGTGTCTCTCGAATCTATTCCGCAGCCCCACTGTGGAACCCATTCCCCTGCGCAAATAGGTGCAGCCTGCGTCCCAAAACAGGAAGAAGGTGCCCGCATCCGCACCCCTCCCTCACCCCCACTCCCAAATCGGCTCAAACATGCTGACCCTGAGCGAACCCGAAGGGGAAGGACCTGCTGTTGTCCCTGCCTCTTTGTTTGTCATTCCCGCAGGGGATCTGCTTTTCGCATTCGCATTCGCATTCGCCTTCGCCTTTCGCATTTGTCATCCTGACCCTGCGGGAAACGAAGCGGAAGAAACCTGCTTTTCATGTTCCCATCCCGTCGTCATCCTGAGCGAAGCGCACAGCGCGGAGTCGAAGGACCCCGATACCCCCGCACCACCTCAACCGCCCGGCCCTTTCTTCCGAAAAAGCTCCAGCCAGGAACCTCTCTAGAAATTGTCATCCTGAGCCTGAGCGAAGCCGAAGGGGAAGGACCTGCTTCTGTCTTTCGCTCATATGCCCCAACCCTCTGCTGAGTCGCCGCCGATCCATTAAGCACACGGCTTCAGCCGCGTGATAAACCAGCCGCGCGCAGCGCAAACCACTCCGCCGAAGGCTCGCCCCTCTTCACCCCTCCGCCGCCCCCACAATCGCGCACCTCTGCTCCTACGTTCGTCATTCTGCGCGGCGCGCAGAATCCCCGTAGTTGCAGTCCCTGCAACCACAACCGCGCGCCCCCCACCTACCCAGCCCCCAACCATCCCAGGACAACCCCCAACCCGGAAGGGCACACGTTCACAGCCTGCCCTGAGCGTAGCCGAATGGGCGTGCCAAAAAACCAGCCGCGCGAAGCGCAAAACCCCTCTGCCCTGAGCCCCGCCGAAGGGCTTCGCCTCTCTTCGCTCCTACGCCGCGCCCCAACCCTAAGCGCTGCCGCTCACCTCGACCAGTCTTGCCTAAGAGGGGCGATTTAAGGCCACGCGGTCGAATTGGGCCTTATATTGACTACAGCCCTGAGGCGTTCAATGAAATGAGAGAAACACCAAAGTGCTTTTTTGCATATCCCTCGGATCTTCCGGGAAAAGCAGACGCGATCGAATCAGCGATTGAAACTCTAAACGCGGGATCGGTGGTTTCCGCCATGGGTTGGACCAGCCTCGCAATTGGCGGCCGACCGATCATTACCGCAATCTGCGAGAAAATCAAAGATTGCGATATCCTCATCGCCGATATTACCAACCTCAATCCCAACGTCTTGTTCGAAATTGGGTATGCTCTCACCCAGCGCAAAAGGCTGTGGCTCATATTCAACCCAAAAGTCGCCGGCGCTAAGGTATTGTTTGACCGTTTTCAGCTTCTCATCCCAATCGGATATAGACCCTACAACAACGGCAGTGAGATAGTCTCTCAGTTCTACAAAGACGAAGCCTACCAAGGCGAGCAGCCTTGCCTATTGGACGACCTAACCAGTCTGGCAAGCGTAACCACCCGCAGCGACTCTATCCTTTACATCAAGCCGAGCATTTCCACGGAAGCAGTTACGCGCATCTCTCGGCGGGTAACCGACGCCCCGCTGGCACACGTGATCGACGACCCCAAGGAAATTGGGATCCAGCCATTGGAATGGTACGTAGCTAGCGTTGACGCAGCATGTGGAATAATCTGCCACTTCCTCTCTACTGACTACGAGGACGTGCGTCTTTCGAACGCCAAGAACGCATTCGTGGCGGGCCTTGCGTTCGGCGGAAACCAGCCCCTTCTCATGTTGGCCCATGATCCCTACATATCGCCGATCGATTACAAGAACATACTCAGAACACACCTCGACGCTAAGCAAGCCGAGGGCTTCTATCAAGCTTGGCTCTCCCAACTGCTAGACGCCGACAGAGACAAGACAGCGCGCAAGTCCCAGCACTACAAAGCAGTTCAGGCCCACGGAGGCCTGATGGCACTGAATATCGGAGACCCAATCGCCGAATACGAACCTGAAGATATCCTCGAGTATTTTGTACCGACCGCAGCGTACAGCGAAGCCACGAAGGCACAGCACTCAATCTTTGTTGGCCGCAAGGGAACAGGAAAGACGGCGACCTTGCTAAAGGCCGCAGATCACCTGCAAGCGGATCCAAGAAACCACGTATGCGTAATAAAGCCCGTGGACTACGAATTAGAGGGATTGATCGGCATTCTCCAACATCAAATGACCATCTCGGAAAAGGGATTTCTGGTGGAGAGCTTTTGGAAGGCGCTCATCTACACAGAACTCGCCAAGAGCGTGTACGAAAAGATTCTGAACCGGCCCAGCTACACCGGGCGCACGCAAGGAGAGGAGAACCTAGTCGAATTTGTAGATGGAAACCAAGAGTTGATTCTGCCAGAGTTCTCCATGCGGCTTGAAAATTTGGTCGCCCGGCTAGCCCCAATCAAAGAATCGGACTCGACAAGCCAAGATATGAAGGCAAGGATTAGCGAGCAGGTACACCGTCTGGTTCTAAACAGACTCAAAGATCTGTTAATAGATTCGCTGGAAAAGATGGCATACGTATCGATACTCGTCGATAATCTCGACAAGAGTTGGACCCCTCGTGCCAATGTCCAGCTGGTAAGCGAACTACTCTTCGGCCTGCTGAGTGTGAGCTTCAGAATCGCAGACGACTTCAGGAAGAGCTCCTTGGGAAAGCGGCGCCTGGACGTGGCGATGACGATCTTCATACGCAGCGACATCTATGCGGCCGTCCTATCCTATGCCCGGGAGCCGGACAAGCTTCCGGTAAGAAGAATCGAGTGGAACGACCCGGAACTGCTAGTGAGAGTGATCGAGGAGCGGATACTTAAAGCCGACCCAGGCCTGATCGACGCGGCCGAAATCTGGACCCGTTACTTCGTAGATACTGTCCATGACGTCCCAACACCCCAGTTTCTCGTGGAGTCCGTATTCCCAAGGCCGAGGGATCTCATCTATTTAGTGCGCGCAAGCCTACAGAACGCGGTCAACAGAGGCCATGCCAAGATAGAAGAGAAGGATATCGAATCTGGAATTGAGAAATATTCCGGATTCGTTTTTGACTCGCTCATGGCGGAAGGCACTCCCCAATTCCGGGAACTACAGCAGTTTATGGTCGAACTCTTCGGGGGGCCGACAGTTCTAACAGAGGACGACGTACGCGAAACCCTCGAAGCCGCAAACCTCGGGATGACGAGCTCGGCCTTCGTCATCGACCTCCTACAAGAACTCACGTTCTTTGCATTCGAGACCAACCCGGGAAGGTTTGCATTCTGCTACGACAAGGAGCAACAAGCCAAGCTAGCCAGCCTTGCCAGAAAAACTGCGAAATCGATAGGAAAGAAGCGATTCCAAGTTCACCCAGCATTTCATGCATACCTCGAACTCCAGCCAGTGGATCCGCTCGGGCAAATGCCCATCGCCTTCAAGGGACGTCCATAAATGGCAACGTCGTTGGTAACACAAAAGCCACCACCCCAAAATAAGCGAACAACACGCGAACATTGTGGTATTAAATAAGCCACCATAGCCCCCACCCACAGACCGACACAACGAAGAACCTACATCGCCCACCCGCCCCACCTTGACACCCCCCGTATAATAGAGACAGGAGCAGGAAGCTCCCAGCGTCGTGCCTGAGGGGTGAAAACTCAGACCGGACCTGAAGAGCCAGTCAGGGGGGATTCGAAGGAGATCGATCAGGGTATTTTTACCCATGCTTTCAATATTTTAGGATCATTTTAATTCTCTTCCGTGATCCAAGCGAGCCCCCGGCAGGGAAAGGATCGCAATGGAGATCGATCCGGGTATTTTTGCCCATGTTTTCAGTATTCTAGGTTGTTTTTAATTCCTCTTCCGGAGGTGAACCACCACCGCACATCCCGCTCAAGCCTATTTCGCGACCGAAGACGCCACAGGCAGCTCCAGCCGCGACGGGTACCTCGCCGACCCATAAATCGTCATCGTCTCCGCCTTATATGCCCCCTTCGGCGCCGTCATGATGTTCGGCACAAACGTCTGCGGGTTGCGGTCGTACAGCGGAAACCAGCTCGACTGCACCTCCACCAGGATCCGGTGCCCCTTCAGAAAGGTATGATCCACCCCATGCAGACTCCACCGGAACTCATTGATAGTATTGGGTGTTAGTGCCTCCGGCTGCTCGAAGCTCTTCCGGTACCGCCCGCGGAATATTTCCTCCGCCACCATCAGCTGATACCCCGCATCCGGCGCCGCCGCATCGCTTGGATACTCGTCGATCAGCTTGACCACCCAGTCCGCGTCCGACCCCGTGGTTGCCGCAAACAGGTCCGCCGTCACCTCGCCCGTCACCGTCACGTCGTGGTCGAGAGCCGGCATCGCAAACGTCGCCACATCCTTCCGTCCCGCCACAAAGCTCTGGTCCTCCGCCAGCCATGTGTACCACCCCGACCCCTTCCCATACGTCGACTGGATCGGCCGATGCCGGTACGGCACCGGGTCCGCCGGGTTCGAGACATAACTTGCCGCCACCTCAGAACTCGCCCCGGATGAGCCGCTTGCCGCCCCACCTGCGTTCTCTTGCGGCGCGACAAAGCTCAGCCTCTTCCCCGGCTCGAGATACAGCCGCGCCGCCGCAAACCCCTCCTTCGGAGGCCAGACATCGTATCGCCGCCACGCATTCACCCCCGTCCGAAAGCTCGCCGCATCCGCCAGGTCGAACCCCGCCCGGTCCTTCAGGTACCTCTCAAAGAACGGCGCCTCAAACGTCCTGCGAAACTCCGTCCCCGTCGCCTCGCCCAGCTCAACCGTTCCGTAAGCCGTGCTCAGCTGCCGCGCCGCGCGCTCCCACCCGTCGTGGTTCCACGGCCCCAGCACCAGAAAGACCTCGTGCTTCGTATCGTGCTGCTTCAGCGCGGCATACTCCGCCTGCGTCCCCCACACACCTGCGTCAGGTGGTCCTCCACCGCCATCGCCTGCCAGAACTTGGTATATGCCGGCTGCGTCAGGAACGCCACCGCCGTCGGCAACTTGCTCATTCCCGCATCCTTCGCCGCCCCCGCGAAGTTCACGTTGCGCAGAAAGAAGTCGAACGTATCGCCCTTCATGTCCACCGGCACATCGGTCCTCTGCGCCTCCATCTCCTGCACGTAGTCGAAGCCGTAGCTCTCGCGGAACGCCCCGTTGTGGAAGAAATCGTCGCCCATCCACACGTCCGTCATCGGCGCCTGCGGCGAAATCGCCTGCACCGCCGGGTGCGCATCGATCCCCGCCATCATCGCCAGAAACCCGTCGTACGAAACTCCATACACCCCAACCCGCCCGTTGTTCCCCGGCACATTCTTCAGCAGCCAGTCGATCGTGTCGTGCGTGTCCGTCGTCTCGTCCACATCGTTCTTCGCCAGCTGCGGCACCACCGGCCGGTTCATCACAAACCTTCCCTCCGAGCCATACCGCCCGCGGATGTCCTCGAAGACGAAGATGTATCCGCTCGCCGCCAGCTCCGGCTTGTCTCGATTGATGGCCTCCGAGTCCATACCGTCTACGCCGTAGGGAGTGCGGTCCATCAGGAACGGCAGCGTCTCGGACGCACCCGCATGCGCCGGCCGCAGAATGACCGCGTGCAGTCGCACGCCGTCGCGCATCGGAAGCATCGCCTCCTGCCGCGTGTACTGGCGTTGCAGATTCAGCCGCGCGCCCACCGTGCTGACGCGCCGCTCCTCCCGCAGCGTCCGCCCATCGCGGTCCAGCACAAACCTGAGCCCCGAGACCTGCCCCGCCGCATCGCGCAGAAAGACGACATGCGCGGGCGTGACCTCAAGCCGGAATCGGTCCGCGGCCTCCGCCTCACCGGCATCCGCAGTCAGTCGCTGCCGCTCCCTGTGCTCGCTCTCCTCGTAAAGAACTCCACCCTCCAGGTACACCGAGTTGAGCTGGCCGGCGTCCGCAGTGCCGCGATACTGCCCCACGTACTCGCCCAACGGCTCGTTTTCAGAGACGCCAGATCCGCTCTGCGTCGCGGCCGATGCGCTCTTTCGCGCAGCCGCGGCCACGCCCGTCGCGCATAGCATCGCGGCGGCCGTAAGCAGGATGCGGAAGGTTCGACATGACCGCATGTGCGTTCTCAAAGGTGGAATTCTAGGTCAGGGTCGCTGGGGTCGCCGTGCACTGGAAGCTGATCTTGTTGTGCGAGCCATCGCAGAAAGGCCGCTTCTCGCTGGCGCCGCAGCGGCACAGCGAGACCGCTGGCTTGCCGGTCAGGTCCCACTCCCTGCCCTCGGCATCGCTCAACACAATCGGTCCCTCGACCCGCAGCGGGCCGTTCGGCCGAACAGTAACCTTCACAGACTCAGACATCTTCCCTCACGCTTCCCGGTTGGATACCGGCAAGCCCAGCATAGCAGCAGATGATTGCTCCTCCGCCGTATCCGCCAAGGAACGTCCCCCGTCAGCGCATCTTCAGCCCGCGCGCAGCCGAGGACCGTCAGTCCTCCATCGACTCGCTCGCCTCCGCCAGGCCATACTCCTTCAGCTTGCGATAGAGCGTCGTCTTGCCGATGCCCAGCAGCCGCGCCGCCATCAGCTTGTCGCCCTGCAACTGACGTATCGTCCCCAGGATCGCCTGCTTCTCCATGTCCGCGATGGAGACGATGCCGCTGCCCTGGGCTGCATGCCCGTCTCCTCCTTCGCCCGCTCCGGCCGCGGAGAGGTCGGCCGCGTGCTGGTGCATCCGGAAGTCTTGGAGCTGGGTGGGCAGATCGGCCATATGCAAGATGGGCCCCGAGGAGAAGGCACAGGCGCGCTCGATCGCATGCTCCAGCTCACGCACATTGCCCGGCCAGTCGTACTCGGTCATCAACCGAATCGCGTCTTCGGTGAACGAGTGCGCGACACCCGTCTCGCGGCGTCTCTGCTCGAGGAAGTGCGCCGCCAGGATCGGAATGTCCTTGCGCCGCTCCCGCAGGGGCGGGATCTTGAGGTTCACGACGTTCAAACGGAAGTAAAGGTCCTTACGGAACAGCCCCTGCGCGACCATCTCTCCCAGATCGCGGTTGGTCGCCGCCAGCACTCGCGCCGAGATCGGCACCGCGTGCGTGGCCCCGACCGGGCGCACCTCCTTCTCCTGCAGCGCGCGCAGCAGCTTGGCTTGCAGGTCCAGCGGCAGCTCGCCGATCTCGTCGAGAAAGACCGTCCCTCCCTCCGCCGCCGCAAGCAGTCCGTCCCGCGACCGGTTGGCACCGGTGAAGGCGCCCTTGACATATCCGAAGAGCTCACTCTCGATCAGCGTCGGCACCAGCGACCCACAGTCCACGGGGATGAAGGGCTTCGCTGCGTGCGGGCCGTTGCTATGGATCGACCGCGCGACCAACTCCTTTCCCGTGCCACTCTCGCCTAGGATCAACACCGGATGGGTCGAGAACGCAACCTTCGAGAGGATCCGGTAGACCTTCTCCATCTCCGGCGAGCTGCCAATCAGGGTTCCGGTGCCCTTCTGCGTGCGCAGCCGCTCGCGCAGCTTGCGGCTCTCGAGATCGAAGTGCAGCCGCCGGCTCGAGCGGTCGAGCACGTTGGTCAGCTCCTCCAGCGCAAACGGCTTGGTCAGATAGTCGCCCGCGCCGATGCGCATCGCCTCGACCGCCGACGAGACCGTCGCAAACGCGGTCATCACCACCACGCCGGTCTCCGGATACATGGCCTTTACTTCGCCGAGCAGCTTCAGTCCGCCCCCTCCGGGCAGCTTCAAATCAAGCAGCAGCATGTCCACGTGCTGCTCCTTCAACATCTCGCGGGCCTCGGGCACAGTGCCCGCTGAGAGCGGCACGAACCCCAGACCGGCGACGATCTCGCAGCACGCCTTGCGCACCGGGGCGTCGTCGTCCACGACCAGCACGCGCAGAGGCGGCAGCCCTTCGGCCAGGTGGCTAAACCGGCTGAGGCCGCCGACCTCGGAGACGCCTACCAACACGCCCGACGGCGCGCTCGGCGGTGCGATCTCATGACCCGGCCCGCGTTGCCCGCCGGACTTGGGCCCGGCTGGGGAGACACCCGGCAGATTGAGTCGCACAGCTGAGTTGACCGATTCGCGGGCGTGGACCGGGTTGGCAGCCTGGCCGTGCTCAGCGCCGGATCTGGCGGACGGCGAAAAAGGATAGGACTCCGGCATCAGCATGGCATCCGCCCTCCTGTACCGGCCGGGGAGTTCTGAGTGTGGCGCGGCCTGGACCGGCCGCCGGCCTTCGCCAGCACTCCAGCGGCGGGCCGCTCCGTGCGCGCCTTCGACATACCGCGCTTCATTGGGATCGCGCCGGACTCCGGCGGCGACCGCAGGGGCTTGTCCATCTCCCCAGGCACGGACGCCCAGGATGCGATTCCCGCCACCGGCCATTCGATCTGCATCCGCGTTCCGATCCCCGGTGCGCTCATCGCGCGAAGCTCTCCCTCGGAGCCCGCAACCAGTTCGCGGACGACACGAAGGCCAATCCCACGCCCGCCTTGCGGCCGCTCCCCGGCAGGGCGGAGCGCTCTTTCGAGCTCGTCCGAGGTCATCCCACAGCCCGAATCCTCCACCGTAAGCCGTACTCGCCGGAACGGCCAGGGTCTGGGGTCGCGCGTTCGATTGATGAGCAGGCCGACACCGATGCGGATCGCCCCCGGCGTCTCGTCTTCGGTCCCGTCCGAGGTCCTCCGCACCGTGACCGGGTCGGTTCCCGGACGGTCGCCGGCGGGCAGATGTCCAGCGAGTTTGCCGCCCCCCGCGCGCCGCTCCAGCGCCGTGGCCGAGTTGCGCACCAGATTGACCAGAATGCGCTCGACCGCCTCTTCGGACACCAGCACCGGCATGGTGGCCGCGGCGCCATAGCTCACCTCAATCATCCTCCCGCCGGCAACCTGGCTCAGCAGGCCCGAACAGCGTTCGACGATCGCCCGCAGGGTCGCGGGCCGCACCGGATTCGAGGGAGCTTCTTCGGAAACTGCCAGGGCCCGCTTGTTGGCGGACGAGGCCGCGGCGTCTTCCCGCTCCTCCCACGCGGAGCGATCCCTGGATTGCTCCGGCGGGAACAATGAGAGGACCAGATGCTCCACCAGCGCATTGCTGCGCGTACCCACCAGACGCAGCTCCTCGGCATAGTGGAGGTGTTCCGGCTTAAGCACGCCCGGCGCCGACAACAGATCGCAATAGAGACCCACCGCGCCCAACAGATTCTGTGCGTCGTGCAGCAGCCCCTCGCCCTGGGCCACTTCGGAGTCGCCCGGGTTGTCATGGCCGGCTCGCTGCTGAGGACCAGGCGCCGGACGCGCCGCAGCCCCGCGGGCGTCCCCGGTGGTCGCGATAGCCGAGGCGCTCGCGGACGCATTCCGTTCCGCCCGGCCGCTCGCGGACCTGCTTTGGTTTCCTACCGCCTCGCTGGCAAGAATCGGCGGCGGCATGTGCGACGTGAATGTTCCGGAACGGCTATACATCCCCATGGCGGTACTGCTCGGCTTCGCCCGCATCGTGGATACTCCCGTAAGTCAGCCTGCCCTCTTTATCCGGTTTCAGGAGAGACCGGCACCCGCTGTAGTATCAGGTTGAGTGCCAAACTGGTACGAACTTCATAAGTCAATGATAATAAATCGCCTGACCGCTCCTCCCTTCCGTCCCAATCTGGAAGCCCTTTTCCCGAAATGGAACCCATCCTGGCTCCCTCTCGGCTCCATCTCCATCAAGACAAACGGTCTCCTGCAATTTTCCCAAAACGGGACGCGATTCCCGCTTCGGGTCGATCGTCCCGCCGTTCTTGCATCGCTTGGGAAGCGGTGAACTCGCCTAAGTTTGCCCGATCTTTACGATAGGGCCAATCCCGCGCACACGCCACTATAATCGCCAGATGCCTCAGGCCCTCCCGCAATCAGACACAACAAGCGCCGCCCAAATGGCCGTCCCCCCTCTGCTCTTCCGCCCCGACGGCCGACCTGCCGACACCTTGCGCCCGACGCGCTTCACCACAGGCTACGTTGCCACCGCCGAAGGCTCCGTCCTGGTTGAGACCGGCAACACCCGCGTCCTCTGCAATGCCACCATCGAGACTGGCGTCCCCGGCTGGATGCGCAACTCGGGCCGCGGCTGGGTCACCGCCGAGTACGGCATGCTGCCCCGCGCCACCCTCACCCGCACCCCGCGCGAGAGCGAGCGCGGCAAGATCGGCGGCCGCACCCATGAGATCCAGCGCCTCATCGGCCGGTCCCTGCGCGCCGTAGTGGACATGAAGGCCCTGGGCGAGCGCACCGTCATCCTGGACTGCGATGTCCTCCAGGCCGACGGAGGCACGCGCACCGCCGCCATCACCGGCGCCTCAGTTGCGCTGGCCATCGCGCTGGGCAGGCTGGTTGCCGCCGGCACGCTCAAGACCTCGCCGCTGCGCCAAATGGTCGCCGCGACCTCAGTCGGCATCGTCGACGGCAATCTGCTGCTCGACCTTGTCTATGAAGAGGACTCCCGCGCCGACGTCGATATGAACGTCGTCATGTTGGCCGACGGCGGGCTGGTCGAGACCCAGGCGACCGCAGAGCGCGTCTCCTACTCCCGCGCCCAGCTCACCGCCATGCTCGACCTCGCCGAAAAGGGTATCCGCGACTTGCTCGCCGCACAGCGGACCGCACTCGCCGCCGCCGTCTAACCCGGAGCTTGACCCCGCGCCCACCACACGCAAGAATGGAGCGCGGTCCAAAATCCAACCCCGCGAGCGATCTCCTTGGAAATCTCAGGCAGTCCCCGGGAAAGCTCCGTCACTCCTCCTCAAACAATCCCCGCATCGCTTCCTGCCGCGATCGCCCAGACCACAGACCCGCCCCTCGCACCTTCCGCGCCCACTGCCTGGACCCCGCTCGCCCGGGTAAGCTTCCGCATCGCCTTCGTCTATTTCTTCTTTTTCCTCTTCTGCTTCGACAACGGCACTCTCTTCGGCATGATCCCCAGACTCGGCGAGTGGATCGATGACGGCCTCACCTGGCCCATGAACCATCTCGCCGTGTGGGTAGGTCAACACGTCTTCCACCTCACCGGCATCGCCGCACGATGGCACCCGACCGGCTCCGGCGACACCACGCTGAACTGGATCCTCAACGGGCTCTTTCTTCTCTTCGCCGTGACCGGAGGTCTGCTCTGGTCCGCGGTCGCCGCTCGTCGAGGCAATCGCCGCGCGGAATATCGGACGCTTCACGCATGGCTGCGTTTTCTGTTGCGGTTCACCATTGCGATGTTCATGTTCGAGTATGGCCTCGCCAAACTCTTCCCGCTGCAGATGGCGCCGATCTCCATCGCCATCCTCAATGAGCCGGTGGGGCACGTCTCGCCCATGACCTTCCTGTGGTCGCTCATCGCCCTCAATCCCGCCTACGAATCCATCCTGGGACTCGCCGAGGTCGTCGGCGGCGTTCTCCTTCTCTTCCGGCGAACCGCCCTTCTGGGCGCCCTCTTCTCCTCCTTCGTCCTCGCCAACGTCGTCCTCGACAACTTCTTCTTCGACGTCCCGGTCAAGCTCTTCGCCACAGCGCTTCTCCTCGCCTCGCTCTTCCTCGTCCTGCCCGATCTCAGCGCACTCTTCCGCTTCTTCTGGCTGCGCCAGCCCGCTGTGCCTAACGGCGTCTGGGCGCCCCCCACCTCCCGCCGTGCCTTCCGCATCACCATCCGCACCTTCGAAATCATCTTCCTGGTGTTCTTCCTGGCATTAGCTCCATTCGGCATGTTTATGGGCTGGAAACAACGACGGAACGAAGCCCATATTTCGTCGCCGCTGCTCGGGGCCTGGCATCTCGACCCGGCCCACCCAGCCAGCGGTCCTTTCATCACGCCCGAAGGCCTACCTGCCACCGACCTCTATCTCGACACAGTGGTCCGCGCCTTTACCCGCTCCTCGGACGGCACACTCTGGCGCACCTACCCCAGGATCGACGCAGGCGCCCACACCATCGCCGTCTTCATCCCCGCTTCCAGTAACGAGGTCACCTACTCCTGGCAGATGCCCGATCCCGACCACATCATCCTCACCTCTCTCCCACCCGAAGCGCCGAAGCCCGGCCCTAAAGCCAAGCTCCAACCCGGAGCCAAGCCCGATCGGCCCTTCACTCCCGCCATCCTGACCTTCACCCGGACCCCCACCCCACCTCAGTATCCCCTGCTCGACCGTGGCTTCCACTTCATCAACCAGTGGGGCCTCGAGCGTTAGCTCAGTCGACCGGCGGAGCAATAGCCCGCGGTGCCTGTTTCTTGGGAAATAGTGTGCCCTAAGGCGTCGAAGCCTGCAGCGGCTGCGCAGGCACGCTGACCGGCGGTACCGTTGTCACCGGCGTAGGGACGCCGCCGGCCTTGTCCGGCGGAGGCGTGGAACTCGTGACCGGGTACTGGACCCGCTGCGAGGCGCCCGGCGCGCGCTCCCCCGGCTTGAGGATCGTCGGCGGCGCAGCGGACGACTCATCGTGACTGCCGGGCTTACCGTCTCCCATGGCAACCTCGCGGGTATCGTCCGGGCCCAGATACCCCTGCATCTCATCCTGGTCGCGGACCGCGATCGGTTGGCCCATCGCTGCGGTGCGGACCTGCGTGACACGGTCTCCCTCGAAGCGGACGAAGCGCACGGTCTGCGGCATCTGCCCGTAGATCCACTCTTCGTAGTGCCGGTCGGTGGTTCCCGGAACCAGTTCGCGAATCTTGCTCTGCGGCGCGCCCATCGTGGCCAGCACCATCTTCCGGTCCATGCCCACCAGCACATCGTGGCGGGCAATCGCATCCTTGAGGAAAGGTGGAAGAGTGTCCGCGTAGGCCTCGCCCGAGCTCTTCACCCCGAAGTCGATCACCGGGTCGAGCAGCGCCTTCACCTCCGGCGCGCTGATGTCCGGAATCCCACCCTCGAACACCAGAGTGAGCCGGAAACCGGTCACCTGCGCGCCGTCGTTGCCGACCACGGGAACACCATCGAGATCGACGTGACGGAGGAGGCGGTGCTTGAGGTATGGCCCGCCGTTGACGTCAAAGATGATCCGGTCGCCCTTGACCGTCACCGTGGTGATGGCAACCCGGTCCCCAGGCGCGGCCGACTCGCCCTTCTTGTAGAGCAGCTCCCGGTAGGCGTCGCCGCTCGGCGTCAGGTTGCCGTTGGCCATCAGGGTAATCTCATCGCCCAGGGGCAGAGTGCGATGGGCGAAGCCCTGCTCCGCCTCAAGGTCCCGCACCAGCTCCCGGCGTCCTCGCTCACCGATCGGCGTCGACGGCAGCTCGACCCGCGTGGGATGGAAGTCGGTGGAGACATCCGCCATCGCCGTCTTCTCTCCCACCACGAAGACCTGCGCCCACGCCGCCGGGACAGCGGCCAGCCCAAGACCGGCGCAAACCGCGAACGCAACGCGTGGATAATCTCTCCGACGAAAGGCCATGGCCGGGCACCTCGTGTACTGAAATCTTGCGCCTTCCCCTGCTTTCTTTGCAAGCGAAGGTTGGCGCCGCGCATTCACCGCGTGACCCGTTCCGAGCTACTCCGGCGGCAGCGGCTGAGCTTCGCTTGGCGGCGCGGCGGGGAGTATCTGGACAAGAGAAGCCGGCTGGATCGCCTGCGCCTGCTCCATTGCTGCGTGCGCGGCAGGCGGCGGAATCGTAACGTCATATCCGGCGGGAATGATCGGCGGACGGGTGTAGTCCCAGGCATAGTCGTCGGTCGCCCGCACCAGGATCGGGAAAGCGGCCAACAGAATGATGATCGATAGCAGCGCCCCTGCGGGACCGTAACTCCCGCCGGTGAGCCAGAGCGGGCCGACGGCGCGTGAGTCCACCACCGACGAGAACGACGTGTCGCCGGCCAGCGGCAGGCCGAATAGCACTCCAGTCGATGCGGCCCATGCAAAGTGCAGCCCCCACAGCAGCCAAAGACCCTGGGTGCGCAGCCAGCAGAGCGAGAGCAGGATGCTCGAGAGAACGCCGATGGCGATGGCTACTGGAGACGTCTCGGGCTTGAGAGCTTCGTAGACCGCTGCGAAGAGCGCCATCAGGATCGTTGCGCGCACCGGCCCGATGGCGTCGATCAGCCGCTGAAAGGCATAGCCATGGACGCCCATGTCCTTTGCCAGCGTAGCCACAGCCAGCGTCGCGAGACTGAGCCCGCACACTAAAAACGCCCGAGGCGAGGCCCAAAGCTGGACGTTCAGCGTCCGCGCAAGCGCCATGGGGACAACCGACGCCACCGCCAGCCCCCAGCCGATGGCGGCTCCGGTCCCCCACTCCTCGGGCGATGTCTTCCGGCGCGGCAGCCCAATCGCCAGCCGCAGAGGCGCGCGCCGCCGTTCGATCGCGCGCAGCAGCGCCAGGCCAACCACGACCAGAAAGAGCGCGAATGCCTTCTCAAGCAGCGGTTGCTCGTCGGAGAGACCGAACTTGTTCGCCAGCCCATCGGCAGCGCTCTTTGCCACCTGGAGCGCACAGAAGTACCAGGAGCCCGCAGCGATAAACAGCGCAATCAGCAGCGAGCGGGGACGTTGGCGTGCCAATCCCGGCGCCGCGAAGGGCGCTGGCGGCAGCGCCGAGCGCGGTGGCGGAGGTACGGCGGTGGTCGGGGTATCGGACGCCTGCACGTTCAGCTGCCTTCTGCTCGCATCTGCGGCCGGAGATGTCTTCGGGGCCGCTACTGTGCGGCGGTATAGAACTGGGCGATGTTGCGAAACTTCCGGTAGCGCTCTTCCAGCAACTGGTCGATCGGCTTGGCGTCAAGCTGAGCTAGATGGTGCTGTAGCTTCTCATCCACCATCGCCACCGCGTAGGCGGGGTCGCAATGCGTCCCGCCCTCCGGTTCAGTCAGCACATCGTCCACGCAGCCCAGGTCCCGCACGCTGAACGCGGTGTACTTCAGCGCTTCGGCCGCCAACTGCTTCTTGGACGCGTCCTTCCACATAATGGAGGCGCAGCCCTCCGGAGAGATCACCGAATAGATCGCATTCTCCAGCATCAGCACCCGGTCGGCTACCGCCAGCGCCAGCGCGCCTCCCGATCCTCCTTCGCCCGTGATGGTTGCAATGGTCGGCACCCGCAGGCGCGACATCTCCAGCAAATTGCGCGCAATCGCCTCGCCCTGGCCGCGCTCCTCCGCGCCAATGCCAGGATTCGCCCCCGCCAGGTCAAGGAACGTGAAGACCGGGTGGCCAAACTTCTCCGCGATCTTCATCGCGCGCAGCGCCTTGCGGTAGCCCTCCGGGTCGGGCGAGCCGAACTTGCGCGCCACCCGCTCTTTCAGTGTCCGGCCCTTCAAATTGGCGATCACCAGCACCGGCCTCGAGTGAAACAGCGCCATGCCGCAGGCCATCGCCGGATCGTCACCATAGGCGCGGTCGCCGTGGATCTCGCTGAAGTCGGTGAAAAGCGCCTCGATAAAGTCCATGGGATAAGGGCGGTCGGGATGCCGCGCCAGCTCTGTCCTGCGCCAGGCTTCGGGTATGGGCGCTGCTGCAGCCTGCGCCTGCGCGAGCTTGCCTGCCTCTTGTTCTGCCATCTGGTTGATTGTATCGAATGTGTGCCCGCCGATGGGCGACAGGGCCCGATGTGCCTTCCCGGCAGGAGGTTGCCTGCCGCGCCAGCTAAAATCCGCGTACGATCGCCAAGATTCTTTGGCTGGAATCGAGTGTGGACCTCAATACCGGGGTTTGAATCCAATGGAGATGGCAATGCAACCAGGAATGCGACGAACAATGAGACCTTTGGCGATATCCGGGATGGCGCTCGTGATGGCGTTGGGGCTCCGCCTCTGCCTGCCAACAGCGCAAGCGCAACAGAACCTGGCGGGGCCGTCCTCAAATGAAGCCACAACCCTTCAGGTCTACTCCCGCCTCACCATCGTCGATGTCACCGCAACCGACGCCACCGGTCAGGCCATCCACGGCCTCACCCAATCGGACTTCACCATCCTCGAAGACGGCAAGCCGCAGCCCATCCGCAACTTCGAGGAGGTCGGCGAGCGGCCCGTCATGCCCATCCAGCAGCTGCCGCCCCACGTCTACACCAACCTGCAACCGCCGCCGCCCAGCTCTGCCGTCAACATCATCCTGCTCGATTTCGCCAACGAGGCCCCGGTCGACAGCCAGAACACCTGGCAGGTCGGCCACGCGCTGCAGCTGCAAAACTACGTCAAGCAGGCGGCCATCGCCGCGGTCGACCAGATGCCCGCGGGTACGCGCGTCGCCGTCATCGCGATGACCAACAGCCTGCACATCATGCAGGGATTCACCTCCGACCCGGAGATCCTCAAGGCGGCCATCAACGCCGCGCCGCTTGATCTCGACGGCAATGGCAACCAGCAGGACGTGCAGGCGGACATGCGCAACCGCATGGTGCTCGAGACCTTCAGCCAGATCGCCGCGGACACCGCCGCGCTCAAGGGCCGTAAGAACCTCATCTGGTTCGCCATGGGAAATCCCGCGCTGACCGACCCCAACCACGGCGGCTCGCTGCCCGACTACTCCAAGTCCCTCAGCCTGGCCTATGACGCCCTCACCGCGTCGCAGGTCTCTATCTACCCCCTCGCCGCGCAGGGCGTCGGCCGGCTGCGTGCGGCACAGCTCTCGCTGGAGCAGTTTGCCGAGGCGACCGGCGGCATCGCCTACTCCGAGACCAACGACATGTCGACCGCCGTCCTCAAGGCCATCGACAACGGCGCAAACTACTACTCCATCGCCTACATTCCCCCCGATCCGAAGTACGACGGCGTGTACCACAAGATCCAGATCAAGGTGGACCAGCCCGGCGTCAAGCTCGACTTCCGCACCGGCTACTATGCCGATGACCTCTCCAGAAACAAGATGCCCGTCGGGCTCACCCTCTCCATGAATCCGCCCGCGGCCGCCGGCGGCAGCATGAAGGCCCCGATGAGCCGCGGCATGCCCACCTCCACCCAGATCCTCTTCGACGTCGGTGTCGACCCCAGCAACGCGCAGCCCAAGCCGGCAGACACCCAGGTGCTCGGCACGCTCGCACCCAACCTCCAGGGAAAGCGTCTCACGCGCTACGCCTTCCAGTACGTCATCCCTTCGCAGCAGATCGTTTTCGCCGACGGGACGGGCAAGACGCACAAGGCCTCGCTCGACTTCGACATCGCGGTCTATGACGCGAACGACAAGCTGCTCACCGGCCTGAGCCAGACCATCAAGACCAACCTCAGCGACAGCACCTACCGTGCGCAACTCCAGGACCACTCGCCCATCCGCTTCCAGCAACAGATCGACCTGCCGCCGGGGCAGCTCTTTGTCCGCGTCGGCGTCCTCGACCACGCCAACAACCAGACCGGCACGCTGGAGCTCCCCCTCAAAGTGGCGAAGAAGTAGATCGTTGGATGCCATCTGCGCTCGGCCTCCGATACACTTGCCTCTCCTTCATGGAGGGTGGCTTGAACATCGGCAAGTGGAGCTTGTTTCTCGGTCTGGCGATTGCCGCAATAACGGTAGGTGCTGCAACCTGCGATGCGAACGCGCAATCCCCTGTCCGCGGGGAGACCGCGGCGGCGGTACCCCTCTTCCGCGACCCCGTCCACGACGGCGCGGCCGACCCCGTTGTCGTCTGGAACCGCGCACGCCAGACCTGGTGGATGTTCTACACCAACCGCCGCGCTGACCTCGACGACTCTAACGGCGTCACCTGGGTCCACGGCACCCACATCGGCATCGCCGAGTCCTCCGACGGCGGCGCGCACTGGCGCTACGTCTCCGAGGCCGACATTCCTTACGGCCAGCCCGACTACACCTTCTGGGCGCCGGAAGTTGTCGACGCCGACGGCACCTACCACATGTTCCTCACGGTCGTTCCCGGCACCTTCGACAACTGGCAGCACCCGCGCCACATCCTGCACCTCACCAGCAAGGACCTGCTGCACTGGACGCCACTCGCGAATGTGAACCTGGAATCCGACCGCACCATCGACGCCTGCGTCTTTCGTCTGCCCTCCGGCGACTGGCGCCTCTGGTATAAAAACGAGGCCGACAGCTCCAAGGTCTACTTCAGCGACTCGCCCGACCTCATCCACTGGACCCCCAAGGGCATCGCCACCGCCAACCACGGCGAAGGCCCCGTGGTATTCCAATGGCGCGGAGCTTACTGGCTGATCAACGACCCCCACGCCGGTCTCGCCGTCTTCCGCTCCAGCGACCTCACCACCTGGCATCAGCAGCCCGACAACCTGCTGCGCGAGCCCGGCACACGCCCCACCGACCGCGCCATGGGCAGCCACGCCGACGTGGTTGTCGACGCTGCCGGCCGCGCCTGGCTCTTCTACTTCACCCAACAGGGCGGCGAGAACGCTAGCGCCGACACCAAGGGCTCTGGCCGCCGCTCCGTGATCGAGGTGACGGAGCTGCACGAGAAAGACGGCATCCTCACCGTCGACCGCAATGCTCCCGCAACCATCCACATGCTTCCGCCACCGAACAACAAGAAGAGCGACGTAGCCGGTCCCTGGTAGGCGCCGTCTCACCACACACCTTGCGAGTCGCAGCCGGACCGCACTATATTTCGCAGATGCGAAAATCCGTCACTTTCCTCGCCCTGCTCGTCCTGCCCGCCATCGCGCAACAGAAGAAGCTCGACGCCCCGGAACTCATCGCCCTCGCCAGCTCATCCTCGCCCACCCTGCACGACGCCGTCGTCGCCAGTTTCCCCGCAAATGAGCTGAAGGCCGGCACAGCCTGGAGCAGCCACGGCCCCAACTTCTTCTTCGCCATCGATTCCGCCGCCCAGCCGTCCCTCGTCATCGATGACGCCGCGCCCTCACCGATGACGCAAATCGCCGGCTCAACCCTCTGGTACGCAACCAACACCACCGTGCGCACCGGCGCGTCGCACACCTTTCACTACGTGTTGAACGGCGCAGCCTTCGGCGGCTCAGTCGACGTGCCCGCCTTCGGGCCGATGTCCTATGCCATGCCCGGCGTCCCTCAGGGCACTCTTTCGCCCATGCACGTCCACGTCAGCAAGATCTACGACGGCATGAAGAGCGACTACTGGGTCTATGTCCCCGCGCAGTACGACCCCAAAGTGCCAGCCGCGCTGATGGTCTTCACCGATGGCCAAAGCTACACTCGCCGCGAGGGCAACCTGCAGGCGTTGAATGTCTTCGACAACTTGATCGCAGCGCACAAGATGCCAGTCGCCATCTTCGTCATGACCTCACCGGGCGATGTCACCGACTCGCCCGGCACACCCACCTATCAGTTCGTCACTCACTTCGCGCAGGAGCAGCACCGCACGCTCAAGGACGCCATGCGCTCGACCCTCTACGACACGGTCAGCGACCGCTACGCGCGCTTCCTGCGCGACGAACTCCTTCCTGAAGCCCTCGCCGGACTCAACGTCCGCACCGACGCCTACAGCCGCGCCATCTCCGGCTCTTCCTCCGGCGCCATCTGCGCCTTCAACGCAGCGTGGCAGATGCCGGACCAGTTCAGCCGTGTGCAGAGCTGGATCGGCAGCTTTACCGCTATTCAGTGGCATGAGTTGCCCGAGGTAACTGCGGGTGGCCAGGACATCCCCGACATGGTGCTGCGCGGGCCCACGCGCAACATCCGTGTGTGGTCGCAGGACGGCGCCAACGACCAGGAGAGGAACCACGGAAGCTGGCCGCTGGACAACATCCGCATGGCCAACGCGCTGAAGCTGACCGGGTATGACTTCCACTTCAGCTTCGGCAAAGGCACACATAACCCCGGCCAGGGAGAGGCAGAGATGCCGGAGTCCATGGCCTGGCTCTGGCGCGACTACGACCCTGCGAAGACCGACCAGATTTACGAGCAAGACGCAATCGAGAAAGCCAAGCCCGTCTTTCGCGTCTCCATTGTGAACCGCTAGGCGCGCCTAGTCGATCACCCGCACGCCACCGCGCCCCACCAGCTCCTCCACGCGGTCGATGAACAGCCGGTCCGGGTTCACGCCTACGTCGTGCGGCTCCAGCACCGCGCAAAACTCGCCCGGCTCCTCCAGATCGAGCAGCAGCTTGCCCTTGCCCGGGGCGGTGAGAAAGACCGCATGCAGCTTCTCCAGCAACGCTGCATCGGGGTTATGCAGCGGCACCTTGATGCGCAGCGCGTCCGGCAGTTTCAACTTCACATCCTCCAGCGCCTGAATGTTCGAGACCGAGAGCTTCGGCGCCGACTCCTCCTCGCCGCGCAGCACGCCGCGCACCAGCACCGGCACGTCGATCTTCAGCTTCTCCGCCAGCTTCGCGTAGGCCTGCGCAAAGGCAATCAGCTCGATCTTGCCCACCGCGTCCTCCAGCGTCGCCTGCGCATACATCTCGCCCGAGCGCTTCGACTTCGCCACCTTCAACCCGGTAATGACGCCGGCAATTTGTATCTCATTCGGTTGCTCATTCGCGCCGCGCCGGAATGTCTGCGGCTCCGGCTTCATCTCAATCGCCGTCGCCGTATCGACGACCTTCAGATTGCGCAGCTTCTCGCGGTACTTATCCAGCGGATGCCCCGAGACGAAGAACCCCAACACCTCCTTCTCATTTTGCAGCCGCGTGTGTTCGTCCCAATCCGGCGCAGCGGGCAGCGCCTCGCTCTCCTGCCGCGCCGCAGGCACATCGTCCCCATCGAAGATGCCGCCGAGCCCGCCCCCGCCAAATAAGCCATGCTGCCCCGCCGCGGCGTCCTTCTGCGTCTTCTGCGCGCGCTCAATCGTCTTATCCAGCGCGGCCATCACCTGCCCGCGCTGCCCAAACCCATCCATCGCGCCCGCCTTGATCAGCGACTCCAGCACCCGCTTGTTCAGCAGCCGCAGATCGACCGTCTCGCAGAACTCCCACAGGCTGGCAAACCCTGCCTTACCCGCTGCCTGCAATGCAGCGCGCGCCTCCATGATCGAGACGATCGCGTTGTGGCCCACGTTCTTGATCGCCGCCAGGCCAAACCCAATCGCCTCGACATTCTCAAGCCCGCCCGCCCCCGCCTGTCCGAATCCGGCCCGAACCGGCGTAAAGTTCGCATCCGACCGCTGCACATCGGGCGGCACCACGGGAATATTCATCTCCCTGCACTCGGAGATGTACTTCACCACGTTGTCCGGCTTGGAGGTTTCGCTGGTCAGCAGCGCGGCCATAAACTCCACCGGATAGTGCGTTTTCAGCCAAGCCGTGTGGTACGCCAGCAGCGCATATGCCGCCGCGTGCGACTTGTTGAAGCCATACCCCGCGAACTGGGCCATGAGATCGAAAATCTTCCCCGCAATATCCTTAGGATGCTTGTTCGCCGCGGCTCCGGCCATGAAACGCTCGCGCTGCTTCTGCATCTCAACCGCATCCTTCTTGCCCATCGCCCGTCGCAGCAGGTCGGCCTCGCCGAGCGAATAGCCTGCGATTGCGTTGGCGATCTGCATCACCTGTTCCTGGTAGACCATTACGCCGAGGGTTTCGCGCAGGATGGTCTCCATCTCCGGGAGGTCGTATTCGACCGCGCGACGGCCCCACTTGCGCTCAATGAAGTCGTCGATCATCGCCATCGGCCCAGGCCGGTAGAGCGCATTCAACGCCGTCAGGTCCTCTACGCTGTTCGGCTTGTAGCGCCGCAGCACGTCGCGCATCCCGCTCGACTCAAACTGAAACACACCCGATGTCAGCGCGCGATGAAAGACCTGCTCAAACGTCTTCGCATCGTCCAGCGCGATCATCGCCAGGTCGAGCTCAATCCCCTTCGTAGCCCGGATCAGCTTCTGCGTGTCGTCGATGACGGTTAGCGTCGTCAGGCCGAGGAAGTCCATCTTCAGCAGGCCCATCTTCTCGATGGAGGTCATGTCGTACGAGGTCACAATCGCCTCGTCCTTGGTACGCGTGACCGGCACCAGCTCGGTCAGCGGCTTGGGCGCAATCACCACCCCCGCGGCGTGAACGCCCGCGCCGCGCACCAGCCCCTCCAGCCGCATCGCCGTATCGATCAGTTCGCGCACCTTCGGGTCGTCATACGCCGCAGCCAGCGGAGGCGAGTCCTTCAGCGCCCGCTCAATCGTGATGCCGATGGTCGCCGGAATCAGCTTGGCAATGCGATCCACCTCGCCATACGGCATGTCCAGCGCGCGGCCCACGTCCTTGATCGCCGCCTTCGCCGCCATGGTGTTGAACGTGATGATCTGCGCAACCTGGTCCTCGCCGTACTTCTGCTGCACGTACCGGATCACCTCGCCGCGCCGATTCATGCAGAAGTCGATATCGATGTCCGGCATCGAGACCCGCTCCGGGTTCAGGAAGCGCTCGAACAGCAGCTCGTTCTGCAGCGGATCGATGTCGGTGATCTCCATGCAGTACGCCACCAGCGATCCCGCCGCCGATCCGCGCCCCGGCCCAACAGGAATGTTTTGCTCGCGCGCATAACGAATAAAATCCCACACAATCATGAAGTAGCCGGGAAACTTCATCTGCTGAATGCATGCAATCTCGCGCTCCAGCCGCGCCTGATATTCAGGGATCGTCTTCTTCAGAAGCCCGCTTGCCCGCAAGTGCTCGATTGACGTGGTCAGCCGCTTCGCCAGCCCCTCCCGGCAGATCTTTGCGAAGTAGCTGTCCAGCGTCTCGCCGTCCGGCACAGGGAACGCCGGGAACGGGCTGTCCACCTTGCTCAACTTCAGGTTGCAGCGCTCGGGAAACTGCATCGTGCCGCTCACCACATGCGGCGCGTGGGCAAACAGCCGCGCCATCTCCTCGGCCGATTTGATGTAGAACTCGTTGGTGTCGAACTTGAATCGCTTCGGGTCGTTCATTGACCCCGCCGTCTGCACGCACAGCAGAATCTCGTGCGCCCGGCTGTCGTCGCTGGCGATGTAGTGCGAATCGTTGGTCGCAATCAGCGGGATGTCGAGGTCCTTCTCCATTCCGAGCATCGCCTCGCACACCTGCTTGTCCGGGCCCAGGTGATGGTCCTGGATCTCCAGAAAATAATTCCCCCGCCCAAAGATCTCCTGGTATTGCCCGGCGGTCGCCTTGGCCTTCTCGTAGCTGCCCTCCATCACGTGCTGCGCGACCTCGCCCGCCAGGCACCCGGAGAAGCCAATCAGCCCCGCAGCATGCTTCGCCAGAAAAGCCTTGCTCACCCGCGGCTTGCGATAGAACCCATGCAGCGCCGCCTCGCTGGTTAGCCGCACCAGATTGCGATAGCCCTCCTCGTTCTCCGCCAGCACCAGCAGGTGGTTGTACTTCAAATCCGGGTCGGGCTTCCCGCGATGGTCGTCCTCCTTGCAGATGTATAGCTCGCAACCCAGGATCGGCTTGATTCCGTGCTCTTTCGCCGCGTTGAAGAAATGGACCGCGCCATAGATGTTGCCGTGGTCCGTCATCGCCACGGCAGTTTGCCCCAGCGAGTGGACGCGCGCCACAAGCTTGTCGACATCGCAGGCGCCATCCAGGAGCGAGTAGTCGGTATGCAGATGGAGATGGGTAAACTCAGGCGCCATCCCTCTAGTTTAGTTCCCCCGCCCGCATTGGAAAACGAGGCACAAACTCGCACAAACCGCCGCATTCGCGCGAACGATAGAATGAACCTCTGCGCTCCCAAGGACGCCCACGGATGGCCTCAGCTTCACCCTTCTCGATCCTCCCGGACAATCCCGAACGCGCCCGCCTCCATCCGCACGAGAGCTTCTCCGCCGCGCGCGAACTCGAAGCCCGCCTGAAAGTCAGCGTCCGCGGCGAGGTTCGCTTTGACGACGGCTCGCGCGCCCTCTACGCGACTGACGCCTCAAACTACCGCCAGGTGCCGATCGGCCTCGTCCTGCCGCGCGACACCGAGGACGTCATCGCAACCATGGCCGCCTGCCGCGAGTTTGGCGCACCCGTCCTCTCCCGCGGCGGCGGCACCAGCCTCGCCGGACAGTGCTGCAACGTGGCTGTGGTGATCGATTTCTCCCGGCACATGAACTCGATCCTCGACCTCGACCCCGCCGCGCGCCTCGCACGCGTCCAGCCCGGCATCGTCCTCGACGCGCTGCGGCTCGAAGCCGAAAAGCACGAGCTGACCTTCGCCCCCGATCCCGCAACCCACAGCCGCTGCACCCTCGGCGGCATGATCGGCAACAACTCCTGCGGCGTGCACGGCCTGCTCGGCGGCAAGACGGTGGACAACGTCGCATCGCTCGACATCCTCCTCTACGACGGCACGCGGATGACCGTCGGCCGCACATCGGAGGATGAACTCGCGGCCATCATTGCCGCGGGCGGTTGCCGCGGCGAGATCTACGCCGGCCTGCGCCGCCTGCGCGACACCTATGCGCGCCTCATCCGGGAGCGCTTCCCCGACATCCCACGCCGCGTCTCCGGCTACAACCTCGACCAGCTTCTGCCGGAGAATGGCTTCCACGTCGCGCGCGCGCTGGTGGGCACCGAGGGCACCTGCGTCACCATCCTCGAAGCCGCTTGCGAACTCACCGCCAGCCCGCAGCACCGCCGCCTGATCGCCCTCGGCTTCGACGATCCCTTCGTCGCCGCAGACCACGTCCCAGCCGTGCTCGCCTTCAAGCCCATCGGCCTCGAAGGCTTCGATGGCCTGCTCGTCGACTTCATGCTGCGCAAGAACCTTGTTGTCGACGACGTCAAGCTCCTCCCCGCCGGCCGCGGCTTCCTGCTGGTCGAGTTCGGCGCGGACTCGCCCGAAGACGCCGACCGAATGGCCACCGCACTTATCGAGGCCGCGCCTCACTTCGATCGCACCCCCTCCATCGCGCTTTACTCCGCCGAAGAGGCCGCGCGCGTCTGGCGCGTCCGTGAGTCCGCGCTCGGCGCGACCGTCTTTGTCCCCGGCGAGAAGAGCGGCTGGGAGGGTTGGGAGGATTCGGCTGTCCCGCCGCATCTGCTCGGCAAATACCTGCGCGACCTCTTCGCGCTGATCAAGAGCTACGGCTACCGCTCGCCGATGTACGGCCACTTCGGCCAGGGCTGCGTCCACGGCCGCATCACCTTCGACTTCAAGACCGTCGAGGGCCTCGCCAAGTACCGCCGCTTCCTCGACGAGGCCGCCGACCTCGTCCTCAAATACGGCGGCTCGTTCTCCGGCGAACACGGCGACGGCCAGGCCCGCGCGGCGCTGCTGCCCAAGATGTTTGGCCCGGAGCTGATGCAGGCCTTCGCCGAATTCAAGGCGCTGTGGGACCCCACCAACCGCATGAACCCCGGCAAGCTCATCGACCCCGTCGCCGTCTACGACCCCACCGAGAACCAGCGCATCGGCGTCGGTTATCAGCCCGCCCAGGTCAAGACCTGGTTCCACTACACCGCCGACGAAGGCTCCTTCAGCGAGGCCACCACGCGCTGCGTCGGCGTCGGCGCATGCCGCAAAGAAGACCACGGCACCATGTGCCCCAGCTACATGGCGACGCGCGAAGAGAAGCACTCCACCCGCGGACGCGCCCACCTGCTCTGGGAGATGCTGCAGGGCAACGTCCTGCGCGGCGGCTGGCAGAACCTCGAAGTCAAAGAGGCGCTCGACCTCTGCCTCTCCTGCAAGGCCTGCAAGACCGAGTGCCCGGTCAACGTCGACATGGCCACATGGAAGGCCGAGTTTCTCGCCCACCATTACGAAGGCCGCCGCCACCCGCTGCAGCACTACGCCTTCGGGTTTATGGACCGCTGGGCGCGGCTCGCATCCATCGCGCCGTCACTCGCCAACCTCCCCATGCAGACGCCGGGCGTCGCTGCGCTGCTGAAGTCCGCAATCGGCATTGCGCCCCAGCGCTCGCTCCCGCGGTTCGCCGCAAAGAATTTCCGAGGACAGTTCAATTGCAAGCCCGCGCCAGCCCAAGGCGACGCACAACCCGTCCTCCTCTGGCCCGATACCTGGAACAACTACTTCCACCCGCAGGCGCTCACCTCCGCGGCAAAGCTCCTCGCGGCCACCGGCTCCAGCGTGCAGATTCCGCTACGCCCCCTCTGTTGCGGCCGCCCGCTCTACGACTTCGGCTTCCTCGATCAAGCCCGCAACTACCTCCGTCGCATTCTCAACGAACTGGTCCCGCAGATCGACGCCGGCATCCCGGTCGTCATGCTCGAACCCAGCTGCGCCAGCGTATTCACGGACGAGCTTCTCAACCTCTTCCCCAAGAATGAACGCGCCCTCCGCCTCAGCCGACAGACCGTCCTGCTTAGCGAGCACCTCGCGCGCAGCGGCGGAAACTGGCGGCCGCCGCAGATGCCCGGTCGCCGCATCGTCGTGCATAGCCACTGCCACCAGAAGGCCCTGATGACGATGAACGACGAGATGAACCTCCTCCGCTCCACCGGCGCTCACGTCGAGCTGCTCGACTCCGGCTGCTGCGGCATGGCCGGGCCGTTCGGTTTTGAGAAGGACAAATTCGCCGTCTCGCAGACCCTCGCCGAACGCGTTCTTCTGCCCGCCGTCCGCGCCGCCGCGGCGGACGACCTCATCGTTAGCAACGGCTTCAGTTGCCGTGAGCAGATCGCCCAGAACAGCCCGCGCCGCGCCGTCCACCTCGCGGAGGTACTCGCCGGCGACTGCTAGGATTGCTCCGCGTGAATTAGCATATTCAAGGCGCAGCGGCAAAGCCGTGCGCGCGCCCAAGGCTCGACCCACTAACCCGCGCCATACGACGCACCGCCAAGGGGAACCGTGAACCAGATCGATCTGAACCACCGCCACGCCGTCATCACCGGAGGGGCCCAGGGCATCGGCCTCTCCATCGCTTCGCGCCTGCTGGAGTCCGGCGCTGCCGTCGCCCTCTGGGACCGCGACGCCGACATGCTGAGGACCGCCCAGAAGGACCTCAGCGGCAAGGGTGCCGTCTCCACCGAAGTCGTCGACGTCTCCGATGCCGAGAGCGTCAACGCTGCTACCGACGCCACCGTCACCAAGCACGGGACCATCGACATCCTGGTGGCCAGCGCGGGCATCGCGGGCCCCAACCACAAGGCGTGGGAGTACCCCATCGACGCGTGGAGGCAGATCATCGACATCAACCTCACCGGCATCTTCCTCTGCTGCCGCGCCATCGTCCCCCACATGCTACGCCAGGACTACGGCCGCATCGTCAACATCGCCTCCATCGCCGGCAAGGAGGGCAACCCCAACGCCTCCGCCTACTCGGCGTCCAAGGCAGGCGTCATCGGCTTCACCAAGTCGCTGGGGAAGGAGACCGCAAACAAGAACATTGCGGTCAACTGCATCACTCCCGCTGCCGCGCGCACCCGCATCTTCGACCAGATGGCCCAGGAGCACATCGACTTCATGCTCTCGCGCATCCCACGCGGCCGCTTCCTTGAGGTCGCCGAGGTCGCCAGCATGGTTGCGTGGCTGGTCTCGGAGGAGAACTCCTTCACCACCGGCGCGGTCTTCGACATCAGCGGCGGCCGCGCAACCTACTAGATTCCGAGCCCCAACCGAACGTCAGTCAACTGAACTTCAAAGGCCCCATGGACACTCAGCTTCTCTTCGCGGACCCCGGCGCATCTTTGACCCCCATGCTCGCCGTCTTCGCGGTCGACCTCGCCATTGGCAAAGATGCCAAGCCGCAGCCCGCGCTGCTCACCGCGTCGCGGGCAATCGCCACTGCGGCTGCTCCCGTGCTCGCGGCGGGCGAGTTTAAGGCAGCCCTCGGCGAGACGCTGCTGCTGCACGCGCCCGCAGGTCTCAGTGCGCAGCGCCTGCTGCTCGTTGGACTCGGCAAGGCCAGCGACCTTACGCCCGATAAACTGCGCAAGGGCGCGGGCGCCGCTATCCGCGCTGCGAAGCCGCGCGCGATTCGCGAGATGGCGTTCGCTTTTCCGGAGGCCGCTATTCTTCCCGCCGAGCTCAACACAACAATCCCCGCTGTGCTCGCTGCCCGCGCCATCGTCGAGGGCGCGCAGCTCGGCGACATGGACTACGACACCTATCGCAGCGACCGCAAAGACCTCGCCGTCAATTCCCTCACCGTCATCGCCAACCAGCCTGACGCCGCCGCGCAGCAGCAGATTCGCACCGGCTTCGACGAGGGTCTGATCGTCGCCGCGGCGCAGAACTTTGCCCGCTCGCTTGTCAACGAGCCTGGCAACGTCCTCACCCCGACCGTTCTCGGCGCGCGCACAAAAGCCATGTGCGACGAGGCCGGCCTGAAGTGCGAGGTCTTCTCGTCGGACAGGATTCAGGAGCTCAAGATGGAGGCCTTCTGGGCCGTCGCCAAGGGCTCCGCTGAACCGCCTGCGCTGATCGTCATGACCTACGAGCCTGCGACCGCATCAGCACCAGGAATCCCCGTTCTGGGCCTCGTCGGCAAAGGCATCACCTTCGACACTGGCGGCATCTCCATCAAGCCGGCAGAGGGAATGGAGAAGATGAAGTACGACATGGCCGGTGCGGCCGCCATGGTTGGCGCCATGCACGCCATCGCCCGTCTCAAGCCCGCCGTGAAGGTCATCGCCGTGCTCTGCTCGGCGGAGAACATGCCCGACGGCAAGGCCTTCAAACCCGGCGACGTCGTCACCGCCATGTCGGGGACCACCGTCGAGATCATCAACACCGACGCCGAGGGCCGCCTCGTCCTCGCCGATGGCCTGCACTACGCCAAGACACTCGGCTGCACGCGCCTGATCGACGCGGCAACCCTCACCGGCGCGTGCGTCGTCGCGCTGGGCACGCTGAACTTCGGGGTCTTCTCCAACGACGAGGCGGCATTTGAGGCCTTCATGGCGGGCCTCGCCGTCTCCGGCGAGAAGGGCTGGCGGCTGCCCTGCACCGACGACTATCGCGATCACATCAAGAGCGAGATCGCCGACATCATGAACACCGGCAAGAACCGCTACGGCGGCGCCATCTCCGCGGCGATGTTCCTCAAGGAGTTCGCCGGCGACACGCCCTGGGTGCATCTCGACATCGCCGGTACTGCGTGGAATGAGGAGAAGAAGCCGTGGATCGCCTACGGCCCCTCCGGCGTCGCGGTGCGTTCCATTTTGGAATGGGTGCGCAGCTACGCCGCTTGAAATTGGCTCCGGCCTCCCGCTCCGCTCTCTAGACTACTCACGCGACCTGTGCGCCACACCAGGTCGCCGAGGGTCTTCGCAATGTTCCAATCCATCGGTCTGCCGCATGGCTTCTGCTTCCTCTGGAACCCGCGGCTCTTGTGGCTCAACATCGCTTCCGATTCGCTTATCGCGCTCGCCTACTTCCTCATACCGGTCGCGCTCGTCAGCATCGCCCGCAAGCGAAGGGACGTCCCCTTCAACGGCGTCTTCTTCTGCTTCGCCGCCTTCATCGTCTCCTGCGGCCTCACCCATGTGATGGAGGTGGTCACGCTCTGGTTCCCCATCTACTGGGTCAGCGGCGCGCTCAAGGCGGTTACCGCCTCAGTCTCCGTGGCCACGCTGGCGGTGCTCATTCGCATCACCCCTGGTCTCTTGGCCATGCCGCACCAACTCGCCGACCAGCGGTTCCGGGGACTCATTGAGAACGCTCCTGACGCCATCCTGCAGGTGGACGCCAAAGGCACGATCGTGATCGCCAACCGCACTGCGGAGCGCATCTTCGGATACCGCCGCGAGGAGCTGCTGGGCGTGAGCGTCGAGCAGTTGATTCCGATCGATCGGCGCGGCGTCCACCGGCAGCATCGCGCGGACTTCCTCAGCGCCGATGTCACCCGCCCCATGGGCGCGGGCATGGGCGACCTCTACGCGCGGCGCAAGGACGGCAGCGAGGTCTCGGTCGAGATTGGCCTCAGTCCGGTCAAGACCGGCGATGGCCTTCTGGTCACCGCGGTCATTCGCGACGTCTCCGACCGCAAACGCGCCGAGCAGGAGCTGCAAAGGGCCCAGCATGCGCTCATCTCCGTGCTGGAGAGTACCACCATGAGCGTTATGGCGATCTCCGGGGACTGGAAGATCGAATACATGAACCACAACGCAAAGAACCTGCTGACGGCCGGCAAGGACCTCTGCGGCGTCACCCTGTGGGAGGCCTTCCCCAGGATGGAGGAGGCCAGCAGGGTGAACCTCAGGCGCGTGATGGAGACAAGATTGCCCATGGTCTACGAGTCCTACTACGACCCGGCGAAGCTCTCCGCGCGGGTCAAGGCCGCACCCTGGCAGAACGGCGGCATCACCATCTTCTTCAGCGACATCAGCGACCAGAAGCGGCTGGAGCGCGAGCTTGAGTGGGAGCGCACGCAGCGCAACCAGCGCATTGAGGTGCTGGCCCGGCTCTCCAGCGAACTGGCCCACGAGATCAAGAACCCGCTGGCGATCATCCATGCCCGGGCCAGCGATCTGGCCGAGATGATCTCCGATGGCGAGGCCATACCCGAGGGCCTGGTGGCGGAGACCTGCGGAAGCATTGTCAAGACCTCCGACCGCGCCATCCGCATCCTGCGCGGCGTCGCCGCGCTGGCCCGCGAGGGAAGAAACGATCCGATGGAAGAGGTCGGGATCTCTGTGATCGTCGACCAGGCCATCGCGCTGGTGCAGGGCCGCTACCGCACCGACGGGATCCAGCTGGAGGCGATCGTTCCCGCCGGCCTGCCGCGCGTCGAATGCCGCGAGGTGCAGATTGAGCAGGTGCTGGTCAACCTGCTGAACAATGCGCACGACGCCATCGAGGGCAATGCGCGCAGCCAGCGCTGGGTGCGCCTCGAGGTCTCAGCGCGCGCCCCGTCCGGGCCGAAGGACCCCTCCCCGCAACTGACGATCGACGTGATCGACGGCGGCCCGGGCGTGCCGGCCGAGCTCAAAGAACGCCTGATGGAGACCTTCTTCACCACCAAGCCGGCGGGCGCGGGCATCGGCATTGGGCTCAGCGTCTCGCGGGCCATCGCGGAGGACCACGGCGGCCGGCTGGAGCTGCGCGACAGCGACGGCCACACCTGCTTTCGCCTGACCCTGCCAGTGCATGCCGCGCAGGAGCAAGGAGTGGCGGCATGAGGCTGGAGGACGCAACCATTCTGGTGGTGGACGACGAAGCTGAGCTGCGGCAGATCTTCGCGGCGTGGCTGGGGCGCAAGGGTTGCACGGTGCTGACCGCGTCGAACGGCGCGGAGGCGCTCAGCGTCCTTGAAGCGCAAAAGGTCGATGTCCTGGTCTCCGACATCCGCATGCCCATCATGGGCGGCGTCGCACTGGTGCGCACCATCTACGAGCGCGAGCTCATCCTTCCCAGCATCATCTTCGTCTCCGGCTTCGGCGATGTTGACCCGCGCGAGATGTACGGCCTCGGCGTCGAGGCGCTGATGGAAAAACCGCTCAGCCGCAAGGACCTGATCCACGCGCTGGAAGAGAGCCTGCGCGAGCGCGAACAGCTTTGGCTGACCCCCGCGGCCGGGCCGATCGATCAGACCGTCGAGCTGGCGCTGGAGAGCGTGGACGAGGCGGCGGCCACCTGCCGCCTCCAGCTGGGCCGCGGCGGCTGCTGCTTCGCGAGCGACCGTCCGCTCACGGAAGGCAAGGCCATCGCGCTCTCGGCCCGCTTTGCCGGAGACGGGCGCACGCTTGAGGCGCAGGGGCTGGTCCGCTGGTGCGACGAGGAGACCCTGCAGGCCGGCGTCTCGTTCGTCTATCTCGATCCCGCCTGCCGCGAGTGGGTCCTCGCCGCCATGCTCGACCGGGCCTGCCGCAGCTTCGTCCCTCAGTGCCGCTGGGGCGGCGTCGATGCGCCCTCCGCTGCCGGCGCCGCAGGCTCGGTCTCGCCGCAGGACCGCGTCCACCAGGCCGTCACATGACCGCCGGCGCCTCGATGCCCAGGTAGCCGAGTGCTCGGACCATCTGGCGGCGCGCGATCGCGGCGGTCGCCAGCAGCAGCCCGCGGCGGTTGGCGTCAGTCTCATTCAGCACGTGGTGGCGATGGTAGAAGTTGTTGAACTGCTGCGCGAGCTGGAAGGCGTAGCGCGCCAGGTGTGCCGGCTCCGCCGTGGCGATGGCCTGCTCCATCACGGCGGTGAGCCGCGCGGCGAGCAGCCAGGTCTCCCAGAGGCTGGTGCCGTCTTCGGTTGCGAGCGATGCGAGGTCGAGCGTGGGGACGCTTGCCAGCGCGGCCTCCTCCGTGGTGCCCGCCTTGCGGAAGATGTTGGCCGCGCGCACGATGGCGTATTGCACGTAGGGGCCGGTCTCGCCCTCGAAGCTGAGCGCGTCCTTGAAGTCGAACGCTATGACCGTGTTGCGGGTGAAGCGCAGCATGAAGTAGCGCAGCGCGCCGACGGCGATCTGGGTTGCAATTTTCTTGCGCTCTGCTTGCGGCAGCTCCGGGTTGCGCGTGTCCACCTGCGCCTGCGCGGCCTCGATGAGTTTGTCGATCAGGTCGTCGGCCTTGACGCCGTGGCCCTTGCGCCCGCTGACCTCGATGAACGGGCGGGCGAGTTCCTCGGGCGAGAGATTGTAACCAAGTTCGATCGCGCAGCGCGGCGTCATCGCGACCATCTCATAGGAAAAATGCGTGTAGTGGTCCGCCTCCTCGGTGAAGCCCATGCCGCGCAGCGCGGCGACCACATTGTTCTGCGGGTCGTTCTGACGCGAGTCGATGACGTTGTAGATCGCGTCGGCACGGCCGAAGGTGGGCGCGGTAGGGTCGCTCGCGCCGGCGGTCGAGATCCAGCAGGTGTGTGACGGATACTCGAAGAACCTCCAGTAGCCGAAGTCCTTGCCGGGGAGCAGGCCGAACTTCCAGAGGTGGTAGGCGATGTCCTTGCCGACGTAGGTGACGGTGCCGTGGGAGCGAACGATGACTTTGGCGTCTTCGTCGGGGCCGGCCTGGCTCTCCGGGCCGCGGGCGCCGGGAAGGTTCTCGCTTCCCTGCTCTGCCGTGAGTTCGCTTGCGGGTTCGCTGCCGGCGCGGCGCATCACATAGCAGCCTTTGTTCTTGCCCTGGGTCTCAAGGTACAGCACGCCGCGCTCGAGCATCAGGGTGCGGGCCGCGTCCCAGAAGTGCAGGCGGATGATCTCGCTCTCGCGGGGCAGGAAGTCGTACTCGATCGAGAGGCGCTGCATCGTCTCCAGATGGCGGCGCAGCACGGCGGTCGAGATGAGGTCGGCGATCTCTGCGGTCTCGCTGTCTCCGGCTTCGAGCGCGTGCAGGGTGTCGAGGCGAATCTGTTTGCGGCGAGAGAGTTCCGCGGGGGTCGGCGGCTGCAGATCGTCGGGACCGGTGCCTGCGTACCACTGGCTGACGCGGGCGTAGAGGTCCCAGCAGTAGTAGTCGATGCGCTCGCCGCGCGAGGTCAGCTCGGCGATCAGGACACGCGTGGAGGCGAGTGACTTGCCTCCGAGATGCACGAGGCCGACGACCACGTCGGCGACCTGTACGCCGGTGTTGTCGATGTAGTTCTGCACGCCGACCGGGTAGCCGGTCTTGTAGGCGTCGGGGCGCAGGAGGCGCTGGAAGGTGTCGCCGAGGACGGCGTTGCGCAGGTGCCCGATGTGCGCGGCCTTGTTGGGGTTGATGCTGGTGTGCTCGACCAGGCGGAAGCCGGGGCCTCCGATGTCGGCGTGCTCGCCGGCGGCGATGCGGCGGAGGGCTGCGGCGCGGTCGAGGCGGATGTTGAGGTAGCCGGCGCCGGCGACTTCGACGGAGGCAATGCCGTCCGGGAGCTGCGCGTTCAGCTCGGCGGCCAGCTCGATCGCGATGGCGCGGGGGGCCTTGCGCAGGCGCTTGGCCAGCTCGAAGGCGAGGGGCAGAGCCAGCTCGCCCATCGCGATATTCGGCGGCTGCTCAATCGCGATCTGCGGGCCGCCGGGCTGGTCGGGGGGGATGCCGTACTTTGCGCCGAGAATGGCCTGAATGCGGGCCTGGAGCGAGAGCTGGATGGTGCGAACCATGCGTGCGATGTCACCGCGGTAGGAGGGCTGGGGGTGCAGCCCTCAGTCTACTAGAGCGGCAAGGCGCGCTGGCCTGGTCGGTGGTCCGCAGGGCTCGCCTCGCTTTTCACTGGCCTTGGCCGGAGATTTTAAAAAGATATCAAAATACTGAAATACAAAGGGTTAGATCTGGCAAGAATACCCTTGAATATCCCCCGAGTACCCCCTTTGGGTTGCGCCTTCCCGGCTCAGTCCAACGGCTGCGGCGGTGAGGCTTGCCGAGCGGGCGGGACCGGTTTTCCCGGAAATATTTAAATATCCCAAAATATTGAAAACAATAGGTCATATACGACGAAAATACCCCCTGATTCCCTCCCCTGGTTCGGATTTCGACTGGGTCGCGCGGGTCGAGCCGGGCCGTCGGTGCTGAGCGGTCAGCGGTCGGTTGTGGACTTGGATCCGGGTCCGCCAAAATGAAAAAGCCCGGCGTTTATGCCGGGCTTCCTGTTCTTCGATCTCTATATCCATAATAGCAGGTTGGGAAAACTGGAATGCCAACTTTCTTGAAGAAAGAAGTGGCGTGTCTGGTTGGAGTTGCGGGAGATTTGAGCTGTTTGGGGGCTTGACAGCAAAAATCCAGCGGAGCGCTACCGAGCTAGGCCAAAGAACATCAGCGGAGAGGTCTCCACCCGTTCCATGGTGGCTTGATCGAGAGAGCCAATGACGGCGCCAACGCGATGGACTCGAGGTGTCTGGATATTGTCTGCCATGATCTACGAGGACCTTCGCAGGCCGTTCTGTTCGTCGGGTTCGACGCCGACGCGAACATAGGACGTTCGCAGGAGGTTGCTTGTGATCAAGGCACCCGTCACGTTTTCGGTCTCTGGGTAGATTCTTTGCTGGAGAACGAGTGCCGGACGAGGCTTGCCGAAATCCCCCGGTATCGCGACAGTGACGATGTCGCCTCGTTTCAGACCCACCCTCGAAGCGCGTCCTCGTCGATGTCCATGCGTTCGTCGGAGCCGGTGCGATGATCGTGCTCCGCGATGATAGCCATCTGGCGCCGGTACTCCGCTTCGAACTCCGGCGTGGTCGTGTCCGGCACCAGGAAGGAGACCTTCCTCATCGAGGGCTGGACTGGCTCGGTCTTTGGGAGGCTTGCCATGGGATGAGTTTACAACAGGCCTGCGGCAAGTCTAGGCTACCAAGCTGGTTGCCAGTTCGACGTAGAGGTCGACGCAGGTGAGGAGTTCTTGTTTGGAGATTTTTTCGTCGGGGGTGTGGGCGACGTGGATGGAGCCGGGGCCGAGGAGGAAGGGTTCGCCCCAGGCGGTGAGCGATGGGATGTCGGTGGCGAACTTAGCGATCATGGTGGGCAGGTTGCCGACCTTCCTCATGCGGACGCAGGCGAGGTCGAGGGAGAAGGCGACGTCGGCGCGGCCGGCGACGACGCGCGTGATGGCGTCCTTGACTTCATCGGAGGGGCCGACGGTGCGGATGAGTAGGTGGGCCTCGGCCTTGTCGGCGATGACGTTGGGGGCGTAGCCGCCGGCGATGAGGCCGATATTGAGGGTGGTGGGACCGATTTCCGGTTCGATGGGGAGGGGCATGGCGAGGACATCGTGGAGGGCCTCGACGAGCTTGTGGATGGCGGAGTCTCCTAACTCCGGATAAGCCGAGTGGGCCATGCGGCCTTTGGCGCGGAGCTCGACGCGCAGGGCGCCCTTGGTGGCGAGGGCGAGGCGGTTGTCAGTGGGTTCGCCGTTGATGAGGAAGCGCGAGCCGCGCGGGTTGCGGTTGGCGACCTTGGCGCCGGCGGAGTCGCGCTCCTCGCCGACGACGAAGAGCAGGCCGGCCTTGACGCCTGCGTCGCGCAGCCGCTCGGCGGCGGCGACCTGCGCGGCGATGATGCCTTTGGCGTCGCAGGAGCCGCGGCCGTAGAGGTATAGGTCGTCTTCGGTGCAGGGGAAGAAGGGGGGGACGGTGTCCATGTGGGTGGAGAGGACGACATCTGGGGTGATGCCAGGCGGGGCGGCGTAGACGTTGAAGCGGGCGGAGCAGGCGGCGCCGGGGGTGACGGCGGGGTCGGGCTGGGCGACCTCCATGCGTTCGACGGCGAAGCGCTGCTCGGCGAGGAACTCGGCGAGGAAGATGCCGGCGTGCTCCTCGTGGTAGGTGGTGGACTCGATGTTGACGAGGCGGCGCGTCAGGTCGATGGGGTCGATGGGCATTGGTGTTTCAGGATAGCGCAGAGGGAGGCGCGGCTATTGCGAGGAGCAGTCGTGCGGAGGCGACTTCTCGCTGGCCGCGACAAACGCATTCAACTTGTTCAACACGTCGTCTTCCGTCTTGCCGCCGCTTACGACAGTCTTCTCAGCCGCGCACAAGATGTCCAGCCTGCTTCGGAGCCCGCGCGTGACGAAGAGATCAGCGGACAGCAGCGCCGAGAACTGGTCGAGCTGATCCACGGACATCAACGAGAGATCGGGCTTGAGAGGCGCGAGCGTGACCGGCCCGAACCTGGCGAGAAAGTAGTTCTCTTCGCGAATCGCGTCCGACCTGATCACCTGGACATCGCTGTAGAGTTTGAGTTCGTAGTAGGCGCGGTCGTACATCTTGGCCTCCTCGCGCGGCAGCAGGTCCACCAGAGCGCTGGCCTGTGCGCTGGCCCACGCGGTGGAGGAGGGCATGGTGATCGTGATCCGGGAGATATCGGGCCTGGGGGGATAGGGTAGCTTGATCTTGCCGCCGCTGGCGTGCATGGCGTTGACGGTATCGCGCACCTGCGATGCCCACGCCATGTTGGTGTCTAAGTTGCGATAGTTGTGGTCGAGGGTGAGGATATTTTTCGCGGCTTCAGCGCGCAGGTCCTCCTCAAGCTGGTGGCGCTGGCGCAGGTGGTGGAGTCCTTCGACGGCCTGCTCCAGCGCGACGGCGATGAGCAGGCCGGCAGTGATGGTGCCGAGGTGGATCCAGAAGTCCTTCCAGGTGTGGATGCCTGCGTGCGGTGGATGAACGTCCATGGCAGAGCGCCTCGGTTTGATTCTGTTATGCGGGAACGCACTAAGCATAGCAAAGCGGGCAGCCGCTAGACTGGGTGCATGGCGGAGGCGTGGGTCTCGCAGATACGGCCGGTGGAGGACCTGCGCGGGCTGGCGGGCCGGCTGGAGGCGGTGCTGAATACGGGGCGGGACGACGCGGCCTATGCGGCGCTGGTGTGCCATCCGCATCCGCTGGGCGGCGGGACGATGCACACCAAGGCGGTGTACCACGCGATGAAGGCGTTTGCGGCGTTTGGGCTGCCGGTGTTGCGCTTCAACTTCCGCGGCGTGGGGTTGAGCGAGGGCGAGCACGACCAGGGGCGCGGCGAGATGGACGACGTGCGGGCGGCGGTGGAGTGGCTGGGGACGAACTTTGGCGGGCGCGCGATTTTGATGGCTGGGTTTTCCTTTGGGGCATACGTGGGGTTGCGCGTGGGCTGCGGCGACGCGCGGGTGAAGGGGCTGGTTGGGCTGGGACTGCCGGTGCGCGCAGCGGGGCGGGATTACAGCTATGGGTTCCTGGCGAGGTGCGCGGCGGCGAAGCTGTTTCTGAGCGGCGACCACGACGAGTTCGCGCCGGGCGAAGAGCTGACCGCCGTGTGGGCAAGCGCGGCGGAGCCTAAGCGGCTGGTGTGGATTGAAGGCGCGGACCACTTCTTTCTGGGCACCCGCGAGTCGCCCAAGCCAAAGCTGGGCGAGATGCAGACGGCCATGCGCGCGTGGCTCAGGGAGACGTTTGCGCTGGAGGAGATTGCGGCAACCCGGTAGGAGAGAGCTGCGCGAGGGCTAGCTCGCAGCGGAGTTCTTGGCCGTGGAAGGGATCGGCGTGGGGCGCTTCCGTCGCATCGGGTGCTGTGGGGTGCTGGATTCGGTTGCGCCGGCGAAGGGCATGGCGGGAGCGCGGCGCATCCAGTCCAGCAGAATGCGGTTGGACTCTTCCGGCATCTCCTCAAAGAGGATGTGGCCGCCGCCGCGCAGGATGCGCAGCTCCGAGCGCCACAGGACCCGTTGCAGCTGATGCGCCGAGGCGGGATCGATTGCGCGGTCGCGGTCGCCCCATAGAAGCAGCGTGGGGATGGAGGCGACCCAGGGCAGCGCGGTCTTCAGCGCCGCCATGTCCGCGAACCAGCCGCGCACGATGGTGAGGATATGGCGGATGGTGCCGGGAACCCGCAGGCCGTCGGTGTATCCCTGGAGGCAGCCGTCGGGGATACGCGCCGGATTGCCGTACATGCGGCCGAGCGCGAAGCGCTGCATGCGGGCTGGGAAGTAGGGCGCGGCCAGACCGGCGAGCCGGCCCAGCGGCGTGCTGTAGATGCGCACCATCAGCCGCTCCAGGTGGCTATAGGGGTTGGCGGGCGCGAAGAGGATGAGGCTGCGCGCGCGCCCGGGGTGCCGCGCGGCCAGCATCAGCGCAACCGCGCCGCCGTGGGAGTGGCCGACAATGTCGGCCTGGGCAAGACCGATCTCGTCCATGAAGGCGGCGACGCGGTCCGCGGTGGCCTCAAGGCCTGCGTCCAGACCGGCGATCCGCTGCGACTTACCCATGTTGAGCTGGTCGATGGCGTAGACACTGGCGACCTGGGCCAGCGCGCCGATGTTGCGACACCAGTTTGACGAGGAACCGACGAGGCCATGAATGAGGAGCATGGGCCTTCCCGATCCTGCGTGAAGATAGTGCATGCGTGCGCCGAGCACATTCACATCCGCTTCGGCGTAGCTCTGTATGCGGGATTCACGCGGCACGGCCACCACTCTCCTATTTCGGCGCGCGACCCATGGCGGCTCGCAGACCGTTTTTATTTGGCCCAGGGATTGTTGCGGACGCCTGCGTCTGTCTCCAGGGCGCGGGGCCCGGATCTCCGCTGGACGTCCTCATCAGCTTCAATGTTACTGGAGGTTGAATCGTAACGCGAAGTTAACAAAATTGGTAGAGAAAAACGATTCCCAGCCCGGATCAGGGAACGCGCAGGGGTCGCAGGCCCTCGACGGGGAAGATGCCGGTGGGGTACTCATCCGTTGAGTGCTGCCTGCGGAAGGCGTAGCGGAAGAAGAACCCGCCGGAGACGGCGTTGTAGTTGTTGGTGTTGTCGGCGGAGAGGAAGCCGCCGAGGTACCAGTGCTCGCCGAAGCGGTAGGCTGCCTCGGAGCTGAAGTTGTAGTTGGCGGCGGTTTGGCTGTTGATCGGATACTGGCCGCAGGTGTGCGCGGCGGTCTGGGCGCTGGTGCAGGGCACCCCGCTGGTGGGCACGAAGCTGGATTGAAGGACGGGATCCAGAGGAAAGAAGAACTCCCAGTCCTGTTGGAAGGTCTGCGCGCCGGCGGCGCCTGAGATGAAGTAGTGGAAGTTCGAGCCAACGTTTCCGTTGAAGGTGATGGGCAGGGATGCCGAGGCGAAGTAGGAGGGGCTGAAGTAACCGCCCTGGCCATAGGTAAGGCCGACCTCGTCGAACTCGTAGTGCATCCCAAAGAGGGCCGCGCCGAGGGTCAGGCTGCCGTAGCCGGGCCATGTGTGGACGCGAACGTAGGCCCCCATGCCGCCCTCCACCTTCTCATTGTCGAGCACATGATGTCCGCGGACGAACCCCGCGTCGGAAGAGAGGTAGAAGCCGGACCGGCCATTGCTGTTGGCGAAGTCGAGGCGGAATCCGCCGGTGGTGGAGACGACGCCGCCCCAGATGTTGCCGCGGTTGGAAGAGGTGATCGAGCCCGGATCGCGCAGGCCGGCGTAGGAGAGCTGCGTATCGCGGACGGGGGCGCGGTCGCCGAAGAGCAGGAGATGGCCGCCAAAGGGACGCCAGCGGATACTTCCGATGATATTCGGCACGGGGAACTCGTACGGGGTGTAGCCCGCGGAGAGGCCGAGGGTGCGTGTGGTGAGCTGCAACTCGCCGCCGGCGCCGTTGGCGATCTGCTCATCCGGCTGGGATGCGGCGCTGGCCGGCATGGTGCCGAGGTAGGGCGGATTGGACTGGCCTGAGAAGCTGGCGGGATTGATGCGGCCGGAGTTGAGAAAGACGGCGCGGGGGATGACGGTGAGGCGAACGGTGCGGCCGATGATGGCAGAGGCCTCAGCGGGGGTCTCAAAATCGTAGAGCCGGTCGATGCCCGGGTTTCCGCTGCGATAGCGCGCGATGCCGGTGCCGCCGGCCCATCCGCTGTAGGAGCCTTCGAGCGAGGCGAGCTGGTTCTGCGCCTCCTGGCGCGGGTCGGGGGGGGGCTGGGCCGCCTTGGCGCTTAGCGTGGGCAGAAGCAGATTGCCCGCCATCAATTCGGCGTCACTGGGCGGTGCTGTGGGCGGGTAGGGCGGGCCGATGAGCGGATAGAGCTGGCCGGTTGGCGGCGGGACGACGGCGGAAGCGGCGCCTCCGGGATAGCCGGGATCGATCGCCGTGGGGCCCGTGGGTTGCGCGACAACGGACGGGGTGGGCGGAGCGGGCGAAGCGGGCGGCAGGACTGGCGGCGGAGCGGGCGCGGCTTCAGTGGGGGTGGGGCGGCGGGGTGCGGGGTTCGCAGGCTGGCCTCCGGACTGGCCTGCTGGCCGGGGCATCGTGCGCGGCTGCGGATACTGCTGGCTGCCGGAGTCGGCAACCGCGCTTGCTGCGCCCGACGGCTGGCCGGTCCGTGGGCTTGCTGCGCCCGGGGAGGTGTAGAGCGCGTCCTGGGTTGAGGCGGTGATGGGGACTTCGCCCGGCGCGCCTGACCCCGCGCGGGGCGCGGCGGAGTTGGACTGACGCCGGGCCTCGGCTGCCTGCGCGTTGGACACAATGGGATGCGAGACCGCGGCTTGGGCCGGCTGCGTGTTGGTCGCGTAGTGCGCGGCGGGAAGGACGTCCGTGACCTCGGTCTGCGGCGGCGCGGGATGCGGGGTGGCGTCGCCGAGCTGGACGGCGACTGCGCCGGCGTTGGGGATGGGCGAGGCTGCTGCCGTAGTGGTCGAGTTGGAAGCAGGGCTGGGCGAGGGCCGGGGCGGCGCAACATACGGGACAAACGGGCCGTAGACCAGCGCGGAGGTGTCCAGCGACCGCGATACTGCCTGCTCGGTGAGGAGGGTGATCTGCTCCTGCTGGTCCGCCTGGGGTGTGGGTATCTCCGCGATGGCCTGACTCGAGGACGGCGCCGGCGGGGCACTCGGGTTGAGGGCGTGGGCGACGGCGTTGTGCACGGCGAGTGCGGCCTCGGCCTGCGCGGACCGATCGGTGGCGCTCGGATTGAGGCGGGCCTGCGGCGGGATGTAGTCTTTGAGTCTGCCCTTGCCCCCGCTGTCCGGCGCCGTGGGATTGGTCATATAGGGCGGGACCACGGTCGACGGGGTGCCGGGCGCGGCGGAGGACGGCGGAGACATGGGAGTTTCGCCGTAGATGTAGACATTGCCGAAGACATTGCCGAAGCTCGGAAGGTAGGACTGGCCGGGATTGGCCGCGGCGAGGCTGGCCGTGTCCGGAGGAGCAAGCAGGACGGAGAGGTCCTGCACCTGACCGGAGCTAGGCAGGCTGGAGATCGTAAGCGGCCCCGGCAGCCCGGAGATCGCGGGCCCGCTCGCGCTGGGGGGCGGAGGCATACCGTGCAGCGAGGCGCGGTAGTCGTCGATGGCCCGCGAGGTGTCGCCGCGTGCCTGCGCGAGCTTCGCGGCAAGGATGAGAATCTGCGGGTCAGTGGGGTATTTGGCGAGCGCCTCGGTCATCCATTGCTGCGCGTCCTTCTGGTCGCCTGCGCCGAGGGCCGCGCCGATCGCGACTTGAAAATCAGCGGCGCTCGCCGGGACGATCTTCTGCTCCTTGTAGACGGCGACCGCCTGCTGCGGATCACCGGCGCTTATGTATTCGCTGGCCAGTGCCTTGAGAACGACGGGATTGCCGGGAAAGGAGTGCGCGGCCGCGTTGAGGACGGCGAGTGCGCGCGTCGAGTCGCCGGCCGCGGCTGCCTGGTTGGCGCGGCGCACGGCCCAGTCGACCCAGATCGTCTCGACGGTGCGGCGCTGCTCTTCGCTGAGGTCGGAGCGGGTGCCGAGCTCCATCAGCTGGCGATAGAGCGCGGTGTCGTCGATGCCGTTGTAGAGCAGCCAAGCCTGCTGGATCTCAACGTCGGCGGGCGGCAGCCGGTTCTGCGCGACGAAGTCCTGCTCCGCGCGGTTGAGGTAGATCGCGGCCTCGCGCGACTGGCCGAGTGCGCCATAGACGGAGGCCATGGTGCGCAGATAGCTGATGTTGTTCTCCAGCTGCGCGCGCACGGTCGTGGGGATGGCCTGCGCTGCGGCTTCCTTGTCGCGCCCGGTGAGGTGCAGCGCGGCGAGCAGGCCGGCCCATGCGTCGGTGAGGTGTGGGCTGTCGCTGAGTGCCCGTTCGTAGATCGGGTACGCGAGCTGAGGCGCGCCGCGCTCCATGAAGATGCCGGCAAGCTGCAGCTCGAGGCCGAGCGACGGCTTCTGGCCTGCGGTGGTCTGCTGCGCGATGGCCTTCTCCAGCAGGTCCTGCGCCACGTCGAGCTTCTTCTGCGCCTGGTTGATGGAGGCGACGATCGAGAGGAAGCCGGGGTCGCGCATGGCCGCGGCGTAAGTCGCGGGGGGCATGTTCTGGACGCTCTGCAGGGCTTCGGGATCGTGGCCCGATGCGTGGTCGGCCTGCACCAGGCCCTGCCACGCAGCGACGTTGTTGTGGTCCTGCGCCAGCACCTGGCGGTAGAGGCCTGCGGCCTGGTCCAGACGGTTGGCGGCGAGCAGCAGGCCCGCGAACTGGATCTGCGTGTCGAGCTTCAGTCCCTTGGCGTCCGCGGGAAACGGAAGCTCGAGGGCACTGGCCAGCACGGTCTGCGCGTCGCGGTCGCGGCCGGCTGCGGAGTAGGCCGAGGCCAGCGCGCGCAGGAAGAGAGGATCGCTCATCAGCTGGGTGTGCGCGGCCAGGGGAATGTGCTGGTCGGTGGCGAGGGCGAGCGACGCCTGGCCGGTCTCATACTGCGCGACGAAGAGGCCGCGCCACGCATCGGCGCCGGACGGGTCGGCCTCGACGACTTGTTCAAAGATGGGGATGGCGGCCGCGGGCTGCTGCGCCTTCAGCAGCGTGCCGCCCAGACCGTTGAGCGCCTCGATGCTGCCCGGGCGCAGCACGAGCGCGGCGCGGTACCGCTTCTCCGCGGTGGTGAGGTCGTTCTGCCCGAGCGCGAGCTGGCCCTCGTTCATGGTGAACCAGAAGCGCGAGGTGTCGAGCGCGGCGGCGAGGGCCGGATCGACGGGATTGTCGTGGCGCGCCTGCTCGAGGAAGCTCACCGCTCCGGAGAAGTTTCCCTGCTGCATGCGGACATAGCCCATGCCGGCGACCGCCGGCTGGTCCTTGGGATCGGCGGCGAGGATGGCCTTGAAGCGCGCCTCCGCCTCATCCACCCGGCCGGCGTTGAGCGCGTTGTAGGCGGCAATCTCGGACGCGGTGCGGGCGCGCTGCGCTGCCACGGCCGGGGCAGGCGGCGCGGTGGCGCGCTGGCCGGACTGCAGGTTCATGGCGGCCAGCGCGGCGGCCAGCTGCGGATCGTTGTGGGCCGCGAGGAAGGCGCGTATCTGCGGGGCGACGGCCGGGTTGGGCACGTCCCACAGCAGCGATTGGCGGAGCGCGTTTACGGCCTGAGGGTCGTTGGGAAAGCGGTTGAGGAGGACACGGCCATCGTCGCGCGTCCTCGGGTTGTAGGTGAGGATGCGGCCGAGCGCGACCGGATAGCGCGAGTCGGCGGGGAACCTCTCGGCGAGCGTGCGCAGGGCGGCGATGGCGTGCGCGCGGCCGTCCGCGGTGGCGGCTTCCGTCTCGTAGTAGGCGAGAGACCAGTCACCCACGGGAGGGTTGACTCCGAAGACCTGGCGGTAGATCACCATCGCTGCGCCGTATTGCCCGCTCTGGGCGAGCTTGGCCGCCTGGCGCAGTTGCGTGGTCTGGTTCTGCTGCGTGCCCAGGCTGGCGACGCGCGCGATGTTGGGGTCGTTGGGATTGACCGCGCGCAGGCGATCGAGGTAGGTGTTCGACAGGACAATGTCGCCGCTGAGCCGCGCGGCGCGGGCCAGCCCGGCGAGCGCCTCGACGTTGTTGGGGTCGGCCAGCAGCACCTGCTGCCAGGTCTGGACCGACATGTCGATGCGCCCCCGCTCCTCAAAGGCGCGGGCTTTGTCCAACAGCGACTGCGTCAGGGATGGCGAAGCAGCGGGAGCGGGGGGAGACGCCGGTGCACTGGCGGGGGAGCTCTGCAAAGGGGTCGAAGACGGCGGCTTGGCCGTTTGCGCGTCGAGCCGGAGCGGGGACGCGGCCTGGGCCATGCCGCCCAACAGAAGCGCAGGGACCCATAGCCGGGTTACGGACGTATTTTTCATCATCGGTTGTCTGCGCTGCCCGACGCCGACAGGAATCAAGGTCGATACTGCGACGATGAATTGACGATATAGGTTTTCCTTTGGATTGTGTGGCGATTCGCGGGGCGCTGCGCGTTCTCTTGAGGATATCGCGCCACTAATCCTCGCGACCTGCGCTTAAGTAACCTGCAAGTACGTTACCTGGCCGGCCGGGGACCTCCCCGGAGGCGCAGACCCGCCCGCTGCCGCAAGGTCGACTGGAGCAAGGTGGCCAGCACGAAGCAGAGGAGCACGGCGACGAAGGCGATGAGCCAGGGACTGTCCTGAAGGAGAATGGTGATGCGGAGCAGAGGCGAGATCTCGCCGACCTCGTAAAGGCCATCGCGGACCGGGTAGGAGGAGAAATGCTCGCTGCGCAGCACGCTCACCGATTGCGCGATGTCCGAGGACTGCGCGGCGGCGAGGAAGGCAGCGAGGAACCCGGAGTTTGCGGCGGGATCGCGCAGCACAATGGCGACGACGGAGCGGTCCGACCCCGCCGGCCACTCCGCGGCTTCGATGATTGCGTCGGGCAAGCCACCTGAGGTGTCGAGTTCAGCCTGCCGGCCAGGGCCAGGTCCGCGCAGGCCAAGCAAGGCGTTCTCGATGGCGGGGAAGAGGCTGCCGCCGCTGTCGCGCAGGTGGAGGCCGCCCGAGTCTACGCCCACAGGCAGCGAAGTCCTGATAGTCCTCAGCGCGGGCTGGTCGCTTGGCGTGCCGAGCAACAGGTAGTCTTTGCTGCCGTCCGCGGCCATTCCGTCGGCGTTCGTAACGCTGACGCTGAGCGCTGGCGTGCCGGTCTGCGCGCCGAAGTGCCCCATCAGAGTGAGGAAGAGCTCCAGTTCCTCCGGCGTGGGATGCGTCGGCAGGACGACAGCGGTCTGCGCAAGGTCGGCAATGCGGGTGAATGGATAACCCGCGTTGGCGAAGAGTTCGAGGTTGGGCAGCACGGTCCAGTGCGGGATGCCGGCGATGTCGAGATAAGAGTCCTCGAGAATGGCGCCCTCCAGGTGGGGCGGGGCGGCGCCGGCACACGGCGCTTTGCGCTCGGGCTGGAAGACGACCTTGAAGGTAAGGGTGTTGGAGAAGGGGCGCAGGCCGAGCACCGGGATTGGCACCACGGTCTCCACCGCGGTCGAGGTATTGTCCGTGTGCGGCAGCGGCACGGAGCTGACGTACGCGCCATTCAGGTAGACCTCCAGCGTGCTTCCATCGGCGAGCGGGACGCCGTTGTAATGGGAGCTGAGGTGGAAGGCGAGGTTCTGGGTCTGGCTGAAGTTGAGATCGGGCGGAAGACGCAGGTAGAGAGAGACGGGCGAGGAGCCATCAGTTTGCAGGTCCGCCGGCAACGCGCTGATGGGGTTGTCCGGCTGGGTTGTGTCGCCGATGTCGTTCTTCCCTTCGGTGCTGAGCCAGCGCGGTGCGTCGTTGGGCTGCCGCGGCTCGGGGAGGGCAAGACCGTGGATGGTGACCTGCGCGGCGTTCCATGTCTCTGCCCGGAGCGCCAGCGCCATCGCGGCCCGAATCACCTCATCGGGGTTGCCGCCGGTGAGGACCAGCAGCTTCGAAGCCGGGTCGGAGGGGTTGGCGCGCATCGCAACCGTGGGGCCGGAGGGTGCTGCGAGACCGAGCGATGCGGGGATGTCCTGCGGCCTCTCCGCGATGACGATGACATTGCCCGTGGGGATGGCGCCGATCGACACAGGAAAGCGCATGGGACGGTGCGCGGCCTGGACACCGAACCACGAAGCCACGATGCCCGCGGCTTGCATCGCCTTCCACGAAGGCGGCGCGAGGAAGACGACAGGCAGGGTGGGGCGCGGATTGACCGACGGGTCGAAGAACGGAAGTGGAAGGACGTTGAGGTCGTTGGCCAGCGGCAGCAGCGCGCCGGTGAGGTCGATTGCGGAGTCCGCGTCGACGTGGCTCCATAGGGTGGAGTGGGTGGGATCCTCGCACTGGACGGCGTAGTGGCCGGTGAACTCGAAGGTGAGCTGGTTGTTTTGGACGAAGAGTTCAGACGGCAGAGCAAGGATCGCTTCCAGCGTTTTGGAGTCGCCGCTCATGGACGCATCGACGGGAATGGTGGCGAAGACAGTTCCGTTGAGGCCCACCTTGAGCGTGCTGATGTTGGGGAGCAGACCCGATGAGAACCGATAGCGCAGGCGCATCGTGGCGGCGTTCACTACCTGATTGCGTGGAAGCGAAAAGAAGACCGAGTGGCTGGAGTCGAGCCCGCGCAGAACGATCGGGTCGGGCACGCCGGCGTCGGCCAGGGTGAAGGTTTCGTGAAACGCTCCGGCCTGGGGTCCAGAGGCGCGGCGGCCGGACTGCGCTGCGTGTGCCCGCCCCGGCGCGATGCCGGCCAGCACGGCGAGAAGGACCAGCGGCGCGATGCTGGTGGCGAGCGTTGGCTTCGGCGAGCTCCGCGAGTGGCCTGCCGGGCGGCTGGCCATGTGCGCGAATCCGCGCAGCGCCAGCTTGAAGATGCGCGCCAGGCTGCGCAGAGGGTGGTCGACCTCGCGCGCCTCGCCCCAGCCCAGCCAGGTGTCGGCGCGCGAGTAGAGGATCATGGTGAGGGCCTCCTCCTGTTGCAGGTCGAGCGGTTGGAACTGCGCGCGCAGCGTGGCCCCGTCGATGCCGGCTACGGTGGCGGGCAGCAAGGCGGTGCCGTCGAGCACGGGGAACACGAAGCTGACGGCCTCTCCGACATGGACCTTTACCGGCCCGTTCAGGGTGGTGCGCACGCCGCCGCTCGAGATGTCGGCGGTGATGCCCTGGATCATCGATCCGTCGGCGAAGATGACGTCGGAGGGCACGGCCATCGCCATGCGCACGGTCTGCCGGCGCTGCTGGCTCTCCCACGCGACCCCGGTCGCGACCGCCAGAACCGCGACGTTGAAGAGCGTCCAGACCAGGTTGACCCAGATGGTCCCGGCGTGGCCCGCGTCGTAGATGCTGGCGGGCCAGTTGAGGAAGCTGAGCGGCCAGGGCACGTAGAAGCTTGGGAACTGGAAGAAGCGGGGGATGGCGCACAACATGCCGAAGAGGTTGAGCGCGAGCAGCACCAGAAACGGCCGCGCGATGCGCGCATCGAAGTACTCCTCGTCGATGGTGCCGCCCTTCGCGGTGACGTTGAAGCGGCCGAACTTCGGGTTGATGAGCGCGAACAGGGTGGGCAGCAGGATGTAGGGCGCGAGGACCGTCTCGTAGATCTCGTTCCAGAAGGAGTGGCGATGCTGCCCCTGCACTCGCGAGTTGGTCAGGTTCGAAAGCAGGAGGTGCGGAACAGCGTAGGCCACGATGGCCGCCCAGTAGCCGGGGATATTGGTGTGGCCGAAGACGAGGTAGATCAGCGGCGCCGTGAGGAAGATGAGCCGGGGCAGCGCATAGAGGAAGTGGGACATCGCGTTGAAGTAGCAGAGGCGCTGCGCCGCGGTGAGGCCGGGCGCGAAGAGAGGGTTTTCGATGCGGAGGATCTGCACCATGCCGCGCGCCCAGCGGATGCGCTGGCGCACATGGGCGCTCAGCCGCTCCGTGGCAAGGCCGGCGGCCTGCGGGATGTTGATGTACGCGGTGTTCCAGCCGTCCTTCTGCATGCGCAGCGAGGTGTGCGCATCCTCGGTGACGCTCTCCACCGCGACGCCGCCGGCCTGATCGAGCGCGGTGCGCCGCAGCACGGCGCACGATCCGCAGAACATTGTGGCGTTCCAGAAGTCGTTGCCGTCCTGCACGACGCCGTAGAAGAGCTCGCCCTCGTTGGGGATGGCGCGGAACTGGTGCAGGTTTCGCTCGAAGGGGTCCGGCGAGTAGAAGTGGTGAGGCGTCTGCAGCACGCCGAGCTTCGGGTCGCGCACGAACCAGCCCATGGTCATCTGCAGGAAGCTGCGGGTTGGCACGTGATCGGAGTCGAAGACGGCGACGAAGGGCGAGTCCAGCCGCTGCAGCGCGCTGTTCAGGTTGCCCGCCTTTGCGTGTTCGTTGTCGTCGCGCGTCATGTAGCCGATGCCCGCCTCCTCGGCGAAGACGCGCAGCTCGTCGCGGCGGCCGTCGTCGAGGATGTAGACGTTGAGCTTGTCGGCGGGCCAATCGATGTTCAGCGCGGCAAGCGCGGTGAAGCGGACCACGCTGAGGGGTTCGTTGAGGGTGGGGATGAGCAGATCGACCGCGGGCCAGTCTTCCGGATCGCCGGGCAACGCAACCGGCGCGCGCCGCAGGGGCCAGAGCATCTGCAGGTAGCCGAGGATCAGCACGACGAAGGCGTAGCACTCGGCGAGCAGCAGCAGGCAGATGAAGAAGGCGTCCAGCGTGGTCCAGTTGGAACCGGGATCGCGGAACCAGGCGATGACGGTCGTGATGCGCCAGAAGCCGTAGCGGCAGGTCGAGTAGACCGACAGCAGCATCAGGGTGAGGGTGACGGTGTAGGAGCGCGAAACGCGGTTGAACACAAAGGCCGCAAGCAGCGAGAGGAACGCAAGGACCAGCTGCTGCTGCCAGGGGAGATAGAGCACTGCGGTGAAACAGAGGAAGAGCAGCCCGCCCGCGAGAATGGAGAACCGCAGCGTCCGCAACCAGAAGCTTTCGCCGGATTCAAACTCTCGCCACAGAGGCGAGGGAGTCACGGGGCGCTCCAGCGCGCGGTAAGGTCTTCGGCCGTGGGAGGGGGCGAGAGGATGCGCAGCCACGCGGCAACCTCCAGGAAGTCCTGCGATACCGGCGCTTCAGGCGCGTGGTCGACGATCGTCATGCCCTCGGCCAGCGCTTCATTGACCGCCGGCGAGCGGCGGATGGCCAACGGCAGGAGCCGGTCGCCAAGCTGCTGTTGCAGGGACTCGCGCACCTCCTCGTGGAGCGGCACAGAGAAGTCGAACTGATGGAGCAGGTAGTAGGGCCGGAGGGGGTGGCCCTGGGCGTCTTCGATCCCCTGGAAGAGCCTCTCCACTGCCTGCATGGTGATGACCGAGTTGACGTCGAGCGCCATTGGCACCAGGACGACCAGCGGCCGGCTCGCGATGCGCCGCACCAGCCAGTTGGAGCCGGAGGAGATGTCGAGCACGACGCGGTCGCTGACTTCGCAGTGGTGCAGTATCTCCTCGATAAGCGCCTCGCGCTGAGCCTGGCTGTCGCTGCTCTCGGCGACGTCGTAGCTGACCAGGGAAAGAGGCTCGGCGATGGCTCCGGAGGCGGCGGGAAAGCTGCGCACCACGCCGTGCTGCAGCTCGCGCGCGCCGAAGTAAAACGGGAGCAGGCCATGCGAGGTGGTATCGGCCAGCACGACGCGCTCTCCCTGCGCCCCGAACGCGCGGCTGAGCGTGGCAACCAGGCCGGTCTTGCTGACGCCTCCCTCGAAGGAGAAGATCGCGAGCAGAGGCGCTTTCGTGGGCGCAGGGGGCGGCGCCTGGAGTCTCCTGGCTCGCTGCGCAGCGTAGGAGGCATAGAGCCACGCCGGGCCTTGCCGGGCGATCTCGGGCTCCGTGAGGCCACCGGCCCCCAGGGCCGGTGCGGCGTTCGCTTCGTCGGCTTCCAGGCCGCGGGCGCTGCGCAGCGAGGCGGCGTTGCGCGAAAGATCGAGCGCGAAGAACGATTCTGCGTTGGGATCTTCGGCGGGCGCTGCGGTGACGACCGCATGGCGAGGGCCAAAGTTGAAGGCGCGGCTGGGCGGCTCGCTCACGGCGGGCGCCCCGTTGCCTTCAATCGACAACGGTCCGCCTGGGGTGCGCCGGCCGGCGCCGGCCTCGGCGTAGTTCCGTGCCTGCCGCTCGGCGGACTCGCGGGCGTCGGCCATCTCGCGCTCCTCGCGAAGCACGGCGACTGCCAGCTGCGCGGCCGTCTCCGCGTGCCGCGTGGCCTCTGCGCGCAGGGCCGCAGCCCTCTGCGCGGCCGCGCCTGCCTCGCGCAGAGACCGCATCCGCAGGGACTGGGTTTCGATCGGTTGATGGCCGTCGCCGGCCTGCTGGAAGGTGGCCTCCGCGTCGAGCGACTCGCGTTCCGCCTCGGCTGCGGCAGCTTCGGCCGCCGCCTGCGCCTTCAACTCGCGCTCACGCATCTCCTGTGCGGCGCGGTGGCGGACCTGGGCGCGGTACTCGCGGCGGGAGCCGGAGAAGTCCCGGTACCTGGCTCCAGGCAGATTCGCCCAGGTGTAAAGCGCGGCCACATCCTCCGGCGTGCCTATCAGTTGCTCCTGCTCGCCTGCCTCTGTGCCGATTGAGCCCATGGGTACACCGCGTCCTTCTGTCGCATCGCGACCCCCGCCAGCCGGCGGGCACAGCCCTGGGGAATGCAAGATGCAGCACTTCCCCGCGCGAATCCTGCGCAATTGCTCTTGAGCGTACTTCGGCAAATAGGGCAAGTCAATGAGTGCGTGGTGCGACTTAAGTGTCACTACCTAAGTCACTTTGGCCTGTTACTTTGGGGGGAATCCGTCGACTGCCGACGCGCCCGAAGACCCTCTCGCGGACCGGCGAGCACAGGTCTGGCGGACGCTGTCGCAGACGCCTCGCCCGGCCTTCGTATGCTAACTTTGGAATGTGGTTCGAGAGCGTAGCTCAGTTGGTAGAGCATCGCCCTTTTAAGGCGTTGGTCCTGGGTTCGAGCCCCAGCGCTCTCACCATCCATTGCCATCTCTTACGGTTCCCAGTTTCGGCCGGATTGTGGCTGGCAGTGTGGGTTGCAGGTGCGCCAGCGCGCGGCATCGCTCAACTGCGCGGCCCTTCCTTGCGGTGCAGGTATTCCTCGCGGATCTTCTCGTACCTCTTCGACAGATCTTCCAGTTCCTTATCCGACAGCTTCTCAATGTCGATCATTTGGTCCTTCGCGGAAGAGATGGAGTAGATCAGTTCGTCCAGCTTCAGATTGATGGCCTTGGCGTCGCGGTTTTGCGTGTTCTGCAGCAGAAAGACCATGAGAAACGTGACGATGTTCGTCACACTGTTGATGATCAACTGCCAGGTGTCCGAGTAGTGGAAGACCGGCCCCGTCAGGGCCCAGACGAGCACAAATACCGCGGCGGCGCCAAAACCCCAGCGCGAGCCCAGCCAGCTGGAGGTCACATTCGCGAACGGGCCAAACCAGTCGCTCGATCGGCCCTTCTCGAACTCTTCGGCCGCCAGATTCTGAGGCTGATTAGTCATAGGTTACGTTACCCTGGCTATTCGAAGCGGGCCTGGCGAATCCGTCTACCTGCCGCGCCCTTTTCAATCAACTGCGTTGTGGAGAAGCCCGCGACAATGGGGACGATCCTGGCCCGGATGCCCAGGGACTCCTTCTCGCCGGCGCCGACGATGGTCTCTTCAAGGTGCTCCGCGATGGCGTGACCGATGACGCACGCGGCGTCGGGATTGCTGGACATGGTTGCCTCATCTGCCGTGCGGTTTGCTGCGCGCCGCGCCTGCGCCGGGCACGCGCCGGCAGAGGCTGTTGCTATCATATCCGTGTGCCCCACACGCCAGATAGCATTCTCCCCCGCGCGGTGCGGACGGTCTTCCTCGACCGCGACGGAGTGTTGAACCGGAAGATGCCGGAGGGCCGCTACGTCAGCTCGCCCAATCTGTTCCATGCGCTGCCGGGTGTCCCTGCCGCGATCGCCCGGCTCAACCGCGCGGGCATCCGTGTGCTGGTCGTCTCCAATCAGCGCGGCATCGCACTGGGGCAATACACCACCGCCAGCGTGCGGGCGATCCATGATGCGTTCCAAAAGCAGTTGGCCGCCCACGACGCCCATGTGGACGCCTTCTACTTCTGTCCGCACGACAAGAAGCAGTGCAACTGCCGCAAACCCCTACCCGGCCTCTACCGGCACGCGACCGCCGACTTCCCCGACATCTCCGGCCAGACCAGCGCGATGATCGGAGACTCGTGGTCGGACATCGAGTTTGGCCGGCGGCTGGGCATGATGACTGTGTTTATCGACATCGATCCCGAGTTGCAAAAGCCGGGCGCCGAGGCCGCGCGCGAGATCGCCGATCTGCGCGCCGCTTCCCTGCCCGAGGCCGTCGAGGGCCTGCTCTCGAATGTGGCCTGAATCAGTCGCCCAGGCCGCGCGGCTTGGCCGCGCCCTGGGGACGAGCCGGACTGCCATCGCTGCACCGCCTGGTGCGCGCCGCGGCTGCGAAGAACTCCTCATAGGCCGGCATGACGACCTCGGGATCGAAACGGCGCGCATTACGAAGGCCGGCCTCGCGAAGCAGGCGCAGGCTTTCAAGCCTTGAGGCGATCAGCTGGGCTGCACCGGACTCGTTTTCCGGTTCAATGTAGAGAGCGGCGTCCCCGGCGACCTCGTTCATGGGGGCGCGCTGCGAGGTGATCACCGGGCAGCCGCATCTCTGCGCCTCGATCAGAGGCCAGCCAAACCCCTCGTGCAGCGAGGGAAAGAGGAGCGCGGTCGCACCCGAGTAAAGAGCCCAGAGGTCTTTGTCGGGCAGGCTGGGGAGCTCGATCACGCTGTGCGCGGGGAGGTTGGAGGCGACGAAGCGCCGCGTCTTCTCTTCCAGAGGGTCGCCCGCCATCACCAGGCGCGGCAGGTCAACGCCGTTGCCGCCAAGGATGTCGCAGAGCAGCTTGAATATCCGCAGCGCGCCGAGCCGGTTCTTGTACCAAAGGGCCCCACCAACGTGAAGGAGATAGCGTTCGCCGGTCCCAAGTCCAAGCCGCTCTCGCAGCGCCTGCACATCGGCTTCTGCCGCAGGCGCGCAGCTCGGTTCGATGGCGTTCGGAACCACCACGACCCTGCGCTCCGGCGGCCCTGGAAACGCCGCAAGCTCGCGGGCTGTGTTCGCGGAAACGCACACAACGCTGTTCGCAGCTGCAAGGTTCCGCAGAATCCAATGCTGCTGCAGCCTTCCCGTGATGGATACCCGGCGTCCGGGATAATCCCCGCGCGCGGACGAGATGGCGAGCAGGTCGTGACAAGCTATGCTCGCCGGGCAGCTCGCGACGTGGCGCAGATACATCGAGTTCGAGTGGTCGCAGATATGAACCAGGTCGAACCCTGGGGCGCGCGCGCGCAGCGTGAAAGGGAAGAGGAGGTACTTGTCCAGATAGCCCAACCACTTGCGCAACCACATGTTCGCCGATAGCCAAGCGAGAACAGGCCGCGGCCTGACAATCTCCACCTGATGGCCGCGCGCAGCCATCTGGCTGCATAGCATATTCGCGTAGCGCAGCATGCTGGCCTGATTGTCCAAAGCGTAGTTTCCGACCAGCAGGATGCGCATCTTCGCTGCATTCAAGATAGCAAACGGCGCCACCGCCTCTGGAATGGCGTGGTGAGGGGCTGATAGAGTTGGGTGGGCGGGATGGCAGTTCGGCTCCCCGCCATCCCGCCGATGCTCGACGCTCTTCAGATAGTCCGGCTGCACGATGAGGCCACGCTGCGCTGGCACCGGGGTGAGCCTTCACCCGGAGAGGCGGATGCCTTCACGGTGGATTCCCAGCCGTCGGCCGGATTGAGTGAGCTTGTGCTGGCCCATCATCGCTCGAACTTCGACCTGTGGCACGAAGAGGACAAGACGCGAGCCCCCGGCGCCACCGACGGGGAGCTGGCCTGCGGGAAACACGCGATCGACGCCCTGAACCAGGCGCGCAATGACCTGATGGAGGCGATGGACCGCCTGCTGCTGGAGGCGGTCGGGAAGCAGAGGCCCGACGCGCCGTTGCACTCGGAGTCGCCGGGCCTGATCCTGGATCGCCTTTCCATCCTCGCGCTGAAGCTCTATCACACCGCGGAGGAGAGTTGCCGGGCGAGCGCCTCGGAGGCTCACCGGCAGAGAAATCTCGAACGCCTCCATCTGCTGGAAGACCAGCGCGGCGATCTGGCAGGATGTTTGGATGCGCTGTGGACGGAGGTGCTTGCGGGCCGGCGGCGGTTCAAGCTCTACCGCCAGTTGAAGATGTACAACGATCCCGAACTGAACCCGGCGGTCTACTCGCATAAGGCGGAGACGCGGGCCGGGCACACAGGTTGACCTTCTCGTCAAGTGTGCGTATAAAACCGGAACATGCCCAGCCGATATAGTGTGGATGTTGAAACAAGACGTCCCACCGGCAGAGACTGCGCCCGATGACGGCAATGCACCACCGCTCGACGACCTACGATTGCGCCTGGTTCGCGGCTCGTTCGGTCGAACTTCTCATTCAACTGCCGGCGGACCAACCCGGCCACCCCACGTACCAGACAGGGATAGCAGAGACTCAATGAAGACGGCATCCTCCTCCTCCTCCGGCAAGCGTTCGCGCACCCTCGCCGGAGTCGCATCCGCGCCCAGCAACGCCGCGCGCGAGAAGACCCTGGCGCTCTATGAGTCGGCCCTCCGCCTGATGCAGGACGGCAAGTATGAAAAGGCGCACGCCGCCTTCACCCAGATGCTGGCATCCAGCCCGGCCGACCTGGCCGAGCGCATTCGTATGTACATCAACGCGTGCCTACAGCAGATATCCAAAGGCAAGACCAGCTTCCAGTCCGACGAGGAGCGCTACGACTACGCCGTCTCGCTGCTGAACGAAGGCCTGTACGAGGATGCCAAGACCCACTTCAAGCAGATCATCGCGGACAACGACCGCGCGGACTACGCCTTCTACGGGCTCGCGGTGCTGGCCAGCATGACTGGCGACGCGCACAACTGCCTCGAACACCTGACCGAAGCGATCCGCCTGAACCCAAAGAACCGCATCCAGGCGCGGGTCGACTCCGACTTTCAGGATATGGCCGACGACCCCCGCTTTACGGAGCTGCTGTACCCCGAGGTGTAGGCGAACAGGACTCGCGTCCGCCTGGGCTCCGGAGAATGCGGTTACACTGGCACGAGCCCAAGTGTCTTCCTCTCCTCAACCCGCCCGCTCGCTGCGCGTCGTCGCCATCGGCGGGGGCACTGGTCTTTCGACCCTCCTGCGCGGCCTCAAGAGATACGTTCCGGCGCCGGCGGCGTCGCGCCGCGCCACGGATGCGCAGCGCCCCCTGGCTGATTCCCGCCGGGCGAGTGACGCCGCGGCTGCTCTGCGCACGGCCGGCGCGTACCCTTCCTCTCCCTCCGCGCCTCCCCTGCCTTGCCTCATCCGGGACCTCGCCGCCATTGTTACTGTGACCGACGACGGAGGCTCCTCCGGCCGGCTGCGCGAGGACCTCAAGATGCTTCCGCCGGGCGACGTGCGCAACTGCATGGTGGCGCTCTCCGAAGATGAATATCTGCTCGCGAAGTTGTTTCAGTATCGCTTTGAACAGGGTGATCTGGAAGGACATAGCTTCGGCAATCTCTTCGTCGCCGCGCTCTCCCATATCACCGGCGACTTCGCCCAGGCAGTCCAGATGTCCTCGCAGATCCTGGCCACGCGCGGCAGGATCTACCCCGCCACCAACGTCGATGTGACCCTCGCCGCACGGATGGATGACGGCTCCATCGTGCGCGGCGAGACCTCCATCACCGCCAGCCCGCACCGCATTCTGGAGCTGCAACTGGAGCCGGCGGACGCGCCCCCGCTGCCCGGCACGCTGGACGCGATCGCCAATGCGGACCTGATCACGCTGGGGCCGGGATCGCTTTACACGTCGCTGATCACCAACCTGCTGGTGCGCGGGATTCCTGAAGCCATAGCGGCGTCAAAGGCCACGCGCGTCTACGTCGGCAACCTGATGACCCAGGCCAACGAATCGCTCGGCCTGAGCGCATCGCAGCACATCGAGAAGATCCTGCAACACTGTGGCGCCGGCCGCCACACCGGGATCTTCGACTACGCGCTGATCAACACCGCGCCCATCTCGGCGATGCTGTTGGAGCGCTACGCGCGCGAGGGCCAGCTCCCCATTGAGCCCGACCTCGACCGCATCCGCGCCCTCGGCGTCGAGCCCATCGCTGGCAACTTCGTACATGAGGGCGACCTGCTGCGCCACGACCCCGACCGCGTCACCGAGGCGATGATGCATCTTGCATTCCACCATCCCGAGAGGGTGAATCATCCTCTCGCCGAATCGCGTGTCGGCGCTTTGGGATAGATCGCAACGGCCTGCTTGGCTTATACTGGGTGCGGTTCCTCTCACCTAAAGTGACAACTTCTGCGTTTGGACCGGCGATGGTCGACTCCGCCGATCTGGTCGTTCCTATCCTTGGGACGCCGCGGATCGACTCTCCTCTGGGAGAGCAGCTCAATCAGCGCGTGAAGTCCTTCCACTACGCAGAGGAGTCCGACCGCGTTTTGCTCGACGATACGCTCTCCGCGCTCGTCACCCGAGACCGCGCGCCCGCCGATCTGCCCGGCTTCGAGCCCGCCGGCCCGCGCCGCAAGATCTACTTCGACCCCTACAAGTCCCGCGCCGGCATCGTCACCTGCGGCGGCCTCTGTCCCGGCCTCAACGACGTCATCCGCGGGCTGACGCTGGAGCTGTGTCAGCGCTACGGCGTGCAGCACGTGTACGGCTTCTGTAACGGCTTTCAGGGCTTCATCGCCAAGTTCCGCCGGTCCGTGATCGACCTGACCCCGCAGAGCGTATCCAACATCAACGAGCTGGGCGGGACTATCCTCGGCTCGTCGCGCGGCGAGCAGGACCCTGGGGCCATCGTCGATTGCCTGGAGCAGATGGGCATCAACCTACTCTTCGTCATCGGCGGCGATGGCACCATTAAGGGCGCCATGTCGCTCGTCAAGGAGATCTCGGCGCGCGGCGACAAGATCGCGGTCGTCGGCATCCCCAAGACCATCGACAACGACATCATGTTCATCGACCAGAGCTTCGGCTTCCAGACCGCGTTCTCGGAGGCGACAAAGTCGCTGCGCGCCGCGCACGTGGAGTCGACGGGCGCGCCCAACGGCATCGGCCTGGTGAAGCTGATGGGCCGGCACTCGGGCTTCATCGCGTGCTACTCCTCGCTGGCCATGAGCGACGTCAACTTCGTGCTTATCCCGGAAGTGCCTTTCAAACTGGAGGGTGACTGCGGTCTGCTGGAGGTCCTTCGCCGCCGCCTCGAACGGCGCGGCCACGCCGTCGTCGCCATCGCGGAGGGCGCTGGCCAGGACCTGATGGAGGCCGAGATGAGCGAGATGCCCGGCGGAGCCACCGACGCCTCCGGCAACAAGCGCCTGGTGGACGTCGGCCCCTGGCTGCGCTCGCGGATCACCAGTTACTTCCGCTCCATCAACATGGAACTCAACCTCAAATACATCGACCCCAGCTACGCCATCCGCAGCGTCCCCGCCAACCCGCACGACAGCGTCTACTGCGTCCGCCTGGCGCACTACGCCGTGCATGCCGCCATGGCCGGCCGCACCGAGGTGCTGATCGGCCGCTCGCGGGGCCGCTTCGTTCATGTACCGATGGCGCTCGCCATACGCCAGCGCAACAAGGTCGACCCCCACGGCGACCTGTGGGAGAGCGTACTGGAGGCAACCGGGCAGCCGAGAAGCTTTGGGTGAGACTGGGTGCATCGCTCTTGTGGATTTGAAATTGTCATCCTGCCCCCGGAGTGAAGCCGAAGGGGAAGGACCTGCTTCTTCTCCGGTTCTCCCCATTCCCTGTACGACAATGTATGAGTCTGTCATACTACTCGTATGGCTACCCGTCGAAACTCCCGCGTCTTTATCATCAGTTTCCCGGAGCCGCTCGCGCAGCAGGTTGAGCAGACCGCGCGCGAGGAGAGCCGCAACATCAGCGAGCTGTTCCGCGAGGCCTGGCGTTTATACAGATTCTCCAAGCTAGAACGAGACCTCGAGGCCCTTCGGCGGGCTGCGCCGCCCACGAACTACACACCCGATGACGTTGAAGCAATAGTCGACGAGATTCGCAGCGAGAACTACCGGCTGAGACAATCAAAGAGGTGAAGGGTGTCTTCGATTCCGGCGTCCTGATCTCGGCGCCGCAGTTCGGAGGGACACCGCTCGCCGCTCTCCGAGGCCCGTTTGTTCGCGCGTCGATCGCCTACTGCGCCGAGATCGACGATGAAGTCAGGAAGGCTCTGTTGGGCAAGGTCAAATGGCCTCGCGTAAACGTCGAGCGCGCCGTGGAAGAACTCTCCAGAGACTTCACGTGGATAGAACTGAAGGGAACGTTGAAGCGTCTGTCGAGACCCGAAAGATGACATGATCCTGGAATGTGCGCTCATGGCTGGCGCGGACTACATCGTCTCCGGTGACCGCGATCTACTCGTCCTGGGCCGACTACGCGGGCATCCGCATTCTCACGCCCCGCGCATTCCTGGACTTGACGCGCAAAGCGTAACGGCCTCGGGGAAGGCCGCTTCATCCGGTCATCAGTTCCACAAACCCTGCGGCTGGTGCGTCAACTGTTCGCTTGAGCTGGCCGCAGGCGGCGTAGATGTCGCGGCCGCGGGGGCGGCGGGTGAAGGTGGGAATGCCGCCGTCAATCAACATGCGGTGGAAGACAGCCACATCCTCCGGCGTGGGTTGGTGGAAGTCGACGCCCGGCCCGGGGTTCCAGACGATCAGGTTCACCTTGGCCTTCATGCCGGCAAGCAAGGCGAGCACCTCGCGGGCGTGCTCGGGCTGGTCGTTGACGCCGCCCAGCAGAACGTACTCGAATGTGACGTACTCGCGCTTGCCGAGCGGGATGGATCGCACCGCATCGAGCAGCGCGGCGATGTCCCACTTGCGCGTGATCGGCATGATCTCAGCGCGCACGGCGTCGTTGGAGGCGTTGAGGCTGAGGGCGAGCTTGGGGCGGATGGGCTCCTTGGCGAACTGTAGGATGCCGGGCAGGATGCCAGAGGTCGAGACGGTCATGCGCGATTCCGGAATCCCCATCGCGCGCAGCAGGTGCGCCGCGCGCATGAACGCGTCGAAGTTGAGGAACGGCTCGCCCATGCCCATGAAGACGAGGTTGATGCGCGCGGGCGTCGAGATGCCCTTCCCGCTGCCGAGGCGCACGGCGTGGCGGTTCAGAACGGCGGCGACCTGCCCGGCGATCTCGCCCGCAGTCAGGTTACGGCGGATGCCGAGCTTCGCGGTGAGGCAGAACTGGCAGTTGACTGCGCAGCCCACCTGGCTGGAGACGCAGATCGTCGCGCGCTTGTAGTCGGACCCGGGTGCGGTCTCTTCCTCCGCAGCCGCCTCGCTGCCATCTCCCCGCTCGCCGCCATCGCCATCCGGCATCCACACCGTCTCCACCGTCTCGCCGTCGGCCATGCGCATCAGGTAGCGTTCGGTGCCGTCCACGGATTTTGCGGTCTGCACGATCTCCGGCATGCCAACGGCATACCCTTGGGCCGCCAGCACCTCGCGCAATGCCCCCGGCAGAGCCGTCATCTCCACCAACGTCCCTGCCCGCTGCTTGTACAGCGCGTCGCCGAGCTGGGTCGCGCGATACCGCGGCTGCCCCAGCGACTCCATCAGCTGGGCCAACTCCTCGGGACTCTTGCCGAACAGCGCGACCTTCTCCATGCCTTCAGTTTACCGCCGCTGAATCACGACGATCCTACGCAGCGAAACTCGTGAAAGAATAGACACTGATGCCTGTCTCTGTCCCCGTCGCCGAGAACTCCGCTCTCATCGCCTCGCCAGCCCGCAACATCCGCCGGACAACCCTGCCGAATGGGTTGCTGGTGCTGACTGAGCACATCCCGCACGTCCGCTCCATCTCCATGGGCGTCTGGATCGACTCGGGCTCGCGCGACGAACCCCTTGCGCTCAACGGCATCTCGCACTTCGTCGAGCACATGGTCTTCAAGGGCACCACTTCGCGTTCCGCGCAGCAGTTCGCGCGCGAGGTCGACTCCATCGGCGGAAATCTGGACGCCTTCACCGGCAAGGAGACAGTCTGCTTCAACATCAAGGTGCTGGACGAGCACCTCGCCCCCGCGCTCGACCTGCTCTCCGACCTGGTGCTGCACCCCACCTTCACGCCCGAGGACATCGCGCGCGAGCAGGGCGTCATTCTGGAAGAGATCAAGATGGACGAGGACAACCCCGACTACCTCGTCCATGAGACCTTCACGCAGAACTTCTGGAAGGGCGACTCGCTGGGCCGGCCGATTCTGGGCACGGTCAAGACGGTGGCAAGCTTTACCCAGCAGGTGGTCTTCGACTTCTACGCGGGCCGGTTTACTCCGCGCAATATGGTCTTCTCTGCGGCGGGCAACCTCGACCACGACCGCTTCGTCGCGCAGGTCGCCGAGCACTTTCGCGGGCTGGCCGCATCGAGCGAGAGTCCGCTGGCAAAGCACACCGCGCCGGCCACCCACGCGCACATCACGCTGAAGCGCAAGAAGTCGCTGGAGCAGGTGCAGCTTTGCCTGGGCGTGCCTGCGCCGCCAGTCGCCTCGCCGCAACGCTACGCCGTCTATCTGCTGAACGCCATGCTCGGCGGTGGCATGAGTTCGCGCCTCTTCCAGACCATCCGCGAGGACCGCGGCCTGGCCTATTCCATTTACTCCGAGACCAGCCCCTTCCGCGACACCGGCGCGTTCTCCATCTACGCCGGCACCTCGGCCGACAAGGCGCCGGAGGTCCTGCGGCTTACCATCGAGGAGATTCGCCGTCTCAAAAAGGACACCGTACCGGAGGTAGAGTTGAAGCGGGCCAAAGACCAGCTGAAGAGCAATATCGTGCTCGGCCTGGAGAGCTCGTCGAGCCGCATGACCAACCTCGCGCGGCAGGAGATGTACTTCGGGCGCTTCTTCTCGGTGGAGGAGATCATCGAGCAGGTTGAGGCCATCTCCCCCGGCGACGTGCAGGCGCTGGCGCAGGCCCTCTTCCGGCCGGAGGCCATCGCGCTGACTATGCTGGGCAACCTCGGCACCCTCACCGTCGACCGCGCCGCCTTCGCCTGTTGACCTGATACAGTTCCTATTGTCCGAAAGAGACCCAACCCACCATGAAGATCGCCACACGCAACTCGAAGACACAACGCAACGAAGAAGGCTTCACCCTCATCGAACTCCTCATCGTCATGTCCATCATGCTCATCCTGATGGCGCTGGCGATTCCGCAGATGCTCAAGATGAAGAAGACGGCCAACGAGACCTCCGCGGTGCAGACTATGCACACCATCGGCGCGGCGGAGGCGAGCTTCAACGCCGCCTACCCCAACGTCGGCTACGGCTGCCCCCTCTCAACCCTCGGCGGCGACCCCAAATCCGGCCCGCCCTCGGCCACGGCGGCGCAGCTCCTCGACCCCTCGCTGGCGACCGGCGGACAAAAATCCGGCTATACCTTCACCGTCACCTGCGGCAGTAAGGTCACCACCAACAATCAGGACCAGTACAACTCCTACGAGGTGACGGGCACTCCCCAGACTGTGGGCAAGACCGGCGACCGCGGTTACTGCTCCGACGACAACAACATCATCAAGTTCGACCCCGCCGGCGGGACGAATTGCACCGTGCCCATCCAGTAATGCGGCCGTCCTGGCGACCCACAGCCCTCTGCCTTTGCGCTGCGCTGCTGCTTCCGGCAGCCGCCTATGCCCAGGCCGACCCGGCCCTCATCAAGCGCGTCGACGACCACTACAACCACCTCACCACCCTCCGCGCCCACTACACCGAGCACTACACCGGCATGGGCCTGGACCGCACCGAGTCCGGCACACTCACCCTCAAGAAGCCCGGCCGCATGCGCTGGAGCTACGATTCCCCCCCCGGCAAGGTCTTCGTCCTCGACGGGCACTTCGCCTGGTTCTACACCCCGGGCGATGCCCAGGTCACCCGCGCCCCCGCCAAGCAGCTCGACGACCTGCGCTCGCCCCTTCGCTTCCTCCTCGGCCACACTCAACTAGCCAAAGAGCTCGATCAGATCACCACCGCGCCCAACGGGCCGCCCAAAGAGGGACCGCCGGGGGCAGCCGGGCAGTCCGTCCGCATCACCGGAGTGCCCAGGGGTATGGCGCAGCGTGTCCGGTTGCTGACCCTCCTCGTCACTCCCGAAGGACAGATCCAAGGCATGAAGATCGAGGAGATGGATGGGGCCATCACCGAGTTCACCTTCACCGGCATCGAAGAGGACATCGCCGTTAAGTCCTCCGACTTCACCTTCACTCCTCCCCCGGGCGTAACCGTGGTCGAGGCACAGGCGCCGATCTAGCCACTTTGGACTATCTATCTATATTTCTTTGTATTAACAAGAAACTATGGAAGTGACTGTTTAGATTTAGAAGGAACTTGTTTATTACCCGGATTCATGGAAGATCCCAGGATTTCCATGTGTGGAAATCTATACTATGGCAGCCTGAATGCCTTCCATGAACTCCACTGCGGGGACAATCAGGCTCGCCACCACCCGTTGTCCTTCTGGCATCGCGTAGAAGCCGCCCGGATGTACCACGACCCCCCGCTCGCGCACCAGCCGCTCCGCGCAATCCCGCTCCCCCACGCACCCGGCCAGCGACAGTACCGCGCTCCAGCCTGCCTCCGTCCGCAGCACCTCTAGCCCGCCGGCACTCCCCTCCCGTCTCTCTAGCGCCGCGAGCCTCTCCAGCGCCGCCAGGTTCCCCCGCGCCCGCGCCAGGATCTCCGCCTGCACCCCTCCTCGTCCGGCAAGCCACTCCGGCATCGCGAGCTGCACCGGCGCGTTCATCGAGAGAAACGTGTCGGCGACGATCTCCAGCCGCGCCAGCGCGTCCGCCCGCGCCGCATCCGGCCCCCGGGCGAGCAGCCAGGCCGCCTTCATCTGCGGCAGGCCGCAGATCTTGCTGAGGCCGCTGAGGACGAAGGTGAGCACCGGGTGCGGGCCGCGGGCAAAGGTACGTGGGAGGTGTGCTGACGCGTCCAGCGGATAGTCGAGGAAGACCTCATCGACAATGAGCGCCAGCCCATGCCGCGCGCACAGCTCCTCCAGCCGGTCCCGCTCAATCGAGCCGGTCCAGTGGCCAGTTGGATTGTTGGGGTGCACCACCAGCACCGCCCGTGTGCGCGGCCCGATCGCCGCTTCGAGCCGGTCGAAGTCGATGCACCATCCGTGATCGTAGAAGAGCGGGTAGGGCCGCAGGCGCACATCGTCGAGTGTTGCGAGAAAGTCAAAGAGCGGATAGCTCGGCTGCGCCACAAGCACCTCGTCGCCCGCTTCGCACAGCAGCCGGAAGAGGAAGCTGTAGCCCTCGCTGGTGCTCGTGGTCAGGATTAGATCGTCCGGCGAGACGACGGCGCGATGATCCGCATAGTAGCCCGCAACCGCCTCGCGCGCCGAGCGTATTCCGCGGGGGTCAGGATCGTAGACCAGCGCCCGCGCATCGGCCAGTGGCCGCAGCAGCGCGGCTGAATCGTAGCTGAATCCACACTGCGTGGGGTTCGAGACGGTGAGGTCATGGATGCGCCGCCCGCTTGCGCGCGCCAAGCGCACCGCCGCCGCGTAGCTGCTCTCGGCAACATCCCACCCGGTGCGTGCGGAGAATCGGCTCACAGGTTCCATGGTAGGGCACACGGCGCCGATGGGGCCGGGCCGCGGGCGCCCGCCTTACTCCGTGTGGCCCACGCCGTTCGCCTTGTACGCCTGCTCCAGCACAGAGAACGCCAGCTTCTTCTTCCCTTGGTCGGAGACGAGCCCCTTGCGGTTGTAGCCGTCCTGCATCTGCGGCATATTGCGGAGCGGCGAGCGGAAGTCCACCAGGATCCATGCGCTCGAGCCACGCAGGTTCGGAATCTTGTGCAGCATCGGAATGTTGTGGCGATAGATCTCCGCCTGAAACTCCTCGCTCCAGCGCGTATCGACGGCGCCGTGCAGGCCGGCCTTGGCTTCGCCGCCGAATTCGCTGACGATCAGCGGCTTGTCGTACGCGACCTTCCACTCCATCGTGTCCGCGGTTGCGGGCGTGCCCTCATACCAGCCCACATACTCGTTGAAGCCGATCACGTCCAGCGCCTTGCCCAGCGGGTCGTCGATGTACTTGGTGTGCGTGTCGCCACGGACCAGAAGCGCCGCGGTCACCAGCCGCGTCGGGTCCTCCTTGTGCACATAGTCGGCGGAGCGCGTCAGAAAGTCGGTGCGCGCCGGAGTGTTCGGCGTCTCGTTCGCAATCGACCATAGCACGATCGACGCCTTGTCGCGGTCGCGCCGTATCTCCTCATGTAACTGCTGCTCGGACTTCGCGTAGGCCACCGGATTGTCGAACTGCACCGCCCAGTACACCGGCACCTCCGACCAGATGAGGATGCCCATCTTGTCGGCCATGCGCGTCATGTGCTCGTCGTGCGGATAGTGCGCCAGGCGCGCGAAGTTGCCGCCCAGATCGTGGATCCAGCCCAGCAGCATCGCCGCCTGCTGGTCGTTGTAGACGCGGCCCGCGGTGTATGCGGCCTCGCCGTGGATGCAGGCGCCGTTGAGTACGATGGGCATGCCGTTGAGCAGTATCTGCGAGCCCGACACCTCAACCGTGCGGAAGCCCATCTCGTCCGTCAGTGTGTCCTGCGCGGCCCCCGTGCCGGCGGTGAGGACCACGTGGTAGAGCTTGGGGTTCTCCGGTGACCACAACGAGAGCCCCGGCGCCGCCATGCTGATCGCGACGCGGCCACCGGCGTCGGTCACGCCCTGCGCGTGCAGCTTCGCTTCGGGAATGTCGACCGCGACCTTCGCGCCCGCCTGCGCGCCATCGACATGCAGATAGCCTTCGATAAGGCCGCGCGTCGCGCGGTCCAGATGCAGATCGAAGTCGTCGATGTAGCTGTTGGGCACCGTCACAATCGACACATCGCGCGTCAGGCCGCCGTAGTTCACCCAATCCGTCTTCAGCGTCGGCACGCCATCGGCCAGCCGCGTGCTGTCGACGAAGATAACGATGCTGTTCGTGCCCGCCTTCACCGCCTGGGTGATCTCGCAGTCGAACTCCGTGAACCCTCCCTCGTGCATGCACACCAGCTGGCCGTTGACCCACACGCGCGCGCGATAGTTCGCCGCGCCAATGTGCAGGAACGAGCGATGGTCCGCCGCCGGCTGGAAGTCGAAGTGGCGCTCGTACCAGAAGCCGCCCTCGTAGTTCGCCAGCTCAGTCCTTTGCGTGTTCCAGTCGCCGGGGACGCGGATGGTCGGGCTCTTGGCGAAGCTGTACTCCAGCAGCTTGTTGCTGCCCGCGGGCACCTCTTCATCCAGAAAGTAGCCGTTGCGCCCGCTGCCCAGTCCGTTGTCGTATGGGTCGACAATGTAGTGCCAGTCGCCGTTGAGGCTCATCGCCTGCCGCTGATCGATCGCGGCCAGCAGCGTGGGAGGCGGCACTGCCGGCACCGGCGCGGCCATCGGCTGCGCAACGGCCGCACGCGGGCACATCCAGCCAGTGGCGCCGCACAAATTTATAGCCACCAAGCCGGCGGTAATCCGCAAACTACGATTCATCCCTGACATGAGATCCCTCAATCCATCAACAGCGCAGCCATTTTTCTCCACCGGCAGCGCTATAGTTTATACGCCTTGCGCACCAGGTTCACCGTAAGGTCCTTGACCACCTCAAACGCCTCTGCCTCATCCAGCCGATGCTCGGCGACCAGCCGCGCGAGGAACGCGCAGTCCACGCGGCGCGCCACATCGTGCCTTGCTGGGATCGACAGAAAGGCGCGCGTGTCGTCGTTGAAGCCCACGGTGTTGTAGAACCCCGCCGTCTCCGTCGCCGCTTCGCGAAAGCGCATCATCCCCTCCGGCGAATCCAGGAACCACCATGGCGGCCCGAGCTTGACGGACGGGAAGTGACCGGCGATGGGCGCCAGCTCGCGCGAGAAGGTCGTCTCATCGATGGTGAAGAGTATCAGCGTAAAGTTGGGCTCGTTGCCGTACTTCGAGAGCAGCGGCCGCAGCGCGCGCACATACTCCGTCGGCGAAGGGATGTCAGCGCCCTTGTCGCGCCCGAACTTCTCATACACCACGCGGTTGTAGTTGCGCACCGATCCGGGATGCAGCTGCATCGTCAGTCCATCCTCCACGCTCATGCCCGCCATCTCGGTCAGCATCTGCGCCTGGAAGAGCTCGACGTCGCCCGCATTCATCCTGCTCGTATACACCCGTTCGTAGAGCCGCTCCGCCTCAGCCAGGGGGAGGTCCGCGGTCAGCGCGGTGAGGTGCCCGTGGTCGGTCGCCGTCGCGCCGTTGGCCTTGAAGAACGCGCGGCGATTGCGCAGAGCGTCGAGATAGCCCTTCCAGGTCGATACATCGATGCCTGATGCCGCGCCCAGCTTCTTCAAATTGTCCTGGAAGCCGAGGAACTCCGCGTCCACCACCGCATCCGGGCGAAACGTGGGCAGCACGCGCCCCTTCCATCCAGACGCGCGAATCGCCTGATGGTATTCGAGTGAGTCGAACGCGTTGTCCGTCGTGGCCAGCGCCTCGATATTGAAGCGGTCGAACAAAGCGCGCGGCAGAAACTCCGGCGTCACCAGCTTGCGCGAGATCGCCTCGTAGTACTCGTCCGCATTCTCCGCCGAAAGCCGCTCCGTCAGCCCGAACAACTGGCCGAACGCGTAGTCCAGCCACAGCCGGGTGGGCGTCCCGCGAAACAGATAGTAGTGCCGCGCGAAGATCCGCCACACCTCGCGCGGGTCGGCGCTCTGTAGCCCATCCACCTGCGGGATGCCCAGCGATTCGAGCGAGACGCCCTGCGAGTACAACATGCGGAAGATGTAGTGATCGGGCTGGATGAACAGCGCGGCGGGATCGGGGAAGGGCTTGTTCTCCGCCCACCAGCGCGGGTCGGTGTGTCCGTGCGGCGAGATGATGGGCAGGTTGCGAACTGATTCGTACAGTTTGATGGCAACTGCGCGGGTGGTTGCCTCGGCGGGAAACAGCCGGTTTCGATCCAGCATGGGGCCTCTTTGCTCCTTTGGGTGCGCGACTCGCTTTCAGTGCGCGCCGCACCGCAACGCCTGAGTCTAACGACTGCCTCAATGATAGGTCAATCTTGCACGGATCGGCCGCGTCAGACGGTCGTGTCGTGGGGGGATGCGGCGTCGGCAGGGTTGGCGGTGCGCCGCGGCTGGTCGAGCACCCCATAGCGCACGAAGGTGTAGGTCAGCGCATACGCCAGCCACAGAACGAGCGCCAGGTCCAGCAGGAGTGCGTGCCCCTGCTGCGTAAAGATCAGGGCCGCCACAAACACAATGACCGTCGAAATGATGGCGCGCATCGGCCTTCCCCGGCGCTTGCGGTGCCGCCGCCACGGCAACGTCAGCGCCAGCAGCGATGCAGTAAAGGCCAGCAGCATGCCGATGGCGATGCACGCGGCAAACGTCTGCCGGCCGTCCATGCGGAAGTTGAGATCGCCTGGCAGCCGCGCCAGCTGCGGCAGCAGCACAACTCCTGCATAAAAGCCCGCCGCGCCCGCCGCCGGAACCGCGGCGATGGCGTAGGCGATTCGCGCGGGCAGACCCTTGGCGTTCATCCGGCAAGAATAGCCTGCTTCTGGGGGAGAGTACAGCCCGGCGGCCAAGGGCCCGGAGCTACGGCTTAATCACAATCTTCATCGACGTCGCCTGCGGGTGCGAAGCCAGATCAATCGCCGCCCGTGCGTCTTCCAATGGGAAGCGATGCGAGATCAACCGCGTCAGGTCGAAGCTGCTGTCGCGGTAGCCGGAGAAGACCAGCTGCGCGACCTCGTCGTTGATGGCAACCGACGACGAATACGACCCCATCAGCGTCTTCTCATCCATGCAGACCGCCGCAGGATCGAACTCCGCCGCACCGTGTTGCGTCGACGCAAACAGCATCACCCGCCCGCCGGGGCGGATGGCCTCCATCGCGGTTTGGATGAGCGCGTCCGCTCCCACCGCAACCAGCGCCACATCCGCGCCGCGCCCATCCGTCGCGGCCTTGGCAGCGGCGGGGATATCGCTGCGTGCGTCGAGTAGATGGTCGAGGCCGAAGGTCGCCGCGATCGCATGGCGCTCCGCATACAGGTCGCTGGTCAGCACCGTAGCTCCGGTGCGCCTGGCCAGCGCCGCCAGCAAAATCCCGATCGGCCCCTGGCCGATCACCAGCACCGTCTCATCCGGCTGGAGCGCGAGCAGCCGCACCGCCTTATAGCATGTGTTCACTGGCTCAATAAACGCGGCCTGCTCAAACGGAATATCGTCGGGGACTTTAATCAGCCCCGAGGGCTTCCCTTCCTTGCCGACGATCCAGTCCATCACGCGGATGTACTCGGCGAAGCCTCCGCCTGCCGGTGTGAAGCCCGCGGTGCAGCCGACCTTCTTGTACGTCTCGCACTGCGCAAACGTCTGTTTGCGGCAGTAGTAGCACGCGCCACAGGGAACGTGGTGATACGCCATCACGCGGTCACCGATCGCAAAATTCGCGACCCCGTCGCCCACCATCGCCACCGTCCCAGCCATCTCATGGCCGAAGATCCGTGGCGCGGTGTGCGAGCCGGAGTGGATCTTCTTCAGGTCCGTCCCGCATATCCCGCAGGTATCGATGCGCACCAGCACCTCGCCGGGGTCGAGCGTGCCGTCGCGGTTGAGCGGCACAGGCACCGTCTCCATGCGCACATCGTCGATGCCGCGATAGACCACCGCGCGCATCGTCTGCGGAATGGTGGGCAGCGTAATCATTGGCTTCGTGCGAATGCGTGCGACGCTCAGTGGGTCCGCGCTGATCTTCTGCGTGCTGATGCCGGGCGTGCTGATGCTCGCCGCGCCGATGCGCTCCGTCGCAATGCTGCCGACGCTTAATGGCGATGTGCGAATGCGTTCCACGCTAGAGTGTCCCCGGACGGCTGGGCCGATTCAACTTCTGCTGCTCCATGAATTCTAGAATGAGCGCGGCCATCGCCTGGGCCGCCTTCGATGAATTGCACCCCATGCGCACCATCGGCCCCCAGTACCTCGGCCGCAGCGCGAGATAAAGCAAGAAAGCCGCCATGCGCAGTTGCCCTCGCGCGGAGATGAAGCGGTTGACCTCCGGCAGCTCCGCGTCGACGCCGTCAGAGACTGCCTTGATGCAGGCAATAGGAATGCCGCGCATCTGCGCCATGCGCGCCACTGTCGCTGCCTCCATATCCACCATTACAGCCCCGCGATACGTCTCGCGCAGGCGCACCTTCTCTGCTGTACCGGCGACCCGCGCCGTCGTCACCACCGCCAGCCCTGCCTCACCTCCGGCGAGTTCGAAGCGCTCGCCGGTCTGCGCGTCGATGACAGTGGAGATCGCGTGCGCCTCGCCAACGCGCAAGTCTGCGACAAGCGCGCCCGCCCATCCGACCGACAGCACAAGGTCGAGCGGGCCATCCGCCTCGGCCGCGGCAAAGGCGCGGCGCGCGGCCTCCGCGCCCATCCCTGCGCAGACCGCGATCCATATATTCACACCGGAAGCGTGCGTCCACCTGCGCGCACCGTCCATTGCGACGCTTCTCTGCCAGCAGCGCACCAGCGGCCTCAGCTCGCCGGGCAGCGCGGCGATCATGCCAACCCTCATCGCGCCACGCTCGCGTGGCTTGGCGCCGGCAGCGGTGGCGCATAGCCGTGCTCAATGAACCACTCGATCGCCGCGCGCATCGCGTTGTAGATCGGCAGCACGCGAAAGCCCAGCTCGCGCTCGGCCTTCGCTGACGACGCAAACATCATCTTGCGCCCCATCCGCACCGCCTCCACCGTGGCCCGCGGCTCCTTGCCGCGCACCTTTCCCGTGATGTTCTCATCGAAGAAGGCAAACGCCAGTGCGACTGCGTGAGGCACCTTCATCGTGGGTGAGGGGAGGCCGGTGATGGCGGACATCCGGTCAAGTATTTGCTTGAGGGTGAGATTCTCACCGCCCAAAATGTAGGGCTCGCCCGGCGTGCCGCGTTCGAGCGCGACAACGTGCATTCGCGCGACCTCAGAGACATCGACGAGGTTGAGGCCGGTGTCGACATATGCCGGAAACCTGCGATTCAGAAAGTCGACCACGATGCGCCCCGTCGGCGTGGGCTTCGCATCGCCCGGCCCGATCGGCGTCGTCGGGTTCAGCACCATGACATGCTGCCCCGCGCGGGCCGCTGCAATCGCCTCCTGCTCGGCGAGGAACTTCGAGCGCTTGTAATGGCCAATCATATCGTCGAGCGAGACCGGCGTCCGCTCATCGACGATCGTTCCGTCCGCCTTGAACCCCATGGTGGCGACGCTGGAGGTGTAGACGACCTTGGCGACGCCCTCCTCGCGGGCAATGCGCAATAGTTCGCGCGTGCCGTCGACGTTGGCGGCGTACATCTCCTGCGGGTCGCGCACCCAGAGGCGGTAGTCCGCGGCCACATGCACCAGAGCGTCGCAGCCCCGCAGCGCTGTGCGAAGCGACTCCGGCTGCCGCAGATCGCCGACGACGACATCCGCCGCTAGTCCTTCAATCGCACTCAGCTTGCTGGTCGTGCGTGTCAGCAGGCGCAGATTGGCACCCTCGGCGGCGTATGCACGCGCCACATGGCTGCCAACGAAGCCCGTAGAACCAGTGAGGAATGCTTTCATGAGGGGACGTGCCGGATACTCGCGTGCAGCGCGGACTAGTCTAGCTTCTCCGGCTCGATCTGGATGTTCTTTTCGCCGGCGGCCTTCTTCTCCCAGTACTTCTTCACCCAGGCGTCGAAGGTCTTGCCCGCGGCGGTGTCGCGGCCGGTGAAGGCGAGCGCGGCGATCTCCGAGTAGGCGATGCTGAGGCGTGTGAACTCGCCGGTGGGGATGATGCGGACGAAGGAGGACGCGAGCGTGGGCCCGGTGCGCCGGTCGAAGAGGTAGCCCTGGACCTGTGTGCCGTCCTTGCGCGTGATGGTGATGTCCCCGCGATAGTCGAACGCCTTCTCCAGCGCCTCGCGGACTTCGGCATCGCTGGCCAGCGCAGGCACCCAGCCTTCGAGCTGCTCGCGCTCGCGCCCGGCGGCAATTTCCATCTCGTCGGGAGCTTCGTGGGCCAATTGGTCTGGCCTCATTAACGGCAGCTTTGCTGCTTCCTGCGTATCCGTCGGCATCTGCGTCAGTCTCCTGAAATCTCTTGCAGCGCCGGGCTGCTCTCGGTTGCGGGCGTCTCGGCAATTTGCACCAGCGGCGCCGCATGCGCAGGCTTCCACTCGTTCAGCAGCTTCATCGCACCGTCGTCCGCATAGGTGTCGAAGAAGATGGCGCGCGCGGTCTCCAGCAGCCCTTTAATCGAGCCAAAGGTATAGTTCACCCCGCTCGCCTCGTAGCCGGAGTGGACCATGCAATTGGCGCAGCGCGGGTTGCCGGACTCGGTGCCGTAGTTCTGCCACTCCACCGTCTCCATCAGCTCCTGGAAGGTGTCGGCGTAGCCATCCTGCAGCAGGTAGCACGGCTTCTGCCAGCCGAAGATGGAGAAGGTCGGCATCCCCCAGGGCGTGCAGGTGAGGTGCTTCTTGCCCATCAGGAACTCCATGAACATGGGCGACGCGTTGAAGCGCCAGGTCTTCTTGCGGTTCGAAAGGATCGACCGGAAAAGCTTCTTCGACCGCGCACGGCCGAGGAAGTGCTTCTGGTCCGGCGCCTTGTCGTAGGTGTAGCCGGGCGAGACCATCATGCTCTCCACTCCCGCCTCCATCAGCTCATCGAAGTGGGCGCGCACGCTGTTGGGGTTGGCGCCATCGAAGAGCGTGGTGTTGGTCGTCACGCGGAAACCCGCGGCCACCGCAGCGTGCACGCCCTCCATCGCGATGTCGTATCCGCCCTCGCGGCAGACCGAGAAGTCATGATGCTCGCGCTGTCCGTCGACGTGCACCGAGAACGAGAGGTACTTCGACGGCGTGAAGAGGTGGAGCTTCTCTTTGAGCAGAAGCGCGTTGGTGCACATGTAGACGTACTTCTTGCGCGCGACTAAGCCCGCGACGATCTCCGGCATGCGCGGATGCAGCAGCGGCTCGCCGCCGGGGATGGCGACCATCGGCGTGCCGCACTCCTCCGCTGCTTCGAAGCACTCCTCAGGCGTCAACTCAGCCTTCAGGATGTGCGCGGGATACTGGATCTTGCCGCATCCCGCGCACGCCAGGTTGCAGCGAAATAGCGGCTCCAGCATCAGCACCAGCGGATACTTCCTCCGCCCCGCGAGCTTCTGCTTCAGCACGTAGGTTGCGACCGTCCAGGCCTGCGATACAGGTACCGCCATTAAGTCTTCTCCTCAAAAAATCATGCTGCGCAACCATCCGCAGCCTGCAACCCGCGAATGCCCTTAAGCCGCCGCCGACTCGCGCTCCATCGCCCGCTTGTACGTGGTCAACGCGAGCAACGGAAAATAGTCCTTGTACAAGTGGTACGCCAGATAAAACACCCGGGGAAATCCCGTGCCGGTATACACCGCTTCGCCGTTGCGTCCCTCGGCCGATTCGTCCCACGTACCATCCGCCGTCTGCTTTGAAACCAGCCAGCGAATCCCCTTGGCCACCGAGTCCGATCGCGTGTCGCCGCCGGCCAGCAACCCCAGGACGGCCCACGCCGTCTGCGAGGGCGTGCTCGGCCCGATGCCGCGCTGCGCCGGGTCGTCGTAGCTGCCGCAGGTCTCGCCCCATCCGCCGTCGGCGTTCTGCACCATGCGGATCCACTCCGTGGCCTGCAGGATCGCCGGCTCGTGGCTCCAGACGCCCATCGCCTCCAGGCCGCGCAGCACCAGAAACGTGCCGTACAGATAGTTCACGCCCCAGCGCCCGAACCAGCTTCCGTCCGCCTCCTGCTCCTTCAGCACAAACTGCACCGCGCGCTCCACCCGCGGGTCGCGCCGGGTAAATCCGTAGGTCGCCAGCATCTCCAGGATGCGCCCCGTGATATCAACCGTCGGCGGATCGAGCATCGCGTTGTGGTCGGCAAACGGAATGTACTGGAAGATCATCTTGGTGTTGTCGCGGTCGAAGCTCGCCCATCCGCCGCTCTTGCACTGCATGGCAAAGATCCAGTCCAGCGCGCGCTTGGACACCTCATACTGGTACCGCTCGCGAGGATTTTGCACGCAACTTAGAGCAAGCAGAACCTGCCCGGAATCATCCACATCCGGGTAAAACTCGTTGTTGAACTCGAAGTACCATCCGCCCGGCGCGACGTCCTTCACACTTTCCGCCCAATCTCCCTTATGGCGGACCTCCTTCGAAAGCAGCCAGTCGGCCGCGCGACGCAGCCGGGGATCTCTGCGCGACAGACCTGCCTGACCCAGCACATAAACCGCCTGCGCGGTGTCCCAGACCGGTGAGCTGCACGGCTGCATGCGGAAGGTCGGCGTGGGATAGTTCGACTCGCCCTTGGGGTTGTCGATGCCCAGCCGCTCAAACTCATCCATCGCGCGGATGAACTGCGGGTCGTCGACCGAGTAGCCCAGGCAGCGCAGCGCGATGATCGCATTCAGCATGGCGGGGTAGATCGCGCCCAGCCCATCCGACATCTCAAACCGCGCGAGCAGCCACTTCTCCGCCTTCTTCAAAGCCATCTTGCGCAGCGGCCGGATGTGCACCCGCTCAGCCAGGTGCGTGATGCGGTCCATCAGCAGGAAAAAGTTGCGCCAGCCGATAGGCCGCTTGCGGTCCCACTTCAGGTGCAGATCGGCATTCTTGCGTCCGCCCACAAACAGTTCGTCGATCCCCTGCTCCGGCGGAATCTTCTTGAATGGCTTCTTCGCGTAGGCAATCGAGAGCGGCACCAGGATCGCCCGCGACCACGCCGAAATCTCATAGATGTTGAAGTAAAACCAGTTCGGAAAGAGGACAATCTCCGGCGGCACCGCAGGCACCGCATCGTACTCATACTGGCCGAGGAAGCAGAGATAGATCTTGGTGAATGTGTTGCACTCCACCACGCCGCCGTTGGCCAGAATCCAGGTCCGCGCCTTCTCCAGCACCGGATGGTCGGGGGACCAGCCCATCAGCTTCAGCGCGAAGTATGCCTTTACGCCCAGTGAGATATTCGAAGGCCCATTGGGATGGATGCTCCATCCGCCGTCGGCGTTCTGGTGGCGCACAATCTCATGCACCGCGCGCTCCATCTTGCCCCGGTCGCCTGTGCCCAGCAGCGTGTGCATAAAGATGTAGTCCGACTCGAGCATGGAGTCGGCTTCGAGTTCGCCGCACCAGTAGCCCTCGTGATGCTGTTGGCCGAGCAGCCAGTCCTTCGCACGCTCGATGCCCGCAGATACCTGGTCCAGGCCGATATCCATCCGGCCATAGCGAGGCTGCGCGGTCACTTCGGGCGCCGCCTTCGGATTCCGTGGAAATGTGCTCATGGGTGCAAACTCTCTGGAACAAAAAGCTCGGGCCTGACTGTTAGACTGTCCCGCCGCCGGCAAAGTTTAAAAACATCCGGCCTAAGACAAGGTTTCCATCTGCGCGCCGCCTCTACCCGGCCGGACGCGCCTCCGACGGCGGAGCAGACGCGATTGCCTGCACAATCTCAGGCGGAAGCCCGAACCGCACATTCTCCGGCATCACCTCAACCTCGTCGACTGACCCGTACCCTACGCCCTGCAGATAGTTCACGACATCCTGCACCAGCACCTCAGGCGCCGAAGCGCCGGCCGTCACCGCGACCGTGTTCACGCCTTCCAGCCACTCCGGCCGGATCGACTCAGCTGAATCGATCAGGTAGGAGTTCGTGTCCAGGTTCTTCGAGACCTCCACCAGCCGGTTCGAGTTCGAGCTGTTCTTCGATCCCACCACCAGCACCAGGTCCGCGCCATGCGCCACATTCTTCACCGCAACCTGCCGGTTTTCGGTCGCATAGCAGATGTCCTGCGCCGCCGGGCCTGCGATGTTGGGAAACTTCTTCTTCAGCGCGTCGATCATGTAGCGCGCCTCATCGAGCGAGAGCGTCGTCTGCGTCAGGTACGCGACCTTGTTGGGGTCCGGAACTTTCAGAGCCGCAACCTCCTCCACCGTCGAAACCACCTGGGTCACGTCCGGCGCCTCGCCCTGCGTGCCCTCCACCTCTTCGTGGTCGCGATGCCCCACCAGCACCAGCGAGTAGCCCTGTTTCGAGAACTTCACCGCCTCCAGGTGGACCTTGGTCACCAGCGGGCAGGTCGCGTCGATCACCTTCAGCCCGCGCTCTTTGGCGTGCTGGCGCACCGCCGGCGAGACGCCATGCGCGGAATAGATCACCCGCGCCCCCTCCGGCACCTCGTCCAGCTCGTTGACGAAGATCGCGCCCTTCTTGGCTAAGTCCGTCACAACATAGCTGTTATGGACGATCTCCTTGCGCACGTAGATGGGCGCGCCAAAGGTCTCCAGCGCGATCTGCACAATATCGATGGCGCGCACCACGCCCGCACAGAAGCCCCGCGGCTTCAACAGAAGGACACGTTTGGTGGGCGTAGCGGTGTCGTCATGAACCGGGGCGGCGTAGTCCAGAGTGGATGTCGTCACGCCTTCCAGTATACCGCTTCCCCGCCCTCAAAGGCACCTCGAATCGACCGCGGCCGGTAGCGTTTGGTGCACCCGCCATGGTGCGATTTATAGCGCGATCGAAACCTAGACGAAGGCGGGCCTCAGTCGGCGAACTCCAGAACTGCGGAATGCGCCGCGCCCGCCGCCGTCATCTCGTTCAGCTACGCCTTCTCGTCGCAGCCGTGGTGACCGCAATGGCAGGTCAGCGTGGTCATGCTCTTCGCGTCCTCGCAGTGAGTGGAGCAAAATTTCTTGCCCGCAGGAGAGATGCAAGTACAAGCCATATGCGCGCATTTGGTCGGCGTGGTCGACATGGGATCCTCCTCAAGTCTTCCGGCTCCGGTCGTCCCGAAGCCGCCAACAGTCTACTCGCCGTCTCCCAACCTTGACTGTGATCCATCGCACAAACCGGCAAGATCCCTCCAGCCCGGCGCACCCCTCAGGACGGCTAAGAGGTAAAAGCTAACCGCTAGCTTCACCGGCTCGACTCCAGCAGCTGCCGCGCGTGTTCCACGCTGGTCTCCGTCAGCTTGGCGCCGGAGAGCATCCGCGCAATCTCGCCCTCCCGCTCCGCCTCCTCCATGCGCCGCACGCTGGTCCGCGTACGGCCGCTCTTCTGCGTCTTCTCAATCAGGAAATGCTGGTCCGCGAACGCCGCAATCTGCGGCAGGTGCGTGATGCAGACCACCTGCTGCCGCTTGGAGAGCGTCTTGAGCTTGCGCCCTACCGCCTCTGCCGCCCGCCCGCCGATCCCGATATCGATCTCATCGAACACCAGCATCCGCGGTGTCGGCAGCTGCGCCTTCGTTCGCCCCTTCGCAGTCGCCGCGGCGAAGCTCTCCTCCACCGTCACCTTCAGCGCCAGCATCACGCGCGACATCTCCCCGCCCGACGCAATCTCCTCCAGCGGCTTCAGCGGCTCGCCCGCGTTGGTCGCAATGAGATAGTCGATCCGGTCCCACCCATGCGCGCTCCAGTTTGCGGGCTGCTCCTCCGCCGCCACGCTTACCTTGAAGCGCGCCGACATCGCGAGATCGTTGATCTGCGCCGTCGCCAGCTTCTCTAGCCGCGCCGCCGCCGCACGTCGCGCCTTCGTCAACTCCGCCGCCGCCGCCCGGTACGCGGCCGAATCGCGCTCCCGCTGCGCCCGCAACTCCGCCAGCAGCGCATCGCGGTTCTCCACCTCCGCCAGCCGCCGCGCCGCCTCCGCGCCAAACCGCATCACCTCACTCAGCGATTCGGCCGCCTCGCCCTTGCCGTACTTCCGCTTCAGCCGGTCCAGCAGCGCGAGCCGGTCCTCAATCTCTTCCAGCCGCTCCGGCGAAGCCTGCGTCCTCTCCGCGAACTCCCGCACCCCCGCGCTGACATCCTCTACCGCCGCCTTCGCCGCGGCGAGTTGCTGCGCCGCCTCCGCAAACCGCGGCTCATATCGCGCCAGCTCCTCCACCTGCCTCAGCGCTGCGGTCAGCGTCGCCGCAGCCGAACCTTCCTGCTCGTACAACAGCTCATGCGCGCTCATCGCGGCCGTATACAGCTTCTCCGCGTTGGCCAGCACGCGCTTCTCCGCCTCCAACCGCGCGTCCTCATCCTCCGCCGCGAGCCGCGCCTCCTCAATCTCCCGCGCCTGGAACCGCCAAAGGTCCGCCATGCGCAGCCGGTCCTGCTCATCCGACTCAAGCTCCGCGAGCCGCTCCGTCGTCGCCCGCCACGCAGCATACGCCGCCGCCACATCCTCCGTCGCGGTCCCGCCAAACCGGTCCAGCAGCGTGCGCTGCTGCGCCTGGTCGAACGACCCCAGCGTCTCGCCCTGTGTGTGGATCAGCCCCAGCTCCGGCGCCAGCTCGCGCAGCACCGCCACCGTCGCCGGCTGATTGTTGATGAACACCCGCCCCTTGCCATTCGCCGCAATCTCTCGCCGCAGCAAGATATCGTCGGAGAACGCACCGGCATCGATCCCGTTCGAGTCTAAAATCGCCGCCGCCCCCGGCGTCGACTCAAACATGCACCCCAGCACCGCCTTCTCCGCGCCATGCCGCACCACATCGCTTGCCGCCCGGCCGCCGAGCAGCAGCGCCAGCGCATCGATCAGGATCGACTTCCCGGCGCCCGTCTCGCCCGTCAGCAGGTTCAACCCCGGCCCAAAGCTGGCCACCGCCTGGTCGATCACCGCATAGTTCTCCGCCCGCAACTCCAGCAGCATCCGCTCGGCCTCGCACTCCGCTCAGCGCAAGCCTAGCACGTCGGCCTTCGAGCGGGTGCCTCCCAATTCGCCCGCAGTAGACTGGGGCCGCGCCGAACGCCGGCTATCGCAACAGCGCGACCACGGCGTCGCGCGCCGGAACGCTCATGGTGAGTTGGGGTCCATCCCGCGCAATCGCCGCGCCGCCCCAAAGGTCCTCCGCGGACCTGAAGTCGCCCGCGCTGGCGGCCAGTGTGACGGTCACCTTCTTCGCCGCGCGAGACGGATTCGTCGCCCACAGGACCGTCCCGTCAGGTCCCGAATGCAGCCGCGCCTGCACGGTGCGGTCGTCGATCGCAACCCCGGGCATGAGGCCCGCCATCTTGAGAAATCCCAGGAACAGCTCCCGGGTCGCGGCTCCATGATGCTGAAAATATCCCGCTCCCGGAAACGAGCCCATCAGCAACGTGCGCCCCTGACCGAATGTGTTCTCCACCGCCGCGATGTTCCCGTTCGCATACGCACCCGCAGAAGTGCCGCCATGCAGATCGTAATCCTGGCGAAAGTAGCGGCCATAAATCTGCTTCCCCTCTACTTCAAACGTCAGTTGATCGGAGAGGTCGGGATCGAACTCAACAAACTTCTCCCGCGCGCCAAACAACTCATCGAGCCCAAAGTTCGGCTGCACGATCCCCACATGACCATGATCGCCAAAGTAAGCCGGCAGCCCTTCGCAGATCAGCGTTCCCCCGCCGCGCACATACTCCTTCAGCCGCTCCGCCGATTCACGCTTCAGCATCACCGGATACGCGAGATAAACCAGCTTGTACTCTTCGATGTCCGCAAGCGCCACAAAGTCGGGCTGAATGTTGGAATCGAAGAACGCCTGATACGCTCCACGGATCGACTGCGCGTAGTATTCGGTCGCGCCCTGCTGCACATAGTTGAAGAGCTCGGACTCGGGAAGGAAGACCAGGCCCACATCGCCTTTCACCGGCCGCGCCTTCCACACCTCGGGGTGCGCATTCGCCCACTTCGCCACATGGCCCGCCATCTCGGCCCTGGGAGTGACCGAGCCATCCATGGCAAACGGCCCGAACGCCCCGAAGAGCGGCCCATCCAGCAGCGGCCGCCAGCGGGGATAAAGTATCCCGCGCGCTCCGCCTGCGCACGAGACCAGGTTCCAGATCCGCACATCTTCCGGATCGGGCTGACGGCCGTCCTCCCGCGGCCGCCCAATCACCTGAGGCTGCATCCACAGCGGCCCGCCCTCCGCCTCCGCGTGCCAGAACGGCTTGCCCCGCGCGCCTCCACGCACCAGATCCAGCGCCTGATACTGCAACCAGGGCGCGTTTCCCTTGCGCGACGCGACCCACGTCAACCCCCAGACATCCATCATCGCCGCCGAACGCCACTCGTTGTGCGCCGAAGAAGGCAACGTCTCCAGCGTTCCCGCCACTCCGTGCGCGCAGATCAGATGATGCGGATCGAGCCGGCGGAAGAGCTTCACCCTCCACTCCAGCAGCCGGAACGCATCGTCGATCCGGAACTCAAGCCAGTCGAGACCTTCGGCGTATCCGTCCAGACTCTCAGGAGGCTCTACGTCATCCCAGGTCTCGTAGCTATATCTTCCCCACACTTTGCCCAGCGCCTGGAGCGACCCATAACGCGTCTGCAACCACTCCCGCAGCCTGCGCTTGGTGCCCTCGCAGTAGCAGTTCATCTTGCGCGGACCGCCCCCGCCATACGTGTTCTCATTCCACAGATCGTAGCCAAGCAGCGCCGGGTGGTGTCTGTACCGCTCGATCAACGCCGTAAGAAATCTCTCCGCCGCCGCCTGCGCCTCGGGATTGTCGAGACACAACCCGGGAAATCCGCCCACCGCGGTGCTCTCGCCGATCTCGCTGCTCACAACCGATCCGTCGCTGGCTTTGTATCGCGCGCTCGCATACCTGCGAAACGCCCACTCCGGCGCATTGGTCGTAAACTCGGCGATGACGACCTTGATCCCATTCGCTGCCGCAAGGTCCATCATGCGGTCGTAGTCCGCCCAGTCGAACGTGCCGGGAGCCACCTCAATTGCGCCCCACAGAAACCAGTGGCGAAAGGTGTTCATCCCAATCTGCGCCGCTGTCTTGTGGTCGCGCGCCCAGTCCTCCGCCGGCGGGTTCGACTTGCGAAAATACACCGCGCCGTAAGGAAAGACAGACCCCATTGCGACCTCGCGCGCTTGCGGCGCCTGCGCGAACGCGTCTGTGGCTGCCGCGACGCCCGCCACGCTCCCGACCGCAGCGGTTGCGCTCAGCAGCGCCGCAGTCCGCATAAATTCTCTGCGCGTCACTTCCAGGTCTGCATCCATATTCGAATCTCCGAGGCCTAGGGCAGGTTCGCGCTCATCCACTTCACCGCATCGTCCAGCGTTTTGTTCGGCAGCCGGTTGTAGTCCCACGGCTCGTTGAGCGCGATCTTGTCGCCCGCCCCATACAGCGCGTACACCTGCTTCGCCTGCGACACCGCCGTCTCCACATCCCCCGGCGTCGCATCGCGGTCCAACAGCGGCTGCACCACCAGCACCGGCCGCGGCGCAATCATCCCCAGCAGGTCCGGATAGTCGTACGGAATCTGCGCCTCATGCCCAAGAAAGAATCCCAGCGACGGAATCAGCCCACGCTCCTGGCTATACCGCGCCACGCCGCCATCGCCGCGCGCCGCCGTGTCCGTGCGCATCGGCGTGAATCCTGAGATCGCCACAATCCCCTTCACCCGCGCATCGAGCGCCGCTTCGTAGATCGCAACATTGCCGCCGAGCGAGTACCCGAACAGAGAAATTCGGCTTGCATCCACCAGCTCATCCTTGGCAAGCGCATCCACCGCCGAGCGCGCATCCTCCACCAGCCGTCCCATGTACGTCCACTGCGGATAGCGATCGTAGAACGGCCCCGCCTCCGACAGTCTGCTGCCAAACCCGCTCTGGTCGTACGCCAGCACCGCGTACCCCGCGTGCACCAGCGCCAGGATCGGATGCAGGTCGTAGTGATACACCCACATGTAACCCAAAGGGTAGCTATATCCATGCAGCCACACCACCGCCGGCAGCTTCTTGCCCGCAGGCGTGTCATTCGGATAATACAAATCGCCTGCCAGCCCCGGCCCAAAGGTGACGTGCTTCGATACCGTCTCGCTCTTCTCCGGCTCCAACCACCCATACGAGTTCCCGCCGTTCCCAATCACCCACGCCGGCAAGTTCGGCGTCACCTGCCCCGGATTCGCAGCGGGAGGCCCAGCCACAGCCGCACCCGGCCCGGCCCCGGCTCCAACCCCAGGCCGCCTTCCCGCAAACGCACCCCCGGGAAACGCCGGCCGCTCGATCGGCACCAGCGGCGGCTCCTTGCCCAGCGTCGCAACCACCGTCTTGCGCAGCTCCGCAGACTTGCTCTCCCACGCAGCAGCCGTCTCAATCACCCCGCCGCCAGCCGCCTTCAAGATCTCGTCGCTCGCAACGTTCGGATACTTCGTCAGATCGAGCGAAGCCTTCGTATTCGTTCGCCACTTATTCCAGTCCCACGCGAATATAAGGTTGTTCGCCCACTTCCGCGTCGACCGCCCAAACTGCTCGTCCAGCCAATCGAGGTCCGCCTCCTCATCGTTCGCGCCATGGAACCCAGGCACTCGCAGCGTGCTGATGCGGTCCGGCACGCCCAGCAGCTTGTACACCTTCAGCGCCGAGTAGTACGTCTGCTCATTGCCCCACGTATTCGATACCTGATCGTTGTTGCCCCACTCCATGAGGATCGAACGCGGCGCAATCATCGCGGCCAGTGTGTTGCCATCCACCGGCAGCCGGTCCTCACGTCCGGCAAAGAACCGCAACTGCGGCGCGAACCATGTTGGAAAGGAACGCGTCGTCGTCTCGATCCCCTCGCCCGCGCCGCGCTCGCCCGACGCGCGCCAGGGCAACACACCGCCCACACCGGTGCTTCCCGCAATGACCGCGGTGATCCGCGTATCCAGCGCCGCCGCCATCGCCACCATCTTGCCATCGCGCGAGTAGCCGAAGATGCCAATGTGCTTCATGTCCATCTGCGGCAGCGTCGCCAGATAGTCGATCACTAGCCCCGCGCACCACGCCCGCCGCGGCAGCAGCGCAAAGTCATAGTCGGGATAGAGCGCTGCCAGCGGCGCTGCATCGTCCATCGCATCGTTGCCCGCGTAACCCGCGGAGATATACCCGCGCCGGATCAGCGAAGGCGCCCACCCCGCCAGGCTCGAGTTGATCATCGCCGGAAACGGCCCCTTGCCATCGGGAATATAGACGCGCACCCGCAGTGTGCCCTTCGACCCCGGCCCAAACTCCAGCCGCAGATTGCGCACCGTGTAGCCCGCCTCATGCTTCTCGTCGAGCACGACAGCCCGATCGATCTTCGGCCGCGGCGGAATCTTGCCCCACTCATATTTCTGTGAGAGCTCCGATATCTCCTGCCTGCGCGCCGCCCACTGCGTCGCCGTCGTCACGCGGCGTCCATCCAGAAACGTCAGCGGGTCGGGCAGGCCGTTGATCCGCGGCAGCGAGTTGAAGTCCGGCGGGAGCGCGCCTGTCTTCTTCAGCCACGTATCGAACGCCGGAGCGGGCGGCAGAATCTGCTGCAACTCTTCCAGATATTGCTGGCGCTCTTCCGTCGACATCGGCGCCTGGGACTGCACAGACGCGCCGAAGGACAGTACCGCGAACAGAGCAACGACCGCAACACGATTGCTGGACATGGAAATTCCAATCAGGGAACAGTTTCAGGAACGCTTCGGCGCGCAACTATAGCGGCGCGAAATCGCCTGTGTCAAACATGGCTCGTTTCGACGCGCCCAGCAGCACCTTCCGAATCAGCGCGTCCCCACCACCTTCACACGCCCCGCCTCATCCCCACCCGGACCCGTGCCCGTCAGCTTCTGCGCCGCATCCGACCACGCGAGGTGCGTGATCTGCATCTCGCCGTGTTCATACGCGTAGGTCGTCCCATCGTCGTTGTAGAGGTCGAAGCTCCCATCCGCGCCGGGGTACACGCGCACCTCGCTCAACGCCTGCGCCTCATTCGTGCTCTCCACCGGCACGCCTATCGGCAGAATCGAGCCCGCGCGCACAAACAACGGCAGCGTATCGATCGGCGCCAGCACCGTAATCGTCTGCCCGCCCTTCACCCGCTCATTCGTCAAGAAGTTGTACCAGTCCGTCCCGGCGGGTAGATAGACCTCGCGGCTGGTCATTCCCTGCTCCACCACCGGAGCCACCAGCAGCGCCGGCCCGAACATATACTCATCCGCGATGTTCGCAACCTTCGGGTCGTCGCCGAAGTCCATAAACAACCCGCGCATAAACGGCGCGCCAGTCTGGTGCGTGCGATAGCCCAGCGAATAGATATACGGCATAAGCGTGTAGCGCAGCCGCAGATACTTCTCCAGAATCGGCTCCGCCTGCTTGCCGTAGGACCACACCTCATTCTCCGGCCGACTGCCATGCGCGCGGAAGTTCGGCTGAAACGCGCCATACTCAAACCACCGCACATAAAGCTCCGGATAGTCGTCGTAGTTGCCCACCTCGGCGCGCGCGTCCGACGGGTCGATGAGCACCGGCCGCTCCGGCGTGTGCGACGCCGGCAGATACTGCCATCCACCGATGTCCGTGCTCCAGTAGGGCATCCCGCTCGCCACAAAGTTGATCCCCGTCGGCACCTGCCGCTTCAGCGTGTCCCAGGTGGGGTAGATGTCCGAGGACCAGAAGATCGCGCCATTGTGCTGCGCGCCAAGATACGCATCCCGCGCGAGGATGAGGGCGCGACTCTTTAGGTCGCGCCGAAATCCGTCGTAGATCGCCGCCGTATGAAACAGCGGATAGACGTTGTAAAACTGCGTCCCCGGCCCTACGTGGAAGTAGCTGCCCGTCGGCGGCAGGTCCGGCTCCGTCTCATCCGCCCAGAACGCATCGAACCCATTCGCCACATAGTTGTCGCGGATCACGCCCCAGTACCACTTCGCCGCGTCCGGGTTCGTCGTATCGATGTCGCTGCCCGCCTTGTCATACGGCAACCCGTTGATCGGCGTCCCGTCCGCCTGATGCAGGAACCACCCGTGGTCCAGCACCGTCTTGTAGTACCGGTCCTCCGGCACAAAGCGCGGCCACACGCTGATCATCGTATGGAAGCCCATCGCATGCAGCTCGCGATTCATCCCCGCGGGATCGGGCCACTTCGCCGGGTCCAGGTCCATCTCGCCCATCTTGGTGTAGTGGAACCAGTCGATCACCAGCACATCGGCGGGCAGCTTGCGGTCGCGATACCCCTTGGCCACAGCCATCAACTCCGCCTGCGTCGTATACCGCTGCTTGCACTGGATGTACCCATACGCCGCCTTGGGCAGCATGGGCACGTCGCCGGTCAGCAATTTGTAACCTTCGTAGATCTCGTCGTATGTCTTGCCCTCAATCACAAAGAACGACACCCGCTGCCCCACATCCGAAGTCCACTTCGTCACCTCGTTGAAGCCAAACTGCGCCGTCGTCTTGCCAGGATTGTCCCACACCAGCCCGTATCCTTTATTTGTAACCACAAACGGCACACATACACTCGGTCCCCCCGGCGCGTTGTAATCGTGCGCGCAGCGCACCGCATGGCCGCGCCGGTCCAGATACCCCTCATGGTTCTGCCCCAGCCCGTAGTAGTGCTCGTCCTTCGGCGAGACAAACGTCGCGCCCACCTGGTAGAACGGCGGGTCCGTCGGCCTGCGGTCGTACAAAATGTCCGCGTTGCCCTCCTTGTGGTTCGGCACTGACATCTCCCAGCTCTTCATCTCCAGCAGCGATTTTCCGTCCGCGCCCTTGATCGAGATGCCCAACCGCGGCACCGACGCGCTGAAGAACTTCGCAATGTCCCCCTGCGTTCCTGTCGCCGCATACTTCTGCCCACCGTCCGGCCCCACCGTCACGCTCATCCGCCCCGAGCGCAGCACGTCCCCACCCGCACCCGCGTCTTGCGTCCATCCACTCGCCGCAGGCTTCGCCGTGATCCCATAGCCCGGCGCAGCCATCGCATCGTTCTTTAGGATCGAGATACTCACCCGCACCAAGTTCTCCGCGTAGGGCTCGACCATCACCGTCGTCGCTCCGCGCATCACCGTCATCGTCTGCGCGCGCGCACCCGCCGCGCACACCAACACCCCGGCAACAACAGCCCCACCCCGCCACGCGCGCAGCATCAATCCCCCACCTTAATCTGCTTCTTCAGCGCAATCGCATCGGAAGACCCGCCCACCCGAAGCTCCGCCGTATCGCTCTCCACCGTCATCGCGCTGCCATCCCAATACGCCAGCAGACTCGCCTTCAGCGGGATCGCCAACGTGCGCGTCTCGCCCGCCTTCACCATCACGCGCTTGAAGCCCTTCAGCTCCTGCTGCGGCCGGGCCACCTTCGAGTCCACATGCGCCACATACAGCTCCACCACCTCGTCGCCATCGCGCTTGCCTGTGTTCTTCACGTCCACGCTCACCGTCACCGAGCCGTCCTTCGCCAGCCGCGGCGCGCTCACCCGCAGGTTCGAGTACGCAAACTTCGTATAGCTCAGCCCATAGCCAAACGCATACAGCGGCTTGTCCTTGAGGTACATGTACGTCCGCCCATGGCGCAGGTCGTAGTCCATCATCGGCGGCAGTTGGTCCATCGAGGCGACCCACGTCTGGCTCACCCGCCCCGCCGGGTTGTAGTCGCCGAAGAGCACATCGGCCAGCCCATCGCCCTGCTCCTCGCTGTCGTGCGTCATCAGCAGCACCGCCGGCACATGTTCCTGGGTCCAAGTCGTGGTAAACGGAAAGCTCGCCTGCAGCACCACCACCGTCTTCGGGTTTGCCGCCAGCACCGCCTTGGCCAGGTCCTCCTGCGCCAGCGTCAACGATTTGCGATCGATCGCCTCCTTGCCGTCGCTGGGCAGCGGACACTTCGCCCACCCCGCATCGCACGTCGGATGGTTGCCGATGATCACCACCGCCACGTCCGCCCCGCGCGCCAGCTCTGCCGCGGCCGCCGCATCCGAGCCGTCGGAATAAGTCACCTCCGCGGTCCTACCTGCCCGCGCGCGAATCCCCGCCAGCGGCGTCACCGTAAACGGCGGCGTGCCCGCATACCAGTCCAGCGCCACCTTGTCCGCCAGCGGCCCAATCACCGCGATCTTCTTGGCGCTCGCCGCCAGCGGCAACAGCCCGCCCTCATTTTTAAGCAACACGATCGACTCATCCGTCACCTTGCGCGCCAGCGCCTTGTTCTTCTCCCACCACCAAGGGTCGTCCACGCCCGTCGCCTGCGCGTCCCACCCGATGTGCGCCAGCGGATCGCTGCCCGCCGGCTCCAGCATCCCCAGCCGGATCATCACCCGAAACACCCCGCGCAGGTTCGCATCCAGGTCCGCTTCCTTGATCAGCCCCTGATTCAGCGCGTCTCGCACCTGCGGTGTTGCATTCTCCAGAAACTGGTTAATCCCCGCATGGATCGCCGCCGCCGCGGCCTCCGCATTGGTCGCATACGTGTGCGACGCCCGCACCATGTTGCCCAGCGCGCCCGCATCCGTGCAGATGATCCCGTCAAACCCCCAGTCCTTCATCACCACCTTATGCAGGATCGGGTTCGCGCCCATCGGCACCTTGTTCCACGAGTTGTAACTGGTCATCATCGCGTTCGCGTGGCCATCCTCTATCGCCATCCGGAACGGCACCGAGTAGTACTCATAGAACAGGCGATCGTCGAAGTTCGAGCTCGACCCATCGCGCCCGTCCTCATTGCTGTTCGCCAAAAAATGCTTCAGCAGCGACGAGGTCATCCACAGCTTCGGATCGTTGCCCTGCAACCCCTCCGTGTATGCCGTCGCCAGCGTGCCCACCAGGAACGGGTCCTCGCCGTAGCTCTCCTCCGTCCGCCCCCAGCGCGGATCGCGGCTCAGGTCGGCGTTGGGCGCGCGCACCACAAGCCCGCCCTTGTGGTACTTGTTGTAGGCCCAGCGCGTCTCGTACGCCTCCTCCGCCGCGGCCTGGCGCAGCAGCTCCGGGTCCCACGTCTGCCCCAACCCATGCGACTGCGGAAACTGCGTCGTCGGCGTCACCAGCCCGCGCCCGCCCCATCCGCCCGGCCCGCCCAGCGCCAGCCCATGCAACCCCTCCACATGGTTCGTGCCCACAATGCCCAGCCGCGGAATCGTCGGATCGGTCCCCATCATCGCCAGCTTCTCATCCAGCGTCATCCGCCCAATCAGGTCGGTGATGCGCTCCTCCACCGGAAGCTTCGCATCCTGATACGGCAGCAGCTTCGTTGTCCCGCTGTTCGCCGCGCTCTTACTCGGCGCAGTCACACTCGGTGCGCCCGTCTGCGCACACACCACACTACACAGCACCGCAAACACTGCTATTGCACTTGCTAAAACTCTCATGGAAAGGATCCTTCTAAGCCGAGGCCAATATACACAAATGATCCATTCGGAGCATTAGTATCCCAATATCGATGCCGGGTCTCTAGGGCTCGGCCATGCATCGCCGATGCCCTAACCGCGCATTCGGTACCGGCGATTCCACCAGATAAGCGGACCCGTTACTGACAGGACGGCCAACATGAAGCTAAAGAAACCGGCAATCCATCGAGTGGGCGCGCCAAGAAACTCCCCGGTGTGAATCTGGCGCACCTGAACGCGTACAACTCTCTCCGCGAACGTGTAATTCCGCGGAGCCTCCAATTGTTGAACCTTGCCAGTCTTGGGATTCACGAGGAGAAGGCCCTGCAGATCGTAGGTGCCGCCCGACGGTTGATAGAAAAAGTAAAGTTGACCATTGTTCATCCGGCTCATATCAGTGAAACGTGCGCCCGGCGGCAGAAGCTGCATCGCGGCCCTCATCGATTCGTCCAGATCAAGGCGCTTCGCTCCTCCCTCCAACGCGGTGGAAGCGCTCAGACGTTGAACGGACGGCACTGCTGGAGTATGCGTGATTCGCGCGACGACGCGGATCGCGGGGCGTGAATAGATAATGATCATCGACGTGACTGAGAAGACGATGAGAACCAGCGAGGAATAAAACCCAATCGAGCTGTGCAGCTCGAAGTTCGTGCGTGCAGACAGGGTAGGCCGGCGAGAAACGAGAATCTTTCGCGGCCACCAGAGGATGAGCCCCGAGAGGGCCAGCAACAGTAGCACGACCCCCGCGACGACATCGCTGTGCAATCTGGACGCGACGTTCACGAGCACTTCAAGCCAGCGACCGCGCGACGCCGGCGCCTGCGTGCCGACCTCCTCGCCAGTATGCGGATCGAACCAGACCCTCATAGCACCAAAGCGCGAGCCTTGAAGATCGGCGACCCACGCGAGATCAGATTGTTGGGAAAACTCGATGGCAAAAAGACGGAAACCGGGATGCGTGGCCTCCAGAGCGGCGGCTAGCGCGTCGAGCGAAAGCCTGGTCGTCCCGCCGGACGGGGCATGATAAATCTGCACATCGGCCTGTCGCCCAGGCGGGTTGAGAAGCCGAAAAATCTCCGATCCCCACGCCATGATGCCGCCGGTGACTCCTTCGACGAACAGAAAAACCGCAGCGATCAAACCCAACCAGAGGTGGAGGGTCAGGGAATACTTTCGAAGGGGCTTCAATCTGCCGGTCGTCACCGCATCAGCCTTGGGGCCGAGCTCCTTCTGGCCCCCGTGGCCCTCCCGGCCCCATGCGGGCAGGCGCAGGCGGAGCAGGCTTTCCTTGAGCCAGCGGCGTCGGCTGATCATCCGCCCGCTTCACCCACTTATAGATCTTCGACGAGTTCTGCCAGAAATACTTCTCCTGCTGCGCGCGCGGCTTGGTCGCAAAAAACTGCTGCATCAAACCCACCTCCTCCGAGATGGTGGCCACGCCGTAGCTGTTCGGATAGTCCGTCCCAAACATCACGCGGTCCTCGCCGAACGCGTCAAACAGATACTCCAGCCGCGCGCGCAGGACCTCATAGTTCTTGACGATGACGCCGCCGTCTCCCGGCTTGGGGTGGTAGACCTCGGTCAGCTTGACGGAGATATTCGGCCGCGCCGCCATCTCCTTAATCACCTCTTCGTACGCCGCCTGGCCGTCCGGCGTGGGATCGAAGCTGGGCAGGTGGTCCATAATGATGCGCAGGTCGGGGACCGCATCCGCCAGCAGCACATTGGCGTTCATCAGGTCCATGCTCGGGTTCGCCGTGTCCAGCGCCAGGTCCGCCTGCGCCAGCAGCTTCAGGTTCGCCACCTGCGTGGGGTTCAGCGCCACCTTGCCGCTCGCGTCCCTGCTGTAAAACCGGCTCGACCGGATCGCACGAAACAGCGGGTCGCGATGAAAATGGTTCAGATATTTGCCGAACTCGGCTGACCCCGGATCGATGTTCCCCGAGACCCCCACCATAATCGGATTGTCGTGCGAGGTCTCCAGATAATAGAGGTTGTCGTCGATGTACTGCGCCGCCGATTCGACCACAATCGCGCCCACAATTCCCGTCGGCCGCGCCAGCGCCGCATACGCCGCCGGCGTCGACGGTTTGTTCACCTGCCGGTAGAACAGCCCACCCGTGTAGCCACTGAAGACCGGACGTGTCTGGTCGAACAGATGAATGTGCGCGTCGATAATCGGGATCGCCCCCGCAACCACCGGCCGCGCCTGAGGCGCATCCGGCGCGGCAGGGGCCGGCCCGTTCTTCTCATCCCAATCCGCCGCCGACTTGAGCGCCTGCGCGCCCGCAAGCGAGTTGCCCATCCCTGAAAGTGCAGCGCCCGCCATCGCTGCCGTACCCATAAATTCGCGGCGTGAAAGCTTACCCATCCCAACTCACCTCAGTCGCTAAGTGTGCGCGCGCACCCTGACCGTAGCAACCGAGGTTGCGCGCAATCGCAGGTTGCCAACGGCAAACAAGAATACCAGAACCCCACAACCCCACTCCGCCGCCTACTTCGGCAGCTCCGCCGTCCCCACCACATTGAACTTCGCACCCAGGCCCACGCCTCCCTCGCCCGGCTGCGAGCCCCCAACCCACACCACATACTCTCCCGGCAGGATCTTGCGGTCCCCCGCCTCATCCACCTGACCCAGACTGCGCGGGTCGATGGTGAACGTCACCCGTGCTCCCGCCCGCGGCTCGATATGCACCCGCTGAAATCCCGCGAGTTCGCGCAGTGGCGTCTCGAAACCCTTCGGCTGCGTGAGGTACAACTGCACCACTTCGTCGCCCCCAACGGCGCCTGCATTCCCCACATCCACCGTCACCACCACCGGCTTGCCCGCTTCGACACTTGTCATCGGCGCCTTCAAATGGCTGTACGCAAACGTCGTATAGCTCAGCCCATACCCAAAACCGTACAGCGGCTTGCCCGCAAAGTATCGGTACGTCCGCCCCTGCATCGAGTAGCTCTCAAACGCAGGCACCTGGTCGAGCGACGCATAAAACGTCAGCGGCAGCCGGCCGCCGGGGTTGTTGTCGCCGGCCAGCGTCTCCGCAATCGCCGTGCCGCCCTCCTCGCCGGGATACCACGCCTCCAGCACCGCGCTGGCGTGCTCCTGCGCCCAGTTCACCGCCAGCGCGCTGCCATTCTGCAGCACCACGATCAGTGGCTTGCCCGTCGCCGCAACCGCCTCCAGCAGCTCCTCCTGCACCTTCGGGAGATCGATCGCCGTGCGATCGCCGCCGCTGAAGCCGTCCAGCTTCACCGGCATCTCCTCGCCCTCAAGCTGCGGCGACAGGCCCACAAACGCCACCGCCACGTCCGCCTGCTTCGCCGCGTCCACCGCCTCCGCGCGCAACACCTCTGCCGGGGCCTGCCATGTAAGATCGAGCCCCGCCGTCCCGCTGCCGTGAAAATATTCCAGCCGGATCGCGTGGGGCTGCTTGTCGTCAAAGTGCACCGGACTCTCAATCAGTGCGCGCCGCTCCGCCGACGCGCTCTCCACCAGCAGCTTGCCATCGAGGTACAGCTTGAACGCCTCCGCGTTCTGGCAGGAGTAGCAATAGTTCATGCGCACGCCCAGCTTGTAGTCGCCCGGCGCCGGCGGCACAAAGCTCCCGCTCCAGCGCACGGCGAAGTTGTTGCGCTGCAATCCGGGCACAGGAACCACCTTGTCCCAGTTGAAATTAATGGCGCGGTCCACCCGCGTCAGCACCGGTCCGCTCGTCATCTCCTTCGTCGCAAAGTACTCGCCCGTCAGGCCAAATCCCGCACCGCTGGCCGGCCGCAGTGCCGTATGCTCGATCGGCATCGCGTAGCCCTCCACCAGGCTCGACCCCTGCGCATACAGGACCTTCGCCGCGCCAAAGCGCTTCTCCATCCCCGCAATCGGCAGCACCGGCTCGGGCGGCGGGCCGTCGTAGTTGCCATAGAGCGCCTGCACCAGCTCGGCCGTCGGCCCCACCACCGCAATCTTTCGCAGCCCCGGCTTCAGCGGAAGCGCGCCTTTATCATCCTTCAGCAGCACCATCGACTCGCGCGCCGCCTGCAGCGAGAGATTGCGGTGCGCCACCGAATTGTCCTCGCTGAAGGGAATCCGCCCATACGCGTAGCTCTCCGGCGGATCGAACATACCCAGCCGAATGCGCGCGCGGAACAGCCGATGCAGCGAAGTGTCGAGGTCAGCCTCCGTGATCAGCCCCTGATGCACCGCATCCACCAGCGCGCTGTACGCCGACCCACACTCGAGGTCGGTGCCCGCCTTCGCCGCGGCCGCTGCCGCGTGCGTCTTATCGGCCGCGTAGTGGTGTCCTGCTTCGATGTCGCCCACCGCGCCGCAGTCGCTCACCACGTAGCCGTCGAACCCCCATGCTTCGCGTAGATGCTCGCCCAGCAGCATCTGGTTCGCGCACGCCGGCGGCCCGTCGATCGCGTTGTACGCGCACATCACACTCTGCGCGTGGCCCTCGGTCAGCGTCGCGCGAAACGCCGGGAGATACGTGTCCTCCAGGTCGTGCGGTGAGACATCCACGTTGAACTTGTGGCGCTCGGGCTCCGGCCCGCTGTGTACCGCGAAGTGCTTCGGCGTCGAGACCACTTTTAGAAAATTCGGGTCGTCGCCCTGCATCCCCTTCACAAACGCCACGCCCAAGCGGCTCGTAAGGTAGGGGTCTTCGCCATAGGTCTCCTGCCCGCGGCCCCAGCGCGGATCGCGGAAGATGTTGACGTTTGGCGCCCAGAACGTCAGCCCGAAGAACCGCTCGCGATCGCCCTGCCGCACCGCCTCGTTGTACTTCGCCCGCGCCTCGGTTGAGACGGTCTCCCCCATGTGATCCACCAGGTCTGCATCCCACGTCGCCGCCATGCCGATCACCTGGGGAAAATTCGTCGCGGTCCCGGCAAACGCCACTCCGTGCAGCCCCTCGTTCCACCAGTCGTACTTCGGCACGCTCAGCC
>JBEKDS010000014.1:0-112823 GCA_050014235.1 Acidobacteriaceae bacterium
TCCACGCAGTTGTGGCTCAGGTTCAGCTTCCCGTCGACAAACCACTTCGCCGAGCCCATCCCGCCTTCCAGCACCCTGCCCCAAGGCGCGAACCACTCCAGCTCCCCCGCCGCCTCCGCCCAAAAGTTCTCCGGCTCCTCCACGCTGCGCCGGTACATCGCCTCATACTCTGCCTCGCTCTTGATCCACGCCTTCGCCGCAAACTCCGCCGGTGGAGGAAACACCCTGTCCTCCCGCAGCAGCGACTCCATATTCGTTCCAATCGACGTCTGCAGCACGCACATCTCCCTTGCATTAATTTCGTTTAGTCACTCTGACCATTTTCGTTCGTCATTCTGACTCGAAGAGTCAGAATCTCGGTATTTGCTCTCTGGTTCTTCCGCAGAAAAAAGGTACGCTAAGCCCGCAGCCATGAGCAAACATGGGCCGCCGCTCGACCGAACCCGCTGCTAGACTTGCCCCATGACGACCACCCTCTGGTCCGCCGCCATCGGCTGCTTCCTTGGCTTCCTCTTCGGCGTCGGCTGCTCGCTCGCCGTCATGTACTCCATCTACATGGGCGGATACCGCGCCGCGGTCAAAGACTCGCAGACCACCCCAGCCCCCGAACGCCTCACCCGCGCCCTCGCCAAACTGCGCAGCGCCGAACGCGCCGCAGCGGCCATGGACCGCTAACGCGCCCCCAGCATCCCCCGCATCTCCCGCACCTCGCGCGTCAGCGACTCCACCGCATCCCGCAGCGCCGCAATGTGCCGCTCATCCATCGAAGGCTTCATCGCCTCCACATAAAACGTCCCATTCGGCTCCAGCACACACGTCTCCACCTCGGCAAACTCATTCAGCCCCTGCTTGTGGATCACAGACAGCAGCTCGATCTCCGTCAGCGTCTCCTCCTCCAGCGCCTTCGCGTCCACCACCCCGTGCCGGATCAGCACCGTCTTGGTCCCTTCCAGCGCCTCATTCACCTTAGGCAGCCGGTACAGCAGCCGCATCAGCACCCAGTTGATCGCCAGCAGCGCAAACGCGCCAATAATCCCGCCCGTCACCGAGTTGTCATTTCCGATGATCGCGTTCTGCACCGTGTTCGACAGGCTCAACAGCACCACCAGGTCGAACGGGTTCAGCTGCGCCAGCTCCCGCTTGCCAAAGAGCCGCAGAAAGATAATCAGAAACAGATACACCACCACCGGCCGAAAAATCTTCTCCATCACCGGCAACGGCAACTGAAACATATTGCTCAATACGTTGTTGAACAGGCTGCTGAACATTCCACATCTCCTTCGCTGGAGTTACGTGTAGCGCCTCTGGTGCCACTCCCACGCGCTCGCCATAATCGTATCCAGCTCGGCAAACTTGGGCCTCCAGCCCAGTTCCCGCTGGATCTTCTCTGAGCTCGCCACCAGCACCGCGGGGTCGCCCTCCCGCCGCGCACACTCCTCCACTGCAATCGGCCGCCCCGTCACCCGCCGCGCCGACTCGATCACCTCGCGCACTGTGAACCCCTGTCCGTTACCAAGGTTGTAGATCAGCCGGTCGCGCGTCTCCAGCGCCGCCAGCGCCAGCAGATGCGCATCCGCCAGATCGCGCACATGGATATAGTCGCGGATACATGTCCCGTCCCGCGTCGGATAATCCTGCCCAAAGACCTTGATCCTCTCCCGCCGCCCCAGCGCCACGTCCAGAATCAGCGGAATCAGGTGCGACTCCGGCTCGTGCGCCTCGCCGTAGCCCTCAATCGCTCCAGCGATCTTAAACCTGCTCGCACCCGCCACGTTGAAGTACCGCAAACTCGCGTATCGTAGCCCGTGCGCGCGGTGGAACCAACCCAGCATCTGCTCCACCATCAGTTTGCTCTCGCCGTAGGCATTGGTCGGCTTCAGCGCCGCATCTTCCAAAATGGGAGTGCTCACCGGCTCGCCATAGCACGCAGCTGTCGAACTGAACACCAGCCGGTTGTACCCTGTGGCCAGCATCGCCTCCAGCAGGGTCAGCGTGCCGGCGGTGTTGTTGCGAAAGTAGAGCTCCGGACGGCTCATGCTCTCGCCCGCCTCAATCAGCGCGGCAAAGTGCATCACCCCGTCGAAGTGGCCGAGCATCAGGGTCTCCGTCAGCAGCGTGCGGTCGGCTAGATCGCCTTCGACAAACTCAGCCCCAGCCGCCACCGCAGCGGCCTTGCTGTGGCAAAGATTGTCGAAGATTGTCACAGAATTTTTCCCGGACAGCAGAAGCCGGGTAACGGTACCGCCGATATACCCAGCACCCCCGGTGACGAGAATCCGCATGATCTCTCCAATTTCCCAGATCGGTTCTACAACCAAAGTATAGGGATTCGAGCGCAAAAGAGTGATTTCCGGAGAAATGGGGTTGGGAGAGTATGACAAGGAGCGATTTCGGATATCTGGACAGGGCGATGGAGCGGGCTCCGCCGGACCTCGGATCTGATCTCAAAAAGCCCGCGCCGCATCGAAGAGTGTTAAGCTTGGACTGCCCTCAGAAAAGCAAGCCGGGGGATGACATAAGTAACCGCATCAGTTAAGTAACCACAGTTGGAGAGGACAGTCGTAATCGCCTTATTGTAAAAGGGTTACACACCACTCCAGAATCGATGGGCCCAAGGTAAACGGCGGTTGTAAGCGCATTTTGTTACTTCCGCGTCCAAGATTGCGTCATACTTATCCATCTGCAGTTTTGCAGTATGGCCGTTTTTGAAGGACCCGTTCCCCATGAAGCCGAAGCCGCTGATCAGTGAAAACCCCGGCAAGCCGCAAGACGTGCAGTTTGCGCATTTTGGCGTTCTCAACGATGGGGCCCAGAGCAAGGCATCGACCGTCACGTCCTTGGTCGTCAATCTGCTCCTCGCCTTCGTCATCATCGTGGTGGGCGCCGCGGCCAAGAAGACAATCGACAAGAGAAACAGGCTCACAGAGCTCACCGAGCCCATCCCGATCGCCAAGAAGGTCGAGCCGATCAAGCCGAAGATCCTGCCGCCCAAACCCAAGCTTCCCGAAGTCCCGAAGCTCGTGGTGGACACGCCCAAGATCATCGCCCCCCTGATAAAGCCCCCCGATATCCCTAAGCCGATCGAGGTCAAGATGGAGGCGCCCAAGCCCATCCTTGCGCCCGCCCCGCCCAAGCAGGTGGTCGCGATGGCCGCGCCCAAAGCCGTCGACCTCAGCCATCCCAGTCCGCCGGCCCTGGTCAATAACTCAGCCCACCCCACCGCAGTCGCCCTCGGCAGCCCCAACAATCCTCTGGCCCCGCCCACCACCTCCGGCCCCGCCAGGGTTGACCTCGGCAACCGCGGCGTCGCGGGCATGCCATCCTCCAACACCGGCATGGGACGGCCGACCACGGTCAACCTCGCCGGCAGCGGATCTCCCGGCGGCTCCAACCACGGCACCGCCGTGCAAGCCGTCCAGGGCATCAAGCTGGGCGTCGCTGGCGGCACCGGCCCTACGACCGGTCACGCTGGCCAGGTGAACCTCGGCCAGGTCACCCCGCCGCCCATGCCCAAGCCGGCGGGGCCGACCTCGGTAGTCCAGCGCACTGCGCCCAAGGTCGTCTACAAGCCCAAGCCGGAGTACACCCAGGAAGCAATCCAGGCCCACGTCGAGGGGGTCGTCACCCTGCACATCAAGGTCCTGACCAACGGAACGGTTGAAGTGGTCGGCGTCACCAATGGCCTGGGCCACGGCCTCGATGAATCCGCCAAGCGCGCCATCATGTCCACCAGGTTCGAGCCCGCGACCGACGCCACCGGGCATCCAATCGAGTGGGACGGGGTCGTCAACGTAGCCTTCCAGCTCGCGGGATAGATGCTCTATAGGCAGGACACGAGCGTTTTTTTTGATTTTGTTGCATCGCTTCACGCAGCACAGAGTTTATCTACGAAGGTGATACCGAGTCACAATAGGGAGCCGCAAACCATGATTCTCCGTACACGATCCGCCGCCGGTGCGACACTGGCCCTTCTGCTTGCGACAACTCTTCCCCCCCTCGCCGCAGCCTCCGTCTTCGGCAAGAAGAAGGTCGAACAGGACACCATGCCCGGGCGCAAGCTCACCGCTGCCCAGAATGCCCTGATCGACAAGGCCATCCTCCGCGAGAAGGACGTTACCAAGGTCGTCAAGGAGCGCGCCCCGCTGGTCGAGACTTACATCCAGAATATGAAGCCCGACCCCGTGCTGCTCCAGGTGCCGGAGTCGGACCAGCACTTCCTCGCGCGGGTCGACTTCTCCAAGGTCATCAACGACGACGAGTACAAGGAGAACAAGGGCAACTTCGCAGAGAAGAAGAGCCGCTTCAGCTTCTTCAAGAACTCCTTCAGCGCGCTCAGCGGCATCTCCGGCAGCCTGCGCCTCACCTTCCACGAGTCCGGCTTCGTGCAAATGATCCTGATGGACTCGAACTCCTTCGACCGCCAGCACTACACCTTTACCTTCATCCGCAACGACTTTCTCGGCAACATCCCCACCGCGGTCTTCGACGTCTCCCCGATCAGCGGCAAGCGTGAGTTCGGCCGCTTCTTCGGGCGCATCTGGGTGGAGACCCAGGGCGGCAACGTGGTCCGCTTCAACGGCGACTTCGCCGGCACCATCGAGACCATGAAGGAGTTCTACCACTTCGACTCCTGGCGCACCAACGTGCAGCCCAACCTCTGGCTGCCCACCTCCTTCTACGTCGAGGAGAGCGATCCCAAGAGCAGCAGCAGCACCCTGAAGTTCAAGGCCATCAACTACGTCTGGGGCTACGTCCTCAAGGTGCCGGTGGACAACGCCGAGAACACCTCCCTCGACGTCGTCAACGCGCAGGACGTCTCCAACGACGCGCCTGACGTCAGCCCCCTCGGCGCGCAGCGCGAGTGGGTGCAGCAGGCCGAGGACAACGTCGTCGAGCGCCTCTTCCAGGCCGGCCTCCTCGACGCCCCCAGCGACTTCGACAAGACCCTCGAGGCCCTCGCCAACAACATCCTCGTCTACAACAATATTCAGATGTCCCGCCCCATCCGCGTGCGCATGCTGCTCACCGAGCCGCTTGAGTCCCTGGCCGTCGGCAACACCATCATCATCTCCAAGAGCCTCATCGACACCACCAGCGTACCCTCCTCCGACGGCGCCCAGCAGATGGGCAACCTCAACGCCATCCTCGCCTTCCAGGTCGCGCACATCATCCTCGGCCATCGCCTGGATACCAAATACGCCTTCAACGATCGCCTGCTCTTCCCCTCAACCTCGGTCTTTGAGCGCATTCCCATGCACCACACCGCGGAGGAGAATGCCGAGGCCGCCAAGAAGGCACAAGAACTGCTCAGCGTAAAGGAGCTGGCCGACGGGCAGCAGTACTTCGGCCTGTATCTCCAGCAGCTGCAGGCGCGGCTGAAGTCGCTGCCCGCGCTCAACCAGCCCATGATCGGCGACTCGCTGATCAAGAGCGATACCGACGCGACCTTCTGGATGGCAGCCATGATGCCCAAAGGCATCAAGCTCGACATGAAGGACCTCAAGCAGCAGGCCGCCATGCCCCTGGCCAACTTCCTGCGCTTCGATCCCTGGACCGATCAGTTGGTCCAGATCCACCCCAGCTTTGAGCCGATCCTCAGCGAGCGCGACAAGATGCCCTTCGAAGTGGAGCCGGTCTACCTGAAGCTCACCTACTTCAAGCCGCCCGCGCCTCCCACCCCGCCCGCGACCGCGCCGGCATCGCCGCCGCCGGCCGCCAGTGCGCCGCCGGATACGGCGCCGGCCACCGCGAGCGCCGCTCCCGCGACAGCCACGGCCGCAGCTGGCCAGCCCGCGACGCCGCCGCAATAAAACCGGATTCGAAACACGGCGATGCCGATGGACCGCATCCTACGAATGGGCCTGACGACGGAATTGAATCTTTGCCGGGAACAATGCGGTAATTTCTCCAGGAGTAGGATGTTGAAGACAGTAACCTCAATCGCTGTGCTTGCCCTTGTGCTCTCGGTCGCAACCTCAGCGCGGGCGCAGGCATTGCCTACGGCCACCGCCAAGGGCGCCTTTCAGGTCGGCGCCGGATTTACCTACGCCAAGCCCGACTACGGCCAGGGAGCCATCAAAGGCGCTTCCGGCTTCGCCGACTTCGACTTCGGCCTGCACTTCGGCGTCGAAGCCGACATCCACTACATCGCCTTCGTCACCCCCAACGACCTCGCCGAAAACACCTACCTTGCCGGCCCGCGCTTCATCCTGCCCTTCGGACGATTCAAGCTCTACGGTAAGGCCCTGGTCGGCGACGGAGATCTCGTCATCCAGGAGCAGCAGGACAACGCCGGCCGGCTTTCGGGCAACTTCTTTGCCTATGCCTTCGGCGGCGGCCTCGATATTCAGGCCACGCAGCACATCGTCGTGCGTGCGATCGATCTCGAGAGCCAGCACTGGTCGTATCAGTCCGGTCTTACTCCCACCGTCATCACCGTCGGCGCGGCGTATCGCTTCCGCTAGGTCCTTCCATCGCTGGACCAACAAAACCCATAGCCTGACTTCGTCTCCCCCGAAAGGGCTCGCGCTCACCCCCCGGCTCCGCCCGCGCCAGGCCCGGGAATAACTCGCAGGACGGCCCTCCCTCCAGCCATCGTTTGGTCCAACGAGAGCGATATAATCGCTCTCGTTGCCTCTTAAGCTGCCCCACGTAAACGGAGAGTCCACCCTTGATTGGTCGACGAGAGTTTTTCTCCTGCAACGGCGGGTCGGGGCCCCATCTCTCTACGCTGTCCTCCTCCAGGAAGAGCAACGCTTCGACCCACACTCTTCGCGGAAATGCTCTCGCGCTGCTGCTCCTGCTCGGCGGGGCAGCCCCTCTGTACGGCCAGGCCATCCCCGCCGCCTCGCGTCTGGGCGACGCTCAGATCGGTGTGGGCTACACCTCGGACCGGACCGGCTATGAGCCGCAGAGCTTCCCCGGCTTTGCCGCCTACGCCGGCCTCGACCTCAACCTCCACCTGGGCATCGAAGCCGAGTTCCACCAGGCCAAAAGCACCAACGGCGACCAAAGCTACCAGCGGACCTATGAGATCGGCGGCCGCTACTTCCGCACCTACGGCCCCGTGGTGCCTTATGTGAAGGCCATGTTCGGCCGCGGCGACTTTATCTATCCCACCGGCCAGACCGGCCTGGCCTACAACGTCTTCGCCGGCGGCGTGGGAGCGGACCTCAAACTCGGAATGTATCTCCGCCTGCGCTGCGAATACGAGTTCCAGAAGTGGACCAGCTTCCCCAACGGCGGCCTGACCCCGCAACTCGTCACCATCGGCGTCGCCTACCACTTCGCCGGCAAGCCGCGCTACCGCTAAGCGCCGCCGGCTCGACTGCTAGAAGTGGTACGCGACCCCGATCGCCGGGGCCGAGATCGCCTCGTAACGGTTGGTCTGGAAGTTCGACTCCCCGAAGCTCGGCGTCTTGGTCAGGTACCCGCGGTACTCGGCGCGAATGTCGAAGCTCGGGCTCAGCTCATACGCAACTCCCGCGCCAAACAGACCGGTAACGTTCTTGGTCGACTTGGTGTCCAGCAGGTTGGTCCCATTGTCCAGCACCGGCGTAAAGATCAGCATGCCAACCCCGACCTCGGCAAACGGGCTGAACCGCTTGAAGTTCAGGCTGTAGACGTAGGCGCCCGTGGCCTCCTGCATGCGCGAGTGGATCCGCGCATACGGCTCGAAACTGGTGGCGTACTTCTCCGAGTTCTGGGCGAAGCTGTAGTTCAATTCAAGCGCGCTGCGCGGTGTCACCATGTACCGGTAGCTCAGCAGCAGCCCCAGCGCGCCGGTGGCGCTCTGCTTTACATTGGCGGCGCCGTGGATCGTGGGACTGAAGATTCCCGTGCCGCTGAAGCTCACATCTTGCCGGCTCTCCTGCCCATACCCTGCAGCGGCCGACAGCATCAGCGCGCCCAACAACATCGTCTTCTTCATTCTTCGTTTCTACCCCTTCATGTACTCGGGCAGCCGGCCCCGTTCCCGAAGCCGACGCACACACCGCATCGCGACGAACCCTGGCGCTGTCACTCCCATCATTGTACCCGCCAGCCGCGCCCCGTGTCGGCCCCGCACGCAAGAAGGCCGGGGATTCGCGAAGCCTCCCCGGCCGGTCTGCATGTCTCTACACTAGAGGGTCTACTGCGGAGGAGCCGCCGGAGGAGGTCCGCCCTGCCCGCCGCCGCCACGGCCCTGCGGCATGGAGGCGAGGTACGCATCGAACTTCGGCTTCTGGTCATCGGTCAGCAACGCCTTGATCTGGTTGTTCTCGTCCGTGCGCATCGCCTGGATCTTGGGCATCAGCGTAGACCGGTCTTCGCCCGACTGCATCATGTCCATTCTCTTTTTCTGGTCGGCCGTGTAGATGGCCAGTATCTTCGTCTTCTGGTCGTCGGTCAGCGTCACGGCCTTGTCCAGATTGGCAACCTGCTGGTCCGGAGTCATTCTCATGCCGCGTCCGCCGCCGCCACCCTGCCCGCCGCCGCCCTGAGCCATCATCGGCACCGTGCATAGCGCGGCGCTGCACATTGCCACTGCGCCCGCGCGCATGGCATACCTGCGAATCATCTTCATGTTCATTGCGTCATCTCCAGTGTCGATACCGGCCTACATTCTCCGGCGGACAAGTCTACCGCTACAGACGGGCCATCCGCCAATTTTGTTTGAGAATGCGAAAATAAAATTTCCCGTCACAGAAGGCGCTGGCCCTCCGGACGCCTCTCGCCGCGTGCCGTTCCGCAGCCCGCCACGCCTCCGCGTCCTCACCGCTCCGTTTGAAAACAATACGGATCGCCGTGCGCCGCCGCATACCCCTCCACCACCTTCAGGAACGCCACCGCCACATGCGACAGGCTCGCAGCGCGCCGGTACACCAACCGCAATCTCCGCTCCAGTTGCAGTTCCCTCACCCGCACCCGCACCAGCGCCCCACTCTTGAGCTCCGTCCCAACCGTCAATCCCGGCACCAGCGCCACCCCGTTGCCCATCTCCACAAACCGCTTGATTGCCTCGAGCGACGGCAGCTCCACCCCCATGCGCAGTGGCGTCTTATGCCGCTTGAACGTGTCAATCACCTTCTGCCGCTGCGGCGACGGGATATTGTGCGCAATAAAGTTCTGCGCCCCCAGCTGCCGGATCGACACCTCCTCCTCCCGCGCCAGAGGATGCTTCGGATTCACCACAAAGTCCAGCTCGTCCCGGTACACCACCACCGACCGCACCTGCGCATCCTCCGGCTTGAAGCTCATCACCCCAATCTCCACCGAATGCATCAGCACCTCATCCGGAATCCGGCTCGCCAGCGCCCGCTGCACCGCAACCTTGATCCGCGGGTTCCGCCGCCGGAACTCGTCCAGTACAGGCAACAGATACAGGCACGTATACTCATTCGCGGCCAGGTTCAGCCGCCCGCGATGCAGCTCCCTTAGCTCAGCCAATGCCCCCATGGATTCAGCCCTCAGATTCAGCAGCTTCATCGCATACTCGCGCAACACCTCTCCCGCATCCGTCAGCGTCCCGTCCCGCGACGACCGCTCGAACAGCACCTCGCCCAGCTCACTCTCCAGCTTCGCGATCGCCTGGCTCACCGCCGGCTGCGTCCGGTGCAGCCGCGTCGCCGCCCGCGAAAAACTCCGCTCCTCCGCCACCGCCAAAAACGTCTCCAGCTGAAACAAATCCATCCCGCACCGTCCCTCTCCGGCGCACTCTGCACGTCCCGAATACCTCAATTAGAAATAATGATACATTCACCCCACCCCATAAGCGTGCATTATCATAACAACCAGGAGCCCAACTATGGTCCCCGCTGTATCCAACGGCGCGCCCACCCACAACCGCGTCTTCTTCTTCGACACCACCCTGCGCGACGGCGAACAATCCCCCGGCTGCACCATGCACCACGCCGAAAAACTGCGCATGGCCCACCAGCTCTCCTCCCTCGGCGTCGACATCATCGAGGCCGGCTTCGCCATCGCCTCCGACGGCGACTCCGCCTCCATCCGCGCCATCGCCCGCGAAATACGCGGCCCCATCATCGCCTCCCTCGCCCGCTGCAAGCGCGAGGACATCGAGGCCGCCGCCCGCTCCATCGAACCCGCCGCCCGCGCCCGCATCCACACCTTCCTCTCCACCTCCGACCTCCACCTCGCCGCCAAGCTCAAGATCACCCGCGAGCAGGCCATCGACCAGATCGCCGAGTCCGTCGCCCTCGCCCGCAGCTTCTGCGAAGACGTCGAGTTCTCCCCCGAGGACGCCACCCGCACCGACCCCGACTTCCTCGTCAAGGTCTGCGAGGTCGCCATCGAGGCCGGCGCCACCACCCTCAACCTCCCCGACACCGTCGGCTACTGTATACCCGCCGACTACGCCGCGATGTTCCGCATGGTCCGCGCCCGCGTCCCCCGCATCGACCGCGACAACATCGTCCTCTCCGCCCACTGCCACGACGACCTCGGCCTCGCCGTCGCCAACACAATAGCAGCCATTGAAGCTGGAGTGCGTCAAGCTGAATGCGCCATCAACGGCATCGGCGAGCGCGCCGGCAACGCCGCCCTCGAGGAGATCGCCGCCATACTCACCGTCCGCCACGACAAGCTCCCGTACACCCACCGCATCGTCATGAACCAGATCTACCGCACCAGCCAGATGCTCGCCGAGTGCATCAGCTTCGGCGCCGCGCCCAACAAGGCCATCGTCGGCGCCAACGCCTTCGCCCACGCCGCCGGCATCCACCAGCACGGCGTCATGGTCAACCCGCTCACCTACGAGATCATGACCCCCGAGTCCGTCGGCGTCTCCAAAAGCCTCCTCGTCCTCGGCAAACACTCCGGCCGCCGCGCCCTCGAACAGCGCTACGCCGAACTAGGCCACCCCCTCACCCGCACCGAACTCGACGCCGTCTACCACCGCTTCACCGAACTAGCCGACCGAAAAAAATCCATCTACGACCAGGACTTGATCGGCCTCTTACAACCCGATAAGTCCGCTGTAACCGTATAGCCTTTTGCCTTGCTTAAGGGCACGGCTTTAGCCGTGCCGCAAAACGAACAAAACAGGGTTGGGCTTTAGCCCCTGAGGTCACGAACTTGAGACTGCCAATCGAAGATCGATACGAGGTCGCAGCTGCCTTAGTTGGAGGCGTGCTGTACCTCATTGTTGGATCTTATATGGCAGCGCGCGCAGCACAGTGGCCTAACGTTGCATTTGCTTTTATGCCTGAAACACGGCGCAGAGCAATCCGTTTTGAAAGTGCAATGACGCTGAGATTCATCAGGATATTAGGAATATGCTTCGCGCTACTTGCAATGATGATGCTTTATTACGGACTACAACACTATCTCTGGATTAAAAAGATCGAGGCGTTGAGCTTTTGAAAACGCACTAACCCTCCAAGGACACCCATGAAACTTAAGATAGCCATCCTCGCCGGCGACGGCATCGGCCCCGAAGTCACCAATGAAGCAGTCGCCATCCTCCGCGCCGTCGCCGAGTTCGGCGGCCACGACTTCTCCTTCGTGCCCCTGCTCATCGGCGGCGTCGCCATCACCGCCACCGGCTCTCCCCTGCCCACCGCCACGCTCGACGCCGCGCTTGAGTGCGACGCCGTCCTGATGGGCGCGGTCGGCGACAACAAGTTCAACGCCCTCACCCCGGACAAGCGCCCCGAGGCCGGCCTGTTGCAGATCCGCCAGGCCCTCGGCGGCTTCGCCAACCTGCGTCCCGCCATCGCCTACCCCGCGCTCAGCGCTAACTCGCCGCTCCGCCCCGAAGTCACCGACGGCGCAGACATCCTCTTCGTCCGCGAGCTGCTCGGCGGCCTCTACTTCGGTGCCCCGCGCTGGTGGAACCGCGACCCCGCCGCGCCCGGCGGCGGCGAAGCCATCAACACCATGCGCTACACCAAAGCGGAGGTCACCCGCGTCGCGCGCGTCGCCTTCTCACTCGCCGCGAAGCGCAAGAAGAAAGTCACCTCCGTCGACAAGGCCAACGTCCTCGAGGTCTCCCAGCTCTGGCGCGACACCGTCACCGAAGTCGCCAAGGAATTTCCCGCTGTCACCCTCGAACACCAGCTCGTCGACTCCATGGCCATGCACCTCATGAACATCCCGCGCAACTTCGACGTCGTCCTCACTGAAAACCTCTTCGGCGACATCCTCTCCGACGAGGCCGCCGTCATCACCGGCTCCCTCGGCATGTTGCCCTCGGCCACCATCGGCGGCGCGGTCAACCTCTATGAACCCGTGCACGGGTCTGCCCCCGACATCGCCGGCACCGGCAAAGCGAACCCCCTCGGCGCGATCCTCACCGCCGCCATGGTCCTGCGCCACTCCGCCAATCTCGAACAGGACGCCACATCCATCGAGGCCGCCGTCGCGCAAGTTCTCGCCGCCGGCCATCGCACCGCAGACATCGCCCGCGGCGGCACCAGCAAAGACGCCCCTGCGCAACACCTCGTCTCCACACAGGAGATGGGCAAACTCGTCCACCAGGCCCTGGCCGCCTCCATCGACCGCCGCCAATCCATGCACGCCGTCTAAAAACAGCCACTAGCTTCTACCTCTTAGCCTTTAGCTAGAAGCTAAGAGCTAACAGCTAGAAGCTATACTCCAACGTCCATCAATGATGAAAAGTTTGCTCCAACTCGCCACCCTCCTCACCCTCACCCTCGCGCCCCCGCTCGCCCTCACCCAAATCCACTCCTCCAATTTCGTGGGCAAAGAAAAACCCGTCCGCGAAGACGTCGAATGGATCTGGCAGTACACCCCCGACAAAGAAAGCCCCGACGGCCGCGAGAACGACCTCGTCCAGGACTTGCGCTTCCGCCCCTTCCTCGACCAGTTCCTGACGACACCCCAAACATTTTGGGGTCAACCTGTAGCCGGCAAGTACCGCTCGCTCTCCTCCGCCGCGCTCGACCACCTCTCTGTCCCCGGCAAGGTCTGGGCGGACGAGAACCGCTACGTCGCCATCTCAGGCTGCGTCGTCCACTTCTGCCCCGCGCGCGGCCTGCTCTGGCTCGACCTCAACGGCGCCCACCACCTCGTCGTCTTCGCCGCCATCGACTGGATCGCGCAGGGTGCGCCCGCCACCGACCCCGCCGCCCAGTACACCCTCTGGCTCTTCCCCGACGAGCCCCTAACGGTCGCCGCCAGCCCAGCTCCGAGCGCATCCGGCCCAGCCCAGCGTGTCCCACCCGCGCTCATCCACTCCATCTCCCGCTGGACCGCCCAGCCCCTCGCCGGCTCCGGCATCGTGCAGAACATCGCCCACGCCATCCTCGTCGACCCCGACGGCACCCCCCACGAAATCGCCCCCTCAACCCTCGGCGTCGCCCCACCCCCGCCGCCCAAGTCACGATAAGCACCAGGAATGTACCAGCCACCAAGCAGCAAGAGCTAGAAGCTAAGAGATAAAAGCTAGAAGCTAATCCGGAGCCAAGCAATGACCGCACCAGAGACCCTCTTCGAAAAAGTCTGGAACCAGCACCTCGTCGCCTCGCCCGCAAACGAGCCCGCCCTCCTCTACATCGACCTCCACCTCATCCACGAGGTCACCTCGCCCCAGGCCTTCGACGGCCTGCGCCTCGCCGGCCGCAAAGTCCGCCGCCCCGACCGCACGGTCGCAACGGTCGACCATAACGTCCCCACCACCTCCATCGCCGACCGTCTCCACATCGTCGACCAGACCTCCTCGCGCCAGATCGAGGCCCTGCGCCGCAACTGCGCTGAGTTCGGCGTCGAACTCTTCGACGTGCAATCGCCCAGCCAGGGCATCGTCCACATCATCGGCCCCGAGCTTGGCCTCACCAAGCCCGGCATGACCATCGTCTGCGGCGACTCGCACACCAGCACCCACGGCGCCTTCGGCGCGCTCGCCTTCGGCATCGGCACCTCCGAGGTCGAGCACGTCCTCGCCACCCAAACCCTCCCCCAATCCAAACCCAAAACCTTCCGCATCAACATCGAAGGCGCGCTCCCCACCGGCGTCACCGCCAAAGACATCGTCCTGCACATCATCGGCGAGATCGGCACCGCCGGCGCCACCGGTTACGTCGTCGAGTACGCCGGCTCCGCCATCCGCGCCCTCTCCATGGAAGGCCGCATGACCATCTGCAACATGTCCATCGAGGCAGGCGCCCGCGCCGGCATGATCGCCCCCGACGCCACCACCTTCGCCTACCTCCGCGGCCGCCGCTTCTCGCCAGCCACGACTATTGAAGGTTGTCATTCTGACCCTGAGCGAAGCGAAGGGTCAGAATCCCCGCATTTGTCTTCCTCCAACCAGCCCCCAACCCCCTGGCAAACCGCCGTCGCCCACTGGTCCTCCCTCGCCACCGACCCCGGCGCCACCTTCGACCGCGAGCTCACCCTCCAGGCAGCCGACATCACGCCCACCGTCTCCTGGGGCACGTCCCCCGGCATGGTCACCGGCGTCAAGTCCACCGTGCCCCTGCCAGACCCCAACGCCAGCGAAGCCGACCAGAAAGGCTTCGCCCGCGCGCTCGAATACATGGGCCTCGAACCCGGCACACCTATCGAAGAGATCAACATCGACGCGGCCTTCCTCGGCTCCTGCACCAACGCCCGCATCGAAGACCTGCGCGCCGCTGCCGCCGTCGTCCGCGGCTACCACGTCGCCACCACCGTGCGCGCCATGGTCGTCCCCGGCTCGCAGGCCGTCAAAGCGCAGGCCGAACAAGAAGGCCTCGACCGCATCTTCAAAGAGGCCGGCTTCGATTGGCGCGAGCCCGGCTGCTCCATGTGCCTCGCCATGAACCCCGACATCCTCTCCCCCGGCGAGCGCTGCGCCTCCACGAGCAACCGCAACTTCGAAGGCCGCCAGGGCCGCGGCGGACGCACCCACCTCGTCAGCCCGCAGATGGCCGCCGCCGCCGCCATCGCCGGCCACTTCACCGACATCCGCACCTGGAAGTTCAAGGAGGACGGGTCGCGATGAAACGGCAGACAGTCACAGCTTTGCTTCCGCTGTCGCTCGCCGCCATCATGGCTGGCGCGCAATCGACAGCCGACAAAGCGCCATCGCAGGCGCCGCAGATGCGTGACTACTGGTTGGACCCAGCCACTAAGCTCATGTGGGCCGCGAAGGACAACGGCAAAGACGTGAGTTGGAAGGGAGCCATCAAGTATTGCCGCAAATTAAGTCTGGCCGGGTACACCGGCTGGAGGATGCCGAATATGGATGAGCTGCAGGGTATCTACGATAAGACACTCGAAGCTCCCGGCATGGCCGGCGACAAGCAACACTACGGCCCCTTCACATTTCATGTGAAAGGTCAGCTTTTCCTGACAGGCGATCAATGGTCGACCCTTCAACTGCTCGACGATCGCGGCAAGCCGATCGGATACGTCTATTACGTTGACTTCAACGAGGGAATCGCAAAAAACGATCCGACCGGCTGGCCATATGGCTACTCAGGTATGCGCGTGTTGTGTGTGCGCGGACCAGAAGCTTTTCCGAACCATACAACGAATGATTACGAAATCATAAGAAAAATAGGAAAACAGAACTGAGGCTTCTCATGATCGCCATCAACCAACTCACCTCCATCGCCGTCCCGCTCGATATCTCCAACATCGACACCGACCAGATCATCCCCAAGCAGTTCCTCAAGCGCATCGAGCGCACCGGCTACGGCGAGTTCCTCTTCTTCGACTGGAGCCGCATCCAGGAAGGCCCAGGCGTGAGCAAGGAGCACGTCGGCCAGCCCGACCCCAGCTTCGTCCTCAACGACACCCGCTACGCCGGCGCCAAGGTCCTCATCGCCGGCAAGAACTTCGGCTGCGGCAGCTCGCGCGAGCACGCCGCCTGGGCCCTCACCGACTTCGGCTTCCTCGTCGTCATCGCCCCCAGCTTCGCCGACATCTTCTTCTCCAACGCCGGCAAGAACGGCATGGTCCTCGTCCGCCTGCCCGAGTCCGATGTCGAACTCCTCACCCACCGCAGCGCCGCCAACCCGCAGCACAAGATCACCATCAACCTCGAAGCGCAAACCGTCACCGACGACCAGGGCTTCAGCGCGCACTTCGACATCGACCCATTCCGAAAATACTGCCTGCTCAACGGCCTCGACGACATCGGCCTGACCCTGCGCCACGCCCCCGCCCTCGACGCCTACGAGTCCACCCACAACGCCGAATTCTGGCTCCAGCCTCGCAGCACAGAAGCAGCCTGACCGCCATGAGCAATTTCGAGAACGTGCGTAGCAGCTACCGTCCCGACCGCATCACCACCTTGTTTGTGGGGGAGTCGGCCCCGCACGGCGGCACGTTCTTCTACAACCAGAACAGCGGCCTCTTCCGGGAGATGCGAAAAGCATTCCTCGGCGGCGCAGGGTTTCTGAATGACTTCAAGCGAAGCGGTTTTTATCTGGACGATCTGGTACTCGAGCCCGTCAATCATCTTCAAAAGAAGGGCCGCACCTTCCTCTGCAAGGCATCTGTTCTCTCTCTCGCGGAGAGGCTCAAGAGCTACAGCCCCGAGGCGGTTGTCATCCTGCTGCATTCGATACGTCCCGTGGTTCTCGACGCAATCAACCAAGCCGGCCTGCCCTGCGCTTGGTATTGCACCCCCTATCCCGGCTTCGGAAACCAACCGCGCTTCCACAAGGCGATGACCAAGATCGTCCCTCACCTGCCGACCTTGAACCCAAGCAGGTTGAGCGGCAACAGGTCGCTTCATCTTCTTACTGAAGGAGAGTAGCTCTTGCCTCACTCGCTTCAACTCGATCGCCGCTCGTTGCTGAAGTCGTTGGCTTGTCTCTCGGCGGCCTCGGCCCTACCGGGGATTCTCCGCGCAGCGCAGCCTAGCGGCGCCGTCGGCGTTCCGCTTGCGCTCAGGCAGACGGATGAGATGGACATCCACCATATCGACACCGGCTGCGGCAACTCCACCCTGATCGTCGCACCCGACGGCACCACCATCCTTATCGACGCCGGCGCCACCAGCGACTCGCCGGAGACCTCCAGCCAGCCGCGCCCCAACGCCTCGCGCCGCCCCGGCCAGTGGCAGGCCCGCTACGCCCTCCGCCACTCCGGCAAGACGCAGCTCGATTACTTCCTCGCCACCCACATCCACCCCGACCATGTGGGCGAAGTCAACGATCGCACTCCGCTCCACCCATCCGGCGCCTTCTGCCTCACCGGCGTCAGCGACGTCGACGAACTCATCCCCATCGCCACCACCATCGACCGCGCCTACCCCGACTACACCGCCGCCCCGCCGCCTGACCTGCCCTACGCGAAGAACTACCTCGCCTTCCTTGCGCACCGCGCCGCCACCGACCGCAACGTCCAATCCGCCAACGTCGGCTCCGACACCCAGATCCGCTGCGCCCACCCAGCCTTCCGCGCGCGCATTCTCTCCGCCAACTCCAAAGTCTGGAACGGCCCCGGTACTTCCGCAACCACCAACCTGCGCGCCGCCGACGATCCGCCCATCGAAAACAACCTCTGCGTCGCCACGCGCTTCACCTATGGCCGCTTCAGCTACTTCGCCGGCGGCGACCTCAACTGCGACACCCACGACGGCCAGCAGCCTCGCCTCGACCTCGAAAGCCCCGTCGTCCGCGCCGCTGGCCGCACCGAAGTCGCCGCCGCCGACCATCACGGCTACTTCGACGCCTGCGGCCCCGAGTTTGTCCATAGCCTCGACGCACAGGCCTACATCATCCAGGCTTGGGACATCGGCCATCCCGGCCCCCTGCAGATGCAGCGCATGCTCGGCGACTGGTCCGGCAAAGCCACTCACGATGTCTTCGCCACCGACAACCTGCCCGTCAACCAACTCACCAACCGTCGTTTCACGCCTCTGCTCAAAGCCAGCCGCGGCCACATCGTCGTCCGCGTCGCCCCCGGCGGAGACACCTATTCCATCTACGTCCTCGACAGCAGCAACGAAGAGGCCAACATCACCGCAGCCTTCGGCCCCTACATCTGTAGAAGGTGATCCGACGCAACTGAACGTCAAGGAAAATCGAATCCGATGAGCGACTCACCGCACAACCCCAAGCACTACTCCATCCCCCTCACCGAAGGCCCCAACCGCGCCGGCGCGCGCGCCATGCTGCGCTCCATCGGCTTCGCCAAGGACGACCTGCACAAGCCCATCATCGGAGTCGCCAACACCTGGACCGAGATCGGCCCCTGCAACTTCCACCTGCGCGATGTCGCCGCCGCCGTAAAAGAAGGCATCCGCGAGGCCGGCGGCACGCCCATGGAGTTCAACACCGTCACCATCTCCGACGGCATCACCATGGGCACCCAGGGCATGAAGGCCTCGCTTATTTCCAGAGAAGTGATAGCAGATTCCATAGAGCTCGTCGCCCGCGGCAATCTCTTCGACGGCATCGTCTGCATCGCCGGCTGCGACAAAAACATGCCCGGCGCCATCATGGCCCTCGCCCGCCTCGACATCCCTGGCCTCATGCTCTACGGCGGGTCCATCGCGCCCGGCCACCTGCGCGTCGGCGCAGACGGCAAACCCACCTCCGAGACAGCCGGCTCTCACCTCGTCGACATCACCATCCAGAACGTCTTCGAGGCCATCGGCTCCCACGCCGCCGGCCGCATCACCGACGCCCAACTCGAGGCCGTCGAGGCCATCGCCTGCCCCGGCCCCGGCGCCTGCGGCGGCCAGTTCACCGCCAACACCATGGCCATGGCCGGCGAGTTCCTCGGCATCTCGCCCATGCTCCTCACCGGCGTCCCCGCGATGGACCCGCACAAGCACGAGGCCAGCCGCGCCGCCGGCCGCATGGTCATGGCGCTCGCTCGCTCCGGCCTCACCTCGCGCAAGGTTCTCACCCGCGAAGCGCTGGAAAACGCCATCGCCGCCGTCTGCGCCTCCGGAGGCTCCACCAACGCCGTCCTGCACCTCATCGCCATCGCCCGCGAGCTCTCCATCCCGCTCGACATCCTCGACTTCGACCGCATCTCCGAGCGCACTCCCTTCATCTGCGACCTCTCCCCCGGCGGCAAGTACGTCGCCAGCGACTACCAGGCCGCCGGCGGCTCACGCGTCCTCGCCGCCCGCCTCATCGAGAAGGGCCTGCTCCATGCTGACCAGCCGACGGTCTCTGGCCGCACGCTGGCCGAAGAAGCCGCACTCGCCGTCGAAACCCCCGGCCAACCCGTCATCCGGGCTTGGAGCAACCCGCTTAAAGCTACAGGTGGGTTGGTCATCATGAAGGGCAACCTCGCCCCCGAGGGCGCGGTCATCAAGGTCGCCGGCCACGAGCGCCTCCACCATACCGGCCCCGCCCGCGTGTTTGATACGGAAGAGGCCTGCTTCGAAGCTGTGGATACCGGCAAGATCAACCCCGGCGACATCCTCGTCATCCGCTACGAAGGCCCCCGCGGCGGCCCCGGCATGCGCGAGATGCTCGCCGTCACCGGCGCCATCAAAGGCATCCCCGAACTCTCCGAGACCGTAGCCTTATTAACAGATGGCCGCTTCTCCGGAGCCACCCGCGGCCTCATGGCCGGCCACGTCGCCCCCGAGGCCTTCCTCGGCGGGCCCATCGCCGCCGTGCGCGAAGGCGACACCATCGTCATCGACATCCCCGCACGCACCCTCACCCTCAACGTCCCCGAAGCCGAGATCGCCGCCCGCCTCGCCGCCTGGCGCGCGCCCGAACCCCGCTTCAAACGCGGCGTCATGGCCAAATACGCCAACACCGTCTCCTCCGCCAGCGAAGGAGCCATCACCACTTAAGAACCGACCACGGATCAGACGGATGAGCACGGACCAACAACTCGACCGCTTTAATCCGTGTTCATCCGCGTTAATCCGTGGTCAGCTTTTGTATTAAAGGAGCGCCGAATATGACCGACAACCATCACGCCGCCAAGCCCATCCCGCAACTCACCGGCTCCGAAATCCTCTGGGCCACCCTCGTCGGCGAGGGCGTCACCACTGTCTTCGGCTATCCCGGCGGAGCCATCCTCCCCGCCTACGACGCCCTGCGCAAGTTCCCCATCCACCACATTCTGGTCCGCCACGAGCAGGGCGCCGCCCACATGGCCGACGGCTACGCCCGCGCCTCGGGCCACCCCGGCGTCTGCATCGCCACCTCAGGCCCCGGCGCCACAAATCTGGTCACCGGCATCGCCACGGCCATGCTCGATAGCATCCCCGTCATCGCCATCACCGGCCAGGTCTCCTCCAAAGTCCTCGGCACCGACGCGTTTCAGGAAATCGACATCACCGGCATCACCCTGCCCATCACCAAGCACAACTTCCTCGTCACCCGCGCCGAGGACATCGCCCCCACCCTGCGCCGCGCCTTCCAGATCGCGGCGTCAGGCCGTCCCGGCCCCGTCCTCGTCGACATCACCAAAGACGCCCAGCAGGCCACCGCGCCCTTCGACTTCGCCGCCGCCGCGCCCGCCGCCTTCCGCCCCCACCCAATGCTCCGCGCGGAATCCGCAGCCATCAAGCAAGCCATCGACCTCATCACCGCAGCCAAGCGCCCCGTCATCCTCGCCGGCCACGGCATCATCGAGTCCGGCGCCCGCGAGCAGGTTCTCGACTTCGCCGAGCGCCGCCAGGTCCCCGTCGCCAGCACCCTCCTCGGCCTCGGAGCCTTCCCCACCTACCATCCACTCTCGCTCGGCATGATGGGCATGCATGGCGAATCCTGGGTCAACAACGCTATCCAGCAGGCCGACCTCCTGCTCGCCTTCGGCATGAGGTTCGACGACCGTGTCACCGGCAACCTCGCCCACTACGCGCCCAACGCCAAAAAAATCCACATCGACATCGACCCCTCCGAGGTCAACAAAAACGTCCGCGCCGATGTCGCCCTCATCGGCGACCTCAAAGCCGTCCTCAACACCCTCCTCCCTTTGCTTCCACCCAAACCCCAAATGCCGTCATCCCGACCGGAGCGCAGCGGAGTGGAGGGACCCCCGCATTTGTCTTCCTGGATCGCCGAAGTCAACCGCATGAAGGGCTCCGAGTCCGTCCGCGACATCATCAACCTCCCCGACAACGGCCACCTCTACGCCGCGCACGTCATCAACGACATCTGGACCGAGGCCCTCGCCGCCAAGCGCCTGCCGCAAACCATCATCGTCACCGACGTCGGCCAGCACCAGATGTGGGAAGCCCAGTACTACAAACACGATGCCCTCCGCTCGCTCATCACCTCCGGCGGCCTCGGCACCATGGGATTCGCGCTGCCCGCCGCCATCGGCGCCAAGGCCGCCTGCCCCGAGAAAGATGTCTGGGTCATCGCTGGCGACGGCGGCTTCCAGATGACCGCCGCCGAACTCTCCACCATCCAGCAGGAGGGCCTCGCCATCAACATCGCCGTCATCAACAACGGCTTCCTTGGAATGGTCCGCCAGTGGCAGGAGGCCTTCTACGAGAAGAACTACGCCGCCTCGCCCATCCTCTCGCCCGACTTCGTCGCCCTCGCCGCCGCCCACGGCATCGCCGGCGCCCACGTCCGCAAACGCAAGGATGTAACTCCAGCGGTTACAAAAGCCCGCACCAGCGGCCGCGCCTTCCTCATCGACTTCCAGGTCGAAAAAGAAGACGGCGTCTACCCCATGATCGCCCCCGGCGCCGCCCTCCACGACATGGTCCGCCGCCCCACCGCCGACCCCCTCCTCGAAACCGCGGAGGACGAATGACTACCTACAAAATCTTCTTCCACGCGGGAGAAGAGTTGGGACTGAAGACCAGGGTCGAAAAGGGCAACGCCATCGTCGATGAGACTTCGCTTCGCATAGACGGACCTAGCGGAGTCGTCGTTCCGCTCAAGGACATTAATGCCGTGAAACTCTTTAGGCTGCACGGACTCGGTCGCGTAATCCAAATCGACCATAGCCATGGCCGGCTCTTTGTCTCAGTCGTACGCTTCATGATCGGCCAATTCGCCACCATAAACTTTTTCAAGACAGGCAAACTCCACGCGATACTGGCTGCTGCCACTAACAACGATGCTCCTTAACGAACAACCGACAACTAAGAACGGACACTCTCTTATGCTCCACACCTTCGTAGCCCTCGTGCAAGACAAGCCCGGCGTCCTCACCCGCGTCGCCTCGCTCTTCCGCCGTCTCAACCTCAACATCGTCTCCCTCACCGTCGGCGAATCCGAGCGCCCCGACACCTCGCGCATGACCATCGTCTGCGAGGCCCCGGAGACCGCCGCCCACCGCATCAGAGCGTCCCTCTACAAACTCGAAATCACCGTCGATGTCGACGAGGTCGGCCGCTCCGAGGCCGTCATCCGCGAGCTCTGCCTCATCAAGGTCGGCGCCGGCCCCAACGAGCCCAACGGCCTCCACTCCCGCTCGCAGATCTTTGAACTGGCCCAAGTGTTTCGGGCCAGAGTGGTCGACCTTGCCCCCGACTCCATCATGCTGGAGATGACCGGCAGCTCCAGCAAAATCGAGGGCCTCCTGCAAGTCCTCCGCGAGTCCAACTACACCATCCTCGAAGTCTCCCGCACCGGCCGCATGGCCATGCGCCGCGGCCAGCACACCAGCCGCGTCCTCAAAGCTCTCGGCACGCCCGATGGCACCTCCGACAAATCCAAGCTCACCGTCGAACCCTCCGAAACCCTCCCCAGCGAATTCCCTCACCCCGACGAGGAATAAGAACAAAGACGAACACGGATCAAAGCGGATAGAAGCACCGATCAACACAGATAAGACAAAACCCAAAGGAAAGCCTAAAGAAAGAAACAATCAATCGCTCTCAATCCGTGTTCATCCGCGCAAATCCGCGGTGGTCTTTTCGCCGTTAATCGGTTAAATCGGTGTTATCGGCGCAAATCGGTGTTAAGCCTCTTCATCAGCTACCATTACCTCTAAAGGAAACTCGAACGCAATGGCAAAGACCTACCACGACGCAGACGCAGACCTCTCCCTCATCCAATCCAAGAAAGTCGCCATCATCGGCTATGGCTCGCAGGGCCACGCCCACGCGCTCAACCTCAAGGACTCGGGCGTTGAAGTCCGCGTCGGCCTCCGGGCGGATTCCCCCAACGTAGCCCGTGCCCAGAAGGCCGGCCTCGTTGTCGACACCGTCGCCAACGTCTCCAAGTGGGCCGACGTCATCATGAACCTCACCCCCGACCAGACCGCCGCCAAGGTCTACCACGCGGACATTGAGCCGCACCTGGTACCCGGCAAGACCCTCATGTTCGCCCACGGCTTCAACATCCGCTTCCGCACCATTACGCCTCCCTCGGGGGTTGACGTATCGCTCGTAGCCCCCAAGGCCCCCGGCCATCGCGTCCGCGAGGTCTTCACCGAAGGCGGCGGCGTCCCCGCGCTGGTCGCCGTCGAGCAGGACGCCTCTGGCCACGCCCTCGCTCTCGCCCTCAGCTACGCCAAGGGCATCGGCTGCACCCGCGCCGGCGTGCTCCAAACCACCTTCACCGAGGAGACCGAGACCGACCTCTTCGGTGAGCAGGCCGTCCTCTGCGGCGGCACCGCCGCCCTCGTCAAGGCCGGCTTCGAGACCCTCACCGAGGCTGGCTACCAGCCCGAGCTCGCCTACTTCGAGGTCCTCCATGAACTCAAATTGATCGTCGACCTCATGTACCGCGGCGGCCTCGCCTACATGCGCCACTCCATCTCCGACACCGCCGAGTGGGGAGACTACGTCGCCGGCCCGCGCATCGTCACCCCAGACGTCAAAAAGGCCATGCGCAAACTCCTCGACGAGATCCAGGACGGCAGCTTCGCCAAGAAATTCATCGCCGAAAACGAGGCCGGTCGCCACGAGTTTTCCCGAATCAGGAAGGCCGAGGCCGCCCACCCCATCGAGACCGTCGGCGCCGGCCTGCGCTCCGCCATGCCCTTCCTCGATCCCGTCAAAGTCGTCGACGGCGCTGTGCAAAAAGCTTGAGCAGCGCCACTTCACACGCAAACCAATCGTCAACCAATATCCCATCTCGCGCGCCCGCCGCGGGATGGGGTATTTTGCTTTGAATCAGTCGCTTGCCATACGCATCCCACCCGCACCAAGCCCGTTATCGACCTGCAAAATAACCCCCGCCGATTACCAAAGATCGGGGCAAACGGTGTCCATTGAGCAGGACTAGGATAGGCCTATGCATGCTAGCCTCAGGGTAAGTCATGTAACCCAAAAGGGTCAGTTTGACTTACCCGGATTGGGCGAGGTTATCCATGTATAAAGGAGCACAACGTATGATGAAGCTGCCCCTCTTGCTCTTTGCATTGCTTGGAACGTGCGCCGCTCAAGACTCTCACGCTCTCACCGAGCTGCAGGGCACGGCGCGCGTGTTGATGGTCTTTGCTCCCGACACCAGCAGTGCCAACTTCAAGCGTCAGCTCCAGCTCATCGAACACCACGCCTTCGAACTCACTGAGCGCAACACCGTCGTCGTCCCTGTCTCCTTCGCCTCCAAGGGCACCGAGGACAACTTCGCCGGCGAGAACCTTCCCCTGGCCTCCGCCTCCGAGCAGGCCGACGCCCGCAGCAAATTCCACATCCAGCCCGGCGACTTCGTCGTCATCCTGCTCAGCCAGGACGGCGCCGTGCAGATCCGCTCCGCCAGCCCCGTGGACATCCACGCCCTCGTCGCCTCGCTCGACGCCCTGCCCAAGCATTAGACTTGCCCGCGGCGAAGGCCCTACACTAGACCCAGCAACTGCTCTTCATCCTGGTTCTGCTCCGGACACTTCTGTCCGGAATACGGGTCTTCGCCGCCTATGCCAACCACCCCTGAAGTCGAGCAGGAGGTCGGGGCTCTCCCTCCCGCCGAGCGAACTCCGCCCGCCGAGATCGTCGCGGCCCTGCGCAAAGTCGAAGGCCTCGACGGCCTCTCCGAGCAGGAGTTCCTCTGGCTCGCTCAGAACGGCGTCGAACACAAGGTCGGCCCCGATGTGCAGGTCTTCCACGAGGGCGAAACCCCTGTCTACATGAACATCCTGCTGCGCGGCGAGATCCATGTCCGCCGCAACACCAGCGGCAACCTCTCCCTCTTCATCGCTCGCGTCGGCCAGCTCTCCGGCATCCTTCCCTTCTCGCGCATGAAAGGCTACGGCGGCAACGGCTACTCGGTCGGCGACGTATGGTCCCTCGACATCCCCAGGGAAAAATTCCCGGAGATGCTCGCCGCCATCCCTTCCATGGGTCAGCGTTGCGTCTCCGTCCTGCTCAACCGCGTCCGCGAGGTCACCCGCATCGAGTTGCAGGCCGAGAAGCTCACCGCCCTCGGCAAACTCGCCGCCAACCTCGCCCACGAGCTCAACAACCCCGCCTCCGCCGCGCAGCGCTCCGCCGCCAGCCTCTTCGGCGAGCTGCGCCAGTATGGCGACCAGAAACAAAAGCTCGGCGCGGCCCTCGCCGCCTCAGGCCAATACCACCAGTATCAGGCCTGGGCCCAGCGCACCCGCGAGAAGATGGCCAACTACACCAGCCGCGCCATCCTGCCCGACAACGCCCTCGACCTCTCCGACCGCGAAGAGCTCATCCGCGCTTGGCTCGAGGCCCGCGGCATCCCCGAGCCCTGGGTCATCGCCTCCGTCGTCGCTGAGTCGCCCCTCACCATCGCCCACCTCGACGAGCTCGCCGCCATGCTCTCGCCCGAGACCCTCGCCGTCTCCGCCGCCGCCTTCGCCAGCTCCCTCCGCGTCGAGCGCATGGCCGAGACCGTCATCAACTCCACCGTCCGCATCTTCGACCTCATCTCCGCCATCAAGGACTACTCCTACATGGACCAGGCGCCCATTCAGGAGATCGACATCGCCCAGTCCCTCGATACCACCCTCACCATGTTCGCCTCGCGCCTCGAACACGTCACCGTCGAGCGCAACTACGACCCCGAACTCCCCCGCATCAGCGCCTACGGCAGCGAGCTCAACCAGGTCTGGACCGAACTCATCGCCAACGCCCTCGACGCCATGGGCAAAGAGAGCAGCGACGGCCTGCCCCGCGGCACCCTCCGCCTCCGCACCAGCCCCCTCGGCGAGATGGTCACCGTCGAGATCTGGAACGACGGCCCCGGCATCCCGCCCGAGATCGTCTCCCGTATCTTCGAACCCTTCTTCACCACCAAAGCCCCCGGCCAGGGCCTCGGCCTCGGCCTAGACTCCGTCACCCGCATCGTCGCCAAACACAACGGCTTCGTCACCGTCGAGTCCAAACCCGGAGCCACCTGCTTCCAGGTCCGCCTCCCCATCGAACGCGCCCAGGCCTACTAGTCAACCATGTTGTCATTCTGAGCTGCGGGCGAAGAATCCCCGCATTTGTACTTGTACCGGGTGCCCCATCCAAGCTCCGCTTGGGTGGGGTTTGCGGCAACCCCGTCCCTCTGAGGGTGCCCCACGTCAGACGGCTTCATCGTCTGACGTGGGAAGTCTCCCGACTTGATCGCACTTGGGTGCCCCACATCTCGATTCTGAGATGTGGGATTGCGCCACAGACGCCCACTTCGTCACCTCAAAGAAACACGCGGGTCGAGGCCGTATCAGCTTAGTCTTGCGTCGGCCGTGTCGCCGCATCGATCACAAACACATCCGTCGCTGCGTGCACCGCCTCCAGCTTCAGACCCAACTGCTCCTGCACCGCGGTAAAGAGTCCCGGCGGCGCGTCCGGCTCCGTGGCGCGCATTACGTCTGGAGTCCAAAGCAGACTAAAGTCGTACCGGCCGGAGAGATTCGTCTGGTCGACGACCGGCCTGTCCACCATCAGCTGCATGGTCTGGGCGAAGTCGGTCATGCTGTCGTTGGTGAACTTCATGCTCTGCGCCGTGCCAACACCGTGGCCCGACTGGTCGCTCAGCGCGTCCGGATCGCTCTTGCTCTTCTCCAGCTTCGCGCCGCCCTTGGCGACCATAAGCGCGTACACGGAGAGTTCGCGCTTGTCAGGATGAATCGCAAGACCGAATCGCGTGGAAAGCAGCTTCTGCAGCATGCGCCGATACTGATGCCAGCTCGGCTTGCCCTCCGCATCGGGGACCCCGTCGATGTTCCAGCCTTGCTCATCGAACCACCCCGGCGCGCCCACGATCTGGCTCTTCTGGATCGAGTACGCGAAGCAGATGAGGCTTGTCATCGTGCTGCCTTCGATCGAAATCCGGTGACCGTCCAGACGGAACCCCTGATTGTGATCGTTCACATCCGCGGGCTCGATCACCGCGACCTCGAACGCTGGATCGGCATCACGCGCCATCGGAGCCAGCGGTTGAGTCGCCTTGTCCTGCGCGCAAGCCGCGACCGCGCCCGCCATCAGGACCGCAAAGAACAGCGCCTTCCGTCGCAGGCCAATCATGGCAGATCTCCTCAAGAGTCAATGGCTGCCTGAATCAGACGCACCCCCACCTGACGATTGGAGTCGCACAATCTGGATGTCGTATCTCAGACAGCTTCATCGTCTGACGCGCGAAGTCACGAATCGTAACCTCTACTTCGTCACCTTTTGGGTGCCCCATCCAAGCTCCGCTTGGGTGGGGTTTGCGGCAATCACGTCCCTCTGAGGGCGCCCCATTCGTGTGCATCGCGCACAAGCGGGTCACTCCCTACTTCGTCACCTCAACCCCGCGCCAGAACGCCACATGGTACTTCACATTCCGCGCCGCCGGCTTCGGGTCCGGGTAGTACCACGCCGCATCCGGGTTCTCCTGCCCATCCACCACCAGCGTGTAGTACCGCGCCTGCCCCTTCCACGTGCAGCTCGAGGTCGTCGAACTCGCCTTGAAAAACTCCCGCTTTACCGACGAGTCCGGAAAATAAATGTTCCCCTCAACCGTCTCAACGGTCTCGCTCTCAGCAATCGTCTGACCGTTCCACACTGCCTTCGCCATAAATCAATCCTGCATTATTTTCAATAACTTACAGCAGCACCACACGCCCGGCCGACGCAGCGCCCCGGCCCCGGCAGACCCCGCAACGCCACCCGCGAATGTAGCAGAAATGGAGCTTAAATGGAAATAGCCCCCAAAGCCGGGGACTACTCTCCATCAACACAGCTTCGTAAAACCCGCCTACTGCTTCGGCCCAAACATCTTCAAAAACATCTCGTACATCGCCCGCGCCGTCGGATACTTCGCAATCAGCGCCGCTGTCTGCCACATAAACGGGTTGCCGGATTCCTTCTCCGTCTCCGCATGGAAATGATGGAACTTGGCGTACAGCACGATCCCTTCGCCGTTCGAGTCGAAATACAGGTCCGGATCGACCGCGCCCCGCAGCACAAGCGAGGCCGCCATCTCCCAGTAGCTCAGCACCTGGCGCCACGCCGCGTTCTCCTTCGACGTCACGTCCCGCGAGACCGCCCGCAGCTCCTCCAGCGTCTTCGGATTGAAGTCGAAGATCATAAACCGCCGCGCATCCCTTAACGTCTCCTCGCGCCGCAGCTCGTAAAGCCGCATCACCACCTCTGCATCCGCCGTCGTCGCCATCTCGTCGTCGCCTCTCTCTGGAATTTACGCCCCGCCCCGCACCGCAGGCCCCGTGAATCGAACAACGAACATCGTAGAACTCAAGCCACGCTCTGCACCACCGGCCTGGTCTTCTCCGGATCAGGCAGCGTCAGCACCGGCACTGGCTCCGGCGCCGGCGGTGGACCTACTTTTTTTTTGTACCCGCACTCCGGAGTCGCCGGCACAGCCTCCTCCGCCGCGCCCTTCCGCTTCCTCCGCTTGGGCAGCTCCTCCCGGTTGTTCGGGCAGACGAGGTACGTCCCCTTCGCGTTCGCAACCTCCAGCAGGTACGCGCTTTCGCACTTCGGACACGTCTGGTTCACCAGCTTCAAATTGCTCGCAAAATCGCACTTCGGATAGTTCACGCACCCATAAAACACATCCCCCCGCCGCGTCTTGCGCACCGCAATGTCCCCGCCATCCTTCGGGCACGGAACGTCCAGCAGCTCCTGCTTCACGTACTTGCACTTGGGATAGCCACTGCACGCAATGAACTCGCCATACTGCCCATCGCGCTGCAGCAGCGGCTTGCCGCACTTCGGACACATCTCCTCCAGCACCACCGGCGGCTTCTGCTGCACCTTCTGCGTCAGCTTGCGGATCGTCTTGCACGGCGGGTCGTTGTCGCAGAACTCCGTCTCCGGCACATCGTCCGCGCCCGGCGCGCTCAGGTCCGGCTTGGCCGCAAAGTTCTCCTTGGTAAAGTCGCAGCTCACCTGCTCCACCGTCACCTTGCGTCCCTTGCCCACAGACTCCTTCGCCGCCGCCTCATCCATCGCCTCGCCAATCGCCGCCACCATCTCTTTCACATCGGCAACGTCTTTGGAGAAAACGCCCATCTCATCCATCGTCGCCCGCACCGTCATCGGAAAGTGCAGCGCCTTCACGATCTTCTTCGTCACCGCCTTCGCGTCCTTCTTCCACGGCCCCGCGGCCACCGTCACCGGCTTCGCCTTGGAAAAATTCGAGCAGGAATAAAAACTCCCAAACTTCCCCCACTTCAGATACAGCGGGCACCCGCAATTGTCGCAGATCTCATTCGTCGCCTGCTCCATGCGCTTGATGTCTTCCATGTTCTTGCCCGCAACCACCAGCTCCTGCTCAAAGTGGTCGTAGAAGCCATTCAGCAGGTCCGTCCACTTCTCCTCGCCATCCTCAACGGCATCGAGCTCCGTCTCCAGCTTCGCCGTATATTGCGTGTCGAAGATGTACGGAAAATTCTTCACCAGCAGCCCCGTCACCACCGTGCCAATCTCCGTCGGCACAAACTTGCCCTGGATCTTCTTCACATAGTCGCGGTCCTGGATCGTATTAATGATGGACGCATACGTCGAAGGCCGCCCGATCCCGCGCTCCTCCAGCACCTTCACTAGGCTCGCCTCGTTGTAGCGCGGCGGCGGCTGGGTAAACTTCTGCTCCGGCAGCAGCCGCTGCAAACGCAGCGCCTCGCCATCGTTCAGGTCAGGCAGCCGCTTGTCCGCATCCTCATCGTCCTCAGCCGCCGCAGCGCCAGACGCGGCCGCGCCATTCACCCGCGCCGCCTCTTCATGGGATGCCTGCTTCTTCGCCGCCTCGCGCGCCCGCTTGTCCTGCTCTTCAAACTTCAAAAACCCATCGAACTTCAGCACGCTCCCCGTCACCCGGAAGTCATACGCATGCTTCGCCTTCGCCTCAATGTCAACCGTCGTCTGGTCGAACACCGCCTGCGTCATCTGGCTCGCCACAAACCGCTGCCAGATCATCCGGTACAGCCGGAACTGCTCATCGCTCAGATACCGCCGAATCGACTCCGGCGTAAACATCACACTCGTCGGCCGGATCGCCTCATGCGCGTCCTGCGCGTCCTTCTTGCCCTTGAACTCGTTCGCCTTCTCCGGCAGATATCCCTTGCCCAGCTTCGCAATGTACTCCCGCGCCTCCACAATCGCATCCGGGCTCACTCGCACCGAATCGGTCCTCATATACGTAATCAGCCCAACCGTGCCCTCGCTGCCGATCTCCACGCCTTCATACAATCGTTGCGCCACGCCCATCGTCCGCCGCACATTGAAGCCCAGCCGCCCCGACGCATCCTGCTGCAACTTGCTGGTCGTATACGGGGCTGGCGCATTCCGTCGCCGCTCCTTCTTCTCCACCGACTGCACCCGCCACTTCGCGCGCCCGAGCTCAGCGACCGCCTCATCGGTCGCCTCCTTGTCCGGCAGCGCATTCGCAAGAAACACCTCCTTGCCATCCGCATCCGTCCCATTCGCTATGCGCAGCGGCTCGCCATTCACCCCAACCAGCTTTGCCGTAAACGTCTGCGCATTCTTGGCCGCACCATCCGCAGCTAACTCCGCGTCCACCTGCCAGTACTCAACCGGCTTGAACCCATTGATCTCCCGCTCGCGCTCCACAATCAAACGCAGCGCCACCGTCTGCACCCGCCCCGCGCTCAACCCACGCCGAACTTTATCCCACAGCAACGGCGACACCTGATACCCCACCAGCCGGTCCAGCACCCGCCGCGTCTGCTGCGCGTCCACCAAATTCTCATCCACATCCCGCGAATGCTCAAACGCCGCCTTCACCGCCTTCTGCGTAATCTCGTTGAACGTCACCCGCCGCAGCTTGCTCTTGTCCTTCATCATCGGCTTCAGTTGCATCGAGAGATGCGCCGCAATCGCCTCGCCCTCGCGGTCCGGGTCAGGCGCCAGATACACATAGTCCGCCTTCGCCGCCAGCTTCTTCAGCCGATCGACAACCTTCTCCTTCCCCGGAGACACAATCAGCGTCGGCTCAAACGTCCGATGCTCCAGCTCCACCCCAATGTCGTTCTTCGGCAGGTCCATGATGTGGCCAATCGAGGCCTCCACCACGTAATCGCTGCCCAGATATTTATTGATCGTCTTCGCCTTCGCCGGCGACTCAACGATCACAAGTGACTTTGCCATTCGTTCCCTTCGCATCCAAAATTACGCACCGCAAAAAAACAGTGTTCGCATCCACGTTTCAATGCGAACCTACCACGGAACCGCCAAACATGCGAACCCGTTCCTTCGCAATGATCCTCAAGTTGAACTCAAATCCCACTCGCGGAATCTACACCCATAGACTCCCGCGCCCCAAATCCGTTACTCACGCAGCACCTAAAGCCGTTATCGAAACGCCGCCGCAAACGCGTCTCCCGAATCAATCAAGTCTTGCATTTATATCTTGCTCTTGATCCGCATTCATCCGTGTAATCCGCGGTCGCTTTTTCCTCCTTTGCTAGAAGCAGCGCACATAATTCTTACCCGGCATCTGCTTCACCCGCCCCGCAAGCTCCAACTCAAACAGCGCCGCAAAGATCTCCGGCGAACCCAGCCGCGCCTCCAACCCCTCAATCAACGCATCCAGTTGTGTCGCCTCATCCCGCCGCAAGCCGTCCAGCACAATCCGCTCGGCCTCCGGCATCGCCTTCACCTCGCCATCCGAACCACCCTCGCTGAATAGAGATGCGCTCCCACCCGCCTTCGATTCAACCTGCCCATCCCGCTCCATCTCATCCTCAAGCTGCACACGCACTTGCGGCGGAAGGTCCTCCCACACATCCTCCCACGTCGCCGTCAGCTTCGCCCCCTGCTTGATCAGCGTATTCGGCCCCCACGCCCCTTTGCTCGTCACATTGCCCGGCACCGCATACACATCGCGGTTCTGCTCCATCGCGCAGCGCGCCGTAATCCGCGTCCCGCTATACTCGCCCGCCTCCACCACCAGCACCCCCACACTCATCCCGCTCAATATCCGATTCCGTATCGGGAAGTTCTGCGGCGCAGGAAACGTCCCCATCGCATACTCGCTCACAATCGTCCCGCCCGACGCGACGATCCTCTCCGCCAGCTTCTTGTTCTCCTTCGGATAAACCACATCGATCCCCGTACCCCACACCGCAATCGTCTTTCCGCCCGCGTCCAGCGCGCCCTTATGCGCCGCCGCATCCACCCCGCGCGCCATCCCGCTCAATATCGTCAGCCTCCGGTGCGCCAGGTCGCGCGACAACATCTCCGCCATCCCCACTCCATACGGCGTCGGCTGCCGCGTCCCCACCACCGCAATCCCCGGCCTGCTCAGCAGCGCAGCATCGCCCCTCACCCACAACACCGCAGGCGGATCGTAAATCTCCAACAACCGCTCCGGATACGCCGCCTCCTCGCGCGTCACAAAAATCCCACCCGCCTCCGCGACCCGCTTCGCCTCATCCTCCGCCGCCGCCCGCGCCCTTCCATCCGCGACAAACTGCGCCGCCCGCGCCGGCATCCCCAACCCCTCAAGCTCGGTCAGCGAAGCCTCAAACAATCTCTCTGCCGCACCCAGCCCCACCATCGCCCGCGCAATCCGCGTCGGCCCCATCTCTGGTGTCAACGCCAGCGCCAGCCACGCCAGCCTCGCCGTCTCCCTCATCGTCAGCGCAACCTGCTCTGCGTCGCTGCGTCCGTTCATCGCGCTCCGTTCGCTACTTGCTCCCCAACGGCTGCAATCCCGCCTGCGCCAGCATCGCAAAGAACTGCCGCTGCGTGCGCATATCGATCGACTCCACCACCAGCTTCCCATCCCGGTCGAACACAAACGTCTTCGGAATCCCATCCACATGGAACTGCTTCGCCACCTTGCCGCCATCGTCCAGCAACACCGGCGGATGATACTGTGCCTGCGTAATAAAGTTGTTCACGACGAACCCCTCTTCGCTGGTCAGCGACAGCACCACCAACCCCTCTTGCTCGTAGTGCGTGTAGATCAGGTCGAGGTCTGACATCTCCTTGCGGCACGGCGGGCACCACGTCGCCCAGAAGTTCACCAGCACAATCTTGCCGCGCAGCACCGACAGCGTGACCTTCTTGCCATGCAGGTCCTTCAGCGTGAAGTCGGCCTTCTGCACATCCGCTTCGTCCGCCGCCAGCACCGCATCCGCCTTGTCCAGCACTGGGTCCTTCAGGTCCGTCGTAATGTGCTCATACCGCGCCAGCTTCGCCAGCTCCATGTAAGGCTCCGGCGGCCGGTCGCCCTTCGCCTCCTGCGGACATTGCGACACCGCCTGCGCCAGCGTGTCCGCCACAGCCTGCAGCGTCTCGCTCCCAGGATCGCCCTCCGTCGAAAGGTGGCTCAGCGCGATCGCAAGATTCAGCTTGGGCAGTCCCGCCGGAAGTGTGCGAATCTCGATCGCAATCTTGGTCGTCGCCGCGGGACGCTGCGCATCCGGCACCGCGCGTAGCCCACTGATCTGTTTGGTAATCGACGATTCCGTCGCCTGACCATGTAGCGCAACCGATACCGGAAGAACGCAGGCGAAGAGAAGGACGCACTTATGGAATGTCATCAGGATCTCTCGAAATTGACATGCGTGCACGATTGTATCGTCTGCTGTCCGCAATGGCCATAGAGATACTGCGATGTCCCCGCCCTACCCCTTGAACTCCTCGCTCGAACTCGTCGCCTCAAAGTCCAGCTCCGTCGGGTCCACCAACGGCATCACCCACGCAATCAACGCATCGTGCAGCGGATGAGAAAAATATCGCTCAAACGCCGCCTTGTCGGCAAAGAACATCACCCCGCCAAAGTTCGTCCCCTTCGCACGCGGCGACTGGTTCTCCCCCACATGCGTCTGCATCAGCCCCGGAATCTTTCCCTGCAACGCCAGGATCTCCTGCTTCGCGCGCTGCTTCTGCTCCTCCGTCGTTCCCGGCATCCATCGCAACGCAAACGTGTGAATGTACATTCGCCCCTCCCACTCATCGTCCCAACATCTCAGCAAGCATAGCGCCCGCGCCGCCCGTGCCTCCGATAACATTCCGCATCCCATAAACTAATCTCTTGCCCCCACCCTCCCCAACCCGCCTCCGCGTCGCCGCCATCGACTTCCTCAACCCCGCCCCTCTCATGTGGGACTTCGAACACCCTCCCCGCAACGCCGCCCTCGCCCAACGCTACGACATCCACTACACGCAACCGTCGTTATGCGCAGACGAAATCCTCACAGACAAAGCCGACCTCGGCCTCATCCCCATCGCCTCCCTCACCCCATCGCTCGCCATCGTCTCCAACTGCGCCATCGCCTCCCTCGACCACGTCCGCTCCATCCAACTCATCGTCAAACAAAGCTCCCACCCACTCACAGACCTCGACCAAACCCTCCGCGCCATCCGCTCCATCGCCGCCGACACCGCGTCCCGCAGCTCCCTCGTCTACGCGCAGATCCTCTTCCGCACCTTCCTCTCCACCGACCCCGCATTCCTCCCCGCCCCCGCCAACCCCATCGCCATGCTCACCCACCACGACGCCGCTCTCCTCATCGGCGACCCCGCGCTCCTCGCCCTCGAATCCCGCGCACAAATCGAAGCCCACCCCTCCATCGGCCCCTGCCTCTGGCTCGACCTCGCCCACCACTGGCGCACCCGCACCGGCGCACCCTGGGTCGCCGCCGTCTGGGCCGTCCGCCCGCAATCCCTCACCGCCTCATCCACCACCCCCACGCAGCTCACCGAAGACCTCAACCTCTCCCGCGACCGCGGCCTCGCCCACATCGAAACCCTCGTCGCCGAGTGGACCCCACGCATCGCCCTCCCGCCCGCCACCATCCGGCACTACCTCACCCGCAACATCCACTACACCCTCACCCCAGACTGCCTCGCCGCCATCACCCTCTTCCGCCGCCTCGCCGCCGAAGCCAATACCCTCCCACCACTCCCCACCCTCCACATCCTTTAATCCGCAGCGATCAATCCATTGGTTCGTCATTCTGAGCGAAGCTCAGAATCTCAGTAGTCTTTCGCTGACCCCATATCCCCCAACCAATTCCAATCCCCGCGCGACTTCCCCTCCCCAACTCGCGTCTCATCTACCATGACCTCTATGGCAGCCAACGCGCTCGCACCCGCGCATCCCATCGCCGGCGCCCTGCTCGCCGCGCAACAAGCCGCGCCGCAACACCCCAACCCCCTCATCCATCTCCTGCTCTCCTTCGGCCTCCTCGGCGTCTTCCTCGTCTCCGTCGTCGACTCCTCCTTCGTCCCCCTCCCCATCCCCGGCATCACCGACATCCTGGTCATCGTCCTCGCCGCCCAGCACGCCAACCCCTTCCTCCTCGTCGCCGCAGCCACTGCGGGCTCCTTCCTCGGCGGCCTCTTCAGCTACCACGTCGGCCAGTCCGGCGGCATGGCCTTCCTCGAGAAGTACGTCCCCCATCGCATCTTCAAGCACGTCTGCAACTGGATGGAGACCCACGCCATCCTCTCCGTCGCTTTGCCCGCGGTCCTGCCTCCGCCCATGCCGCTCTCACCCTTTGTCCTCGCCGCAGGCGCGCTCAATATGTCGCGCAGGAAGTTCCTCACCACCTTCACCCTCAGCCGCCTCGCGCGCCACTCCATTGCCGCCGCCGTCGGCATCTACTACGGCCCGCACGTCGTACGCATGTGGAACCTCTTCACCCGTAAATGGGGAGTCGAGATCCTCGTCGCCATCTGGACCGTCATCCTCCTCATCGTCGCCATCGCCTTCTGGAAGATCTACAACACCTCACGCACCCTCGACGCCCAACCAAGTACCCAACCCCAGACCGACCCCACCCCCACCCAGGTCTAGCGGCGCCTTTGCAGTCGCTCTTGCCTTTACTCACAACTCACAACTACCAACTCACAACTGCCTTTCTACATCTCCCACCGCAACAACGTCGCCCCCACCGTATACCCGCCGCCAAACGAAGCCAGCAGCACCGTGGCACCGCGCTTCAGCCTGCCCTGCTCCATCGCCGTATGGATCGCCAGCGGAATCGTCGCCGCCGTCGTGTTCCCGTACTCGCCGATGTTGATCACAATCTTCTCCTCCGGCATCCCCATCTTCTCCGCCGTCGAGAGAATGATCCGCTTGTTCGCCTGGTGCGGAATAAACATGTCCACATCCGCCGCCGTCAGGCCGTTGCGCGCCAGCAGCCTCTCGCTCAGCTCCACCATCTTGCGCACCGCCACCTTGAAGACCGCGCCGCCATCCTGATGCACGTAGTGCATCTTCGCCGCCACCGTCTCCGCCGTCGGAGGGTGCAAACTCCCACCCCCCGGCATGTACAAACTCGACGCGCCCGACCCATCGATCTCGTGCACGTAATCCACCAGCCCAATCTCGCCCCCGACGCACGGCTCCAGCAACACCGCGCCCGCACCATCCCCGAAGATCACGCACGTCGACCGGTCCGTATAGTCGATGATCGAGCTCATCACATCCGCCCCAATCACCATCACCCGTCTGTGCGCGCCACTCTCCACCAGCTTCGCGCCCACCTGCAGCGCATACGGAAACCCCGAGCACGCCGCCGACAGATCGAACCCCCACGCGCCCCGCGCCCCAATCTTCTCCTGCACCAGGCACGCTGTCGCCGGAAACAACATATCCGGCGTCACCGTCGCCACCAGGATCACCTCAACCTCATCCGCCCCAATCCCCCGCTTCCGCAGACAGCAGCGCGCCGCCTCCACCGCAAGGTCGCTCGTCCCCACTCCCTTGTCCGCAATGTGCCGCTCGCGGATCCCCGTCCGCTCCACGATCCACTGGTCGTTGGTCGCAACCATCCGCTCAAGGTCCGCATTGGTCAGCAATCGCGGTGGTACATACGTCCCGACAGAACTGATCTTCGCCCGCACCCGCACCTCGGGCTTCAACGTCAGACTCAAACGCTCACCTCAAAAATCTCCTCCACGACTCTCCCACAAACCCCCACCCCTTTACAAATCCCCATCCAAACGTCGCCGCCCCGACATAAGCCAATCCTCAAATCCGCGCAACACCCATCACGCGCAACCACGCATCTCGCGCCATGCACGCTGCCTCTAAAAATGTCGGGGAAACTCCAAACCGGTCGCAGTCGCGGTCCTTAACTCACAACTACCCACTCACCACTCACAACTGCTTTTAAGTACCGGGCGACCTACTGCGCCCGTACGAGCCCGTTACCGTTGCTTCCTTCCGGACCTGGCGGGGTTGGCGGGATTACGTCGCGTAGGACCCGGCACTCCCCAAGTCTACCCCATTGGGTGCCCCGCCGCATCGCGCGGCTCCCCATCTGGAGTGCGCCGTCTAATCCCGCCCGTCCCGCAACAAAAATCCCTCCACGATCCAACCTGAGATCCAAAGAGCAACACCCGCAAACGCAGGAAAAAGTCCCAGGTAGATCAGGAGCAACGGCAAGATTATCCCGTGTCCGAAGTGCGCCGATGAAAGCCGCGAAGCCGCCAGAAGCATGACCGTCGCCAACAGCATCGAGACCAGACCGCCAAGGACGAAAAGCTTTCCAGCTCGCCGCATCCGTACCGATCCTTCAACATTGGCCATGCGGGCCTCCTGCGCAGAATCATACATTGCCTCGCAGAGGCTCGGCGCAGTACCCTCATCCGCGATGCCCCGCCTCCTCCTGCTCCTCGCTCTCGCCCTCCCCACCTTTGCAGCCGACGTCCACGTCCGCGTCGACCCCACCGTCACCACCGGCATCAACGGCACCACCGAATTCCCCACCATCGTCAACGCCATCGACCACCACCCCTTCGCCACGCCCAACCCCGACGGCTCCCCAGGCCGCGTCTTCATCGAGATCGTCCCCGGCGTCTACCGCGAGCGCGTCATCGTCACCCAGAACCACGCCAACATCACCCTCATCGGCCTCGGCAAATCGCCCGAAGACGTCGTCATCACCAACTCGCTCAACGCCTCCCAGGCCGGCGGCACCTTCTTCACCGAGACCGTCGAGATCAACGGCGCCAACTTCGAAGCCGACAACATCACCTTCGAGAACGCCGCCGGCAACACCGGCCAGGCCGTCGCCGTCGCCGACCGCGGCGACCGCAGCATCTTTAAACACTGCCGCTTCCTCGGCCATCAGGACACCCTCTTCGCCGACTTCGGCCGCCAGTATTACGTCGACTCCTACATCGAAGGCGGCGTCGACTTCATCTTCGGCAACGCCTCCGCCGTCTTCGACCGCACCGAGATCCACGCCAACGCCCCCGGCTACCTCACCGCGCAGTCCCGCACCTCACCCGACCAAACCACCGGCTACGTCATCCTCAACTCCCGCGTCACCGCAAGCTTCGACGCGCCCGCCCCGCCGCCCACCGCGCCCGGCGCCGCCAGCACCCGCGCCGCGCACCGCAGCATCTTCCTCGGCCGCCCCTGGCGCCCCTACTCCCGCGTCGTCTACATGAACACCGACCTCCCCGACTCGCTCGACCCCGTCGGCTGGTCCGCCTGGAACGCCAAAGACCCCACCCCACCCCTCGCCTACTACGCCGAGTACCGCAACACCGGCCCCGGCGCACCTACCAGCGCCCGCCCCGCATGGTCCCACCAACTCACCCCCGCCGAAGCGAAACAATACCTCCCCGCGACCTTCCTCGCCGGCCCACCCTCCAGCCCCGGCCACTGGGACCCCATCGCCGAAGCCGCCAAACTCCCCTAGCTGGCCTCCTCGCACCCATTGTCATCCTGAGCGTAGCGAAGGACCTGCTTTTGTCTTTAGCACTGTCTATAGCATTGTCATTCTGCGCGCAGCGCAGAATCCCCGCATTTGCCTTTCTCCCCGCAACAAAATCCCGCATCCAACCCTCCAGGCTGTTGCACCAGGCACCAACACATCACTGAACGGAGTCTCCCATGCTTATCCTTCTCCTCGTCCTCATCCTCGTCTTCGGCTTCGGCGGCTATCGCCTCGGCCCCGGAATCGGCTACTACGGCGGCGGCGGCGTCTCTCTCATCCTCGTCATCGTCGTCGTCCTCCTCCTCCTCCGCGTCATATAGCGCTGACACGAACGCCCCCCGAGAACCGAATCCGCCGGGCACAAGGAGCAGCGTTGCCATGACCCCCGAGCATCTCACCAAAGCCCCGCCCAGCTCCGCCCGCACCCTCCTCCTCGGGTCGATCTGCCTCGCCCTCGCAGGCGCATCGTCTGCGCCCGCCCAGCACGCCTCAACCCTCCCGTGCATCCCCACTGCCGCGCCCACCTCTTCCTCCGCGCCCGCCTTCACCTACGACGTCGCCTCCATCCGCCCCCACCCACCCGAAAACGGAATTATGAGCTTCCGCGACCAACCCCACGATGCAAAACTCGCCATGGTGGGCGTCAGCATGAAAGACCTCATCGAGGACGCCTACGGTGTCTCCGGCTTCCAGGTCATCGGAGGCCCCGAATGGGTCGACTCCGCCCACTATGACGTGGAAGCCCGCTCCGACTCCTCCACCAACGACCAACTCGCCAAGCTCAACGATTGCGACGCCCACCACGCCAAGCAGCTCATGCTGCAGGCCCTGCTCGCCGACCGCCTCAAACTCACCATCCATCGCGGCACGAAACAGACCGAGGGCTATACCCTCATCGTCGCCAAAGGCGGCCCAATGTTCCAGGTCTCGCCGCCACCGCCTCCATCTCCAGATGCCTCCGCCGCCGATCCCACCGGCGGCATGTCCGGCCGCTCATCCCGCCGCGGCAACAGCGTGTCCGCCACAAACTATCCCATCGAGAACCTCGCCGGCTGGCTCTCGAGCGAACTCTCAGGCCCGGTCCAGGACAACACCGGCCTCACTGGCCTCTACGACTTCAAGCTCAAATACTCCGACGACGACCCCTCCGCCACTCCTCCATCCGGCCAGAATGCCCCATTTCCGGCCCTCTTCACCGCACTGCAGGAACAGCTGGGCCTCAAACTCCTAACCGGCAAAGTCCCGATCCAAACCATCGTCATCGACCACATCGAACCCTACTCAGAAAACTAGCCGCTGGCAGCCGCACAAGCATGCCCAGTCAAATCCGTAAGCGCCGGGTGCCACCCGTGCGCATCGCGCATGGGTGAAACGGGAATCCCGCCCACCAGCCTCAGTCAAAAAAATCCCACCCCTCGCGAGCCATCCCTCCCCGCGAACGTCTTACCCATGTCCTCAATCCAGCTCCTGTCCATCACCGGGCCCTCGCCGCACATCTCCCAGGAGAGACTCCGCACGCGATGACGCACCACGCCCACCCCCGGCACACCCTCCCCAGCCGCCTCTCCCTGCTTGCCGCCTGCACCCTCCTCGCCATCCCCACCGCCAGCACCCAACCCCCACCCCCGCCCCCGCCGCCACAACCGCAAACCGCATCTCCCGCGCCCATCCCAACACCCGCACCGCAATCCCAAACAACCGGACCCTACGTCCCCTCCGCCCTCCAACCCCACCGCCACATCACCTTCGACGTCGCCGTCTTCAAGCCCACCACCACCGCGCCCAAGAGCCTCGTCTTCCCACCCGGCGGCGACGGCTTCATCTCCACCAACCGCCCCATCCGCGACCTCATCCGCTACGTCTACGCCTCACCCAACGTCGGCACCTCCTTCCACTTCGCCGGCCAGCCCCCCTGGGTCGACAACGACCACTACGACATCCAGGCCAAGGTCGCCCCCGAGGACCTCGCCGCCTGGCAGAAACTCGACATCGACGGCCAGAAAGCAGCCCTCGCCGACTTCCTCGCTGACTGGCTCAAACTCAAGTTCCACACCGACACCCGCCTCTATCCCTTCTACGCCCTCCTCGTCGGCAAGGACGGCCCCAAAATGCAAACCTACAAACCCACCGACAGCTTCAAGACCTGGGACGGCCGCACCGTCACCGGCACCGCCCTCCTCTGGACCAGCTACAACGAAGTCACCGCCCAGGGCGCCACCATGGCCCAGCTCTGCGAGTCCCTCTCCGCCCACGCCGACCGTATCGTCCTCGACCACACCGGCCTCACCGGCAAATACAACTTCAAACTCCAGATCAGCTTCGACCAGTCCCCCGAGGTCGGCCTGCCCGACGCCTCCAACCGCCCCTACTACGAGATCCCCTTCGAGTACACCGCGCCCTCCATCTTCAGCTCCATCCGCACCCTCGGCCTCCGCCTCAAACCCACCAAAGGCCCCGTCGACGGCCTCGTCATCGACCACATCCAACGCCCCCCGGAGAACTGAGACTCAGCACAGGACGGCCCGCACATGACTGAATGCAACCCACGCAGATTCGCCGCTCACCGCACGCCGCTTCTCGTCCTGCTCGCGCTCACCAATCTCCCGTCGCTCCTTCCTGCGCAATCTCCCACAGCATCAGCCCAACCCCCGGAGACCCGTCGCCGCCTCGCGCCCGAGTGGGGTGGAATGGAGTTTGAAGCCGCCACCGTCAAACTCAGCACCTCCGCCAGCGGCCAACCCTACGCCAACTTCCAGATCGGCCCGGGCGACTTCTACACCCCCAGCGGCGGCGTCTTCTCCACCAGAAATCTCCCCCTCATCGCATACATTTACTTCGCCTACAAAATCTCCGGCAACGACCGCGTCTCTCTTGCGCCCCAGCTCCCCGTCTGGACCAGCACCACCCGTTACGACATCCAGGCCCAATCCCCCGACCGCATGGCCACCAAAGACCAGATGCGCCTCATGGTGCAATCCTTCCTCGCCGACCGCTTCAACCTCAAGATCCACACCGAGACCCGCACCGTTCCCGTCTTCGCCCTCGTCCTCTCAACCCCCGGTAAGACCGGCCCGCAACTCCAGCCTCACCCCGACGGCGACACCACCTGCTCCACCAAACCCACCGGCAAAGAGGTCGGCATGTTCCCCGCCACCTGCAGCGGCGTCGCCGCGATGACTCCACGCAAGCGCGGCAACATCCGCTACGCCGCCCGCAACATTGACTTCAACCGCATCGCCATCGCCATCCCCATCATGGACGCCACACCCGACCGCCAGGTCCTCGACCAGACCGGCCTCACCGGACACTACGACTTCAACCTCGAATGGACCCCAGCTCCACCCAATTCCGCACCACCCGCGCCCGCCATCCCCACGCCCGCAACACCCGATAGCCCCACCAAAGATGTCGTCATCTCGACCGGAGCATCGCGCAGCGATGCGCAGTGGAGAGACCCCCGTATTAACTCCGACCGCACCCCCACTCCCCCTAACCCCAACTTCGACATCTTCTCCCGCGCCCTCGACCAGCAACTCGGCCTCAAACTCATCCCTCAGCAAGCCCCCATGCCCACCCTCGTCCTCGACCACATCGACCAGCTCTCAGAAAACTAGCCGCACCAGGCAATGCCACCGACTAGGATTCTTCGCATGGACCTCGCAACGAATATTGAACTCCGCAAACGCTCCCTGCTCCCCGCGGTCCTATGGATGGCCGTCGCTGCGTCCATCATGCTTGCCCAGGCACCTTCGGCACCTCAATCCCCGCCACCCGCCGCCCCAACCGCAACCACCCCCGCGCCACCCCTCACCTACGACGCCGTCTCCATCAAACAAAACAAAACCGGCACCGGCGGCAGCTCGGGCCACTCGACGCCCGACGGCGACACCAACCTCAACACCCTCCTGGCCTTCCAAATCGCCCCCGCCTACGGCGTCGAGCCCGACGACATCTACGGCCTGCCCGACTGGGCCAGGAACAACCACTACGACATCCAAACCAAAGTCGCCGCAGAAGACATTCCCGCCTATCGCAAACTCCACCACGCCGAGAGGGAGCGCATGATGCAAGCCGTCTTCGAAGACCGCCTCAAGCTCAAGGCCCACCTCGGCAGCAAGGAAGTCCCCATGTACCAGCTGGTCATCGCCAAGGGCGGCCCCAAACTCCACGAAGCCAAGCCCGGCGACACCTACGCCGATGGCATCAAGCTGCCCGACGGCACTCCCATTGGCGGCAGCGGCGCATTCATGGGCCGAGGCTCCCACACCGGCCAGCAGGTCACCATCGGGTCGCTGCTCAACTCCATCAAAGGCGCCGCCGGCCGCCCCGTACTCGACAAGACCGGCCTCACCGGCAAGTACGACATCACCCTCCGTTGGGCGCCCGACCCTGGCCCCTCCTCACCCGACTCCGCCCCACCCGACGACACCCTCCCCACCATCTTCGGCGCCCTCGAAGACCAGCTCGGCCTCAAACTCGAACCCACCAAAGGCGTCATCCCCACCCTCATCATCGACCACATCGAACCCCCCTCGGATAACTAGCCCAGCCCACGTGGTATCACAAAAGCCACCACAGCCAAGATAGCGAAGATAAGACGTATATTCAAGTATCATAAAAGCCACCATTAGCTAGCCAATCCCCCGTAGTGGTATCACAAAAGCCACCATAGCGCCCAATCTCTGGCCGCGAACCACGCAACCACATGCCTTTGAGAGCATAATCGAGTGATGAGAACCCTCGAAGAGGTAATGGCATCCCTCCCGCCCGCCCGCCGAAAGCGCATCGAAAAACGCGCCGCGCAGCTCATAGCCGAGGAGATGACCCTGCGCGCGCTGCGCAAGGCCCGCAAGATCACCCAGACCCAGTTGGCGAAGAAACTGGGCGTCAAGCAGGAGCAAATCTCCCGGATCGAAAAGCGCACCGACCTCCACGTCTCCACCCTCCGCCGCTCAATCGAGGCCCTGGGCGGCAGCCTCTCTCTCATCGCCGAATTCCCCGACGGCGCCGCCGTCAAACTCTCCGGCCTCAGCGACCTCACCCTCTGACCCGCACCCAGCGCTTGACAGCCCCGATATAATAGAGAGTAGGAAGCAGGCTCGCAGGGCTCGTCTCCGGTGGGAGATGGAGGCGGTTTGGCCGAAGATAATCCAGGCCTAAGCCATTTATCCGCAGTATTTTGGCAAAAACACCCGGGGGGGCCATGTTTTCTGAGACCGCGCACGTCGCTCGCCAAACCCCCGCGCCGCGCCCCATCCTCCTCAGTTGGAGCGGCGGCAAGGATAGCGCCTGGGCCCTCCACCTGCTCCGCCAGCAGCCCCAATATAAAGTCGTCGGCCTGCTCACCACGATCAATGAGAAATTCCGCCGCGTCGCCATCCACGGCTTCCGCGAGGAACTTCTCGACCTCCAGGCCGCCGCCACCGGCCTGCCCCTCTGGAAGGTCGACCTGCCCTTCCCCTGCTCCAACGCCGACTACGAGTCGCGCATGGCCCACGTCCTCGCCCGCGCCGTCGCCCAGGGCATCCACGGCATCGCCTTCGGCGACCTCTTTCTGGAAGACATCCGCGCCTACCGCGTTGCGCAGCTCGCCCCCACCGGCCTCGAACCCATCTTCCCCGTCTGGTGTGCCAGCCTCGGCCTCTCCACCGCCCAAATCGCGCAACAAATGCTCGCCACCGGCCTGCGCGCCTACCTCACCTGCATCGACCCGCGCGCGCTCGACCCATCCTTCGCCGGCCGCACCTTCGACGCCGCGCTGCGCGCCGACCTCCCCGCCACCATCGACCCCTGCGGCGAGCGCGGCGAGTTTCACACCTTCGCCTTCGCCGGCCCAATGTTCTCGCGTACCATCCGTGGTATAGCCGCGCAGACAGTAGAGCGCGACAATTTTATCTATGCTGAAATCCTCCCCGCCCCCGGCCAGACTGGGTTCGATTCGCGCCAGGCTGGCCCTCACAGCACGGGCCCTGCCGCGCCGCCCCTGCATCGCCGCTCTGCTGTTGCTCGCAGCCATCGGAGCATCCCCGGCGCAGACCCTGGCCCGGCCCGGCCTGGCCGGCTCCGGACTGAACCCCGACCCCTGGTGGTCGCACGCCGTCTTCTACCGGATCGGTGAGCGCCCGCAGGATTTAACCGCGCCAAATCAGTCGCCCGGCGCGCCGCGCGAGGCCGACTTCAGGGCGATCGCCGCAAAGTTGAACGCGCTGCAATCGCTCGGAATCGACGCGCTGATCGTGCCCATGCCGGAGACCTCGCAGCAGGCCAAAGCTGCGGCAGCGGGCAGCGCGACCGGCGCAGGGAACGCGCCCCGCGACGCGGCGCTCGACGACTTCGATGAGTTGATCCACGAGGCCAGCCATCGCGGCATCCGCATCCTGCTCACCTTTCCCGCCTCCGGCCTCACCGCGGACCTGCCCGCCGTCGCGCAGTTCTGGCTCAACCACGGCGTCGCCGGCTTCCACGTCGTCACGCCTCTGCCCACCACTCCGGAGGAGACGCAGGCCATCGTTGCGGCGCTGCGCAAGGTCACCAACGCCGCAGTCGGCCAGCGCGTCGTCATCTCTGACTACGAGCCCGACTGGAGCGACTACGACCCCAAGACGCAGCAATGGGTGGTTCGCCCCACGCCGCTCGCGCCGCGCATCCGCGCCGGCCTGCAGGATCCAACCGCGGCGCAGCTGCAGATCGACTCCACCCTCAAACGCCTCACCCTCCCCGACGCCTCCAGCCTGCGCTCCCTCCTCCTGCTCACCCTTGACCATTCGCAGGTCCCGCCCAGCCTTCTGCTGGATTTCCGCCCGCCCACGCCGCCGGCTGGTTCCCCCGATCCTTACCCCGCGCTCGCCAAGCCAATCGCGGCAATCCTGCTCGCGACCCACCCGGCCGCCCTGATCGACACGGACCTGACGGACCGCGATGCCGGCGGGGATGCGCCACACGAGGCTGGCACACGCAACACGGTGGACCCGGGGCCGGCCTCGCTCCCGGACTGGTACCGGCAGTTGAGTGCGCTGCACCACGGAAATGCGACGCTGCGATATGGCGGCGTCACCATCCTGGACTACGACGACCAGAATGTGCTGGTCTGGGTCAGGCATGGGATATCGGGCGCCGGTGCAATGCCGCCAGTCTTCGTGGCCTGCAACCTCTCCGCGATACAGGTGAAGCTATCGCTGGCAGATGTAGTCAGCAGCCTGAAGCTGCACGGCTCGTTCCTGCGGACGCTGCTGCGCTCCGACCAGGGGATGGGACCGCAGGACCTCGATGCCGTGATCCTGCCCCCGTTCGGCATCTACATCGGCGAGCTGAGTCGTTAGCGCAAATCCCCCAACAGCCACGCTTCTTTGCCTCGATCAGTCAATTCAAGCGAAGTCCTGTGGCACATCCGTCTTCCAATCCTGAAAAGCGGACTGCAGGGTATAGCTGTACCGATATCCCAGGGTCTTCAGCTTCTCGGGCCACACATTATTTGGGCGCAGGAGCTTGCGGACGCGCACCGGATTGATGGGCATCTTCACTCGAAAGGTGCGCTCGACCGCGAGCAGAGGATAGGAGAGACCGAGTAGTAGATTCCGCGGCACGCTGATCGGCCTGCGATCCTTCCCGATGACATTAAGAATGGCCTCCACCATCTGCTCCATGGTCGGCGGAGGGTCGATCGTGAAGTTGAGCAGAAGCGAGGAACCCGAATCCTGCAAATTGTCGAGCCCAAACATGGCGACCTGACAAAGCTCCTTCACGTAGCCCGCCGCCTTGACGATGTTTCGGTTGCCGAGATAGACGAAGTAACCCCGCACGAGACTGCGCACCAGACGGGTGACATTGCCTTCCTCGCCTGGCCCGAACACAACGCCAGGACGAAGGATGAGCAGCTTGCGTCCCTCCCGGGCGGACTGCCAGATCAGATGGATCTTCTCCGCGGCGAGCTTGGAGCTGCCGTATGGGGTTTCAGGAACGGGAAGCGACCTCTCGGTCTTCTTTCCCTCAGTGGGGCCATAAGGTGAAATGCTGCTGGTGAATACCAGCGTTTCGCATCCCACATTGCTGGCCCAGGCGCATACGTTTTCAGAACCGAGCAGGTTCGTCTCAAAGTATTCGCCTGGAAGATGCCCCGGCTCTCGATGAATGGCCGCCAGGTTAAAGACGACATCGGTTCGGTCCGGAAGCAAACCTGATGGAATCGGCTTGCGGACATCGTGCGCGACGAAGATCGCTTTGCCCGACTTCAATCCGGATTGGAGGATTTGTGTATAAGGATGATCGCGAGGCTGATTCAGGTCGACCAGGTAGATCGTCTCGGCGAGATTGCACGCCATGAGATGTTGCGCGAGATGGGTTCCAATGAATCCTGTACCACCGAAGACCACCACCGATTTCATAGAGAGAATAGTTTCCCGGGCGATGTGCCATAGGTTTTTCCAACCGAAAAATTTTACAACCGACTAAATGACACCCGGCCATCCGACTCTTGCACAGCAGAGGGGCTATCCCAGTAGCTCTTGTGATACGAAAGCCTCCTCGACCATCCGGCGCCCAGCCTGGCCTGGCGCAGACCAAGCTTGTATCCAATCACCTTGGCAACGTCTCTCAAGAGAGCTTGGGGCACCAGGTGGAGATGGCGGGGAGTGAGAAAGGCAAGTTCAGACATGACAAACCGCTTCCCTTCACCGGCAGGGTTGCCGAATCTCTCCCTCAGCCAAACTTCCTTCCGGTGGTAGACGCCGGTGTCAAAGTATCGCCGAAACTCCTCTGCGATCGTGAAGGCGTGGGAATGGTAGACCTGCGCCTCAGCGACGTAGGCGGCCTTCCAGCCGGCCAGCAACAGCTTTCCTGTAACCAGGGCGTCCTCAGCCATGATCACGTCCGACGGGAAGCCACCAACCTCGAGCAGCGCGTCGACGCGGTAGGCTGCGAAGCTGTTCGATAAGAACGTTGCCTTGATACCGAGGGTGTGGCGGCTTTCAAAGTCACGGATGTCGCTTTGCGGAGGGTAGTTGAACAGCCTCGCGTGAGCTTCGATCGGTCCGGCACCTGGTCTCGGCAATTGCCTTCCATAGGCCACGCCCACGTTCTTGTCTTCGAAGGCGGAGAGGAGATGATCGAGCGAATCCGGGGTCGCCAAAGCTGCGTCCTGGGTCAGGTAGACCACAATGCTTGCCCAGGGCACCCAATCGAGAGCAGACTGCCGAGTGCCGCCGTGGTTGAAGTCATTGCGATCGATGCGAACGACCTCGTAGCCCTCCGCCCTCGCGAGCTCACGCGTTCCGTCGTTGGAACTGGAGTCCACAATGAGCACCTGGCTGGCGGGGATTCCCTGCAGGCGCAAGCCCGTGCTCAGAGAAGCCCAGACGCTCTTTGCGTTGATTGTAGGGATGACAACAGCCACTTGTGCCCGGTCGACGGCCCAATCGAATGGGAGGCAGGTCTCACGGATCGTCGACATGGGGAGAACTCCGTTTCGCATTACCATGCGGTCGCGCCGCACACAACCTCGCGGCTCCTGCACAGATGGCCGCCTCGAGAAATGTGTTGCCGGCCCGTCTGACGAGTTGAGTTTACTACAACCAGTTTTGAGGACTGCCATTCTTCCGAGGGGCCGACCGTTACTTCCTAGTGGCGGCACGATGGCATTCGGAAGTGGGACAAAGCCAAACTTACTCAAGAAAAAAATCAGCGGCGGCTTTCGAGGCGGGCGATCTGGTCGGGGTCCATCTCCTTGCGGATTTGCAGGAGCATGCGGGTGTTGGCTTTTTCCAAATCGGCGCGGGCCTGGGAGACGCGGTCGATCTGCGCATCGAGGGCAGACTCGTCCGGCTCGGGCGAGCCGGCGATGACTTTCATCTCCGACTCGGCCTGCTGGAGGTTCTCGAGGCGGGAGGAGAGAGCAGGGCGGTTCTGCTCGAAGATGGCGTCCATGCGGGTCTGCTGGTCCGGGCGGAGCTTGAGGCTCTTGACGAATCCGCGGTCGTCCCACCAACGGCCGGGCGGGCCGAACTGGAATCCGGGGCGTCCCTGTGCGCCCGGCTGGGGCGGACCTCCGCCGCCGGGGCCAGGACCTCCGTTGGGGGATTGCGGACCGCCCATGCCGCCGCCGGGCGGTGGGCCACCCATTCCTCCACCCATTCCTCCACCCTGAGGGGGACCGCCGGGACCTCGGCCCTGCGCGAGGGAGAACGATGGCGCGCCCAAGATGAGGCAGGCTCCCGCTACGAGGCAGCGCAGTGGGGACAGGCGCAGCATCAGTTGGAGATCCCCTTGGCGGAGTGCGTGCGAGCGGAGTGGCTGCCGACGGTGAGGTAGGTCTGGACGCTGGTTTGGACCCCGGAGCTATCGGCGCCAGTGAGCTCGCCGTCGACGGCGGAGAGGAGCTCATTGTCTGCCTTGAGGGTTGCGGGTGCGACTGATGCAGGGGTGACGATGGGCGTGGCGGAGGTTGCGGGCGCAGTCCCCTGCCGAGCAGCGACGGCGACCTGCTGCCGAGGCGCGGAGGCGGTATGCTCTGCGCGGTGGAAGAGGCTGAGGCCGGCTGCGAGCATGAGGGTTGCGGCGACCCAGGCGATTGGGGGGATGGGAATGCCGAGCCAGGCGAATGGAGCTTGGCGCGTAGGCATGTGCGCGGGGCGCGACGCGGTGCGGCGGGCGGTAGTGCGGCGGGCGGTAGTGCTGCGGGCGGTGGTGCTGCGGGCGGTGGTGCGGCGCTCCGCCCAGAGGCGGCTCTGCTGGGCGAAGCTGCCGATGGCTCCGGCGACGCGCTGGGACTCCTCCGTACACTGCGGGCAGGACTCGAGGTGGGCGATGACGGCGGGCGGGATGGCGCCGAGGAGGAGATCGGTGAACTGCTCGTCCGTTAAGTGAGCGACGGTGAGATGAGAGGCAGTGAGGCGAGCGGCAGGCGCGCCCGCGGGGCCATGGGCCGGGGACTGAATCGGCATGGGACGCGGACCAAGATTATTTTCGCTCATCGACCGCTCCCTCCCAGTTTGGACCTAACGGCTTTGACGGCGCGGTGGAGGTGAGTCTTGACGGTGCTGTTGTGCATACCGGTGGCCTGGCAGATTTCGGGGAGTTCCATCTCGTCAATGAAGCGCATGAGGAAGATGGAGCGCTGATTGACGGAGAGGGTTTCGAGGGCGAGCGATACCTGGCGGGCGCGTTCGCGGGCGAGAAGCTGCGACTCGGGCGAGCTCTCGCGGCTGGGCAGGAGGGAGGAGATTTCGCTGAGGTCGGGCGCGGTCTTTTGCAGGCGACGCCAGAACTGGAACTTGCGGGTGCGCTGGTGGTCGCGCATGAGGTTGGTGGCGATGTGGGCGAGCCAGGTGTAGATGCTGCAGTCGCCGCGGAAGCTGTCGCGTCCGTTGTAGGCCTTGAGGAGGGCGTCCTGGACGATGGTCTCGGCGAGGTCCTGGTCGCCGGTGGCGTAGGCGACGAAGCGCAGCAGGCGAGCGCGGTAGATGCGGTCGAGCGCCTCGATGTCGTCGAGTTCGGTTTGCGTGGCGTCGCCCGGCACGCAGCCGATGATAGCGGGATGGAGGGCGCACTGCATACCAGACGTAGACGGCTCCTTGCGCCGGACGATTACACGGATTTTTTTTTGATCTCAAAATATTGAAAATAGGGGGGAAATCTGGAGATCAATCCGGATTCCGGTATCGGATCGGCCCAGGGATTTTAGCGACCTCCGCGCCCTGCCAAAGATTGCCGGACGACCTTGCTGGCCGACCGTTTTGCTTCTGTCCAGTTCTCCCGCCAGAGAGATTTTTTTTGATCTCAAAATACTGAAAATAAAGGGGGAAATACGGAGATCGACCCGGCTTCTGGTCGAGCCCAAATCGGATGAAGAGATGACGAACAAGTAAGCCCCCTTAGCCCCTGCTTCCGGCGTCCCGGGGCGGTGCGCGAAGCTCGAGAAAGCTCCCCCGTCGGCCCCCCGACCTGGTTGTTTTGCCCCTGTCTTAATTATAGTTGCGGTGTCAAGGAAGTCCGCACGGTTTTACCCCGGACCTTGCGTGGAAGTTTAGAATTAGCGCTTCGATTCAGCGGAGGTCAGATGAGGTTCGAGCGGCGCAGCTTGAGATGGGTTGTATGCGCGGCGGTGGGCTTGATTGGCGCGGGCTTGGTTGCGCAGACCCCGGCCGCCGGGCCGCAGTTTGAGGTGGCGTCGGTGAAGCCGGCGGCGAACGACCAGGCGGGCGGCCCCCCTACGATGGTGAGGCGGATGATGCGAAGCAACCAGCCGGCCGGAGCGATTCCGATGGCGGGGCCGGACCGTGTGAGCGTCAAGGGCTGGTCGTTGCTGGACCTGATTGCCGCCGCCTACAGCGTGCGTGCCACCCAGGTGACGGGCCCGGCATGGCTTTCCGACCAGGACTTCGATGTCGAAGCCAAAGTGCCCGATGGCACTGCGAAGGATGAGTTGCATGCCATGCTGCAATCGCTGTTGGAAGAGCGCTTCGGTCTCAAGGTGCATCGCAGTTCGCAGACCGGGCAGGGATTTGCGTTGGTGGTGGGTAAGGATGGGTCTAAGCTGACACTCGCTGCGCCGCCGGTTGCTCCTGATCCGGGGCTCAGCGACGAGGATAGGAAAGCTCAGGCCCAGCAGAAGATGCAGGCGAACCTGGCGGCCATGAGGGAGCGCAGCCAGGAGGTGGGGGGACTCAACAGCTCATCGTGGTCCTCGATCACCGCCGGAGATCTGGCTGCTCAACTGGTGCGGCTTGCCGGAGCGCCGGTGGTGGACGAGACGGGGTTGACGGGAAAATACTCGGTCCGCATCGAGACGTGGACGAATTCCGACGTTCCGGGGGGGACGGTCTTCGATGCGGTCGAGAAGCTGGGGCTGAAGCTGGAGCCGAGGAAGGTGACGGTGGAGACGGTGGTGGTTGATGCGGTTTCGAAGACGGCTACGGCGAATTAGAGTCCCAAGTAAGAGGTTCGTTGGAATGGGGTTATACACACAAAAATATATCGGTCCGCGTACCATTTTGTCGTAGTCTAACTGCAAGACAATTATGTCCCTTGCAGCGGGTCTATCCCGTGGAAAGGCAGCGCACATGCCAGTCGCGAAGAGAAAAACAGAGGGTGTCCGTTGGATCTCACGCAAGGAGATGGATTCGATTGTCGCTAAGCGCGCCCGCGCTGTACTGAATGTCAGCACTGCCACCTTTTTGAGAAATCGCAACGCAGGCAAGTACAAGACGATGGACGCGGACGACTGCCCAGGTATTGTGGAGCTGGCAATTATCGCCCCGAGTCCGAAGGCGAGCGCGCGTGGCCGGAAAGACTCCTAGAGAAGCCACTGGAAATTTCATTTACTTCATTCGCGAGACGCTAAACTGCGTCACGCAGCAGGAGATTCTGGCATACCAAGAGTCGGACCATCTTCACAAACTGCTGTTCAAATCACCTGCCGCTGTGACCGCTAAGAATGGGGGCAGGTTTTATCTTCAGATCAACCAGACATTCACGATCATTCCCACTGATGACGGTCTGTTTAAGGCCCACAGCCGGGAATACAGCTACATTTTCTCCAACGATGAGACTCCGGGCGGCATCGTCTCCTACCACTGGCATCCGCATAGTTCGAGCGTTCACGACCCTCATCTGCATATCCACATTTCACAGAATGTCGGGTATCCGGAGATCGAAAGAAGAATTTCGCGGGCGCATTTCCCCACCTCACGCGTCTGCATTGAAGACTTCATACTCCTGCTCATCAAGTACTACGACATTCAGCCGATCCTTGCCGGCGGGCGATGGAGGCATGTCCTCCGAAAAAATAAGAAGGCCTTTGCGCAGCAGGCGACCTGGTTTGTGACCCACGCCGAATGAATTCGCATCTGTGCTAATCGTTACCACTCCAGATGGAGGAGGGAGGTGGCCTGGCGGGGGAGGTCGGTGGGGAGGGTGATGGAGCCGGCGGTGACGTCGAGCCACTGGGGCGAGGTGAGGGTTTGGAGTTGGCCGGCGGCTTTGAGTTGAGAATATTGCTCGGGCGTGGGGGACTGGGGTGAGCCGAGGGCGAGCCAGGCGGTGTAGGCGTTGGAGTGGGTGTCGTCGATGCGGAAGTGTTCGAGGCGGACGCGGTGGACGGTGGCAGGGATGCCGTCGATGGTGACGGTGACGGGGGCGGAGGGTGCGGGGAGGTCGTCGTCGGAGTAATTCCAGAGCATGACGGCGGCTTCGTGGGTGGATTTGGTGGCGATGGCGTCGATATCGAACGCGGGGGTAGGACCGGTGGTGGGACTGGAGGCGGCGCGGTTTGCAGGGGGGGTGGTGGCGTCGGGGGCGGGGTGGACGCCGTGCTTGACGATGTCTTCGGCGGGGATGGAGGCGGTGCTGGTGGCGGCGACGCGGTCTCCGGAGAGGAGGCCGGCCATGCGGAAGATGTTGAGGACGGGCTTGTCGACGCCGTTGGTGGCGAGGGTGCGGAAGCCCTCGAAGTACTGCTTGTCTTCGAACTCGAAGGCCCAGGTGACCATACCGACGAGGTTGACGTGGCTTGCGGCGGCGAGGTCGAGGAGGGCCTTCATGGCGACGGCGGTGTAGGTGGGGTAGATGGGCCCGTTGCGGTAGGCATTGGCGTGGTTCTCCTTGGCGGAGCAGGCGGCACAGCCCTCGGGGTCGGCCTCAGAGAGGATGATGGGGAGGTTGTGGTAGCGGGGGTTGGCGGCGACGGTGCGGAAGCCGCTGGCGGCGGCGTTGAGCTCATTCGAGATGCCCATGCGGACGTGGCCGTCGATGAGGCGTGGGCTGCCCTTGGGATGGAAGGTGACGAAGTCGAGGGGGATGGGTGCCCCGGTGGCGGCGTTTTTATCTTCGGCACAGTGTTTGAAGAAGTTGTTGAGGAAGCTGATGGCGCGCTCGGAGCCGGGGCCGGTGACGGCGGGGCCACCGACGATGGCGGTGGGGAGGGCGCGGCGGACGCCGGCGACGGAGTAGTCGTAGAGCTTCAAGTAGTCGGCGGGCGTGCCCTGCCAGTAGCCGATGTCGGGCTCGTTCCAGACCTCGAAGTACCAGGTGGCAACGGCGGCGCGGCCGTAGCGGGCGACGAGGTGCTGGGTGAAGTGGAAGCAGAGGTCTTCCCACAGCTTGTAATCTTTGGGCGGGCTTTGGACGGAGCCTTTGACGGTGTTGGGGTAGGGCTGGTAGTAGGGCATGGTGCCGGTGGCGAGGTCTTTGGGCATGAAGCCGAGCTCGACCATGGGGCGGACGCCGGCGTCGCGGTAGGCGTCGAAGATTTTATCGAGTATGGTGAAGTCGTAGACGGGACGGCCCTGGGCGTCGAGGGTGAAGACGTTGGAGGAGGACCACTTGAGGGCGGGGACGCCGTCGCCGGAGGTGAAGAGGTGGTGGGCGCGGACGTAGATGGGGGTGGGGGCGAGGTCGTGGAGTTCACGCAGGAGGAGGCGGCCGTGGGGGGTGGTGGTGTAGTTGGATTCGTCGTAGCCGAAGAAGGTGCCGATGGGGCGATAGGGGCCGAGGGAGTGGGCGAGGTCGACGTGGATTGCGACGGGGGTGGGGGGTTCGGTGGGCGCAGGGGCTTGTGCGGCGGCGGTGAGGGTGAGGGCGAGCAGGAGGGTGAGAGCGAGACGGGACACAGTGCGGGGCATTGGGGCGGACCTCGATGGTTGGTAGGCCCGCGAATGGATGGGGGCTGAGGGGCTCAAGCGCGGGCCGCAACAATATTACCCTTTGGGGCGTGAAAAAAGGCCATTTCGTGAGCTGTAAAGTTTGAGCCGACCAGCTCCTGAACTTGAAGAGACGCCCTCACAGGCTCTTGAGTTCTTGACCGCACCCACGCCGGTGTGGGGTGAGGCGGCTACTCGCCGGTGTGCTCGGCTTCGGCGTCGGGCTCGGGGAAGTCGGTGTCGTTGTCCTTGAGCATTGGGTCCTCGTCGCGATGGCCGAGCTGGCCGGTGTAGGAGACCTGCTGTGCGTTGCGGACGCTATTGGGCTCTCTGCCGTCGTCTCCGACCGAGCCCTTGCCGGATGCTTCATCGTGTGGGGTCATGGGTTTGTCCTTTGGCCGTGGAGTGCGAGATGGGTGACAGTTGGATGCTATTCCATGGTACGGCGTGAGGAGGGCTTCAAGTGTGAGCTGAGACACTGCGGACGAGCAGGTTGCCGGAAGGGCGGGGATTGGGGACTGATTTTGGATTTCAGCGGTCAGCGATCGGCGATCAGCATTCAGCGCGGCGATGAGCCGGGACGAGGCTGGCAAGACTCAGGAGCGGGCGGAGCGGCAGCGGGCCATGATGGCGGTGTGGAGGCGTTCGCGGAGTTCGGTGGGAAACTCGTAGATCTCGTGCTCGCGATAGATGGCGATGGTCTGGCGGGTGGTGTCGAGGACGACTTCGCAGTGATGGCACTCGCAGATGTGGGCCTGGACCTGCAGGAGGAGTTCGGGGTCGATGTGGCCGTCGAAGTAGTCGGTGAGTTGAGCAAGGAAATCAGTGCAGGTCACGGCTTGGGGCCCCCGTTCATTTGAGCGTCGCCCTTCTGGCGGAAGTAGCGGCTCAGCCGCTCGCGCAGTTGCAGGCGCGCGCGGAGAAGTCTGGATTTGACGGCTGGGACGCTCAAGCCGAGGGCCTCGGCAGTCTCTTCGGTCGAGAGGTTCTCCACGTCGCGCAGGGTGAAGACGGTGCGGAAGCCGGGAGGCAGACCCTGGATGGTCTTACGGAGGATGTCGCCGAGTTCGTTCTGCCCATAGAGCTGCTCCGGGTTAGGTCTCCACTCGGCGAAGTCGCGCGGAATGGAGCCGTCCTCCGTCTGGACGTCCTGGTCCATGGAGACGGTCTTGCTGGTCTTGCGCTTGCGCAGGCGCATGAGACTCTCGTTGACCGCGATGCGCACCAGCCAGGTAGAGAACTTGGAGTTGCCCTGGAACTGGTCGAGCTTCTCATAGGCCTTGAGGAAGGCATCCTGCGTGATGTCTTCTGCGTCCTCGCGGTTCTGAGTGATGTGCTGGGCGACGCGAAAGATTTGACGCTCATACTGGCGAACCAATTGCTCGAATGCTGCGGTGTCTCCCTGTTTTGCGCGCGCTACCAGCGCAACGTCGGGGTGGACCTCTTCGGCGACTGGGGATTGGATGGCTGGCATAGGCGAAAGGTGCAATTATCCCGTCTAACGTGTGGGCTCCGGCTGGCGTAACGGAGCTTGGGAGATGGATGCGCCCCTTAGGATCAAGTGTAATGCGGCGGCGCGCGGGGAGCAATTCGAGGCGGGCGACAGGACAGCGATGGAGCGGTTGCTTCACAGAGGGAGACTGCGCGGGTGCCTGGGGTGGTTCGCCGCGATGTGCGGCACACACGGGACGGCGGGCACGGCTTAGAGTCGTAGTGTGGGGTTCAGTCGAGAGCGGGTTGAGCCGATGAACGGTTTGCAGCGCCTTGGGAGTGGGATTTTTGAGGAATAGGGCAGGATTTCGGGCGATCGCGCTGCTTGGCCTGCTGCTTTGGCCGGCGGGACGGATGGTCGCGGACGCTGCGACGGCTGCGGCGCCGGGCAGCAGCGCGGCGGCGAAGAAGCCGGCGGCGTCCAAGAGAGCGAAAAGCGGGAAGGCCGGGGCGGCGGCGGCGGCAAGCGAGAGGCCTGCAGCGAAGAGCAGCGCGAGCTTGCGGACGCGCGCGGGAGGGACGATCCATCGAACGACGGCGCGGATCGGGGCCGGGGCGAGCGCAGCCGGACGCAAGCTGGCGGGCAGGCCGACGGCGAAGAGCATTAAGCTGACCAGCGCGTTTCTGGCATCGGCGCAGCTGCGGCCGATGGCGCAGCAGCTCGCGGGGACGCGGTCAGCGGCGGCGTTTGCGGGTGTGATGAGTTATGCGCAGAGCCATCCGGGGGAGGGCGCGGCGGCGGCGTATCTGGCGGTCGGACACGCATACATGCTGGACCATCGCTACGCGGAGGCGGTGACGAGCTTCCGCCAGGCGAACCGCGCGGGCGATGCGCTGGACGACTATGCAGACTACCTGGGCGCGCAGGCGGCGATTGGGGCGGGGCGGGGCACGGACGCGTATGGGCTGCTGGACCATTTCGCGGAGCGGTATCCGGACAGCATCTTTGTGCCAGCGGCGCCGGTGACGCTGGCCAATGCGCATTTGCAACAGAAGGACGCGCAGGGCGCGCTGCGGGTGCTGGAGCCGCTGGCGAATGCGCCGGAGGGGCAGGCGACGGACTTCCGCTACGCGCTGGGGCGGGCGTACCAGTTGGCGGGCGATGCAGGACACGCGGGGCCGATCTTTCGCAACATTTATGGCAACGAGCCGCTGACTTACGAAGCGACCGATGCAGCTGAGCAGCTACAGGCGATGGGGAGTCCGCTGAGCGCGGCGGAGCGAAAGCTGCACGCCGATGCGCTGTTCAACGCGAGGCGCTACGGCGAGGCGAGCATTGAGTACAGCGCGATTGGAAGGAACAATGCGCAACTGAGCGCGGCCGACCGCAATGCGTTGACGATCTATGCGGCGGTTTGCGATTTCAAGCTAAAGCATCTGAGCAGGCGCGACGTCGAAAAGCTTCCCAACACGAGCGACGACAGCGCGGCGCTGAAGCTGTATATGCTGGCGGAGCTCTCACGCAGCGAGGACGATCGCGCGGGGCACGATGCTCTGATCGCGCAGATGGTGGAGCGGTTTCCGGCGAGCCGCTGGCTGGAGGAGGCGCTTTACTCGGGCGGGAATATGTACCTGCTGAAGAACGACGCGGGGCAGGCGATCTACCACTATACGAAGCTGGTGGAGCTGTTTCCGCGCAGTCTGTATGCGCCCTCGGCGCACTGGCGCGCGGCTTGGATGAACTACCGGACGCGGAACTACCCAGAAGCGGCGCGGCTGATGGATGAGCAGATCGCGCACTACGCGGGCGGGATTGAAGTGCCGGGCGCGCTCTACTGGCGCGGGCGAATCTATGAGGAGGAAGAGCATAACTTCGGCCAGGCGGTGAACTACTACCGCAGGATTACAGAGATCTACCCGGAGTATTACTACGCGATTCTGGCGAGGCAACGGCTGGCGGTGCTGGGCACGCAGCCGTCGATTGCGGCGGCGCCGGCACTGAGCGCGGCGCAGAAGGCGCCGGCGCCGGAGCTGACGGGCGAGCTGCCGGAGAATGACATCCATCTGATCAAGGCGCGGCTGCTGGCGAACGCGGCGTTGAACGAGTACATCGGGCCGGAGATCAAGGCGAGTCCGACGTCGGGCGAGTGGGGCGCGCTGGCGGAGGCGGAGATTTACGAATCGGATGGCGGGTACACGCGGGCGATGCAATCGATGAAGCACAGCGGGATTTCATTCTTTACGCAGCCGATGGACCTGGTGCCGGCGGCGTACTGGCGTCTGCTGTTTCCTCAGCCTTACTGGGGGGAGCTGGTGGCGGACTCGGGCGCAAATGGGCTTGACCCGTATCTGGTGGCGTCGCTGATCCGGCAGGAGTCAGAGTTCAATGCGGGGGTGGTGAGCCCTATGAAGGCCTATGGGCTGATGCAGCTGCTGCCCTCGGTGGGGAAGGCCGAGGCGAAGAAGCACGGGATCAAGAGATTCAGCACGGGCGAGCTCTTGGACCCGACGGTGAATCTGGAACTGGGGACGGCGAATTTGAAGCAGGTGCTGGACCGGTTCGGTGGGCAGACGGAGTACGCGCTGGCGGCGTACAACGCAGGGGACACGCCGGTGCGGCAGTGGCTGGCCAGCAACAACTATAAGGATGTGGCGGAGTTTGTGGAGTCGATTCCGTATACCGAGACGCGGGACTACGTGCAGGCGATCCTACGCAACCGGGAGATGTACCGGGCGTTGTATCCGGTGCGGTAGGGATTCGGGGGTTCGAGGGCGCAGCTGACTGGGTGAGCTGCAGGCTCGCGACTGGCGCGTTTGCGGCCCGAGCATCTCGCCCCACCAGCAAAGCCGGCGGGGACCCCGACTCGCGACGCGATGGATGGGGCATCCCACCGGGTGGGTTAGGATGTGGAAGGCAAGGCAGCGCCCGGATGGTGAAATCGGCAGACACAGCGGACTTAAAATCCGCAGACCATAATACGGTCGTGGGGGTTCAAGTCCCCCTCCGGGCACCAACTTGAGCGAAAATCTTACACCGCGCGCAAGAAAGGACAGGAATTCAGTTCGACCTGGACTTTGCCGCCGGAGGGGGCGGGGAGATGGCCTCAGGAACAGACGCGGAAGGTTGACAGTAGATCCAGTACTCAACTTCCTGGCGGCTCATCGCTGGGAGCCAGCGGCAGGTTGGAACATCGAACAGGCGGCGACGGTCGACCATCGCGCGTCGCGATTCGGGAAACGGCGAGACGCCAAATTCCATTCCACGAGCAATGCAGTATCCATTCCAGGGTGTCTGCTGGCGGCTGCAGTTTTCCTCCCAGATTCCCATCCAGGGGAAGTCCTTGGGCTTCCATATGTAGCCGAACGCCAGTCGATAGGGCGGCGAGTAGGCGACGAAATAGGCATCCTCGCGCATCGGGTCGGCCAGATGCGCCGTGTAACCACTCGCCGGTGCGGTGGGTTGCATCTGGCGGAGGTCGCAGGTGCCGCCATCGCTCCGCGGAGCATTGGGCCAATCGAACTCAGCGTCATTGTTGAGGTAGGCAGCGAAGCCGGGGTCAAAACTCGCGACGACCGATCGGGTCATCGAAGCGCGAAACGCAGTTGTTGGCGGATCGAGGAACGGGGGACCAAGCGTCACGTGCTGCGTCCAGGCGATGGGACGATCAAATGCGGTAAGGCTTTCGATTGTTTCGCGAATACGGACGAAGTTGCCGCGCAACTGGAGCGCCCGCGAAAACGAGATTTGCGCCAAGGGAAGGACAGCGCGCATCTGTAAGCCGTTGGGTGACTCGTCGATCTCGTAACGGACGACCGGGCCTTCGCCATGGGCCGTATAGCCTATGGCAGCTTCCTCCGTCGAGGGGCCACCGAAAAGATCGAGGCACAGATTGTGACCCATGATGCCAGCCAGCAGCTTCGCATCCGATCCGGAGCCGAATTGCGGATGCTTCTGTGGGCTGTACAGCGACGGCTCGATCGAGGCCCAGTGAGGGACCCAGAGCGGGCTTACTCCAGTGCTCTTCTCAAGGACCTCGGCGATATGTCCGCCTTCGACGAGCACGGTGAGGCGCAGATGTTCATTCTCAATTGAGACCGCCTGCCGGCCTTTGAAGTTCGTCTTTGGCATCCGCAGCTCCTCGCCGACCGCTAGCTCCCAGCCACGGCCTCCCACTGCCGTGTCCTGGCAGACCTCAGGACCGCGTCGGTGACATACTCCGTGGCGAGCCCGTCGCGGAAGGTTGGCGCTGCCGGCTTGTTTGCGCCAACGCCGAGCAGGAAGTCGGCGAATTGGTGGATGAAGGTATGCTCATAGCCAATCTGCAATCCGGGGACCCACCAGTTCTTCATATAGGGATGGTCGCTATCCGTGACATGGATGCTCTTCCATCCGCGCAGTTGTGCGTCATCGCGATGATCGAAGTACTCCAGCCGATGCAGATCGTGCAGGTCCCATGCCGCCGATGCGCGCTCGCCATTGATCTCGAGGGTGAAGAGGGCCTTGTGGCCGCGTGCGTAGCGCGTCGCTTCGAACAGCGCCATCGAACCGTTTGCGAACCGGCATAGGAAGGCGCTGGCATCGTCGATCCTGACCGGCGCGACTTCTCCGGTAATGGTATGCTTGCGTTCCTTGATGAACGTCTCCGTCATCGCGGAGACCTCAATGATCGGCCCATTCAGCCAAAGCGCCATATCGATATTGTGGGCGAGCAGGTCGCCGGTGACGCCACTGCCGGCCACCGAGGCATCCAGCCGCCACAGTCCTTCGCCACCCTGCGGCAGGTCCCGCGAGATCGTCCAATCCTGCAGGAACTGCGAACGGTAGTGGAAGATCCTACCGAAGCGGTCCTGCTGCAGCAGATGCTTCAGCATGGTCACTGCAGGGACGCGGCGGTAGTTGTACCAGACCATGTTGGCAACACCCGCGGCTTCGACGGCCGCGACCATCGAGCTTGCCTCGTCTGCTGTTCGGCCCAGCGGTTTTTCGCAGAGCACCATCTTGCCGGCCTTGGCGGCGGCAATCGCGATCTCTGCGTGAGTGTTGTTTGGGCTGGCAATGTCGATTAGATCGATGTCCTTGCGGTCGATTAGCGCGCGCCAGTCCGACTCGATGGAGGCGTAGCCCCAGTTCTCCGCGAAGCTTTTCGCCCGATCCACATTCCTTGCGCACACAGCGGCGAGCGCCGGCCGAAAGGGGAGGTCGAAGAAGCGCGGGGCCTGGAGAAACGCATTCGAATGCGTGCGGCCCATGAATCCATAACCGACCAGCCCGATGTTGAGCGTTTTCTTTGCAGCCAAGATCTTCCTCTTCCCTGTTCAGTCCCAGCCGTGCGCGTCGCGCACATCGATCATCGCAGCGAGGACGCTGCGCCAGGTCTCCGGCGCCAGCATCGTCGAGTTTGGGAACATGCAACCGTCCCAGCAGATATGCTCGAAAGCGCGCGCCGATGCGCCGCTGGCGTCTCGCATCCAAAGGCCGGCCACGTCGACGATGTCCATCCTTCCGTTGGGGTCATCGGGCGGGCAGTGGCGGCCGGTCTTGTCGTGCGCTCCCGAGCCCTTCACTGTGCCGTCGTTCTGGGCTATGTGGAAGTCAATCGTCCATGGACGCAGCACATCGGTCACCTGGCGCAGCGCGTTCATCAGAATCTCAGGACTGGACCAGTCAAAGTCCTCTGGAAGAATCCTGCTCTCGGGCGAGTTGTAGCCGAGCGTGTAGAGCAGCGTGTGCGCCATATCGGCCTGGAAGCCCAGTGTCTTTGGCCGGTCGACCAACTCGAGAAGTTCCTGCATGTGCTGCCAACCATGCATGCCAGCCCAGCAGATCTCACCCTCCGCAGCGAGGCGTTCTCCGTATCCCTCGGCGATGGAGCAAGCCTCGCGAAACGCCTGCGCGATCCGCTTGGTGTTGCCGATCGGATCGCTCGCCCAGTCCGCGGGGCTTGCAGCTGAATCGATACGCACGATGCCGTATTTGCGGATCCCCAGGCCGCGCAACTTCTGGCCAATCGCGCACGCCTTGCGCACCTGTGTAAGAAAGCGCCGGCGGTCTTCCTGCGAGCCCATCGCCGAACCTCCGCCCGTGGGCGGCCATACCGGAGCAACCAGGGAGCCGGCCACAAGGTTGTGGGCCGCGAGTTTGCCGGCAAGGGCCTTGAGATCGTCATCGGTCGAATCGATGTCGACATGGGGCAAGGAGAGAAATAGATCGACACCGTCAAACTTTGTCCCATCGACCTCGGCCGCCGCCGTGAGGCCCAGCATGGTATCGAGATCGATTGCAGGCTCGGAGCCCGGCCCTTTGCCTACGAGTCCCGGCCACATCGCATTGTGCAGGGCGGGGCGTCGATGTGTGCCTGCCGTCATGACCCGCTCCCAACTCCCATTAGCGCTTATCGTTTCGAATGGCTTCGGCGTCAGGATTGCCGGGACCGAAGTGCTTCAGGAGGACCAGAGGGTCGGTGCTGCTTGGGTTTTCGATGGTGACCCCTTCGCCGGCTGCAGCGGCGGTAACGAACAACTCATCCTCCGTCAGCTCCCCGAAGCGAATCATGGAAGGCGTTGCGACCGGCGTTTGCCCGAATGTGCCGTAGCCCTGGGTGAGGATAAGCCCGTAAGCTGCTGCGTCCTTGATGGTGACGGTCCGCCTGGGCAGCACGGTCAGCTCTTTCGCCGAGTAGAACCGCGTGCCATATGTGATCCACATCTCGCGATAGCCCGCCTCTTCCATCTCCGCGATGGGGCGCACGGGCGCGGGGTGGGTCTTGTTGGACTTCGCAAACTCCGGGTTGACATTGGCCTCCCAGTCGAGCATGCCGATGAGGTAGTCCAGATCGTGGTGGAACTCCGGCTTGACGTCCTTGGTCATCAGGTCCCATGGGACGATGCGCCCTTCCACCTCCGACTGGAACATGGCAAACACATCGCTATTGACCTGAGGTTCGTAGGTCACCAACGACCCTGGAGCGTGCAGGATGCCTGGATCGATCTGCCATCCACCCCCCGGCTCCAGCCGGTAGGCGCGCGAGAGCAGCAGGATGCCGTTGTCGCCCTGGTTCCAACGCTCCAGGCATCGGCGCAGGTCGGCTTTGGTGGTGCCGGGTTCAAGGCCCATGTAGGTGTGGGGAAAGTTATTGTTCAGCTGATTGTATTGGGGTGGGTAGTAGTAGGCCTCGGGCTTGCCTTTGTGTCCGACCAGGTTGGCAAACTCGTCGGTCTGATGCATGTGGTGGGGAATTGGCCCCATGTTGTCGAAGAACTTGCACAGGATATTCCAGCCGCCTTCGCGCTCCATCGCCTCGGCGCCGAGCAGCAGATCGCCGGCCACTTCAACCGCATCCTTCAGCAGGAATCTCGAGCCGGAGGCAGGATGAACGTAGCTCAATCCTTCGTCGGGTGTGGTATCGGGCCCGTTTGCCGCCTTCGTGGTCGAGGAGAACCAGCGCTCGTTAATTCCGCCGCGATGGCCGCCGAAGGCGTAGAGATCGTCGGGATGCAGCTTCAGCCTGCGACCCGGGATCATGAAGGAGCGCGGCACCCATGAGGGCTGGAGCCTCAGGACGCCCGCGCCAGTGTTGATGGCATCCTGAATGTTAGCGCGATGCAACATGTGCTACTCCGAAACAGCTACCTGTGTGGGTTGCAAAGGGCGATTGGCGAGCGAGAAAGCCCAAGGCTACAGCCCAGAATTGAGACGACTCAGCACGCAACTGTATGCGATGAAATGCCGGATGTCAATTTGGGCGCATGGCCCACAAAGGGCGCGAAATCAGGGCATTTCGCCGGCCGGATGACTCATTTAACGCAGAACCACCCGGCTTCTCCGGCTTACGTCCCGCGGAATGCCGCATGACGCGTTCCTCGGGCCGAGCTGAGGTACCGCGAGGGGTCTGGCGCGGCCTCGCATTTTTGGAGGGGTGTGCGTCCTGCGGGGACCTGGGCTCGTTCTCGAATGCATACAGCAATCTGAACAGGATCAGGGGAGCTCGCGTGGCTGGCTTCGATGTGGATTCGCTGGCGACCGGCTGGAATCGCAACCAACATGATGCGAAGCGGGGAATAGGGGTGGTCGAACCCGTTCCTCCCCGCATCGCCGGCCTGAATGCTACGAGTTAGAAGGGATACGCCAGGTCAGCGCTTGCGCCCCAGAGAGCGGTCTGGCCTTCCAGGTCGCTCGCTCCCCAGAGTGCGGTCGCCGCGTCGGGAGTTGCAGCGCCCCAGAGAGCGGTTGCTCCCCATAGCGCTGTGAAGCCCTGCGGATCTGCTGCTCCCCAAAGAGCGGTTGCTCCCCACAGTGCGGTGAAGCCCTGCGGATTGCTCGCTCCCCAGAGTGCGGTTGAGCCGTTGACGAAGGCATCGTTGCCGTATACCTCAGAGGCTCCCCAGAGCGCGGTTGTGCCCCATAATGCCGACGGGTCGATAACCAGGGTTGTGGCGCCGGTAGCCGGATTGTAGCTGGCTACCGGTGACATCGCGGTGCCTGCGGGGACAACCGTCCCACTTTGAATGTCCTTGAGGGCGGCGTTGAGGTCAAGGTAGCCGGCGCCAATGGTGAACACGTCATAGTTGGCGTTGTAGACGATGCCGGTGGTGGGGTCAGTGACGCTGCTGGTCTGCGGGAAGTAGCTGCGGTCGGCGTCTCGCATGATGAACGCCTTGACCTGGTCCGGGGTGAGTTGGGGAAATGCCTGGAGAAGGTCCGCCACGGCGCCGCTCACGACGCCGGTGGCCATGCTGGTTCCACTCAACGGGAAGTAGGCCGTAGAAGTCTGGTTCAGCAAGGCCTGGAGCCCGTTCTGGTAGAAGCTGTACGGGGTGACGAAGGTGGGGTTGTCGTTGACGAGTGCGTCGTTGGGGGCCTGGAGGCTGATGACCAGATTCCCGGGCGCGACGACGTCCGGCTTGGCGATGTAGTCCGCGAAGCTCGGGCCCTTGGAGCTGTAGCTGGCGATGATGTCATCCGCGAGACCGGGGGTGCCCATGGTGTTCATGGCGCCGACGGTCAGGACGTAGGGATCGTTGCCCGGGGCTTCGATCGTGCCGTAGCCTTCGGCATTGAGGTTGAGGTCGCGGCCATCGTTGCCGGCGGCTACGACGACGACGATGCCGGCCTTCCATGCCTGCTCAACGGCCTGGCAGAGTGGATCGAGCGTATAGCTCTCCCAGATGGGGCGGCCAAGCGACAGGTTGATGACGCGGATGTTGTACTTGGCTTTCAGGGAGATTGCGGCCTCGATCGCGGCGATGACCTGCGAGTCGGTGCCTGCGCCGGTGCTGTCCAACGCCTGGAGGTCGATCAGGTTGGCGTTGGGGGCCGCGCCGTAGAAGGTGCGGAAGAATCCCAGGCCGGTGGAGTCCGTGCCGTTGCCGGCAATCAGGCCGGCAACGTGGGTACCGTGACCAAACTGGTCGGATGCTGAACCGGCGGGCGCATTGCCGGTGGTGGAAGTAAAGGGGGGAACGACCGCAGATGAGGCGCTCTGATTGACAGGCGGCGGCGGCGGGCAGGCACTGTCGTCGCCCGCAACGAGGTGAAGGGCAGGCAGGCCGGGGGCGGCCGGCGCCGAGCCGGTGACGAAGCTCTCGGCGTAAACGATGCGATACGACGGAGAAAGCAGCTTGGTGAGGGCGCCGAACAGCCCCACGCCTGCGGTGGAGAGGTCGTCGACGGGGGAGATGCCGCTATCGATAACGGCGACGCCGACGCCGGTGCCGATGTATCCCTGCTGCCAGGCCTGCGGCGCATTGATGGGCTCGGTGGTGAACTCGGGCACAGAGATGCATATGGCGGAGGTGCCGCGCGCGGCGAGCGGGCGGTCGACGGAGATGTAGCTGACGTTTGGATCGGCCGCCAGCGTCTCCAGCTTGGACTGAGGCAGCCTGGCAACGTTCGCATGGATGGAGTGCAGCGTCCGGTTCAGCGAGCCGCCCGCGTGGGCGATCGCGTCCTGCTGGTCCGAGCCGGGGTCCTGCTTGTACTGAATAATTACGTTGACCATCTCCGATGCAGCTTTGGCCTTCGCATCGTCGGATATCTTGGATGGTTGGGGTGGGGCAGCTAAGAGCGTGCTGGCGCCGAGAGTAACGAACGCCAGGAGGGCTTTTGATCGAATCATATTCACAGACCGGCAGAAGTTCATTGGAGTACTCCAGATTGTTTTCGCGCTTCTCCGAGCGAGAAGTCGAATTTTGAAATCTCTTTGCGTCCCTGGCTTAGCGTTCGTAGGCATGATCCTGGTTAGCAAACCGTCCCAAGCGGCCTTGCTGGTGACCGCGTCCAGGCCAGTCCTGGCCGGCAGACTCGTGCTTCTGATGGTGTTGCGCTGGTGTTGTTGGGTCAATTAATTCGGCGACGGGCGTCTTACCGCTTCCCCGTGGCGAATCGCTCAATTCCTGACTGGAGAGGTGACCTAACTCGGGTGAGTCCAGACGCAACCATCTGCGCTGGGATGAACCGGTTAGGAGGTCTTGCGGGATCGATGACATCAACTTCAGGTCCCTCCTAGGCATAAAGTTTCAAATCGTGCAGGTCGAACATTGATTTGCGGTGCCGGGTCGAACAACCCGATGTGCTGTGGGTATCTGCAGAACACCGCCAGACGCTCTTCTCTCGACGGGCGTACCACAAAGGTCCACACTGGAACATCAAGCTGTAGCGACTTTAGTCGTACCGCATCTAAATCGGTATACCCCTTTGGTGGTATTACGAATGTGTGCGTGGGTTAACCAAAGCTGCAACAGCCAGCCCATAGGGCACACATCTCTTCTGTCGGCGCAGGCGGCGAATACAGCTTCGGTTTTGGAGCATTTTCACTGTTGCTGCGAACTTGCTGGACGTCTACGAGTGCCATTTTTCTTGGGAGAAAATGGCGTTGATACTCGAGGCCTTGCAAACACCCGCAGTGAAAGGTTTTAGCGGGATATCAACTGGTGCAGCGCGGGAGCTTCGGAATCTGAGGGAGCAAACTGCGTGCCGCGATTGAGAATCATGTGCGCGGGCACAGGGAGTGCACCGAGCAGAGCGACGGAGGCAGGGTGGTGGGCCCGCTCTACTTCCTCCACCGGCAGGCTCTCGACCAACGTGCCGCGGTCCAGCACAGCGATTCGGCTGCAGAGTTGGAGAACGGAGATGAGATCGTGCGAGACGTAGATCAGCGCGGTCCCGGTAGAGCGATTCAACCGCCTTAGCAATGAGACGATTTCAGATTGGATGACGGGGTCCAGCGCGCTGGTCGGCTCGTCAGCGATCAGAATGTCCGGCCGGTGGAGCACGGCCAGGGCAATCATTACCCGCTGCGCCTGTCCCACGCTGATCTGTGAAGGACGGCGGGCGAGAAATTCGCGGTCGGAGCGGAGCTGTACCTCGGCGAGCACCTCCTCGAGGCGCGAGTGAAATTCCTTGGCGCCTCTGGGTTCATGAGCGCTCCAGGCCTCTATAAAATGCGACCGTAAACTGATGGCCGGGTTAAGGGCTGACATAGGGCTTTGCGGGACCAGAGCGATGCGCTTGCCTCGCAACCTCCGCATGTCTGGTTCGCGCAGAGACAGAAGGTCTTGTCCGTTCAACAACACTTCTCCGCTGACCTGGCCGCCGCGCCAGGGAAGCAGCCCGAGCAGGGATAGAATCAGGGTGCTTTTGCCGGCGCCGCTTGTGCCGACAAATCCTATTGCTTCGCCGGCCTGGAGGTCGAAGCGGACGTCGTGCAGGATTTTCTGGCCGCCATAGGAGGCGCTCACCTTCACCTGCAATAAGGGACTCATCGTCTGGCTCCCTGAAGGCGAAGGCTGGCTACGTTCCACACAATGCCTGGCTGAAAGACGGTTGGCTGCACGCCGGTAAGTTGTGGAGAAACCGCATAGAGAGCGTTCGGATAAACCAGGTAGATGAATGGCTGCTGGTCTGCCACGATCTGCTGCACATCATCGACGGCGCGCTTACGATCCTGCGGCCGGAGACTGGTGGCCTGCAAATCCATATCTTTATCGATCTGTGCCTCCCAGGGGGTCGCGGGCGTCTTTTCCGATGGATTCCACTGGTGATTTGGCGAAGCACTCTGCCATACATTGATCATGGCGTTCGGATCGGGTTCGACATTTGAAAGCCCCAAGAGACATGCTTCATAGTCCATGCTGTGCATCAGGCGCTCGATCAGCGCGGGGAAATCCAGCGTCACTACCGTCACGTCGATTCCCAATGCCGCAAGATCCTGCTGGATGAGGGTCGCCATCTTCTGCCGCGCGCTGTTTCCGGAGTTCGTAACGATGGAGAACTTCACCGGATGTCCGGCTGCGTCGTACAGATGATCTCCACTCTTATGAAAGCCTGCGCTTAAAAGCAGGCGGACTGCGGCAGCCGTGTCTTCATGGGGGACCTGCAAGTGGTTGTTGTACCACAGCGCATTTGCAGGCGAGATGAACCCATACGCCGGGGTCGCGTGTCCGTCGTAGGCAATCCTTGCCAGATCGGCGCGATGGATCGACTGCGATATGGCGACGCGGAAGGCACGGCACTGGAACCATGCCTTCTCAAACTCCGGCAAAGGGGCCGCAGGCGATTGGTTGAACCACATCTGCTCACTGTTAAGCGAGGGGCCCAGGTCGCGCACAGCGCCTGGACTCTTTTGCGCGAGCAGAGAGTAATACTCTGGCGGGAGGCCGTCGATCAGGTCGTAGGCTCCCCGCTCGAAGCGCGCAATCTCCTGCTCGCGGTTGCCCACCACTTCCAGCTTGATTCCGGATGCGTAGGGCAACTGCGCTCCCGCAGCATCGCGCTTCCAGTAGTTTGGATTCGCCTTCAGTTGAACGAACTGGCCCTGCTTGTAGTCCGCCACGAAAAAGGGACCTGAGGTTACCCGGCCCTGGCTTGCGTGGCCGGCCGGCTCGATGGCGATCTCGTCGAATACCTTCCCTATACCCAGGATTCGCTGCGGCAGGCGAACCACCACGGTGCGCGGGTCCGGCGATTCCACCGTCACTTTTTCTGGAGCAACAAATTCTTCGGCCGCGGGAGCGCCGGTCGCGGGATCGAGGATGCGGCGCAGTGACCAGGCCACGTCCTGTGAGGTCAGGGTTGCCCCGTCCGAGAAGCGCAGGCCGCTGCGAAGCCGAAACGAGATCACCCGGCCATCGGCGGACGAGGTCCAGCTTTCCGCCAGTTCGGGTTGCGGCTCCTGAGTTTGAGGATTCAAGCGAAGGAGCACGCCTCCGGTAAGGAACCGCACTGTCCCGGAGACCTGCTCATCCACCTTGGCGGGATCGAATGTCTTCGGATCGTAGCGGATCGCCCACGCCAGCTCTGCCGAGGGCACGGGGCCCTGAGATGCCGGGGTCGCGGCGATCGTCGCGACGAGTGCTGGCAATACGAAGAGAGCCTGTGTCCGAAAGCGCATTGTCCTACACCTCGTGAGCAAGAGATTCGAGCAGCAACAAAAGAGCAATCAACAAAGCGATGGGTAGATAGACCCAACCGGAGCGTGCCAGCATCGCCGAGTTGTCGAGCTCCAGCAACATGCCCCCCCACGAGGGCAGAGGCTCAGCGATTCCCAGGCCGAGAGCACCCATGTTCGCCTCCGCGACCAGAAAGGCTGGGATGCAGAGGAGAAACTGTGGGACCAGTAGAGGCCGGAGGTGCGGCAGCAGACCGCGGATTAGTTGAGGTCTGCTGAGCCCGGCCGCGCGGCCCTGGTTCATCCATTCCGAGCAGCGCAGATCATGCGCTCCGCGATAGACCGCGCGAGCACAAGCAGGCCAACCCAGAGCGGCAAGGATAAAGAATGTGACCGCCGCAGAACGCATGGGAGAGATGGCGAGGGGCAGCGCCGATCTCACAATCATTAGCAGAAAGAGCCAGGGTAGCGCCAGGAAGATGTCGCTCAGCAGCATCAACGTCCCGCCTACCGGCCGCGGGCTAAAAGCCGCCACAGTTCCTATTCCGGCCGCCAACGAGACGCTTACGGCGGACGCTGCCACGGCGCCTGCGAGGCCGATCAGCAGCGCCACGGCCGTCCGCACGGTGCGATCGCGGCCCAGGTCGTCCGTTCCTGACCAGTGCAGCCGGGACGCTCCGGCCATCGGCGAGTCGCGGTCTTGCGTGGCGTAGTTGCGGCCGGGGAGAGCTGCCACCAGGGCAGCGGCCGCTATCAAAAGGCCAAGCAGACCAAGTGTGACTCGGCTTCTCATGCTGTCTCCATCGAACGAGACTGTTGCGAGAATGCCCCAGCGACACCGACGGCTCCGGCCATGATCAAGGTGACGCCAATCAACACGGGCAGGTCACGATTCATGGCTCCGCTCCAGGCAAGCTGGCCCAGTCCGGGCACGCCAAAGATCACCTCGATCGGCACAATCGCGCTCAATGCAGTGATCAACGACAGAACCGCGAGTGCCAAGAGTCTGGAAATGATGTTTGGGAGCAGAAAGCTGCCTACGAGCTGATGCCAGCGAAGGCCCTGCGCGCGCGCCTGCAGCAGGTGCGGAGTATCCCAGGCCTGCCGGAAGGTCCGCTCGAGGAATTTGAAATCCCGTGCCACAAGAAGCAGCGTCAGGACAAGCACCGGGCCGCCTTGATTGCGGAGCAGACAAAGCGTCGCCATCGCCCCGGTCGGCACAGCGAGAAGCAGGGTGAAGGGCACGCCTAAGAGGAATGTCCGGCGGCGAATCGCGCTGCAAGGAAGCGCGGCACAGGTGGCTATCAACCATGCATAGACAATCCCGTGCGCGAGCGTCTGCAATGTTACGGCGGCACGCTGGCGGATGAGGTCCGAGACCGGCACCCCGAACTGGCGCGACTGGCCCAGATTGCCGTGTAGAAGATCGCGAAACGCATGCTCTGCGGAAGAAAATGCGGATGGCTGGGCCCGCTGTTCGCCGGCGAACGACGAGCGGGCGATCTGCCCGTACTCCGCGTCCATCTCACGTGCATCGTCAAAATAGCCGGGGGCCAGACGCGTCAGGAAAACTGTGCCCAAGGCGGATAGAGCCAGAACGAGGACAGTACGGCCTGCCGCGCTCAGAAACCTTGCAGAAGCGCTCATACCGTCGCAGCCATCTCCGAAGGGAGAATGGACTGCGTGCCCAGATGCTCGTAATGTTTGCGCTTATGGGAGTACATTCGCCGGTCGGCGACGCTGAGCAGGTCCTCGGCGCTGTTGCCGTCTATGGGAAAGAACGCAGTTCCAACGCTTGCGCTCACATTCGCCTGCACATTCAATTCCGAGCATGCTCGGTGGACCGTATCGCCGATCGAACAAGCCAACGTTCCGCAGGTCTTTTCGTCGATACCCGGCAGGAGGAAGGCGAACTCGTCGCCGCCCGTTCGGGCAACTGTATCGTAGGAGCGGCAGCAATCCATGAAGCCCCTGGCAATGGTGCGCAGCAACAGGTCGCCGGTCTGGTGTCCCTGACGGTCGTTGACCTCCTTGAAGGAGTTGAGGTCGCAGACCAGCACCGCGAAAGGCTCTTCTGCACGGCGCGCGCGATTTATCTCAGCTTCCAGGCCTGCGAAGAACTGGCGCACATTCGGCAACTCCGTGACGAAATCGACCTGCGCGTCCTTCTCGGCGGAACGGAAGCGGAGTGCGTTCTCCAATGAGAGCGAGAACTTCGATTCCACGGCTTGTAAAATTCGCAGGTGGTCTCTGGAGAAGGCATCCGGCATTGCGGCATAGATGGTGAGCACGCCGAAGACTTCGGCTGAAAGATCGAACAGAGGGAGCGAGAGAGCTGAACTCAGCTGAATGCCGAGGTTGCGTTTCGCGAGGTAATTGGGCTCCACCTTGGGATTGCCATTCAGAATGGCCTTACCGCATTGAGCGACCCAGCCGGAGAGGCCTTCTCCGACGGGCAATCGTTCCGAGGACAGGCACCGCGCACCGTCGCCATCGATGTACTGTACCAAGAGCGATTCATCGATCTTCAGGTACACCGCGAGGGAGTCAAATGGAACCAGGCGCCGCAGGCGAGAGGACATCACCGAAATCGTCTCATTGGGGCTGAGCGAACTGCCTAAGATCTGACTCATCTCGAAGATTGCCTGCGCCTCGCGATTGGCTTCGGCAATCAAATTGAGCGGGCTGCCGTTGGCTCTCAACCGATCCGCGAGTCCGGCTCTGCGAGCCTCTCCGCACGCTACCGCAGACCGTTTGGCCTCCTCACCGGAGTTGTCCCGCTCAAAGCCGGCACTGGGAGCCGCGCCGCGCCATACCTCTATCTCAGTGTTGAGAGGTTCAAGACCCGCCCGCTGCTCACTGGCCAAATGTTCGAGTTCGACATACCGGCTCTCGAGGATCGCTACGATGCTTGGATCAAACTGCGACCCCGCTTTGCTCTTCACAAACTCCATCGCCTGCTCCAGAGGCAATGCCTTGCGATATGGCCGGTCCGAAGCCAGCGCGTCGAAGCAATCCACCACACTCAGGATCCGGGCGCCCACTGGAATGTCTGTTCCCGTCAGACCGTCTGGATATCCGCTGCCATCCCAGGCCTCGTGGTGGGAACGGACGATGGGGACAACCGGATACGGGAACCGCACCCGGTCCAGAATGTCTGCTCCCACGACCGGGTGGATCTTCATCTTTTCAAACTCTTCGGGGGTCAGTTTCCCCGGCTTGTTGATGATGTGTTCCGGAACCGCCAGCTTGCCGATGTCGTGCAGGAAGGAAGCAGTCAAAAGCGCCTGCATCTGGTCCTTAGGAAGTCCCATGGTTGCGCCGATCTCTGAGACATAGACCCTTACCCTCATCAGGTGTTCATGGGTACTGTGGTCCTTGGCCTCAATCGCCATCGCCAACCCTTCGATGGTGCGAAGCTGCAGTGCTTCAATCTCCTCAATATGCGCCTGCCGGTCTTCAATCGCCTTCATCTGCGACCGGTACGCGCGATGGATCGTGTAAACCATCGGGATCAATAGCAGCGATGTTGTCCATCCGAAGTGGACGCTGATCAGATGCGCGATCGCCGCCAAGACTGCGCCGACGAGGTAAAAGGGCAAATACCACGGGAACTCACGCTTCCACAGGCGGAAAGGCGACTCGCCTTTAGACCACGCGATCGCCAACGCTACCGGTATGGTATTCGCGAAGAAATACGCGATCACCGCGATCGACAGCGCCGGAGCCAGTTCCATGTGCAGCCGAGTCAGACGCTGAAATGCCATCCAGGTAACGAGGGTGCACGTCATTACATTGGCGACGTTGAATGCGATCTGCACCACCGTGAAAGGCTTGAGCACCTTAATGCGGCACTGCGCGAATACCGACACGGCCGCCAAAGCAATTGCCTGCCCGACGGAAAACTGCACAATGCTGAGCAAGATGAACGGAAAGTTTACCGTCATCGTTCCATCGCCTTTGGGCAGAGCTACCTTCAGCCCGGAGCTCAGGAGCACGGCGACCAGGTACACCGCGAAACGAAACCAGGAGTGGCTAGGGAAGCCGAAAGCCACCTTGATGCTAAGAAGCGCCGCCAACAGCTCGCAGACGATCAGCGTTTTCACGCGAATTGGCATCTCGGTCCTCTTAGCAACGTCGGGACAAAACTGCAATGGCCCCACGTCCCGGTCCGTAGCGAACCGACATTGGGGGGATGACGGAGGCGCACTGTTGCACCTAAAGCTATTCCTCACGCTCCCCCTCGCTCAATCGCCAGAAAGTTGTATCGCTCCCGTACACGATCTGCCGACGCAGGCCTTCCCCGAGGGGTGCTATCGATTGGAATGGGATGGAAAGATTGCGCTCCGTAATCCGTCAATCGCGAAGCGTTGCAGCTCCGCGTAGCTGCGCTGAGATGCGGTGTATGCTGCGGCGGGTGTTGCGGCCGGCGAGTGCCAATTCCAAGGCCGTTCCATTGGTCAAAAGGTCAAAAAGGGGACAATAGGGGTCATCGCGTTCGGCGTCTTTTGGGGACTGCTTATGCAACCGCGGATACTTCAACTGTGATTTCGCCCGAGTCCATTCCCGCAAACGCGCCTTAGCGCTCATTGAGGAGAGGTCGATGACGGGGAGCCATCCTGCAACGTTCGGCGATAACAGCCGTAGGACTTGGAGAAGGTGAATCTCCCGAATTCGGGGCTGTAGACAAGTTCAGGCGTCCTGTGTGGGCCCACGCAGACTGCGCCCGATTTTGTGCCTGCCGGCATCCCTACCGATTGCGACCCGTTGCGCGAGGATAGCTACAACACCCTATAATCGCGCGGGTTCTTAGCAATCGGTGTAATTTGAAAATGAGCTGTAGCTTCTTGGCGCAGGTCTTTTAGAATGGGCTGTCTCGGAACTTAAAATCCGCAGACCATAATACGGTCGTGGGGGTTCAAGTCCCCCTCCGGGCACCAACTGCGGTTGCGGGTTGCTGTGGATTCGAGTGAAGGGGTGGTATGAGCGGGATGGTGCCGGGGGAGTTTGCGAAGAGGATTGGGGCGGGGCTGCTGTCGTTTCCGGTGACGCATTTTACGCGGACGTATGCGTTCGATGAGGCGGCGTATCGCGCGCATCTGGAGTGGCTGCTGGAGCACGAGCCGGCGGGGCTGTTTGCGGCGGGGGGGACGGGTGAGTTTTTCTCGCTGACGCTGGAGGAGTTTGCGGCGGTGGTGCGGGCGGCTGTCGAGCAGACGCGTGGGCGCGTGCCGGTGGTGGCGGGGTGCGGGTATGGCACGGCAATGGCGAAGCAGTTAGCGCAGGCGGCGGAGAAGGCGGGCGCGGATGGTTTGCTGCTGCTGCCGCCGTATCTGGTGAATGCGGACCCGGCGGGGCTGGCGGCGCATGTGGAGGCGGTGTGCACGTCGACGAAGCTGGGGGTGATTTTTTATAACCGCGACAATGCGATTGTGAACGATGCGGTGCTGGAGCGGTTGTGCGCGCGGTGCGCTAACCTGGTGGGGTTCAAGGATGGGTATGGCGATATTGAGTTGATGACGCGGATCTATGCGCGGCTGGGAGACCGGCTGACGTACATTGGCGGGCTGCCGACGGCGGAGACGTTTGCTCTGCCCTATCTGGAGATGGGGGTGACGACGTATTCTTCGGCGATCTTCAATTTTCTGCCGAGGTTTGCGCAGAACTTTTACGCTGCGGTGCGCAGGCGCGACCACGCGGAGGTGTACAAGGAGCTGCGCGAGTTTGTGCTGCCGTATATCGATATTCGCAACCGGCACAAGGGGTATGCGGTGTCGATTGTGAAGGCGGGGATGCGCGCGGTGGGACGGCCGGCGGGGCCGGTGCGGACGCCGCTGACCGACCTGGATGCGGGCGAGATGGATGCGCTGACGAAGCTGATTGCGGGGCGGGCGTGACGTTGCAGGGAGCAGCGAAACCAGCAGGGCCGATGGGCGAAGGCAGGACGACGCACATACGGTATCTGATCGTGACGATGCTGTTCATCGCGAGCTGCTTCAGCTATGGCGACCGGGTGGCGCTGTCGATTGCGGGCGCGGCGATGCAGAAGGAGCTGGCGCTTGATGCGGTAAAGCTGGGCTGGCTGCTCTCGGGGTTCAGCTGGGCGTATGTGGCAGGGCAGTTGCCTTCGGGCGGGTTGCTCGACCGGTTTGGGTCGAAGCGGGTGTATGGGATCAGCATTGTGGCGTGGTCGCTGTGCGCGTTTCTGATTGGGTTCACGGGGCATCTGGGCGCGAGCATGGCGTTCACGGTGATCTTTGGGCTGCGGCTGCTCTCCGGGCTGGCGCAGACACCGGTGTTTCCCGGCAATGGGCGGATTGTGGCGACGTGGTTTCCGACGGCGGAGCGGGGCGGGGCGTCGGCGATCTTCAATGCGTCGCAGTACTTTGCGCTGGTGGCGTTCGCGCCGCTGTTTGGGTGGCTGACGACGCACTATGGATGGCGCAGCTGCTTCTGGTTTATGGGAGCGTTCGGTGCGCTGCTGGCGTTTGCGTGGTCGAAGCTGGTGTACAACGTGGACGAGCATCCGTGGATCTCCAAAGCGGAGGTTGAGACGATCGAGCGCGGCGGGGGGCTGGTGAATGTGGACCGCGTGGCGGGCGGGAAATCGCGGAGCAACCCGATGAGCTGGGCCGGCGTGAAGCAGTTGCTGAGCCAGCGGATGCTGGTGGGGATTTATCTGGGGCAGATGTGCATTACGACGCTGACGACTTTTTTTCTCACGTGGTTTCCGATCTATCTTGTGCAGGGGCGGCATATGTCGATCTTGAAGGGCGGGATTGCGGCGGCGCTGCCGGCGCTCTTCGGTTCGATTGGAGGGGTGCTGGGCGGGGTGAGCTCCGATGAGTTGCTGCGCCGGGGCGCGTCGCTTACGTTTGCACGGAAGGCGCCGATTGTGGCGGGGATGCTGCTTGCGGTTGCGATTGTCGGTTGCAACTACACCAACACGCAGGCGGTGGTGATGGTGCTGATGACGATTGCGTTTTTTGGCAAGGGGTTCGGCGCGCTGGGCTGGGCGGTGATTGCGGACACCTCGCCGAAGGAGCTGATTGGGTTGAACGGGGGGCTGTTCAACCTGCTGGGGAATATCTCGGGGATTACGACGCCGATTGTGATTGGGCATCTGGTGAAGCGGACGAATTCGTTTCACGATGCGCTGATCTTTGTGGCCGCGGCGCCGTTGCTGGCGATCTTTAGCTACGTGGTGATCGTGGGGGATATCAAGCGGCTGGAGTTGCCGCCGCTGGGGCGGGCGGCTTAGGGTCGTTGCGGGGTGTGGCGTGGGATTGAGCGGTGCGGTTGCGGGGGTTGGGGACGGGCCGGTGGTTACGGGGATGCGGGTGATTCCGGTGGCGGGGCGGGACTCGATGCTGCTGAATCTGAGCGGGGCGCATGGGCCGTTCTTCACGCGGAATGTGGTGGTGTTGACGGACAGCGCGGGGCATACGGGTGTGGGTGAGGCGCCGGGTGGGGAGAAAATTCGGCGGGTGCTGGAGGAGGCGAAGGGGTTGGTGGTGGGGGCGCGGGTGGGGGCTTGCGCGGCGGTGGTGGAGGCGGTGCGGGTGCGGTTTGCGGAGATGGACCGCGGCGGGCGCGGGGTGCAGACGTTCGACCAGCGGACGACGATCCATGCGATGACGGCGATTGAGGCGGCGATGCTGGATCTGTTGGGAAAGTGGATGGGGGCGCCGGTGGCGGCGCTGTTGGGCGAAGGGCAGCAGCGGGTGGGTGAGGGGCAGCAGCGGACGAGCGTGGAGGTATTGGGGTATCTGTTTTTTGTTGGGGGCAGGAGGAGGACTTCGCTCAAGTATCGGGATGGGAGCGACGAGGATGATGCGTGGGTGCGGCTGCGGGATGAGGAGGCGCTGGATGGGGCGGCGGTGGTGCGGTTGGCGGAGGCGGCGGAGGCGCGCTATGGGTTTCGCGACTTCAAGCTGAAGGGCGGAGTGCTGGAGGGTGAGCGCGAGATGGAGGTTGCGGCGGCGCTGAAGGAGCGGTTTCCGGAGGCGCGGGTGACGGTGGACCCGAATGGGGCGTGGCCGCTGGAGGAGGCGGTGCGGCTGTGCTCGGGGATGAGTGGAGTGCTGGCGTATGCGGAGGACCCGTGCGGGGCGGAGCCGGGGATGACAGGGTGCGAGGCGATGGCGGCGTTCCGGCGGGCGACGGGGCTGGCGACGGCGACGAATATGATTGCGACGGACTGGGCGGAGCTGGAGGAGGCGGTGCGGCTGGAGGCAGTGGACATTCCGCTGGCCGATCCGCACTTCTGGACGATGCGGGGGTCGGTGCGGGTGTCTGAGGTGTGCCGGGAGCGGGGGCTGACGTGGGGATCGCACTCGAACAATCACTTCGATATCTCGCTGGCGATGATGACGCATGTTGCGGCGGCGGCGGTGGGGAGGGTGACGGCGATGGATACACACTTGATCTGGCAGGATGGGGAGCGGCTGACGAAGGAGCCGTTACGGATTGTGGATGGGCGGATTGCTGTGCCGGAGGCGCCGGGGCTGGGCGTGGAGATTGATATGGAGCAGGTGGAGCGGGCGCACGCGCTCTACAATATGGAGGGGCTGGGCGCGCGGGATGATGCGCTGGCGATGCAGTTTCTTGAGCCGGGCTGGAGGTTCGATGCGAAGCGGCCGTGTCTTGTTCGGTAGGTCGGTGCGGTAGTTTGGCGCGGTAGGTTGGTGCGGTGATTTTGTGAGGTTGGTGCGATGCAGTTGACGGGCGAGATGTTGATTGGCGGGCGCGCGGTGCGGGGGACGGTGGGTACGATGCGCGCGGTGAATCCGGCGACCGGTGAGGCGATGGAGCCGGCGTTTGGGGGTGGGTCGGCGAAGGATGTGGCGGCGGCGTGCGAGTTGGCGGAGGCGGCGTTCGATGCGTACCGCGCCGTGAGCCTGGAGGAGCGGGCGGGGTTTCTGGAGGCGATCGCGCAGGGGATTGTGGACCTGGGCGATGTGCTGGTGGAGCGGGTGATGAGCGAGAGCGGGCTGCCGCGCGCGCGAGTGGAGGGCGAGCGGGCGCGGACGGCTGGGCAGCTGCGGATGTTTGCGGCGCTGGCGCGGGAGGGGCGATGGCTGGAAGCGACCATCGACCGCGCGCTGCCGGAGCGCAAGCCGCTGCCGCGGGTCGATCTGCGGGCGCAGAAGATTCCGTTGGGGCCGGTGGCGGTGTTTGGGGCGAGCAACTTTCCGCTGGCGTTTTCGGTGGGCGGAGGCGATACGGCTTCGGCGCTGGCGGCGGGTTGTCCGGTGGTGGCAAAGGCGCACCCGTCGCATCTGGGGACTTCGGAGCTGGTGGGGCGGGTGATCCAGAAGGCAGTCGCCGGGTGCGGGCTGCATGAGGGCGTCTTCTCGCTGGTGCTGGGCGAGGGGAATGCGGTGGGCGAGGCACTGGTGTTGCATCCGGCGATCCAGGGGGTCGGGTTCACGGGGTCGCGGAATGGCGGGCGAGCGCTGGTGGCGCTCGCGGCGGGGCGTGACGTGCCGATCCCGGTGTATGCGGAGATGAGCAGCATCAATCCGGTGTTTCTCTTGCCGGGTGCGCTGGCGGATCGGGCGGAGGCGATTGCGAAGGGGCTGATCGATTCGGTGACGCTGGGCTCGGGACAGTTCTGCACTAAGCCCGGGATTGTGATTGGGGTCGCGGGAGCGGAGTTCGACGCCTTTGTGGCGGCGGCGAAGGTGGCGATTGAGGCTAAGGCGGCGACGACGATGCTGAATGCGGGGATTCACCAGGCGTACTGCCATGGGACGGCGCAGTGGGAGCAGGAAGCGCAGGTTCGTTCATTGATGAAGGGCGGTGCGACGGTGGAGGGTGCGACGGCGGGGCAGGCGATGCTGTTTGCGACGAGCGGGCGCCACCTCATCGAGTCGCCGAAGTTATTGGAGGAGGTGTTTGGACCGGCGGCACTGCTGATCGAATGCAGGGATGTCGAGGAGTTAGTGGCAGTGGCGAAGGCTGTCGACGGGCAGTTGACGGCGGCGATGCATCTGGAGGAGGAGGACATCGCGCTGGCGCGGACGCTGCTGCCGGTGCTGGAGCGGAAGGCCGGGCGCGTGCTGGTGAATGGGTTTCCGACGGGCGTGGAGGTGGCGCATGCGATGGTGCATGGCGGGCCGCAGCCGGCCACGTCGGACACGCGGAGTACGTCGGTGGGGGTGATGGCGATTGAGCGATGGCTGCGGCCGGTGTGCTATCAGAATTTTCCGAAGGCGCTGCTGCCGGAGGGGTTGAAGGATGGGAACCCGCTGGGGGTTCTGCGGCTGGTTGAGGGGAAGTTGGAGCAGGCGTGAGGGCCGAGGTGACATTGCGGCCGTTGTATGTGCGGGTGGATGCGCGGGACACGGTGGCGATCATCGTGAACGAGGGCGGGCTGCGCGCGGGAACGCGGTTCGATTCGGGACTGACGCTGGTGGACGACGTGCCGGAGGCGCATAAGGTGGCGCTCAAGGACATAGCGGCGGGTGAGCCGATTGTGCGGTATGGCTCGGTAATTGGATATGCGGAGCGCGCGATTCCGGGCGGCAGCTGGGTGCATGAGGAGCGAGTGCGGATGCCGGTGGCTCCGTCGCTGGACGATCTGCCGCTGGCGACGGCGGTGCCGAAGGCGATGCCGCGGCTTGAGGGGTATACGTTCGAAGGGTTTGTGAATGACGATGGGTCGGTGGGGACAAAGAACATTTTGGGCATCACCACCACGGTGCAGTGCGTCGCGGCGACGGTGGACCACGCGGTGCGACGGATCAAGGCGGAGGTGCTGCCGCGATACACGAATGTGGACGATGTGAATGCGCTGACGCACAACTATGGATGCGGCGTGGCGATCGATGCGCCGGACGCGCAGATTCCGGTGCGGACGCTGAGGAATTTGAGCCTGAATCCGAACCTGGGCGGAGCGCCGATGATGGTGAGCCTGGGGTGCGAGAAGTTGCAGCCGGTGCGGTTGCTACCTTCGAATACATTGCCGATTTTGTCGGACGTGCCCTATATCGTGCGGATGCAGGATGAGGAGCACCACAGCTTTGGGGACATGGTGGCGGCGATTATGGAGATGGCGGAGCGGCGGCTGGAGGAGCTGAACAAGCGGGTGCGGCGGACGCGTCCGGCGGCGGACCTGGTGGTGGGATTGCAGTGCGGGGGCAGCGATGCGTTCTCCGGGGTGACGGCGAACCCGGCGGTGGGGTATGCGTCGGACCTGCTGGTGCGCGCCGGGGCGACGGTGATGTTCTCCGAGGTGACGGAGGTGCGGGACGCGATCCATCTGCTGACGGCGCGGGCGGCGGATGAGGGCGTGGCGCGGGAGCTGGTGCGCGAGATGGCGTGGTACGACGCGTATCTGGAGCGCGGCGGCGTGGACCGAAGCGCGAACCCGAGCCCGGGGAACAAGCGCGGCGGCCTGACGAATATTGTGGAGAAGGCGTTGGGGTCGATTGCGAAGGCAGGGACGAGCGCGATTGCGGGCGTGTTTGGGCCGGGGGAGCGGGTGACGAAGAAGGGGCTGGTGTTTGCGGCGACGCCGGCGAGTGATTTTATCTGCGGGACGCTGCAGCTGGCGGCGGGGATGAACATGCATTTGTTCACGACGGGGCGCGGGACGCCGTATGGGTTGGCGATGGCGCCGGTGATTAAGGTGGCGTCGCGGACGGGACTGAGTGAGCGGTGGTGCGATTTGATCGATCTGGATGCGGGGACGATTGCGACAGGGGACGCGACGATTGAGGAGGTGGGGACGCGGTTGTTTGAGATGATTCTGGATGTGGCGAGCGGGCGGAAGCAGACGTGGGCGGACCGGTGGGGTCTGCACAATGAGATTGCGTTGTTTAATCCGGGGCCGGTGACTTAGGGCGAATACTTAGAGATGAATGGCGAATGCAAAGAAACAAATACTGAGATTCTGGCTGCGCCAGAATGACGGCATTTGAGGGATTGGCTCTCTAGCGATCCGCCTGAGGCAGTCTAAGGCTTGGTGACGGTGATGGTGGCGGTGGTCGTTTCGGGGATGGCGGCGTTGTCCACGGTGAAGTGGAGGGTGTGGGGGCCGAGCTGGGTGGGCTTGGGCGTCCAGGTGAGGGTGTGGGTGGTGGGATCGAAGGTTGCGCCGGCGGGGAGGGTTGCTGCGGAGTAGGTGAGGGTTGGGTTGGGTGCGGGGGAGCGGGCGATCACGGTGAGTTGGAGGGGCTGGCCGGCGGGGATGATTTGCGGGGCGATGTAGTCGAAGACCGCGGGGAAGACGGTTTGGGGGAGCGGGTATTTGTCGTCGGGGATGGCGTAGGCGTAGGGATGGGCGGCGGTGGGGGCGGTAGGGTAGGTGTAGAGGGAGTCGGGTGGGGTGCCGGGGGATGGGCGGTCGATGGTGACGGTTTGGGTCAGGAGGGTGGGTGAGACGACGAGGTTGGTAACTCCGGTCGATTGGTAGGGAGTATTGGGGATAAATTCAAGTTCGGATGGGCGCTTTTTCTGGTTAATTACTTTGATTATTGCGGGAGTTTCTGGGGTGGTTGTTACAGATAGCTTGGCGAAGCTAGCATTTTTTACGTCGTCGAGGACTACGGCGGGGCGTTTGTCTTCGATTTTGTACTTTAGAGTTACTCCGGTCAGAGTAAGTCCAGCGACGTGGCGGGCGTAGAGGCCATAGGCGGGAAGGATGCCGAAGATGCTCGGTTCGGGATATTCGCGGGGCATTTCCGGAATATTGTAGGGGTCGGGTTTCCAGGAGTCAGCGGCAGGATCCCAGGAGATGCGGGGGAGCAGGGCTTCGTTCTTGGCGAAGAAGGTGTTGGCCAGCCAGGTGAGGGACTGCGTGACGGGAGCAGCCTGGTAGGCGGTGAAGGTATAGGGTGCGGCGAGCTGGCGCTGTTCGATGGCGTCGTCCATGGTGAGGCCGCCGCGGTATTCAACGGTGACGTTGGAGATGCTGACGTTTTCGATGGGGTGACCGACGAGGCCGCTGAGGAGGATGGGGTAGCGGGGGTCGGCGTCTTCGACGGTGACGTTCGAAATGGCGATGTTGCGGACCTGCGCGAAGGGGACGTGGACGGCGTTGGCGAAGAGGGGGTCGTTGGGGTGGATGGACGCGGGATTGAGGCGGGTGGGCGCGGCGGGATTGACGATGGAAAAGCCGCGCGCGGCACCGCCGATGGTGACCTGCGTGGATTTATCGTAGGCGGGGATGTAGCGGGTGGGCGGGTAGCTGCCGTAGGTGGCGGGGACGTTAGGCAGAACCCAGCCGGAGTCGGTAAGGCGGACGTCGCGGCTGGCATTGGCGGAGTTGGAGGTGGTGTTGCCGGTGACGGGGGCGCGGCCGCGGTCGCCGATGACGAGGAAGATGGGCGAGCTGCTGATGTGCTTCATGTGGACGTCGGTGAAGAGGATGTTTTCCAGCGTGGCGCCGTCGACGGACTCGAGGCAGAAGCCGCGGGAGTGGTCGAAGGTGACGTGGCGGACGGTAACGGTGTCGAGGCCGCTGGTGCCTTCGGTGCCGAACTTGACGCGGCCGGTGGGGCCGTCGCGATCGTTGGCGGCGAGTCGACCGGTGGAGTAGGTCTTATCGAGGACGGAGCCGGGGTCGTAGCCGCTTACGGTGTCATTTTCGATCAATATATTCTTTGAAGTTAGGAATTTTCCTGCGCCAAAGGAGCCTTTCATTACGAGGGCGTCGTCGTTGAGGGAATTGAAGACGGAGTTACGGATGGTCATGTTCTGCGAGGTGTCGATGTCCAGGGCGTCGCGATCGGTGTCGAAGATGACGTTGTCGATGGTCCAGTGATCGATGGCGGTGCCGAGGACGGCGAAGTGGCCGCCGTTCTTGAGGCGGAAGTCGCGGAAGATGATGTTGGTGCAGTTTTCGAGGCCGATGGCTTTGTTGCCGGGGCCGGGGAGGCCGGCGGCGTCGCGGGTCGCCTGCTCGCGGGGGTCGCCTCCGATGAGGACGTCGATGACCTGGCCGTTGGGGCCGGGGTTGCTGCCGTCGATGAGGCCGGGGCCGGAGATCATGACGTTGTGGATGCCGATGCCGTAGATGAGGCTATCGGCCCAGTGGGAGTGGCCGGGGTCCTGGACGCCGATGAAGGGGTTGTTCTCGGGCGCGTCGTAGAAGCCGCCGTCCTGATTGGGGCCGGTGCCGGGGACGGCGGCGCGGAGGATGGAATCTTTGGTGGCGAGGTGGAGGCCGACGTTGGATTTGAGACGGATGGAGTAGGTCTTGAAGGCGCCGGCGGGGATGACGACGGTGCCTCCGCCAGCGGCGGCTGCGGCGTCGATGGCGGAGTTGATGGCGGCCTGGTTCTTGAGCGCGGGGGCGTTGGGCGCGGCTCCGTAGGAGGTGATGTCGAAGAATGGGGCTTTGGGCGCGGGGAGGGTGGTGAGGCCGCTGCCGGTGGCGATCTTGATGGTTGGAGGCGCGGGTGTGGCGGCGAGGAGATGGTCTGGAGTGGAGGCGAGGGCGAGAGCGGCGAGGACGATGGCGAGCGAGTTATTCATGGGATGGACGGTGCCTCCGGCGGCGTGGCGGATTATAAACGGCGGCCGTTGCGTTTGGCTTGACATTGGAAATGCGCGGCATGTATCAAAGGACGGCACCAATACAGGGGAAGACGATGACTACATATACGTCCAATGTGGACCGCAGGACGCTATTGAAGACGCTGGGTTCTGTGGCGGCGGGGGCGGCGTTCTCGAAGTACGGGGCGGCCGCCGGGGCGAAGATGGGCGACGGCAAGGCGTTTAATGGGCTATTTCCGATTGCGTCTTCGCCATTTACGCAGGACGACAAGCTGGACCTGGATTGCCTGGGCAATGAGGTGCGGTTCTGCAATAAGGGTGGGGTCCCGGGGATCATCTGGCCGCAGATTGCGAGTGGATGGTCGACGCTGACGACTGCGGAGCGGATGAGCGGGGCGGAGGCGATGGTGGCCGCGGGCAAGGGCGGCAAGACGGCGATTGTGATTGGGGTGCAGACGAAGGGCAACGATCTGGACGGGGCGGTTGCGTACGCGAAACATGCGGCGAAGACGGGGGCGGATGCGATCTGCTCGCTGCCGCCGGATGGGGACCAGGCGGCGATTCTGGCGTACTACAAGGCGATAGGCGCGGCGACGGAGCTGCCGCTGTTCATCCAGACGATTGGGGACATGTCGGTGGATTCGGTGGTGGAGATGTTCAAGACGATCCCGACGGTGAAGGTGGTGAAGGACGAGGCGGGCGATCCGCTGAAGCGGGTGACGGAGCTGCGCGCGAAGACGGACGGGAAGCTGGCGGTGTTTGCGGGCAAGGGCGTGCGGTCGATGATGGAGGAGATGCAGCTTGGGTTTACGGGGTTCTGCCCGACGGTGGGGATGGCGGACATCTTCCAGGAGGCGTGGGAGCTTTGGAAGGCGGGCAAGCCGCGGGAGTCGTACGACATGTTTGCGCGGATCCAGGCGTTCTCGACGATTACGGATGCGGACCAGTATGTGATGGTGGCGCGCGGGATCTTCAAGGAGAACACCAAGTCGCGGGCGACGCCGGGGATGGGATCGGGCGGCGGCGGTGCGGGCGGCGGCGCGGGCCGGGCGGCGACGGGACCGATGACGGACGCGGACAAGAAGGTCGTAGTGGACGCGATGCACGCGTATCTTGGGCCGTATCTGCGGGGTTAGGATTTGCCTGCGTGTGAATTGGGGCGCGGCCGGCTTGCGATTCCCATTGCGTGATTCTTTGGTTGCGCGTCTCTGCGTGGTGCTTATCCGTCACTGGTGTGACGGGTTTGGTTATACTTCGTCCCAGTCCACATGATCCTCTCAATCAGGCCTATCCTCACTATGCGATCCCGCCCCGTTTTGCGTTCGATGAATACATCTGCACGGAACTGTCTCAGTCGATGGATGAGAGCTGCGCCGGTGTGCTCGGCGGTTGTTTTGCTGGTGGCAGGTGGTGCGGGGCAACTCCGGGCGCAGGGGGCGCCGCCGGCTCCGACGCCGCCGGCGCCGTTTGCGAATGGGTGCGCACTGTGCCACGGCAAGGATGCGAAGGGCACGGCGATTGGGCCGGCACTGGCGAACTCGGCGCATGTGCAGGCGCTGACCGACGACGACATTGCGAACATCATCAAGAAGGGCAAGGGGAAGATGCCGCCGTTTCCGCTGCAGGCGGCGGATGTGGTGACGGTGATCAAGTTCCTTCGGGCGATCAATCCGCCGGGGAGTGGGGCTCCAGCGGCCGCACCTGGGCCGGCGCAGGGTGGGGCGGCGCAGGGTGGGGCGGCGCAGGGTGGGGCGCAGGCAACTCCGCAGCCGCAGGCGCGGATGGAGATGATGCCGATGGGGCCGGGGCAGGGTTTGGGGCAGGCGGGAGAGGCGCCGAGGGCGTTTGCGCAGACGTGTTCGTTGTGCCACGGGAACGATGCGCGGGGGACGGACCGGGCGCCGACGCTGGTGAATCCGGACCACTTCAAGACGCTGACGGATGCGGACCTGCAGACGATCATTGTGAAGGGCAAGGGGAAGATGCCGGGGTTTCCGGTGCCTTCGGAGCAGCTGACGGTGCTGACGGGGTTTATTCGTGGGATTAATTCGACGGCATCGGCGGCGCCGGTGCCGGGAGATGCGAAGGCGGGTGAGGGGATTTTTTTTGGCGGCGGCGGATGCAGCCTGTGCCATATGGTGCATGGGCAGGGCGGGTCGATTGGGCCTGACCTCTCGGCGGTGGGGCGGAGGCTGCGGCTTCCGGATATGCAGCGGGCGCTGACGGACCCGGCGGCGAGCATTCCGGTGGGCTATACGACGGCGACGGTGACCCTGAAGAGCGGGAAGACGCTGACGGGATTTCTGCGGGCGCAGGGCAGCCATGACCTGGTGCTGCAGACGATGGACGGGAAACTGCATCCGCTGATGGACAGCGAGTACAAGACGGTGACGCCGCAGAAGACCGCGGCGATGCCGCCGTATGCGGGGACCGCAGAGGAGCGGAAGAATGTGGTGGCGTATCTGAGCACGCTGACGGGCGCGGGGGCGGTGGGAGCGCTGACGGCGGCGGTGCCGGCGACGCCGGACGCGGAGATTGCCAAGGTGGTGCATCCGCCGAAGGGCGACTGGCCCAACTACAACGGGGTACTGAGCGGGAACAGGGACAGCGCGCTGAACCAGATCAATGTGGGGAACGTGGCGCGGCTTGCGCCGCGGTTCACGTACACGAACACGTACTTTGGGCTGGAGACGACGCCGGTGGTTGCGGACGGCGTGATGTACGTGACGGGCAACAACCAGGTGGATGCGATCAGCGCGAAGACGGGGCGGGCGATCTGGCATTATGAGCGGCCGAAGAGCGTGGGGTCGACGATCTCGGGCGACGCGGCGATTGGGAGCAACCGGGGCGCGGCGGTGATGGGCGACCGGGTGTTTTATCTGACGGACAACGCGCACCTGATTGCGCTGAACCGGTTGACGGGCGCGCTGGAGTGGGAGGTGGACACTCCGGAGGGCGAGCCGGGGCAGTTTGGCGGGACGGCGGCGCCGCTGGTGGTGGGCGACCTGGTGGTGACGGGGGTGAGCGGCGGGGACAACGGGATTCGCGGGTTTGTCGCGGCGTATAAGGCGGAGACCGGCGAGAAGGCCTGGAAGTTTATGACCATACCGAAACCGGACGACACGGGACCGATTGCGGACACGTGGAAGGGATCGGCGCTGGCGCTGGGTGGCGGCGCGACGTGGACGACGGGCAGCGCGAGCGCGGACGGGAAGATTGTTTATTGGCCGATTGGGAACCCGCATCCGGACACGGATGGGGATGAGCGCGCCGGCGCGAACCTATATACGGACAGCGATGTGGCGCTGGACGCGGCGACGGGGAAGTTGCTGTGGTACTTCCAGTACACGCCGCATGATCTGCATGACTGGGACGCGAACCAGCCGGTGGTGCTGGTGGATGCGATATGGAAGGGGCAGCCGAGGAAGCTGCTGCTCCATGCGAACCGGAATGGGTTCCTGTATGTGCTGGACCGGACGAATGGCAAGCCGCTGCTGGCGACGAAGATGGTGGACACGCTGAACTGGGCGAGCGGGATCGACCCGAAGACGTGGCTGCCGGAGCTGCTGCCGGCGAATGAGACGAGCCTGGAGGGCGTGGTGGGGTGTCCGGCGGTGCGCGGGGCGACGAACTGGTACTCGACGGCGTATAGTCCGGCGACGAACCTTTATTACGTGATGACGGTGGAGGACTGCACGCTGTATCGCAAGGCGGCGGACGGCGGGTACGGGCGGTACCTGGACCCGGCGCATCCGGCGCAAAAAATTCTTCGCGCGTTCAATATCGAAACGGGTAAAGTGGTTTGGCAGATTAGCCTGCCTGGGCCGGTGCAGTCGAACTATGCGGGGGTTTTGTCGACCGCAGGCGGGCTGCTGTTCTTTGGCGAGAGCAGCGGAGGGTTCGCCGCCGTGGATGCGAAGACGGGCAAATATCTGTGGCACTACGAGACCAACCACGCGATGAAGGCGTCTCCGATGACCTACGAGGTGGATGGGAAGCAGTACGTGGCGATTGCGTCGGGGCCGAATGTGCTCTCGTTTGCGCTTCCGGATGCGCCGGCCACGAAGTGATTTTTTGGACAGTGAGAGAAGCAAGAGGAGAAAAACAGTGAACGAGAATCCGTCACGACGCGCGTTTCTTGGTGGTTCAGCTGGATTTGCCGCGAGCGGGATTGCAGCCGCGATTGCGAATCCCATTGGGGCGGCCGCGCAGGCAGTGGGCGTGAAGCCGGCGGACCTGCCGGACCTGACGATCAAAGAGGTGAAGGTGTATGTCACCGACATCAGCAAGGTGCACAAGCTAAACAGCCCGGAGACGGGTGAGCTGCTGTCGGTTGTGACCAACAGCGGGATCGAGGGGAATTACACCATTGGCGACCGCAATGCGACGCCGGGCTGGCTGGATTGGGCGAAGACGGCGCTGGTGGGCAAGAACGTGATGGACCTGCTGCCGACGCTGACCTCGACCAGCGGAATGAAGGCGCCGGGAGGGTTTGATGGCGGGGCAGCCGGCGCGCGGCGTCCGCCGGGGGCCGGTGGTGGAGCGGGAGCAGGCGGCGGCGCGGGGCGTGCGGCGGCGATGAGCGGTGCGCCGGGCTTTGGCGCGGTGGGCGGCGTGGGAACGCATTCGGCGTTTGAGGGCGCGGCGATTCAGGGATCGGGCCTGATGACGCGCGGCGGCGGCACGTGGCCGAACTACTACACGGCGGCGGCGGACGTGTGCCTGTGGGACATTCTGGGCAAGGCGGTGAACAAGCCGATCTACAAGATTCTCTCCGGCGGCACGCCGACCAAGGACCGGATGATGGCGTACGCCAGCTCGCAGCACCTGCCGGCCATTGAAGACTACGTGCCGGATGTGACGAAGGCGAAGGCGATGGGCTTCAAGGCGTACAAGATTCATCCGGGCAATGGGCAGCACGCGACCGGGCCGGCGATCCCGACGTACATCGGGCACATCGAGGAGATCAAGCAGGTGCGCGCGGCGGTGGGCGACGAGTTTGTGCTGATGCACGATCCGGTGCAGCGGTACAACCGGTTTGAGGCGATGACGGTAGGACGCGTACTGGACGACCTGAACTACGCGTGGTTTGAGGACCCTGTGCGCACGACGGACATGGAGGGGTTGATTGGACTGTGTAAGGAGCTGAGCCTGCCGATCCATGTGGGCGAGTTCATTTATTCGATTGCGGACTTTGCGGACTACATCAAGTATGAGGCGCTGGATGTGGTGCGGCTGATTGCGGACAATGTGGGCGGAATCTCGGGAGCGATGCGGGTGGGGCTGCTGGCCGATGCGCATGGCCTGGAGTGCACGCCGCACAACTGGGGCAATGTACCGGACATGGCGCTTCACTTCAACGTGGAGCTGGCGCTGCCCAACTCGTGGTGGTTTGAGATGCCGTTCCCGCCGGAGTATGCGGACCGGCCGGAGTACAAGGACACGTTCCGGCCCAACGCGGAGGGGTATGTGATGGCTCCGACGGAGCCGGGGCTGGGGTATCCGGTCGACCACGACGCGCTGGACAAGGTGACGCTGAAGATCAATCGATAGCTTTGGCGAAGGCTGAGGAGGCGTGGGCTCGATGGTGCGATACCGGTTGTTGCTTTGTGTCGTGTTGCTGCTGATCTTTCCTGCGCGCGCGCTGGAGCGGCCGGAGGTGACGTTCAAGGTCTTCCAGTTCCCGGCGAACATGATTCCGCGGATCGACGGGAACGACGACGACTGGGCGATGGTGCCGGACAGCTACGCGATCGGCATGGACCAACTGGAGGACACGGAGTTTCCCGGCGGGCATGGCACGGAGCGCGACCCGAAGAAGCTGGACGTGAAGGTGAAGGTGGGCTGGGTGAAGGGGCTGAACCGGCTCTACTTTTTGTACGAGGCGAACAAAGACTACTGGGACTTTTCGCGGACGGACCTGCATAACGACATCTTCGAGGTGGTGGTGGATGGGGACGTTTCGGGCGGGCCGCTGATCGATATGTACCACCGTGATGTGTGGACGCAGCAGGCGGTGGGCGACACAGCGAAGCTCGATCCGCGGTTTACGAGCTCGGATGCCTACTATGCGCAGCAGGGCGCGCAGGCGCAGAACTACCACATCTTTACTCCGTCGAAGGACAAGGACTGGACGATGGATTGGGGCTGCGCGCAGTACACCAAGGAGCTGCCCTACGCGAACCACGCGCAGAACTACAACTTCAAGCCGGGCGAGGGCGGCAAGTACATTCTGGAGTTTTACATCACGCCGTTCGACTATGCGGGATGCGAGGGGCCGGAGCGGGCGGTGGAGAGCGTGCTGACGGAGAACAAGCTGATTGGGCTCTCGTGGGCGGTGATTGCGTATCACGACCCGAACTCGAATGCGCGGCAGTTCTGGAACTTGTCGCACGTGCAGACTTTTTTCGGCAATGCGTCGCAACTGGTGGGGTTCAAGCTGATGCCGCTGGAGCCGCAGTTCCAGAAGGCGATCGACGCGAAGTTTACGGACACGATTGTGGACATGGACCGGAGGCTGGTGGCGTTCAAGGACCTTTCGGAGGGGCAGGTCACTTCGTGGAAGTGGGACTTCGGCGATGGGACGACGTCGACCGAGCAGAACCCGATCCATCAGTATGCGGCGCGGCCGGGGCGCGAGGGGAACTATACGGTGATTCTGGATGTGACGGGGCCGGCGGGGACGTCGCGCCTCTCGAAGGTGTGGCAGATCCACGTGAGGAATTGAGTTGAGGGCTGGCGCGGCTTGTGCGTTTGTCTGAGCTGCGCGTGATCTGTTGCGCGCGGTGATGCGGCAAATGGAAGTGGGAGAGATGGTAAACGCATGACCCTGGCGACCAACGGAGAACGAAGGAGCGGCCTGCCGATACGGTATGTACTGGTGCTGTGGCTGATGGTGCTGAGCGCTGTGGCGTATCTGGACCGGACGAACATCTCGGTTGCGGGGATTGAGATCGGGCAGGAGTTTGGGATCAGCAAGATCCGGTTGGGATGGATCTTCAGCGCGTTTCTGGTGGGGTATGCGGGCTTTCAGATTCCGGCGGGACTGCTGGCGCGGCGGCTGGGGTCGCGGCGGGCGCTGGGGTTGCTGGGTTTGTGGTGGGGATTTTTTATCGCGCTTACGGCGCTGATTCCGCGGGGCACGAGTGAGGCGCTTCTGATTCTGGTGGGCGTGCGGTTTGCGTTGGGCGCGGGCGAGGCGATGATGTATCCGGCGGCGAGCCAGTTTGTGGAGCGGTGGTTTCCGGTGAAGGAGCGGGGCAAGGCGAACGGGTTCATCTTTGCGGGGATTGGGCTGGGCGCGGGGCTGACCACGCCGCTGGTGACGGCGATTATTCTGCACCACGGATGGCGCGCTTCCTTCGGGTTCAGCGCGTGCGTGGGCGTGACGGCGGGGCTGGTGTGGTATCTGGCGGCACGGGACACTCCTGAAGGGCACCCGTGGGTGGGAGATGCGGAGCGGGCATTGATTGTGGGCGGGCGGCGGCTCGCGGCGGCGAAGTTGGAGGAAGATGCGAGCTATGGGAGAAATGCGATTCCGTGGGCGAGCATCTTCGGCAGCAGGGTCGTGCTGGCGCTGACGGCGAGTTACTTTACCTTTGGTTATGTGGCGTGGATGTTCTTTGCGTGGCTCTACATCTATATGGCGCAGGTGAGGGGGCTGAATTTGAAGACGAGCGCGGTCTACTCCATGCTGCCGTTTATGGCGATGACGGTGGGCTGCCTGCTGGGTGGGATTGTGAGCGACTGGATCGCGGCGCGATTTGGGCTGCGCATGGGGCGGTGCGTTCTGCCGGGGGTCGCGCTGGCGCTGACGGCGGCGCTGCTGGTGGTTGGGTCGAGGGCGCACAGCGCGGAGACTGCGGCTCTGGTGCTGGCGTGCGGGGCGGGAATTCTTTACCTCGCGCAGAGCAGCTTCTGGGCGGTCTCGGCGGATGTTGCGGGCGAGTATACGGGGATTGTGGGCGGAATGATGAATATGGGAGGGCAGGTGGGCGGCGCGTGCACGGCCTCGCTGACTCCATTGCTTGCCAAGTGGTTTGGGTGGGACGCATCGTTTGTGACCGCGGCATCGCTGGCGCTGGTTGGTGGGCTGGTGTGGATCGCGATTGATCCTCACCAACAACTGGCCGTTGCGCGAAGAGCAGGTGCATAGCATGGCGCCGCTTCGGCGATACGACACGAGCAGATGACGAGACGGCGAATGCCGAAGTCTTGTCGATAAGGGCAAGACCATCCTCGATACCCGGGCGATAAATTTGGCCATTTGCGGCGCAATTCTCAGGATTTCCGTGGTTTACTCAGTGAGTAATGAATCTTGCGCGTCTGCTTGCGTGGTACCAAGAATGTCACTAGGAAGCTTCACCGCGTGATTCGGCTTCACGGGCCCCTGTCCACTCTCATACAGCCTGAACACCTTCGCTTTATGACTCGTTCCGCCGCGCATGAGCGCGTTCCCTCGCCGTCTTCTGTTGACGGCTACCGTCCCACGCGCTTCCGCGCTTCGAGAACCCGATGGGCTGTGCACCGCTCGGGTACCGCCGTCATTGGGCTGCTGGCATGGGTCGCGTTGCGCGTGCCACTGGCAGCGCAGACGGCGGGACTCCCGGTGCGCGCCGAGTTTCGAACTGCACCGCGCTCGCTGATCACGGGGCCCATTGATCGAAGCCGCCTGGCGACCACTGCCGGCGCCGTATCCGGCGAAGTCCCGGCCGCGCAGGACCTGGGGACACGCGATCCATCGCTGCCGATGGAGCACATTCAGCTCTACTTGAAGCGTCCCGCGGAGCGGCAGGCCGCCTTCGACGCCGAGGTTGTGGCACTGCACCAACATGGCAACCCTGACTACCATCATTGGCTCACTCCTGAGACGATTGGGACTGAGTTCGGACCCTCCGCCTCCGATATCGCGACGCTGACCGGGTATCTTCGGTCGGAAGGGTTCACGGTCAACGGCGTCGCACGAAGCGGCATGTTCGTCGACTTCAGTGGCACGGTCGCGCAGGCCGAGGCGAGTTTCCATACCGAGATTCACAATCTGCGCCTGGCAACCGGCGAAGAGCACTATGCGGCCGTGCGCGAGGCGGAGCTGCCGGAGGCGTTGGCGGCGCTGGTGGCCGGATTTGTTTCACTCAGCGATATCCCGCCGCACCCGACGGTCGTCGCAGCGCGGGCGTCGATCCAACCGCGCGTCGGGGGGGCAGCGCAAGGCGATGCGCGTCCGAATGACACGTCCGGCAGCGATTACTATGTGGGTGCGCAGGATTTTTACACCATCTACAACGAAGCGCCGCTGATCACGGGCGGCACGATCAACGGTTCGGGCATAACGATCGCGCTGCTGGAAGAGACGGACATTAATACCGCGGACGTCACCATGTTTCGGACATTAATGGGCGTCTCACCGGCGACGCCGGCTCTGACGGTGCAACATGGCTCCTCGTCGATTGCGTGCTCCGATCCGGGGATTACCAGCACCGATGAAGAATCCGAGGCGGTGCTGGATACGGAGTGGTCCGGGGCGGCTGCGCCGGCGGCCTCGCTGCTGTTTATGAGTTGTAAGACAACCTCCACGGCCGGCATCTTCCTCTCCGCCGAGGCGGTGGTCGACAACAATCTGGCGACGACCATGAGCCTTTCGTACGGCAACACGGAGGTTGGCGACGCGAGCACGAATACACTCTTGTCCAACCTATGGGAGCAGGCCACGGCGCAGGGGCAGACGGTGGTGGTCTCCTCCGGGGACGCCGGTTCGGCGAACTCCAGGGACCAGGACAAGAGCATCGCGAGCCATGGAATTGCGGTAAACGCGTTCGCTTCGACTGCGTACAACGTGGCCGCGGGCGGCACGGACTTCCAGGACTACTACAACGAGCTTGAAGGCGACAGTTCCTACGACCGCGCGCACTATTGGGCCGCTTCAAACGGAAGCGGAGACTCCTCCGCGCTGAGCTACGTCGCCGAGACAACCTGGAATGACACCTGCGCGAGTTCCATCCTCAGTTATTACTTTGAAGGGAACTCCAACACGAACGCGCTTTGCGACGACACGGTGAATGGTCCGAATTACCACGCGACCGGCGGCGCGGGTGGAGGGGTGAGCATCCTGCAGCCGCGCCCGTCCTGGCAGAACGGAACGGTGTATGGGATCCCTCCGACGAGCACGTACAACAATCGCCTGCTTCCGGACGTCTCGCTCTTCGCCGCGAACGGACTTTGGAGCCACGCGCTGGATTATTACCAGTCGGACACGAGCAGCTCCATGCAGGAGGCCGGAGGCACGTCGTTCGTCTCGCCGCAGCTGGCGGGCATATTTGCGCTGATCGCGCAGAGCACGAAGGAGCGGCTGGGGCAGCCGAACTTTGTGCTTTACAGCATGGCCGGGGCGGAGTTCGGCACTGCGAGTTATACGGATGGATGCAACGGCAGCGGTTCCAGCCTGAGCAGCGTCGGCAACGGGGGCAGCGAAGTAGGAACGACGGCCACGGTGCCGGCGAGCACATGCGTCTTTTACGACGTCCAGACGAGCAACAACTCACAGGCCTGCCGTGCGGGTTCGACCAACTGCTACACCGACAGCGGGAGCACCGGCATTCTATCGACGAGCACAAGCGCGGCGGACCTGGCGTACAACACGGGGCAAGGCTTCGACCTTGCGACCGGAATCGGGTCGGTGAATATCGCGAACCTGGTGAATGGCTGGCAGAGCGCGGCCGCGGGCGGCGTCACGTATACGCCAACGGTGACCGTGGGTGCAAGCGCGGCTTCCTACACGTATGGTCTGCCGACGGCGATTACTTACACGGCGACGGTCTCGGGCGCGGGAAGTTTTCCGACGGGATCGGTGACGTTCTCAGGCTCGGGCGCGATTGCAACGATCGGGACCGATCCTCTGGCGGAGAGCTCAGGCTGCTCGACCGGCGCGACCTGCACGGAGACCGCGGCGCAGGCGTTCACTCCCTCCGCCGCGCTGGCGGGAGGGGGCTATACGATCACGGGCGCATACCTTAGCACCAATGAGAACTATATGAGCGGGTCCGGGACGGTACCGTTGACTGTGAATGAACAGACGCCGACGGTGACGGCAGGTGCGGTGAGCCTGCCGTACGGGACGGCGACGGCAAACTTCTCCGCCAGCGTCGCGTTCACCGGGAGCGGCGCGGCACCCAGCGGAGGCCTGACGTTCAAGGTGGATTCAGGCGGCGCGGTGACGGCGAGTTGCAGCGGCTCATCCAGTCCGTTGACATGCACCTACTCCGGTTACAACATCTCGTTGCTGGCGCCGGGGTCCCATACGATCACGGCGACGACGCTGACTGACGGCAACTATGCGGCGGCCAGCGGCAGCAATACGCTGACGCTGACGGTGCCGCCGACGATCAGCTTCAGCGTTGCGAACCATCACACGCTGGATGCGGCGTTCTCCGTGTCGGCGAGCTCGAATTCGGCGGGTGCGATCACCTACTCAGTGGTGAGCGGACCGGCGACGATGGTGGGCAGCACCGTGACGTTGACCGGCGCGACAGGCATCGTTGAACTACAGGCAGCGCAGGCGGCGAGTGGTCTTTACTCGGCTGGTTCGCAGACTGCGAGTTTCCTGGTGATCGCAGGCAGCGTGTGGTTCGGAGACAGCACAAGCGGCCTCAGCGTCTTCGATCTGACCGGCATCGCCCTGACGGGTTCGAGCGGGTTTACGGGCGGCGGCGTGGGAACGATTGCGGGCCCGCTAGGATTGGCGTTTGATTCGTCGGGCAATCTGTGGGTCGCGAGCAGCAGCGGCGTGAGCGAGTTCAGCAGACAGGGCGTTGCGGTCAACTCGACGGCCTATACGGGTGGCGGGATCAGCAATCCGGAGGCGGTCGCGCTGGACGGCTCGGGGCAGGTGTGGGTCGCCAACGGGAATGGCACGGTGAGCGTACTGAGTAACTCGGGTACGGCGGTGTCGCCTTCGAGCGGTTATGCCGGCCCGGGGAGCGCGCCGGCGGGGATTGCGATCGATATTTCGGGAAGCGTCTGGATCCCGAGCAGCACCGGGAATACAGTGACGCGAATTCTTGGCGCGGCGGCGCCGGTAGTGCCGCTGGCAACCGGAGCGGCAAGCGGGCCGGGGGTGAGGCCATGATGCGCGGCGGTCTATCGAGGGCAGCTGTGATTGCGGGCGCGCTGTTTGCGTCGACAATTCTGAGCGGATGCGGCGCGGGGATGTACTCGGACGCCGGCAAGCCGGTGACGATCGCGGCGGCTGCGATCCAGGGGGTCGTGATGGGAGGCCAGCAGCCGGTCGCGGGTGTGACGGTGCAGCTCTATCAGGCGGGCACCACCGGGTACGGGTCGGCAGCGACTCCGCTTGGCCCATCGGTCGAGACTACGGCGAGCGGCAACTTCAACCTGCCGAGCTACACCTGCGCCGCAGGGTCTCAGGTCTATCTTGTGGGCACGGGTGGGCAGCCGATCGCAGCCACAATGAGCTCGCCGGCGGTGACGAACAACAACCTGGCGATGATGGTGGGCCTGGGGACGTGCGGCGGGACGTATCTGAACAACTTCATCAACGTCAATGAACTGACGACGGTGGCGACGGTTTGGGCGCTGGCGCCGTTTATGACGGGGATTGCGAACATCGGCAGCAGCTCTACCAATGCGGCGGGCCTGGCGGATGCGTTCGCGGCGATCAACCAGTTGGTGGCGACGGCCAATGGCACGCTGCCTGGACCGACGCTGCCCGCCGGCGCAACGCTTCCAACCACCGAGATCAACACTCTTGGCGACATTCTGGAGCAGTGCATCAACTCGGGCGGCGGGACGGCGGGCGACTCGAGCAACTGCGGCAATCTCTTCGAACTGGCGCCGAATGCGGGGGGGACGGTCTACCCCGCGGACACGATTACGGCGGCAATGAACATCGCGCAGTCACCGGGACGCAATGTGGCGAACCTCAACAAGCTGCGCTCGAGCTCGCCGGTCTTCCAACCGGCGCTGAACGTCAACTCCCCGCCCAGCGCCTGGACCATCGCAATCACTTACGTCGGCGGGGGTTTGAGCACGCCGAGCTCGATCGCGACCGACGCCACGGGCGCGGTGTGGGTGAGCAACAAAGGCAACGCAAGCGTGACCAAGCTGAACAATACGGGCGCGGCGGTCTCCGGCGCGAGCGGCTTCACTGCGGGTGGTTTCAGCGCTCCCTCGGCCATCGCCATCGATAGCAGCGGCAATGCGTGGGTCACGAACTCCGTCAACAACACGGTCACCGAGCTGAACTCGACGGGCAGCAGCGGCTCGGTCTACTCGAGCAATGGATTGAGCGCGCCTGGGAGCATTGCGATCGATGGCTCCGGCGATTTGTGGATTGCGAATGCGGGATCGAACAGCGTCAGCGCGTTCACGAGCAGTGGAGCCGCGCTGACGGGCTCGCCCTATTCCGGCGCGGGAACGAGTGCACCCGCGAGCGTAGCGGTGACACCGAAGTAGTTTTTGTGTGTTGTGAGGGAGAGAGGGCCGGGCCATGGATAGCCGCGAAGCGCCGCGCAGAATCAAGGAACACCTCTCCGTGCAGACGGTGGGCGCCGAGACCCTTGTCTACGACGAGCGGCGGCACAAAGCGTTTTGCCTGAACCGGAGTTGCTCGGTCATCTGGAGGCTTTCGACGGGCGAGCATACGGTTGCCGAGATGGTAGCGTTGGCGTCGGCTGAGCTTGGAGCGCAGATCGGCGAGGAGTTTGTGTCGTTCGCGGTGGAGGAGCTGCGGAGGGACGGCCTGATTGAGACCATCCGCGCTGCTGAAGTTGCGCAGCCGATTTCGCGTCGCGCTGTGCTGCAGCGGCTTGGGGTTGGCGGCGCGATGTTGCTGCCGGCGGTGGCGGCGATCGTCGCTCCCACGGCAGCGCAGGCGTACAGCGGTTGCTTCGACTGCTCCGACAGTGAAGCGCTCCGTGCGCGGCGGTTGGGCAGAGCGAACCAGATTGCGAGAGAGAGGAATCAGCAGTGGAACAGTGCAAACAACTTCGACACGACAAGCAGCAACTCCGCAGCCGGGACGCTATCCCTTTTCCCACAACCTGAGGATGACTCGCCGTACGATGATCCTCCGAGATAGCCGTGCCGGCGGAAATGTATGAGGTCCCACTTCATCTCGCGCGAGATTGACCGGAGACGGATGGGGAGGGGTTTTGCGCTTGCGGGAACGGCCGTGGCGATAGTGCTGTCCGGTTGCCAATTTTCGGCGCCGTCCACCGGCCAGCATGGCGCGGCCTTGCAGGGACATGTGGTTGGCGGGCAGCAACCGGTCACCGGCGCGTCCATTTTGCTGTATGCGGCGGGCTCAGCGGGGGACGGCGCGGGCGCGGTCAACCTGCTGGCGCCCAACATTGTCACGACAGATGGGTCGGGATCGTTCAGCATTACCGGCGACTACGCATGTCCCAGCGCTACGACGCAGGTCTACCTTGTGGCGCAGGGCGGCAATCCGGGCCTGGCCTCCGGAGAGGACAACCCCGCATTGCTCATGATGGCCGCGCTGGGGAGTTGCGGAGACCTGACGAGCTCTACAAGCATTGTGGTGAATGAGGCCACCACGGTGGCCGCTGCTTGGGCCCTCGCGCAGTTCCTGGGCCCCGGCGCAACGATTGGAGCGACATCGACCAACGCTACAGGCCTTGCCAACGCCTTCGCTGTGGCGAACAACCTGGTGAATACGTCTATCGGGTTCGCCCCGGGGTCTGGCCTTCCGCAAGGCGCGACGACGGAGACAGCGAAGCTCAATACCCTTGCGAACTCGCTGGCCGCCTGCGTGAACTCGAACGGCGGCCAGGCCTGCGCGGCGCTCTTCGCCGCGGCGACCGAATCGGGGAATGCTCCGGCAAACACCATGGACGCGGCACTTAATATTGTTCGCAATCCGGCGAACAACGTGCTGGCGGCCTTCGATGCGGGTGCGCCCTCAGGGCCCTTTCGACCAGCCTTGAGCGCGTCGCCGCATGATTGGACGATGTCGATCACGTATGGCGGATGCGCGTCGGGGTGCGGAGGGCTCAACCTGCCTGGGTCCCTGGCGATCGATTCGGCGGGCAATGTGCTGGTGGCGAACTATTTTGGCGGAGTGGTCTCGAAGTTTTCGCCAAGCGGCGTGCCTGCCGCGGCGAACGGGATCCCAGGCGCGGGGCTGAACCAGTCGTATGGCATTGCGGTCGACGGAATGGACGACGTGTGGGTGACGAACGAAGAAAGCGTGACTGCCGCGGATAACCAGCATCTTGGCAGCGTCAGCGAGTTTTCTTCCACGGGGGTCGAGCTCTCCGGCGATGGCTATACGGGCGGCGGCGTGTATTATCCGCTGGGCGCGGCGGCGGACTCAAATGGATCGATCTGGATCGCGAACTACGGGAACTCCTCGGCGACGCTGCTGGCCAGCGACGGCTTGGCTATCTCGGGGGGGAGCGGCTATGGAGCCTCGCTGCTTCCCTTCCCTTCCGCGGTTGCGCTGGATGCGGACCACAATGCGTGGTTTGCGGTGCAGGGCGGGGTGGCGCGCGTCACCCCCGCCGGAGTGGTGAGCAGTTATGCATGCTGCGCCGGGCCGGATGGGATCGCGGTCGACGCGTCGGGAGACGTCTGGATCGCGGACTATACCGCATCGGCGGTGGTCGAGCTTGCGCCCGACGGCAGTGTTGCGCAGCGCACGACGCTGCTGGGCGGGAATGGCGGGCCGCAGGGGATTGCGGTCGATGGGGCCGGGGATGTGTGGGCGGCGAACTACTACGGCAATGCGCTGGTCGAACTGGCGGGATCGAGTGCGGCGGTTATCTCTCCGCCCAACGGCTATGGGCTGGACGCGCCGATTGACGAGCCGTATGGGCTGGCGATCGATGGCAGCGGGAACCTGTGGCTTTCGAATGCGGGGGCGAATACGCAGACGCAGATGGTTGGGCTGGCGAGCCCGGTGAGGACGCCGCTGCTGGGGCCGCCGGTGAAGCCATGATGACGGGACTATGCTCGCGGCGCTGCATCGCGTTTGGAGTCGGCTTCGAGCTGACAGCGGACTCCGACAGTTTGCTCGCGAGGATGCTGGAGTGTGTGCCGCTGGGCACGGAGTTCTGCGACGATGCGCCCGGAGAGGCTCAGCGGTTCTCTCTGGTAGGCGCGCGTGGAGGGTTCGGGTATCGCCTGTCTGCAGATGGCGAGGGGTTATTGACGGAGGGTGCGGAGCCGGAGCCGATGCTTGACCGGCTTGGCCGCGAGCTGATGGTGCAGGTGGCGGAGCACGCGCCTGACCGGGTCTTCGTCCACGCGGGGGTGGTCGGGTGGCATGGCTGTGCTGTAGTTCTTCCTGGGGCAAGTTTTGCGGGCAAGACGACTCTGGTCGCAGAACTGGTGCGCGCCGGAGCGACGTACTACTCGGACGAGTATGCGGTCCTCGATGAGGATGGCCGGGTGCATCCGTATGCGCGAGAGTTGCGAATGAGGCTGGACGGTGAAGCCGAACAGAGGGCCGTGGCTGTTGAGGAACTCGACGGAAGCGCGGGCACCTTGCCTCTGGCGGTTTCGCATGTGGTGTTTACGGAGTATGCGGAGGGCGGGGAGTGGGCGCCCGAGCCGGTGTCCGCGGGGATGGCCGTGCTCGAGATGCTGCGGCACGCGATCCCGGTGCGGCGGTCGCCGGGGCGCGTGATGGCGACGCTGGCAAGGATGATGGAGCCGGCGACGGCTGTACGGTCTGTGCGCGGCGAGGCCAGGGAGACAGCAGCCGAGCTGTTGAGAGCAATCAACGATGAGGTTGGGGCGGCATCGACGTAAAGTCGGGAGCGCCCTAGCTGCTGGAGGTCCGGTTTCGAATCTGTTGGTGAATTGGTGGACCTGACCGGGATCGAACCGGTGACCTCTTCCATGCCATGGAAGCGCGCTCCCAGCTGCGCCACAGGCCCACACTCGGGAAGGACTGCTGTCTATTCTCATGGCTTGTACCGCCCAAGTCAAACCTTGACGGGTCATTCGGTTGGCGGTTGGGGTCTGGAAGCGGGGCGGTTCCCGTGGCGGGAAGATTTCTTTGGGCCGGCGGGAACTAAAAGCCGGGCTTCCGGTGTCTAACGGTAGTAGAGTGAGCGAGCACTCGGCCGCCGGCGGCGCAGTTTCAATCGCTCATCGGGGCCATGCAGGAGCATCGGGCAACGTCGGGATTGGGCTATGAACTGCGGTTCAACCGGTGTGGCGAAAGAGATTGCCAACCGATTCACCGAAGTCGTAAGGTAATGGGTACCCGGTATGCAGGCGGGCATTGCAGTGGAACCTCTGGTGAGCGCGATTGGCATTCCGCATGAAGATGCCGAGTTTGTGGCAGAGCTCCGCGCGGGCTCCGAGGCGGCGTTCGCCCAGCTGATCAACCGGTACCATCAGCCGCTCTATTCGCTGATTGCGCGCAGCCTTCAGGACCCGGCCGACGCCTCCGACATCACGCAAGAGGTCTTCATCAAGGTCTTTCGCAACATCCGCAGCTTCCATGGCGAGGCGAGCCTGCGCACGTGGCTCTACCGGATTGCGCTGCGCGAGGCCTCCAACCAGCGGAGATGGTGGTCGCGGCACAAACGGCAGGAGGTTGCGATCGACACTCCGGGCTGCGCGAACGGCGATGCCGACGGGTACGACGACTCTTATTCGATTGGCGCGACGCTGGCCGATGGCGGCGATTCGCCGTTCGATTATGCCGCGCAGGCAGAGGTGCGCGAGCGCGTGGAGGCTGCCCTTCGCGAGGTGCCGGAGGCGTTCCGGACGGTGGTGGTGCTGCGCGAGATTGAGGGCTTTGCTTATGAAGAGATTGCGGAGATCCTGCAGGTGAACCTGGGCACGATCAAATCCAGGCTTACGCGTGGGCGCGCTGTGCTGCGCGGTTTGCTGGCGCCGGCCAATCAAGCCAGTCCATCGCAGGCGGCAACGCCGATGGGTCGCGGGGTTGGCGGTCTACGAGCCGGTTCCTTGCTTGGCCCAGGCCTGGGGGTGTCGCGATGAAGCGGAACGAGTGCTCGGCCATTCAGGCTTCCTTCTCCGGCTATCTGGACGGGGCGATCAGCGGGCAGGAGATGCAGGGGATCTCTCGCCATATGGATGGCGCGGAAGACCCGGCCAGCGGAGGCAAGTTGGGCGGATGCACAGGTTGCGCGCAGGAGTTTGCCGCGTGGCGTCTGACGCATGAGGCGGTCTCCGCGCTGCGCCCGGCGAAGGCCCCAGCCGATCTGGCGCTCCGGCTGCGGCTGGCGATCTCGCATGAGCGCGCACGACGCAACTCTCGACTGATTGACCGCATTTCGCTGGCGTGGGACAACGCGGTGCGGCCGATGCTGGTGCAGGTTTCGGCGGGGGTGGTGGGCAGCGTTGTCCTGGTGGGAGGCATCGCTCTTCTGCTGGGTATGGTGGCTGCTCCGCCGCAGGCGGTGCTGGCGGACGATGAGCCGCTGAGTGTGGTGACTGCGCCGCACTATCTCTACTCGACGGTCTCTCCCAGCTCGGTCGTGACCGACCATGAGACTGCGATTGTAGTGGAGGCATCGGTGAACAGTGCCGGTCGCGTCTACGACTATTCCATCGTCTCCGGGCCCGAGAATGAGGCGGTACGGCTCCAGGTTGCCAACCAGTTGCTGAGCAGCGTGTTCAAGCCGGCCAGCGTCTTTGGGGTGGCGGTCCGCGGCCGGGTGGTCGTCACCTTTGCGGGAATCTCGGTACGGGGATAAGCACCGGCGAATGGCGCGGGCGAGTCATCCCGGGCGACCATGCCGTCTCCACTGCTTGCTATCGCGATCCGGCTCTCTTAAACTCTGTGGGAGCGTCGAACTCCTATTGTGTTGCGTCTGAATCGCGTCTTCCTATCCCGGCACCGTTCGATCGGCCTGGCTGCCACGGCGCTTCTGACGGCCAGCCTGGTTCTCACATCGAACGGCGTTGCGCAGTCGTCTTCATCGTCGTCGTCATCGTCGAACCCCGACGCTCCGGCGATCGACTCAACGAGCGCGCCGCGCCGCTTGGCGCAGCCAAATGCGGGCGGATCGGCCATCACGCTTGAGACCAGTGAGCCACTTTTCTTCCTCGCCGTCGCGTTGAACTCCTGCGGCTACGATACCGATCTGGCGAACTCAAGCCCGGTGCGGCAGCGGGTGCGCGACGAGCTGAATGACGAGCTGGCCGGCAATGCCGACGCACGCGACACGCGCGACGCCCTGTGCGCGTACGTGCGGGAGCATGCGCTGAACGATCCGGGGCGCGACCTTGCGCGATACGTCTCGCTGGCGCTCTACCTCGGGCCTCCGCCAGCACTGGCGACGACGGTGGATGAGGGCGATCTTCCGGCTGAGGCCAGCGAGGTGGTTGCGATCCTTCCTCTGGTGCGCAGCTTCGCGGACGCGATTCATCTGAACGCACTGTGGTTCGAGCACCGCCCCGAGTACGACGGATTCGTGGACCAGATCCACGACCCGTTGACCAAGATGGTGCTGGGCACGGACTTGTATCTGCATCTGCCGGTGAGCAGCTACGACGGGCGGCGCTTTATGGTGCTGCTGGAGCCGATGCTGGCGCCGTCGCAGACCAATGCGCGCATCTCAGACAACGATTTTATTGTGGTGGTGTCGCCCGCCAAGGCGCCGGCCGCGGTGGTGCCGATGGACCTGATCCGGCACACCTACCTGCACTACGTGATTGAGCCGCTGGTGAACGGGCACACGATGGCGCTGAACCGGCTGCTGCCGCTGCTGAAGCCGGTGCAGCAGTCGGCGTTGGATTACACCTACAAGTCCGACATCGTGGCGCTGGTGACGGAGTGCCTGATCAAAGCGGTCGAGCTGCGCATGGAAGACACGGGGGTTGCCATGCCGGCCAAGCCGGGCAATCTGAACGAGCGCACGGGGATGGAGCGCTATGAAGACGAGATGGCGGTGTACGATCGCCAGTCGGAGGCGGTGCGGCGCCGGGGGGTCGACCTGGATATGCGCCAGGGCTGGGTGCTGGTGGATTACTTCTACGGCCAGATCGGCGAGATGGAGAAGGATTCGACCAGCTTGAGGGACTTTATCGGGCCGATGGTGTACGGCATGGATGTCGACCGCGAACAACATCATGACGAGCAGATCGCGTTTGTGCCGGAGAGCTCGGGCAGCGACATCGTCAAGAGGACCGCGCGTCCGCTGACCAGCCTGGAAGTTGCCGAGTTGAAGCTGATGAAGAAGGACGTCGACGGCGCGGCGCAGATCGCCGAGGCGGCATTGAAGGCCGACCCCGCGAACGCAGACGCGCATTATCTGCTGGGGCGGATCGACTTGATGCAGGGCGACCCGGATGGCGCGCTCGAGCATCTGGACCAGACGATCCAGCTCTCGCATGATCCGCGCACTGTTGCGTGGGCGCATATTTATCTGGGCCGGATGTACGATATCGCGCAGACCCCGGAGCGCGAGAAGGCCCTGGCGGAGTATCACGCGGCGCTGGCCAATCGCGACAGCCAGCCCGACACCAAGGCGGCCGCGGAGAAGGGGATCAAGGAGCCGTTTGCGCTGCCCCAGCGGGCGGCGGCGGCGTCCGACCAGCAGCAGGGCTCGCCCGGCGATATGGACCCCACGGGCAAAGCGGCAAAGGAAGCTTATCGGCCAACCCCGCCGCAGTGAATCAAGCGGCGCACGGCCCGGCGGGGGGCCGATTCCGGTAAACTGAAGGTTGGAACCACCGTCGAGGGCTGAATTGACGACGCGCCATGACATTGCCGCCGAGACCCCTAAAGCGCGGGCCCGGAGACCTTCGCAGCCTGACGCAAGCGCCAACGGCAAGGGCGACCGCGCGAGCGGCGAGAAGTCGCCCCCGGTGCCTCTGGACGACCGCTTCTTCGATTACAAATTCAAAGACCCAAGCCTGCTGACCCTGGCATTGACCCACAGTTCCCTTGCTTACGAGAGCAACGGAGAGGGTATGCCCCACGCGGGGGCGGACAACGAGCAGCTTGAGTTCATTGGCGACGCGGTGCTTGGCCTGGTGGTCGCCGAGGGCCTCTATCGCCGCTTCCCTGCCCTGCGGGAGGGCGACCTTACGCGCCTGCGCGCGTCCCTGGTCAGCAGCCGAAACCTGGCGCAGGTTGCCTTGCGCATCCAGCTCGGCCCGATGCTTCGCCTTGGCCGCGGGGAGGAGCACAGCGGAGGGCAAAAGAAGCCGGCGCTGCTGGCGAATGCGCTGGAGGCGGTGATCGCGGCGATGTATCTCGATGGAGGACTGGCGCCGGCGCGCGACTTCATCGATCGGCACATCGTCGGACCGGCGGAGGACGGAATCGCCAGCGTGCTGCATTCGACGGAGCCGTTCTCCGGCGCGGTGGGCGATTACAAGTCGGCGCTGCAGGAGCGGCTGCAGGCGTCGGGGGCTGGCCAACCACGCTATGCGTTGACTGACCAGAGCGGCCCGGACCATCAGAAGCGATTCCGCATCGAGGTCCGTGTGGCCGATGGAGCGGGGGGCTTTTTGGCGCTGGCCACGGCTGAAGGCACCACGAAGAAGTGCGCCGAGCAAGAGGCCGCGCGCCTGGCTTTCGCCAGCCTGCTCTCCGGCGCGCTGCTGGATGTTCCGCCGAGGCGGGATGCCAGTCCCGCCGGCTCGGGGGCCCATGTAAGGCGTTCGGTTGAGACTCCGGAGGCGACGCCTTGAGCTTCGCGGTCGAATCCCACAGGGAACCATCCGGGCTTTGCGGCGAGCCAAACCCAGAGCCACCGGCGAGCGTTGCCTCCACGGGCCGCGAAGCACCGCACCATCACCATAGCTTGCTGGAGGCGTTTCAGTCGCTGCTGTACGTTGTCGTCATCGCCCTGTTCATACTTACCTTCACGGTGCAGCCGTTTCGGATCCCGTCGGAGTCAATGGAGCCCACGCTGCTGGTGGGAGATTTTCTGCTGGTCGATAAGCAGGTCGGCATGGAGTTCCCGCCGCGTGTGTTTGCGCCCACCAGCCTCATTCAGCGCGGGGACCTGGTTGTCTTCCACTATCCGGTCGATCCCACGCTGCATCTGGTGAAGCGAGTGATCGGGCTGCCGGGAGACCGCGTCCGCCTGCGCAGCGGACACGCGTATGTGAATGGGGCCGCCCTGAATGAGCCTTACGCCAGCTTCCGTCCCACAGCCGCGGACAGCTACCGCGACGAATTCCCTCGCATGGACAGCGCCGACCCGAGTGTCGATTCACGCTGGTGGATCGAGATGCATTCGCTGGTCACGGGTGGGGAGCTCACGGTGCCGCCGGAGAGTTACTTCGTGCTGGGCGACAATCGCAACGACAGCGAGGACAGCCGCTACTGGGGCTTTGTCCCACGCGGCAACATTGTCGGCAAGCCTTTCCTGATCTACTTCTCCCTGAACAGCTCACAACCGACGCCGGGACAATCCGCAGCCAACGCGATGGCGGGAGACAGCCGGCCTCGCAGCAGTGGCGCGACCGGTCCTTTGGCCGGCTTCGCCCGCTGGGAGCGGGCGCTGCATGTGATCCGCTGAGAGACAGTGGTGAGTTGGTAGTGTTGAGTTGTGAGTAAGAACGACAATGGAGGCAGCCGGTGAGGCTGCCTCCTTTTACATTGCTCACAACTCAAAACTCACAACTGCCGTTAGACGGCGACGGGTTCGGAGACGGGGACGCGGACGGGGGTGAGCCAGTTGTAGGGATCGGGCTTGAGTCCATTCACGATCGCGAAGAACTGCTCGCGGATGGCGGCGGTCAACGGTCCCATGGTGCCGTCGCCCACGAGCACACGGTCCACCGAACGGAGGTGGGTGACCTCGGCGGCGGTGCCGGTAAAGAAAGCCTCGTCCGCGATGTAGAGCATCTCGCGCGGCAGGGCCTGCTCGACCACTTGGATGTCCAGCGCCTTGGCAATGGTGAGCACGGACGCGCGGGTGATGCCATTGAGCACGGAGTTGGCCAGCGGCGTGGTGTAGAGCACGCCGCCGCGCACCAGGAAGAGGTTCTCTCCGGAGCCCTCGGAGAGGTATCCGTTCACATCGAGCGCGATGCCCTCGGAGTAGCCATTAGTCTCGGCCTCCATGCGAATGAGCTGGGAGTTCATGTAATTTGCGCCGGCCTTGGCGAGGGACGGCATGGTGTTGGGTGCGAGCCGGTTCCAACTGGAGATGCAGACGTCGGCGCCGCTGTTGCCGGGGATGTAGGTGCCCCAGGGGAAGTTGGCGATGTAGACATCGACCGGGGACTTGAGGGGATTGACGCCGATTTCGCCGTAACCACGCAGGGCGATGGGGCGGATGTAGCAGGGCGCGACGCCGTTGGCTTCGACTACGTCGACCGCGGCGGAGCACAGTTCCTCGAGCGAGAACTGGATCGGCATGCGATAGATCTTCGCCGAGTCGAGGAGGCGCTGCATATGTTCTTCCAGCCGGAAGATGGCGGCGCCATTGGGCTGCGCGTAACAGCGCAGGCCTTCGAAGACCGAGGAGCCGTAGTGGACGACGTGGGACATGACATGAATCTGCGCCTTCTCCCAGGCGATCAACTCGCCGTTACGCCAGATGCTTTTCGTCGAGACCAATCCCATGCGCACCCCCTTCAGGACCGCACCCATCCGCGGGGTCCTTGAATCTCTTATTATAGCGGGCGCGTACGGCGGAGGCAGTGGGAATGTGCGCGAGGTCTTTGGCTGTGAACCGTCCGCTATCATGGATGGGAATTGGGCGTTGCCATCCGGCCAGAGGTTCGTGCTCTTCCAAGCCGGGATGCCTCGGCGACGAGGTCTGCCGCTTACCGCTTCACGGAGAATGGATTGAGCAAGATACGAGCGACGCGCGGAGACATCTCAGGGGCCGCGGTGGCGATGCTGCTGACGGCCCTCTTCTATTCCACGTTTTACAACCGGTTCCTGGGGCTGCGGTCGGGAGACGGCGAGTTTGGGGGCGGCGATGCGATCGTCCGCGGGATACTTCCCTTCCGTGACTACTTTTCGACCTCGCCGCCGCTGAGCCAGTTCAAGGCTGGCGTATTGCTGACGCTGTTTGGCGACGAGCTGATTGTGCTGCGGACGGCGGGGCTGGTGGAGCGCAGCCTGATCGCATTGATTGTGTACCTTTGGCTGCGGCGGATTGTGCGGCCGGCCCACGCGGCGTTCGCGGCCTTTGCGACGATGGTGCTCTCGGCCGGCGACCTTGCCGATCCGATTGCCTCCTACAACCACGACAGTATGTTCTACGCGATCCTGAGCGGGTATCTGGCGAGCTTTCTGCTGGAGCGGGTGGGGACGACGCGCTTCAACGTGGGGATGGCGATTGCGTCGGGCGCGGCGGCGGGGCTGAGTCTGCTGGTGAAGCAGACGATTGGGCTGGGCGCGGTGGTCGCGGTGCCGCTGGTGGTGGCGGCGATTCTGTGGCGGCGGCAGAGTCTGCGACGGGCGCTGCTGTGGCTTGTGGGGTTTGGGGCGGGGGCGGCGGTGCCGATTGGCGCGCTGTTTGCGTGGCTGGCGAGGCTGGGCGTTTTGCGGACCTTTCTGGTGCAGGTGTTTGTGAAGGGGCCGGCGGCGAAGGCGCAGAACGGCGGCGGCGACTTTGTGGCGCGCGCGCTGATGGTGGTGGGCCACTCGCCGCGGCAACTGCTGATGGCTGCGGGCGGCGCGGCGATCCTGCTGTGGCTGCTGCTGCCGGCGATTCGTTCGCCGGCACAAGCGGAGCCAGCGGAGACGGAGGGCCCGGCGTGGGAGATGCCAGCGATTGCGGCCGCGAGTGCGGCGACGGTGATGCTGGGCATTTTTCTGTCGTTCCGCCAGATTGGACATGCGCACGTCTCGTGGCCGGTAAATACGACCATCCTGATGTGCATGGGGATTGTGGCGTTGCTGGCGGTGGGGACGTGGCAGCTGGTTGCGGGGCGGATGAACGAGCGGCAGGCGCAGGTGTATCTGCTGGCGGCGGTCTCGTTCAACACGGCGTTCATGCTGTCGCTCTCGTTTCCGATCTTTCCGGCGATGCTGTTGCCGGGCATCGGCCTGCTGATTGCTGGAGGGCTGGCGGGGAGCCGCGGCATTGGGCGGCTGGCGGTCTATGCGGTGGCACTGATGCTTTGCACGGACCTGATGCGCATCAAGCTGGACCAACCCTTTGGCTTCGGGTCGTTCACGGATGGGCCGGTGGTGGACGCGACGGCGGCTTCTGTGCAACCGAAGCTGAAGGGCATCTACATGCCGGCGGATACGGCGCGGCTGGTGGATGGTGTGGCGGCGACGGTCGCGGCGAACACCGCTCCGGCGGACACGATCTTCGCGTATCCGGAGATGGGGGTCTTCTACCCGCTGACGGAGCGCAGGTATCCGACGGCGACGGGCTCGCACAACATCGATGTGGTGAACGATGCGCTGGCGCGGTCCGAGGCAGAGCGGCTGCTGGCCAGCCCGCCCAAGGTGCTGATCTATCTTCCGGAGACCGAGGAGCAGCTTCGCGCGCAGGAGGCGACGTGGCGCGGCGGGCATCGGATGGGACAGCGCGACATTATTGCGGCGGTGGAGACGCTGGCGAAGACGTATCGGCTGGAGGGCGTGTATCCGACGGCGGGCAACCAGAGCGTGTTTGTTTACGTGCGGCCGTAGGGAATTGACCCGGTGGCTGGCGGGTAGCCAACCAATATATCTGGAGTTTGAGGCGAGAACTCCAGGGCTAAAGCCCACTCCTTTCTATTCGTCTTTTTCGTGGGGCTGAAGCCCCACGCTCACACCGAAAGACAAATGCCACGACTTTTTCAGGGCACTTCGAAGCCCCACGCTCCCCACCTGTTGGGCGGCCAGCGGGAGATTTCCCGATCGTTGAGAGGCGTGGTGGGTGGCTAGCAGGCGGTACTGGTGAGTGAGGCGTCCTGCATGATGGCCTGGGCGCGGTCGATGGCTTCGCCGATGTTTGGGCAGATGTTCTCGCGGCCGACGTGCTTGACGAATTCGGCCTGCTGCATCATCCTGGCGGGCTGCGCACGCGCGCCGCAGAAGACGAGCGAGCGGCCGGAGGCGTGGACCTCGTCGGCGAGGCGTTCGAGGGCCTGCAGGCCGGTGGAGTCAACGGCGGTGGTGTTGCGCAGGCGGATTGCGATCACCGGCGGGAGGCGCGGGAGCTGGGCGCGAATCTCATCGAGCTTCTCGGTGCTGCCGAAGAGGAATGGGCCGTGGATGCGGAAGACTGCGACGTAGTCCGGGATGAGCTTGCCCTGCAGGACGTGGACCTGGTCACGGGCGACGTCTTCTTCGGTCACGCGGGAGACGGTGGTGGTGGTGGTGACCTTGCTGATGAAGACGAGGGCGGCGAGGATCATGCCGGACTCGACGGCGACGGTGAGGTCGGCGAAGACGGTGAGGAGCAGGGTGGTGAGCCAGACGCCGATCTCGAGTTTGGGGAGGCGAAGGATCTCGGGGATCTCGTGCCACTCGCCCATGTTGTAGCAGACGACCATGAGGATGGCGGAGAGCACGGCGAGGGGGATGAAGCGGGCGAGCGGGGCGGCGAAGAGCAGGACGGCGAGGACGGTGAGGGCGTGGACCATTCCGGAGGCGGGGGATTGCGCGCCGGAGCGGATGTTGGTGGCGGTGCGGGCGATGGCTCCGGTGGCGGGAAGGCCGCCGAAGAGGGGCGAGAGTATGTTGGCGATGCCCTGGGCGACGAGTTCGACGGAGGGGTTGTGGCGGTCGCCGGACATGCGGTCGGCGACGACGGCGGACATGAGGGACTCGATGGCACCGAGGAGGGCGATGGTGATGGCGGGGGAGATGAGGGTCGTCGCCTCGCGGTAGTTGAAGGCGGGAAGGCGGAAGCGTGGGAAGCCGGAGGGGATGCCGCCGAAGCGCGAGCCGATGGTTTCGACGTGGAGATGGAGGATGAGGACGAGGAGGGTTCCGGCGACGAGGGCGACGATGTAGCCGGGGATGCGGCGGTTGTAGCGCATCAAGAGGACGATGAGGACGAGCGCGCCGAGGGCGAGGAAAGTGGACTGCGGGGAGATGGTGTTGGCGGCCTCGGCGAGGACCTTGATGCGGCCGGGGAAGTCGCCGGGGACGGTCGGCGTGCGGAGGCCGAAGAAGTCTTTGATCTGGGTGCTGGCGATGAGGATGGCGATGCCGTTGGTGAAGCCGACGATGACCGGGCGCGGGATGAACTTGACCGCGGTGCCGAGGCCGGTGACGCCGAGCAGGACGAGGAGCACGCCGGCCATGAGGGTGCAGACGGCGAGGCCGTTGGCGCCGTAACGGGCAAGGACGCCGAAGATGATGACGACGAACGCGCCGGTGGGGCCGCCGATCTGGCAGCGCGATCCGCCGAGCGCGGAGATGGTGAAGCCGGCGACGACGGCGGTGTAGAGGCCGGCCTGGGGCGGCGCGCCGGCGGCGATGGCGAAGGCCATGGCGAGCGGCAGGGCGACGAGGCCGACGGTGATGCCGGCGATGAGGTCGGCGGAGAGCTTGCGCGGGTTGTAGTCGCGCAGGGCGAGGACGGATTTCGGCATCCAGTCGGCGAGGTTCAAATTGGGTCCTAAGGGGACGGGTGCGGCCCACAGTTTACCGCTTGAGGTTACGCTTTGCGGGGCGCGAGGCATTGTGACGTTGCGCACATGGAAAGAGTGCCAGAATGGGTGTGTGGTCTTTCAATCGCATTCCGTGAACCTGTATGGGCTGGAGCACTCGGCATATGTGCACTTCTCTCTGCTGGCGCTGAGCTCGATCTTCTTTCTGGTCGATCCGTTTGCTGCGCTGCCGACCTTCCTGGCGATCACGGATGGTTCGGATGCGGCGCGGCGGAGAAGGATTGCGCGCAAGGCGTCGCTGACGACGCTGATCGTTCTGGGCTCGTTTGCGTTTGCTGGCGAGTATATCTTCCGGCTGTTTGGGATCACGCTGCCTGCGTTTGAGATTGCGGGCGGGGTGATTCTGCTGCTGATCGGGCTGGACATGCTGGAGGCGAAGCGGTCGCCGACGCAGGAGTCGCCGGGGGAGACGGCGGCGGCGACGCAGAAGGAGGACGCGGGGATTGTGCCGCTGGGCGTGCCGATGCTGGCGGGGCCGGGGGCGATCACGTCGGTGATGGTGCTGGTGGGGCAGGCGCAGACGCGGTGGCAGATGGCGGCGATCCTGAGCGCGATCGCGGTGACGGCGCTGGTGTGCTTTCTGGTGCTGGGCAACTCGGGCAAAGTGGCGAAGGTGATGGGCGAAACGGGCATCCGGATTCTGGTGCGGGTGATGGGGCTGCTGCTGGTGGCGCTGGCGGTGCAGTACTTTGTGAATGGGCTGACGGATTTGGGAGTGATTGCGAGGCAGGGGGATTGAAGCAGTTGTGAGTGGTGAGTGGTGAGTGAGTGCCGGCTGCCGGCTGCTAGCTGCCGGCTGCTAGCTGCTAGCTTCTAGCCTTTTGGGTGGGGCGGGGTGGGGCCAGGGTCGTGGGGATGGTAGCGGGGGCGGAAGGCGCGGGTGAGGCGGGTGGCGCGGCGGGTGAGGTCGGGGTCTGCGGTGGGGTTGGTTGCCGATGGTTCGAGTGTTGGGGTGGGGTCGGTGGGTGGGGTGGGGGTTTTGTGGCGGCGGGTGCGGGTTGGGGTGCGGCAGGGTTTGGGGGAGGGTTCTTCGGCGACGGCGTGGAGGGTGGGGAGGATGAGAGCAGTTGTGAGTTGCGAGTTGTGAGTTGTGAGTGATTGTCGGCTTGGGGGCTTCGCATCCCACCCATCGCGGTGAGACTGCGATGGATGGGGCACCCGGGCTTTTGTGGAGCGATTGCGGTGTCTTGGGGGCGAGAGGTGGGGCCGCTGGTGCGGCCGCAAAGACAAATGCGGGGGTCCCTCCGCTCGCGCGGGGCGCTCGGTCGGGATGACGGGGCTAATTTCGGTTGCGTGGGCATGGATGACGGGGGTGGTGGGTTCTTCGGCGGAGGCTTTGAGGTTGGGGAGGTGGGCGGCGAATTGGGCGAGGGTTTCGGGGGTGGGGTTGGGGAGGGCGGGGGTGTGGGGGTCTTCGGCGTGGGGT
>JBEKDS010000015.1:0-107136 GCA_050014235.1 Acidobacteriaceae bacterium
TGCTCCGCCGGAGTCGCCGCGCAGAACTCAAACACCCGCTTGTCCCCCGTCGGGTCCCTCGTCTCGATCCCCCACGCCGCGCCCCCCGCCGCGTTGTAGTCGCCATACTGGTTCTGCTGGAACGCCGTCGCCATCAGGTGCGGCAGCTCGCCTCTTCGCCCAAAAAGATATCGCCGCATCTGCCCCACAGCATCGAACTCGCGCGCCCGCTCCGGCGCCAGCGCACTCCAACTCACATCCACGTCGCGCATCAGCGGGTCTAACCGCCGCCTCAGCTCCCACGGCAACGCGCTCAGCACCGTCTGCGAAGCCGCGTTCCGTCCCGACGAAACCCCCGCCCGCCGCAGCGCCCATGCCTGCCGCGCCATTTTGATCCAGCGCCCGCTTCGAAACAAACCGTGCAGCCCATCCCCACCCGCGTAGCTAAACGCAAAGTTCCCCAGCGCACCCGTCAGCATCACCTTCGCTCCGCTCGCCTGCGCGCAGTCGTAGATCCGATGACTCCACACGCTGTTCAGCGCGGCCGCGTGCGGCAGGTCCAGCAGCGGATAAATCCGCCCCAGCTCCCGCAGCATATCCGACCCCGTCGCATCCACCCGCACATGCCGCATATTTGCGAACATCGCCGCAACCTCCGCCGCGTACGCCCCCTCGTCCCCAATCAGCCCCCGCGGCACAATCCCCGAAAACCCCGCACACGGCACCGCCGTATATGCCTCCAGCGTGCTCCCACTCGCCGCGAGCAATCTCGCGGCGGTGGCTGCAACAGCCCCGCTGTCCAGCCCCGCGCTCAACTCCGTCGCCACGCCGCCCGTCGTCCGCAGCCGGCACCGCACTGCCTCATCGAAGATCTCCCGGAACGCCTCAACGTACTCGGCATCCCGCGCAAACCGCACCGGCTTCAGCGCATCAATCCGCCAGTACCGGCGATGGGTCACATCCACCCGCCCCGGCCCCTCCCGCCCCGCCACCACGCAGTGCCCCGGCGCAATCTCCCGCACATCCCGAAACCGGCTCCGCGGATACTCCGGCGGCAGCCCCACCAGGTCGCGCACCAGCGTGCCCTCGTCCAGCTCGCTCGAGACCCCCGCAATCCCACGCAGCGCCCGCGCCGTCGTCGCAAACGCAAAAAACTCCGCCGTCCTCACCCAGTAAAGCGGCCGGTCGCCCGCATGGTCCCGCGCCAGAAACCATCGCTCCGCCCGCGCGTCCCACACCGCAAACGCAAACGACCCCACCACCCGCTGCACGCACGCCTCGCCCCACGCGAGCCACGCCCGCAGCAGCACTGCCGAGTCCGCCATCGCCGCCAGCTCACCCGCCGCAATACCCAACTCCCCAGCCAGCTCCGCGCGGTTGTCCAGCCGCGCATCCGCCACCAGCCAGACAGCAGCAGAATCGCCATCCGATTTATTTTGAATGGTTTGGCTGCGCAGAGGCTGCGCCTCCAGCGCGTCTTCCGCCGTAATCCTTAACAGCCGATGCCCCATGGCAACCGTATCGCTTACCGGCGCAGAAGAGCCGCCAATCGGGGAAGATCCAATTGAAATCAGTGATTTGCGGTCAGGCCCGTGGGCAGCCAGCGCCTCCGCCATGGCGGTGCAGGCCAGCAGCGCATCTGTGTTCCCGTTCAGCCGCCAGAATCCGCAGATAGCGCTCAAGGAAACCCTGCTTACATAACGGTGTCAGGCACCAAAAACAAGACCCATCACCCCACCCAGGGCAAATACACTACCTAACCAACATCATGAATCGAAATGATTTGCAACCAGACTATACACAAATTCTCCGCTCACCCATGTTGCCGCGCCGCTCCGCCACGGGCCGTTCACCTGGCTTACGGGCAACCGGTGCCCTTGGAGAGAGAGCCGTAGCGATCGCACTTTGATCCCACGGAGGCACCCAGCGCGCCGTGGATCGGCAGCGTCTCCACAGCCGGTGACTTCCAAAGCTTTTTGTCCGTCTTACCTGAGAATGGGTTCATCGGTTCAATGGGTGATGCCATGGGCAATCTCCTGGTCAGGGTTGAATTTCGAACTTCGCTAAAAATTCCCCAGTCGCACTCCCATGCTAACGGAACCATCTGGGGCAGTCAACGAAGAGGACATTCTGGAGGTAACACCAAAGTACTGAGAACTACAACTTTCCCGTCACTTTTTGCTTGAATTCTTCCAATTTTCGCGTTCCTTGGAGCACAGGTCACCGGACCGATCCTGCGCTGCTCGGCCTCGCCTGGTTGGTATGATGCAGGAATGTCCTCCGGAGTCGGGAAGTATCGTCTCGGTCCCTTCCTCCTGGCCTCCGAGCTCCCTTTTCCTGAGCTCCCCGCTCTGGAATCCGCCGCTCCCGGCCCCATCCCCGACTCAGACGCCGTCTCCATCCGCCTCGCCCCCGTCCCCACCCACATCGAAAACGTCGTCGCCAACGAGACCCGCTGGTTCGCCTCCCGCGAGGAGTACCTCCTCCGCGTCCCCGGCGTCGCCAACTTCCTCGTCCGCCACGGCCGCGAGGTCCTCGTCGAGCCCGCCCCCAACTCCCTCCCCGCCGACATCCGCGCCTACCTCCTCTCGCCCATCTTCTCCACCCTCTGCCACCAGGCCGGCATGTACTCCCTGCACGCCAGCTCCGTCCGCGTGGGTGACGGGGTGGTCGCCTTCCTCGGCCACTCCGGCGCCGGCAAATCCACCCTCGCCGCCTTCCTCGATCGCCGCGGCTACACCGTCGTCTCCGACGACATCTGCCTCCTCGACCCCCGCCCGCGCCCCGGCGCGCCCGAGTCCGCGGAGAATCCCGGCCACACCCTCGTCGTCCCCGTCGCACCTTCCCTCAAGCTCTGGCGCAGCGCCCTCGAGCAGCTCGGCACAACCCCCGAAACCCTCCCCCAGGTTTTCAGCCGCGACGACAAGTACCGCCTCCCCCTCCACCGCTCCGGCTCCCTCGACCATCCCCTCCCCCTCCGCCAGCTCTACTTCCTCGAGTGGGCCGAGCCGGAGGACGAAGGCTCCCTTGCCTTCACCCCCGTCGAAGGCGTCCACGCCGTCTCCCGCCTGATGGAGTACACCAACTACGACTACCTCATGAAGGCCACCGGCCGCCAGACCGGCAACTTCCTCCTCTGCGGTCGCATCCTCGCCCACGCCCGCGCCTTCACCCTCCGCCGCCCCCGCGACTTCGCCCACATCGACGCCGCCCTCGACGCCCTCGAATCCCACCTCCACCACCACGCTGACGGCTGATAGCTGACCGCCGACCGCCGACAGCCGTCCCCGAAAACCAGAATCTCCCAACAAAACTACGAATCGTCATCCTGACCCGCAGAGTCAGAATCTCCGTCGTTGCATTTGCGCTTGCTCTTGCCCCTGAGATAGGCCGAGGCTTCAGCCTCGGCGCTCCAGCCCCATCAAGAATGCGGGCTTCAGCCCCCGGGGAAAGCTCGCTCACCTCACCCACTCTCAAGGCGTCCCAATCGTCCACAAACTCGAATCGTCCCGCCCAAACGGCTCCAGCATCACCCCACCCCCATCCACCATCCGCAAACTCAACCCCACCTTATTCCGCACCCGCCATCCCCCATCCGGAAACTGCTCCAGCTTCCACATCTGCCCATCCGCCCCGCGATACGCCGACAACGAAACCCCCACGCCCGCCTCCGCCGCCCCCAGCGCGCCCCCCGTCGCCGCATTCACGATCTTGTAGAACCCACCCTCCACCGGCGTGATCGCCCATCGCTGATTCGCCAAAGCCAGATACCGCGTCAGCCGAACCGAAGGAACCACGGGAACACTAGCTGCCGGGGCCGCGGCCGGAGCCGCCCCCCCACCGCCCGCGCCCACACCCGCCGCCACCCGCTCCTCCAGCGCACTCTCACTCATCCGCGAAACAATCTGGTACGTGCCCTCACTCAAATTGTCCCCCGCCACCGGCCATTCATCCACGCTCCACAGCAGCGGCCGGATATCCAGCACCGACCGCCCTCCCCGCGTCGTGTCCGCCTCATAGTGCACGCTGAACCGCTCCGCCCCCTGCGCCTCGCTGCCAGCGCCCACGCTTGCCGGCGAGTCCTCAGTCCCGCCCGCCGCCTCCGCGTCGTAATCCACCACCCGCCCAAAGTGCCCCGGCCCGATCCGATGGTCATGCGCCGCCAGAAACAGCGACCCGCCGCCCGTCGCCAACGCCTCGCCATGCTTGTCCACATACGGCCCCGCAACCGCCCGCGCCCGCCCCACGCGGATGTTGTACTCGCTCGCGCTCCCCTTGCAGCAGCTCCCATGGTTCACAAACAGGTAGTACCACCCATCGTGATAAATAATGTCCGATGCCTCCGACTCCCGCGCGGTCGCCACCGGCGCGCCCAGCTCCTTCGGCCGCAGCCCCAGCCCCGTCCTCGGGTCCAGCTGCGTCACCCGGATGCTCCCGTGGTACGACCCATAGCAGATCCACAGCGTCCCATCCGGCGCGAGGATCGCCCCAGGATCGATCGCATTCAGGTCCTCCACGCCGTCCGAGCTCACCACCACCCCGCGGTCCGTCCACCGGTACGCCGGGTCCTTCGGATCAAGCACCGGATTCGTCGCCAGTGCCACAACCGAGTTGAAACTCCCCCAGCTCGACACCGCGTAGTAAAGATAAAACTCGTCCCCCACGCGAATCACATCCGGCGCCCACACCCCTGTCCCATCGTTCTTCGGCACCGCCGCATGGACCGCATCCGGAATCTTCTCGAACACGCTCCCCTCCCGCGTCCACGTCACCCCATCCGGCGAGCTGTAAAACGGAATCCCCCGCCCCGTCGAATACACGTAGTACTTGCCGTGGAACCGCACCACCGTCGAAGGATCATGCACAAACGGCATCCCCGCCACCGGCACGCCCGCAGCTGCCCCAAACCCTCGCCCACCCCCACCCTGCCCAGCACCCGCCGCAGCCTGCGCACCCGCCGCGATCGGCACCTGCCCGCCAGCCACTCCCGCAGCCGGCGGAGCCGTCTGCGCCCCACCCCGCACCCCCGCCAACGCCCCCGCCACTAACACGACCCCAACCCAAACCGCCCGACAACCGCCTTTAACCATCGTTTGCCTCTAATCCGCGTTCACCTGCGCAAATCCGCGGTCGCTCTACATCTTCTTCTCCCTCGGCACAAAATCCTCCATCACCGCCTTGCGCAACAAATCCGGCGGCAGCAATCCCTGCGCCAGCAGAAAATCATGGTACCGCTGCTGATTGAACTTCGCCCCCAGCGCCGCCTCCGTGTCCTTGCGCAGCTCCATCAGCTTTGTGTAACCGTAGAAGTAGCTATTGGCCTGCCCCGGCGCGCGGTAGGTATACCGCTCCACCTCCTCCTTCGCAAACGCCGCACTCAGCACCACATCCAGCTCCAGCACCTTATACGCCTCCGCCTCAGTAATCTTCCCCGACTGCAAACCCGGATCGAGAAACGCCCGCGCCGCCCGCGCCAGCCGGTAATCCAGCGTCACCAGCTGCCCCTCGATCGGCTCATACGGCTGCATCATCCACTCCGCGTACAACCCCCACCCCTCCGCATTCGTCGAGTTGAATGCATACAGCGCCCGCGCCAGGCTCACTCCATGCTCCACCATCGAGTCGAACTGCAGCTCGTGCCCCGGCCGCGCCTCGTGCGAGGTCATCGGCCATGCCGCCGCGTCGTAGGTAAAGTCGTCGTACTGGTCCGCCGCCCCGCCGGTCGCCGAAGGAATGTTCAGTGGCAGCACAAACTCCCCCCGCTGCCCCGTGTTGTGCAGAAACGGCGGCGCCGTCATATGCGGAGCAGGCTGCTGCGCCGTCTCCGCCGCCGTCGCCAGCCGGATAATCGCCGGCCGGTCCGGCAGCGTCACCAGCTTCTTCGCCACAATAATCTGCTCAATCGCCTTCAGCCGCCCCTGATACAGCGGCAGGATCGCATCGCCCGTCACCTGCGTCTTCTTCAGCTCGCGGATCACGTCGCGATAGTCCATCTCGCGACCGCCCGGCGACTTCCACCCATGCTCCTTCGCCACCTCGGCCGCCAGCGGCGCCATCTCCCCCTGGATCTCCGTGAACGCCGCGTGCGCCTCCGCCGCCAGTTGCTCCGGCGGCTCCGCGACCCCGTAGCTCTCCAGCGCCAGCGCATACTCCTCCGGCGCGAGCTTGAAGTCCTTCCGCCCCTTGGGCATCAGCGTCCCGCGCACCCACGTGTCGTAGTCCCCCAGCTCCTCGCTCAGCTTCGCGTAGGCGTCCTCCCATCCCGTCAGCTTGTACTTGCGAAACAGCGCCGCGATCCCGTCCACATAGTTCTTGTCCCGCCCCAGCTCCGTCTCCATCTCGCCGATCGAGGGATACACCACTCCCGGCTTCGCCATCTGCTCCATCGCCCGCTGCTTCAGCACGTCGGCGAACGGCTTGAACCCCGGCTCGACCCCGGCGTACTTCCTCAGCCGCACCACCGCCGCCGGCCGCCGCTCCGCCGCCACCTGGTCGTCCAACAGCACACGCAGTCCGATAAACACCATCTGGCTCGCGTCCATGAACTGCACCTTGTGCTCCAGTTGGTAGTCGTCCTGCCGGAACTGCAGGTGGAAGGCCTTGTCCACGATCTCCAGGTCCTCGCGCACATTCGCGTCCTTCTCCTTCGCCTCAACCTTCTTCAGCCCCGCGAGGATCTCCTCCAGCTCCTTGCGCTGCGCGATCTCGTCCGCCCTCGTCCCGTCCGTGATCTCCGCGTCGAACTTCGCCAAACCCTGCGCCGAGCCCTGCTCCGGCGAGTGCTTCATCTGCACATCCAGCAGCGCCTGCACGTACCCGTTGCTCCGCACCACCCACGCCGGCTCAGCCGGTGCAACCGCCGCCGCTGCGGCAGGAGCAGGCGCGCCGGCGGTCTGCGCCCTGCCGGCAATGTGAGCGGTCGTCAGGCCCAAAACAAGAACCATCCATAAAGCGCTAGTGCGACGCATCGGCAAAATCTCCAAGGGAAAGAATCCCATCCAGCATACGACCCCACCCGCTACGCCGGGTACCCTCCAACCCCGTCATTCTGCGCGAAGCTCCCCACCCGTCATTCTGCGCGACGCGCAGAATCTCCGTAGTTGCCTTTCATGCCACCCGCTATACCCACGCAACACTCACCCCCTACGGCTGCGTCGGAGGTGTCGTCCCCGTCCCCTGCGTCCCCGTCCCCTGCGTCCCCGAACCCTGCGTCCCTGTCCCCGAACTCCCCGTCCCGCCCGCCCCACCTTGCGTCCCGCCAAATCCACTCCCGCTAGCCGCGCCAAACCCGGACGCGCCATTTCCACCCGCCGACCCCGGCGTCTGCCCCAGCGAGCCCGCCGACGCCGATCCCACCCCGCCTCCATTCATCCTTCCCGCCGTAATGAGCTGCTCAATCCGCGGGTCGTACAAAAACTCCCAGGTCTGGTACGTGGTCTGCTGGTTCGGCGTAATGATCGAGTCTCCCGTCGCGCTGCTGCCGACGCCCATAAACGGCCCGCTGCTGTTCGGCCCGCCCAATCCGCTGCCACCGAAACCCGATCCCGTGCCGCTCGCCGTGCCCGCCTGCCCGCTCGCCCCAGCCGTGGTTGTCCCCCCGGCACCCGAAGCCCCGCCCGCCGCATTGCTCCCTCCCGCGCCGCCCGCCTGCGTCCCATTGCCCCCCGTGTCCGTCGTCCCCAGACCTCCCCCCGCCCCAATCCCGCCAGCCCCCGTCCCGCCAGCGCCAATCACGCCCCCGGCTCCCGCAGCTCCGCCCATACCCCCAGCCCCGCCCGCTCCCCCAATTCCGCCCGGCCCCGCAATGCCCCCCGGCCCCGCCGTCCCACCCGGCCCGCCCACCGAACCCGGCCCTCCCGGAAAGCCGCTTCCCGTCGACAAGCTCCCCGCCAGCGCGCCCAGCCCCTGCGACGCGATCCCCGCCAGCGGCTCCCCGAAGAACCCCTTCACCGTCGTCTTGTTCTGGCCTACCGCAATCACCCGCCAGTCGTTCTTGCCCGTCAGCGGGTCAATATAATCCTGGCGCAGATAGCGCACGTTGTTGGTGTTCTCCAACTGCTGCATCGACCCCGGATAATGCCCCAGCTTCCGGTAGTACAACCGGATCGCCCGCACATACTGGTTCGCCCGCCGCGCCGACTCCACCTCGCGCTCTCGCCTCAGCGAGAACGCCGTCTTGCTCGCCGCCACTCCCAGCACCAGCAGGATGATCGCAATCGCCACGATCAGCCCCAGCAGCATAAAACCCTCTTCGCCCGCAGGCGTCGGCCCGCCCGCCCCCGCGCGGCCGTCCTCGCCCATCGTCCCTCGCACCTTGTCCCTCATCGTCAGTTCGTCAGCAGCGGCAGCGTCTGCGTGTCGTTGTACTGCATGTCTTGCACGTGGATGGTCTTCGCTTCAATCGAGATCACCTTGTACCGCCGCAACACCACGTCTCCCGCCGAGGCCGCGATCACATCGTCGTTGTGCAGCAGAAACGCCAGTTGCTTTCCATTCGCCGTCTCCGTGCCAAAGAACTTCAGGTCGATCTTCGGCGGAGGCGGTGGTCCCTGCGGCATGATCGGCGCCACCGGCCCCACCGGCGCCTGGCTCAAGCGCGCCGGCGCAATCGGCTTCGGAATCACCACCAGCGGCGGCGCCGACTGCGCCGAAAATATATTCCGCCCGCTGCCCGAGTACTCCACCGACTCGCTCACCAGCATCGCCTCCATATGCAGCGTCGGATCGAGCCCCGCCGAGGTCGTCCCCACCGTCTTCGCGGCCGTTCCCGCACCAGCCCCCGCGCCTTCCCCCGCACCAGCCGCCACCCCCGCGCCCGAACTCGCCGCCGAACTCGCCGGCGCGCTCACTGCCACCGGTGCAGGCGTCGAAGGCCCGCTGTCCCTGAAGTATTCGAAGTACACCACCGCCGCCGCGATCGCCACAAACGCTCCAATCGCGATCATCTTGTTTCTGTCCTCAGTGCTCGCGCCTGCGCTCAATCTCATCGCCCCGTCCCTCCCTTCGCGCCCACCGCAATTGGCGCCGCGGCCGGCGCCGCCACCGGCTCCTGCTTGCCGCCCGCCCCGCCTGCGCGCAGATACGTCGTCAGCCGCAGCCGCAGGTTCACCGCGCCCGTCTGCTGGCCGGTCAGCGTCACCGCATTGATCACGAAAAACATCTTGTCCCGCTCCAGCGAGTTGATGAATTGCACCAGCGGCCGGTAGTCGCCGCTCAGGCTCGCGTCCATGCGCACCTCGGTCAGCTCGCCCGCCGACCCCGCCAGCACCGCTGCCGAGGGGTAAGCCACCCGGATCAGCCGCACCTTTTGTTCGTTGGTCAGCCTGCCAAGCTCCGCCGCCAGCTCCGAGTCCGCCGCCGGCAGCCGCCGCTCGTAGAACCGGTCCGCCTCCATCGTCGCCTCCGCCAGCTTCGCATCCAGCCCGCGCAACGGCTGGGCCGCAATCTCCGCCGACCGCAGCGCAACCCGCTGCTGCGCCATCGCGTCGGCGTTGTGGCTGCTCGCCGACTGCCACAGCAACCCCATCTGCGCCAGAAAATAAAAATTCACCAGCGCCAGCAACCCCACCCCCGCCCAGTGCAGGTTCAGCGGACTTAGCAACGCCCGCGCCCGCTCCACCGCGCTCGCCGCCGCGCCCGGCTGCGCCACACCCTCCGTCGCGCTCACCGCGTCCCTCCCGTCGTCTTCGCTCCCAAAACCGCACCGCCCGCCGTCTGCGCCGAAGCATCCGCCTGCGCCGCATCCTGATGCGCCGAACCCTTCGCCGACTCCGGCAGCGGGTTATACCCGCTCAAGATATCGAACTCAACCGCCAACGGCCCTCCAAACGCCACCGGCGTCGCGCTGCCCGGCTGCTGCGTCTGCGCCGTCTCGTTCTCCAGCCTCGGCGCCAGGAACCGCTGGCTGCGCTCCAGGTTGCTCACCAGGTCCACCGCGCGCTCACGCTCTCCGCTCACCCGCAGCTGGATATTCACGCCGCCCCCCGCCGTCACCGCTGGTTCGATGCTCGTCACCTGCACCCCCGCCGGCAACACCCGCTCCAGGTCCATCATCACCGAGGTCCAGCTGAAGCTCTTCTCCGCGAACAGCGCATTCAGAAACTTTGACCGGTCCAGCACCGCGCGGTTCTGCGGCTGCTGCATCTTCCGCACATCGGCCTGCCGCTCCGTCTCGAACGCCAGCGTCTGCGCCTTCAGCGAGTCCATCCGCGCCTGCGCCGCCTGTGCGCGCTGGCTAAGAACATGCAGCCCAATCCCCAGCCCGATCGCCGTCACCGCCAGCACCGCCATCGTCAGCCGCAGCCGCGCAAACAAGGGCCGCAACTCCACAAACGGACGCGTCGCGAGATTGATCGAGATGCGCATCAGTTACACAGCGCCCCCCGCACGCCCGCCAGCCAGCCCAGCGGCACGCCGCCGCGCGTCCCCGCGGATTCCGAAGCCGCGCCAGCATCCAGCATCGCCCCCTCCACCATCTCCCTCACCGCCACCGGCCCCAGCTCCGCGCCCGCCAGCAGCTCCGCCAGCGCCGCCGCGCCCAGCGTGCCCGTCGCCAGCACCGCTCCCGGCGCGCTCTCCAGCGTGTCCTCAAAATAAGCCGCCGCCACGCTCACCGCCTGCGCTACCTCGCTCGCCGCAACCGCCGCCGTCCCCAGCGCAGCCGCCTCCATCCCCTCCGCCGCAAGGTCCAGCTCGCCCGGCTCCGCGAACGTCTCCGCTCCATCCACCACCGCATTCGCCCCAAGGTCCACCGTGCGATGCAGCAGCAGCACGCCGCCCTTCACAATCGCCGTCGTCACTCCCTCGCGCCCCGCATTCACCACCAGCGTCGGCCGCTCGCCCTCCACCAGCCCCGCCAGCGCCGCCAGCGTGCTCGGCAACACCGCGCCCGGCTCAAACCCCGCCTCGCGCACCATCCCCTCAAACTCCGCCAGCACCTCGCGCGGCATCGCCACCGCCAGCACATGCACCTGCTCCTTCGCCGTCGCCATCACCTGATAACTCACCGCCGCGTCATCCGCGTCGAACGGCAGCAGCTTCTTCAGCCGGAACCGCACCACAGGCAGCGCCTCAACCGGCTTGCCCGGCAGCGTATCGAAGTCCAGCAGCAGCACCCGCACCGCCCCGTCCGGCACCACCAGCGTCACCTCGCGCCCACGCAGGCTCACCGCCTCCAGCGCCCGGCGCATCGCCGCCACCGTCCCCGCCCGCCCCAGCGCGCCGTCCTCCGCAAGCCCCGCCCGCGACACCGCCGAGAGCCGCCCGGACGCATCCTCCGCCCGCGCCGCCACCACCCCCTCGGCCCGCACCTCGCACGCCAGCCGCGGCCGCGTCCCAATCGATCTCGGCAAAAATTCCATCCCGCCCTAGCTTACCCGTTCCCCACCCATCTCCGCGCCCTTACCAACCACGAACCACCAGCCTTTGCCCTTCCTAATCATTACCCACTACCCACTACCCACTGCCTTACCGCCCCGCCTCAATAAACGTCACCTTATTGATCTCCTTCAGCGTCGTGATCCCCTGCCGCACCCGCTCCAGTGCCGAGTCCCGCAGAAAATCCATCCCCTTGTCCTTCGCCTTCTTGCGAATCTCACTCCCCGGCTTCTTCGCCAGCAGCATCTCGCGGATCTCGTCATCCAGCTCCAGCAGCTCATGGATCGCCGACCGCCCGCGGAATCCCGTCCCCGCGCACTCCATGCACCCCGGCCCTTCGCGGAACTTGAACCCGCGCCACTCCTCCGGCTCCAGCCCACTCGCAATCAGTTCATCATCCGAGTAGCTCACCTCGCGCACGCAGAACTCGCAAACGGTCCTTACCAGCCGCTGGGCAAGGATGCAATTGAGCGCCGAAACAAAGTTGTACGGCTCCACCCCCATATTCAAAAACCGCCCCAGCACATCCACCACGTTGTTGGCATGCACCGTCGTAAACACCAGGTGCCCGGTCAGCGCCGAGTTGATCGCAATCTGCGCCGTCTCCGCATCGCGGATCTCGCCCACCAGGATCTTGTCCGGGTCATGCCGCAGGATCGACCGCAGCCCCCGCGCAAACGTCAGCCCCTTCTTCTCATTCACCGGAATCTGCGTAATGCCGCGGATCTGGTACTCGACAGGATCCTCAATCGTGATGATCTTGTCTTCCTCGCTCTTGATCTCATTCAGCGCCGCATACAGTGTCGTCGTCTTGCCCGAACCCGTGGGCCCCGTCACCAGCACCATCCCGTACGGCTCCTTGATGTATCGCCGGAACCTGGCCAGGTCCTTGTCGGCGAACCCCACCACATCCAAACTCAGCTTCTTGAACTTCTCACTCATCGACTCCTTGTCGAGCACGCGCAGCACCGCATTCTCGCCATGCACCGTCGGCATAATGCTCACGCGGAAGTCGATCAACCGCCCCTTGTACCGCACCCGGAATCGCCCATCCTGCGGCACCCGCCGCTCCGCAATGTCCAGCTCCGACATCACTTTAATTCTCGACAGAATCGTCTGATGATGCTCCCTCGCAATCGGCGCCATCGCCTGCTGCAGCACGCCGTCGATCCTGTACTTCACCATCAGACAGTCGTCGCACGTCTCCAGATGAATGTCCGAAGCGCGCCTTTCCAGCGCCGTAAAAATCGTCGTATCCACCAGCCGGATAATCGGCGAGATGTCGTCCTCGCTGGTCAGCCGCTCGATCGAGATGTTCTCGTCCGAGTTCTCGTCCCCGGTCAGCACATCGAAGGCCAGCCCCTCGCTCGCCTCGTCCAGCACCCGCTGCGACTGCTCCGTCTTCTTCAGCAGGTCGGTAATCTGGCTCAGCGTCGCCACCCGCGTCACCAGCCGCAACCCCAGCAGCCCCGAAATCTCGTCCAGCACCATCAGCTTCGAGGGGTCGCTCACCGCAATCGCCAGCCGACCCTCCAGCTGCTCCAGCGGCACAAAGTTGTAGCGGAACATCATGTCCACCGGCACGCTCTTGAACAGATCGTGCGAGATCTTGAAGTTCTTCAGGTCCACAAACTCCGCGTGATAGCGCCGCGCCAAGGCCTGCGCCCGCTCCACCTCGCTCATCCCCATCTCGCTGACACTCAGCGGCACTGCAACCGGCGTAGCCATATACCCGTAAGACTCCCCTCAAATCAGTCCGTTACCAAATCACCAGATACACTCAACCTGCTTTGACATCCGCATGCGCTTGTCCTTCGTCACAAGGCTCGCGTTGTGGACCAGCGAAGTCGCCCCGATGATCCGGTCAGTCGGATCGTCCGGAAACCCGCTCGTGAACTTCGTTGCCCGCTCTGCAATCGTGCCCGTAATGGGAATCACCACGAAGACTTGCTCCATATAGCTCAGATACTCCGTCAGCGAGCTTGGCAGACGAAACTGACCATTCGTCGACATCATTGCGATCTCCCACAGCGACGAGCTTGCGATGGCGATCCCCATTCCCTCACGGCTCGCGCCCCGGATCGCGGCCGCAGCCGCATCCGAGAGCTGCCGCTTGTCCGTCGTCATCCAGACTGCCACATGCGTGTCGAGGAGAATCAACCCAACACCCGCACTGACTCCTTGTAGAACTCCTCGTACTCCTCGTCAGTGTAGACCGGCGACATGATGTCCCCAACAATCTCGATCTTTCCAAAATAGAAAGCATCCAGAGGGTCCTCACCCTCAGGAATGTCCAGCGGCACCAGCTTCGCCACCGGCTTGCCGTTCTTCGTCACCAAAACCGGCACCCGCTTCCTCTGCACCTCGTCCATCACCGCCAGACACTGCGCCTTGAACTTTCCCGCCGCCATCGTCCTCATGCCGCACCCCCACCATAGTCATCGTACCATGGTCACCAATGCACCCCTCGCCAAATCCGCCGGCGCAGGCCGCGCAACCCCACCCCTCCCTGCGCAATCCAATCCCAACAGTATGGGTTTATATTGGTTCGCACTCCCCCGCGCGCAGCATCGGGCTCCCCATCTCCGGCCCCAGACTCTTCTGGCATCCCATCCCCCAGAAAGGCTCCGCCCATGAGCTCCTCGCCCTCCGCCTCCACCCCCCTCGCACCCTTCGCCCCCATCCGCCACGCCTTCGCCTGGTCCCTCACCATGGCCATCCTCCTCATCCTCGCAGGCTTCGCCGCCATCGTCGTCCCCCTTGTCTCCGGCATCGCCATCGCGCTGATTGTAGGCTGGTTCTTCGCCATCACCGGCGTCCTCCACCTGCTCTTCGCCTGGAAAACCCACACCACCAGCGGCGTCCTCTTCGAGATCCTCCTCGGCTTCCTCTACATCTTCTCCGGCCTGTACCTGCTCTTTCACCCCATCTACGGCCTGGTCTCGCTCACCCTCTTCCTCGCCGCCTACTTCCTCTTCAAAGGCGCCGTCGAGATCGTCCACTTCCTGCGCGTCCAGCCCCGCCACGGCTCCTGGTGGCTGCTCTTCGACGGCCTCGTCAGCCTCGTCCTCGCCCTCATGATCTGGCGCTCCTGGCCATCGAGCTCCGTCTGGGTCCTCGGCACCCTGGTCGGCATCAGCCTTCTCTTCAGTGGCTTCTCCCGCCTCATGCTCACCCTCACCGTCCGCAAGGCCCTCGCCGCCTGAGGCAGCTGAAAAAACTCGCCTCTCAGATAGGCCGGGACTTTTAGTCCCGGCATCACATCAACGGCTCACGACCAATAAGGGCTTCAGAGGGTGATGTAAAAGTAAGAGCTTCAGCGGGCTATGCAAAAGTCGTGGCGCCTGTCTTTCGGTGGGAGCGTAGGGCTTTAGCCCTACGAACCAGTCTCCACGAACGAGTGGGCTTCAGCCCCGGGCCTCTTGCCTGTCGCGACGCCGGGTGCCCCGTTCAAGGGCAGCCTCACCGCCCATGGGTTGGGACCGGCGGCCCCCACCCCCGCACCCGCCCTTCGCCGCCACTCCCCTTGACACCGGCGGTACAATTAAAGCTGGGGAAACAGCAGCAGCGTCGTGTCCGAGGAGTTCCTCAGGCCGGACCTGCAAAGGGAGGAGCTGCCATCGTCAGGGGGTGCGTCCGGGAGATATCAGGGATTTTTTCAGATCTAACCCCTTTGTCCTTGGGATTTTGAGATCAAAAAAATATTTCGCTCTTGGGAACCAGGAATCAGCCTGGTCAAACCGATCGCACCGAAAGCGACATCTGGGGGGCCGAGAATGGCGTGACGGGGATTTTCCAGATCTAACCCCTTTGTCCTTGCGATTTTGAGATCAAAAAAAATCCCGCCTCACGCGCAGCCGGATCATCGCCCCGAAATCCCGCCGCCCGCGCCGCTACTGCCCCCCCCCGGTCGCCCCCGCCGCGCTCAGGCTGAAGATCGGGTAGTAGAGCGCGATCAGGATGGTCACCACCACCAGCCCCATCCCGATCAGGATGGCCGGCTCGATCAGGCTCATCGCCGCCGTCAGGTTGGTCTGCACGTCCTCCTCGAAGAACTCGGCCACCGAGTTCAGCATCTGGGGCAGCGCGCCGGTCGACTCGCCCACCTCGATCATCTCGATCGCCAGCTCGGGAAACACCTTCGTCCCCGCCAGGCTGGTCGAGAGCCCTTTGCCCTCGCGCACCGTCTCCACGCCCGCGAAGACGGCGCTGCCGATCTGCCGGCTGTCGATCGAGCGCGCCGCAACCTCCAGCGACGGCACCAGCGGCAACCCGCCCGTTAGCAAGGTCGAGAGCGTGCGCGCGAACAGCCCCACTTGATATTTGAGCCAAACGCCTCCAACTAAAGGAGTTCCGATGCGAACCCTGTCCACCGCCATCGCGCCCGCGTCCGTCTTCATCCAGCGCGAGAACAGAAAAACGATCAGCCCAACCGCCGCGCCAACATACAGCCCGTAGCTCTGCGCGTCCTTGCCGAACTCCAGCATGAACGTCGTAATCCCCGGCAGCTTCGTCCCCAGCTGGTCGTACAGCTCCGCAAATCGCGGCACCACAAACGTGATCAGAAAAATAAACAGCCCCGTCACCATCACCACCAGCACCGCCGGATAGATCAGACTCGCCACCAGCTTCTTGCGGAAGGTCAGGCTCACCCGCTGAAAGTCGAGGTACCGTTGCAGCACCTCCTCCAGATTGCCCGACCGTTCGCCCGCCAGCAGCGTGGTGGTATAAACCACCGGAAACCCGCCCTGCGCCTCGAACGCGCTGGAGATCGACTCGCCGTTCTTCACCCGCGTGGCCACGTCCTCCAGCTGCGCGCGGAAGTGCAGGATCTTCTGCCGCCGCGCCAGCAGCTCAATCGACCCCAAAATCGGCAGCCCCGCGCGGATCAGCGTCAGGAACTGCTGGTTGAACACCAGAAACGGCTCCAGCTTGACCTTCTTGTTCTTGCCTTGCCGCGCCAGCAGCCCCCGCGCCTTCACCGAGAACACGTGGTAGCCAGCCTGCGTAAACCGCGCCCGCAGCTCTTCCGCCGTCGCCGCCGCGTGCGTCTGCTCCTGCACCCGCCCACGCTCATCCGCCAGCCTGATCACAAACTCAGTCATAAGGAACGCATCGCAACAAAGGTCTACACAAGGGTCCGCCGAAGAAGATCGCCAAAGACTCCGTCCATCTTAGACGCTTCATCCGCAAATTCCTCGGAGCCGAAGCGCCTAATCGTCCAAGTCTGCGTCCAGTCCGGCGCTCTCCCGCCGCCCGCGCAGCCGGAAGAGCAGCCACTCCACCGGGCTGAGCAGCGGATAGAGAAAGAAGAGGGAGTCGGGCAGCCGGAGCGTCTCCCACATCCGCGCGCGGAAGAGGACCCGCAGCAGCAGCTCCCAGCGATAGCGCAGGCCGCGGCGCAGGCCGAACTCAAAGGCCAGGGTTGTCCCGATCGGGATCGCCTCGCGGTCCGCGAGGAAGTGGCCCTGCACCAGATTGCGGTCGGCATAGCGAAGGATGTGTTCTACGGTCGGGTTCAACTCCGGAAGCAGGTGCGGGCTCCACTGGCTGATGCCGAGGTAGCGGCGCACCAGCAGCAGCGCGGCAGTCAGCTCGGGCAGCACGCCATACCGGCCGGCCAGCGCGGCGAGTTCGTCCAGCTTGGCCTCGCTCATGATCCGCACCTGCGCGCCGACGTCGACCAGCGACTTGAAGTAGAGCCAGCCGTCCAGCGTTCCGTGGACGCAGAGGTAAAGCAGCCCCTCCAGGCGCGGCAATGTCGCCACGCTGAATTCCCCGAAGGAGACGTGTTCTCGGGCCGCGGTCGCGCAGAGAGCGGAGCCCGGCATCGCGCTGTTGCGGAAGCAGCGCCAGTGCAGATCGACCTCAAGGCCGGTCTCCAGGTTCCGGTAGGTGATGTCCTTCCAGTGCGCGCAGTAGAAGGCAAGCCGTTTCGGCGAGAAGCTGTCCAACTGGAAGAGGCCGCGGTACCCGGATCCGCGCAGCACGCGATCAGCGTCGGGCACCGAACCCTCGTCGATCAGCAGGTCAATATCGCCCGCGGCGCGCAGGCTAAGGTCGCCAAAGACCGACTGCGCGAGCGGCAGTCCCTTCAGGACGCGCACCGGAAGAATGCTCTGCGCCTGAAATGCCTGGACGATGCGGCGAAGTTCGGCAAGGGAGCGGAGGCCGTAGTATGTGTTGGCGGCGGAGAGCCGGCGGAGTTCGGCGAAGACGGCCTGCTGCTCGGGAGGTCGAGGCTCCGGGACGCAGGCGTGCAAGTGGTGGGAGACGATGGGAACGAGCCGGTGGTGCTGGGTGAGCCGTAGGAACAGCTCCCAGTCGAGCGGGCGGGAGGATTGGTCGCGAATGGCCTGGAGGTCCTCAGCGCGCCTTAGCGGCCATCGAGCGCAGAGGAGGGCAAGATCGAGTTCGAGAGACTTGCGTGGGGCGGTGGATTGAATCGCGGTCGCGGGATGATGACGTCGTTCCTGCAAGATTCGGTGAGCCTCCCGCTGCGGTGGGTACAAGACTAAACCAGGGACGCTCGCCGGACCCGCAAGCCGCGGCCGCACCGCCTGATCCCGGCCGTTTGGTTGTTTCCCCGCAGAGCGCTGGCAGTATCGTATAGAAAGTACACTTGCTTAGGTGGCCTGCGAGGCTTTGCCAGAGGCTGACGGGAATAAGGGATCGAACGGATGAAGACACCGGAGATAGAGAATCGCACGATCGTCTGCTGGAGCAGCGCCGCGGTGGCGACGGAGGTCAACGACGAGGTGGTCCTCATGAATCTGGACCGCGACCGATGCTACGGCCTGGGCAGCACTGGAAGCGAAATCTGGCGGCGTCTCGCATCGCCGATTCAAGTCTCCGTACTCTCGACACAGCTTGAAGAGCAGTATGATTGCGCGCCGGGGCAGATTCAGGTGGACGTGCTGCGGACGCTGCGCGAACTGGCGGCGGAAGGGCTGATCCGAGTGGTCGCCGACGGCGAATAAAGTTGGCAAGCCAGATTCGATAAGCGCCGAATAAGCGTCGAACGCAGGCACAGCCGGAGACAATCAGACCTGCAGCGCGGCCGCTTCCTTCCTCTCTTTTTCTGCGAGATACCAAGCCACCGTCTTGCGCAACCCATCGTGGAATTGGGCTTTGGGCTGGTAGCGGAGCTCCTGCGTGGCGCGCGTGATGTCGGCGAGCGAGTGTTTGATGTCGCCCTCTCGCGGTGGTCCGTAGATCGGCTTGCCGGAGAAGCCAAGCTGGTCGGCGATCGCCGCGTAGACCTCGTTGAGCGTGTGGCTCTTGCCGGTTCCGATATTGAAGACGCGGCCGGTGGCGACGCTGCTCGGAGCCATGCAGGCCAGCAGGTTGGCACTGACGGCGTTGTCGACGAAGTTGAAGTCGCGGCTGGTCAGCCCGTCGCCGAAGATGGTCGGCGTCTCTCCCGCCATCATCTTGTACGTGAACTGCGCAATGACGCCGGAGTAGGGCGAGTCCGCCGCCTGGCGCGGGCCGAAGATATTGAAGTAGCGCAGGCAAATCCCCTCCACGCCATAGGCCCGGTGGAAGGATTGGATGTAGTACTCGCAGGTGAGCTTCTGCACCGCGTAGGGCGAGAGCGGTCGCGGTGGCATGTCCTCCTGCTTGGGCTGGGTTGGCTGGTCGCCGTAGGCCGAGGAGGACGCAGCGTAGACGATGCGGCGGACCTTGGCGTCGCGCGCGGCAATTAGCAGATTCAGGGTTCCGTTGATGTTTGACTCATGCGAGGCGAGGGGGTCCTTCACCGAGCGCGGCACCGAAGCAAGCGCTCCCTGGTGCAGCACGTAGTCCACCCCTTCACAGGCGGACTTGACTCCCCTCACATCCTGCAGGTCCATCTTCTGGAAGTAGATGGCGTGGCGGATATCGGAGAGATTTTCCAGGTTCCCGGTAGAGAGGTTGTCGATCCCCCGGACCTCGTGTCCCTGCTCCACCAGGGAGTGGGCCAGAGTGGAACCGATAAAGCCGGCGATTCCCGTGATCAAGTAACAAGCCATCCATCCCTCATTCAGCGATCGCCGGCGAACTCAAAAAAAAAGAAAGCGTGAACCGAAGGCATTCTGCGCTGGCCCGGTAACTGGCAACCGCACGCCGGAAGCGTACAGGCCAAAGATCGATAGTAGCATTCAGTCTCGGAAGCAGACCCTGTCGGAGTCGATGCAACTTTTGGGGAGTTCGACCCTTGCTATCCCGTGTCCGACTGCCCAACTCACCGACCACATTCTCCGCGCGACGACGGCCTTGAACAGGCGCTGGCGCAGGGATTTCGCAAGCGTCGGTCGGACCGCAAATGTCCGGTAACCTATTGGGCGCGGACACGGTTGGAGGCGATGAGGCTCGCAGAGGACGAATGCGATAATCGAGGGCATGTCGAAACCCGGTCAGCTCGTTCTTCCACAGATTGCCCAGGACCGTTTCAACCGCCTGGAGGCCCATACCGCTCGCATTGGCGTCATCGGATTGGGCTATGTAGGCTTGCCCCTCTCTCTCCTCCTCTCTGAGGCGGGCTTTAAAGTTACGGGCTTCGATATCGACGCCAAGAAGGTCACTGATCTGGAAGCCGGCCGGTCCTACATCTTTCGCATCCCGAAGGAAGAGATCCAAAGTGCCCGGCAGCAGGGCTTTAGCGCCACCACTGATTTCGCGTGCCTGGCGGAACAGGACGCGATCATCCTATGCGTGCCGACGCCGTTGACCGAGCACCGTGAGCCGGACCTGAGCTACGTCGAAAATACTGCGAAGGCGGCAGCGCCGTGGATTCGCGAGGGCCAATTGGTGGTGCTGGAGAGCACAACCTATCCCGGGACGACCGAGGAGTTGATGATTCCCGTCCTTGAGGCCGGCAATACGCAGGGGTTGAAAGTACAGAGCAAGGGCGCGGCGGCGGAGCATGGAGTTTTTTATGTTGCGTTCTCCCCGGAGCGCGAAGACCCGGGCAACCTGACGGTGGCGCGGCGCGACATCCCCAAAGTGGTGGGCGGGCATGAGCCGATTGCGACCGAGCTTGCCGCTGTCCTCTACGAGGGGATCTTCACCCGGTCCGTCCGGGTGTCGTCGACGCGTGTCGCCGAGATGACCAAGCTGCTGGAGAACATCTATCGCTGCGTCAACATCGCGCTGGTCAATGAGTTGAAGCTGCTTTCGCTGCGCATGGGGGTGGACATCTGGGAGGTCATCGACGCCGCGTCGACCAAGCCCTTCGGCTTTCATCCGTTCTATCCCGGGCCCGGTCTTGGTGGCCACTGTATCCCGATCGACCCGTTCTATCTCAGCTGGAAGGCAAAGGAGTACGACTTCAATACTCGCTTCATTGAGCTGGCCGGAGAGGTGAATGAAGCAATGCCGGCGCATGTGGTGCAGTACGTGGCCAAGGCCCTCAACCAGAACAGGAAGGCCTTGAATGGCTCGCGAATTCTGATGCTCGGCATGGCCTACAAGAAAGACATCGACGATTTGCGCGAATCGCCCTCATTGACGGTCATTGAGCTGCTGAGGGAGCAGGGAGCTGAGGTGCTTTATAACGACCCATACTTCCCAACCGTGGGCCGAGGCAGGCATTACAACTTGAATATGACCTGCACGCCGCTGGACGATCTTGGCCAATATGACTGCGTTCTAATCATGACGGACCACAGCGACTATGACTACAAGGGGATCGTAAGTCAGTCGCAGTTAGTGGTGGATTCGCGGAATGCCACCAAGGGCATTGACGCGCAGAACATCGTCCGCTGCTGAGCAATCGCCTCCATTAGGTCCGTCTAAGACTTCTTCTAATCCCGCAGATGGCTTCACGATAATCCTTCGGTGCCGGCTGCCAGGGCTTCGCCTATTCAAGCCGAAACTAACTAACTTCCCGCAGATCCCAACTTCGAATGCCGCCGGCGTGCAACCGCATCGCCGGAGGCCGAACCTGCGCCTCCAGAAATGGCTTCCACATGGGTGGGCAGCCAACTCATGGAGAAACGCTTCTGGCCGATAACCGGAAAGTGTCAGAGCACAGTACTTTCGTGTGAATGTATTCCCCATTTGTGCGCTGTAAGGTTTGATTCGTACCACTGAACACAGCAGCAATTGCACCAATAGTTACATCGGGAAACAGCACCCAGCGAAGTACTTGATCGAGAGCTAGAGGTGAAGTTTTGGGTACCTTTCGGGCCATCTTTTCAATCATTGGGGCTGTCCTATGTTTCTCCTATCTCGGCTGCAGCGCACCGGAGATTGTTCAACTCACTCCTAACATCAGCCAAGTCTCTCCGCAAACAATTCCTGTAGGTGCCAGCAGCATAACCATAAAAGTTACTGGCACAAACTTTACTAACCAGGCCGTCATTCTCTGGAACGGTACACAGCTGACTACGTCGATGATCGACGCTGGTACTTTGGCTGCGCCGATCTTGGGTGGGAATCTTTCCAGTCCAGGCACCGCGCATGTGCAGGTCCAGAATCCTCAGACAGGCGCGGCATCGCAGGCAGTGCCGGTCACGATTGCCCCTCTGTACGTCACCCTCCCATCCGTGCTGGCAATCACAACGAGCACCCTCCCCTCCGGCGTCTCCGGAACGCCTTACAGCCAGAGTGTGGTTGCGATGGGTGGGACTCCGGCTCTTACCTGGAGCATCAGCTCGGGCAGCCTGCCAGCTGGGCTCGCCCTTTCGCCGGCTTCGGGCGCCATCTCCGGGACGCCGACAACCAGCGGTGTCTATAGCTTCGCTGCAACCGTGACGGATTCGGGCAGCCCTGCGCAGACAGCAACCTTGTCGAGTTCAATCACTGTCGCACCGGCCGCCCTCGCGATTACCGCGTCATCTCTGCCCGCCGGAAGCGTAGGTACCGCCTACCTGCAGGCGTTGCAGGCCAGCGGAGGGACTGCGCCCTACAGCTGGTCGATTGCGTCGGGTAGCCTACCTGCTGGCCTGGCCCTGGCCGCCGCCACCGGCACAATATCCGGCACGCCGACTGCAATCGGAACTTCGGACTTCACGGTCGCGGTGACCGATAATGCCAACCACACCCAGTCGGTTGCAACATCGATCGCTGTGGCGTCGTCGTTGCCTCCTCCAGGCCCCGGGACGACCTGGTACATTCGCCCCGATGGAGGCACGCGCTACTCGGCAAATGCTGCCTCGGGCCAGTGCGACGGCAAGCACGACGCAGCTTACCCTGGCTCCGGCACAAACCAGCCGTGCGCCTTCAGCGACTTTCGATATATGTGGGACGACCAGTCCTACGGAAATGACGCCTGGGTGATGGCTGGTGGAGATACCGTCATCATCCGGGGTTGTGCCGCGAACGCGAATCAGGCAGCTCTATCGGCCCCGAATTGCCGGATTGGATGGGACTCGAACGCCGGATCAGGCGCGGGCTATACGTGGTGCTTTGGAGGGGGAGGCGGGCCATACGGCTGCGAGAATCCAACCATACCCGCCGGGACCGCGAGCCAACACACCCGGATTCTTGGACAAAACTACGCAAACTGTTCAACGGGAGATGTCACAAATAACTCTGCGCTTACGCAGATATTTGGAGGATTTGGCGTCAACACCGTGCTCAACCTGGCGAACACCCAATATGTCGATGTGCAGTGCGTCGAGATTACGGAGCATAACGGGAGATGCATAACGCATGGCACTCCTGCCTATCCCAGCGCGTGCAACAGTTCAGTCGGACCCTCCTTCAGCGACTACGATGCAAACGGCATACTAACCACGGATGCGACTTCGAACGTGCTGCTTCAGGATATGTATATTCATGGCCATACCAATAGTGGTCTGCAAGGCCCGATCGGCGGTGCGATCACGCTCAATCGGGTCAATGTCAGCTTCAACGGTTTCGCTGGATGGAACTTCGATGATGGATCTGCCACTCCGGACGCTGCCGGATCGTCAATCACCGCAAACTACGTCACGATGGAGGGGAATGGCTGCAACGAGGAATATCCCATCGTAGATGCATTTCCCGCCGTCTCCTGCTACGACCTGAACAGCGGAGGGTTTGGCGATTCCTGGAGCGGACAACAGACGGAGTTGGACGCCTTCACCTGCAACCACTGCGCGATGCTGTACAACACCAAGGATGGGTTCATTGGGCCACATACCTTCATCAAGAATCTGTTGATTGAGGACTCCGTATCGATCGGCAATATGGGCCAGCAGTGGAAATGGACCAATACTCCCGGCGCAAGCACGGCCTTTGTGAACAACGTGACGGTCGGGAATTGCAATCGCATGTCTGCACCCATGCCTGGGGCGCCGGGCAACTATAACCAGCATCTAAGCCTGTTTTGCCGCGCCGCCGGCGATGTGTTTTCGTTCTCGAGTAACGCGAACAGCACCGTGCTGCTGGCAAATAATACAGTGGTTGCCTATTCAAACACGGTCTTTGACATGAACTGCGTCGTCACCAATGGCTGTGGCACAACACCCTTTGTATATACGAACAATCTAATTCTCGGCTATACCGTCCCAACCAACTATCTTCCCGGTGCAAACGGCCAGGCGCCGGGCCTGTTCTACTTCTCAGACCCGACGGACGCCGTGGTCTCGACTTACAATCTGGAGTACGGGATTCGCAACGGAGACCCTTGCGCAGGCACCATCCTTTGTTCTGATCCGCTATTGGTCGGCGAGCCCGCGCAGGGCAGTGTGCCTCCTGAATCGACCTTGGATGCCCTCGACTTCCACCCGACCGCGAGCAGTCCGGCGGTCCTGGCTGGGACAACCTATTCAGGCCTGATGAACTCTGACTACTACGGTCAGCCGATGACCGCCCCTCCCGTCATTGGGGCTATTGAGCCGTAGGCCGGCGGAAGCCCTGCGGCCAACGATACCGGGCAACGCAGACTGGCGCGCGTCCTGGGCACAGACCCTTCAACTATACTGGCGCGGAACGAGGCCTCTCGCCGATTGGAGCTTGCCAGATAGTGAAGATGCATCGCACCATGTTGTGGTCGCTCCTGCTTTTGCTCATCTCACACCCTTTGTTTGGCGAGACCTGGTATGTCCGCCCCGACGGGGGAACCCGGTATTCCGCAAAGATGCCTTCCGGGCAATGCGACGGCAAAGCGGACGCACCGTATCGAGGGAAGGCCACAAGCCAGCACTGCGCGTTCCGCGACTATCGCTACCTTTGGGACGACCAGAGCTATGGAAGCGACGCCTGGGTGATCGCAGGCGGCGATACGGTGATCGTTAGAGGAGGGCCGTGGCGAGTTGGCTTCGACGCGGCCACAGGCAAGGGCGCAGGATACACCTGGTGCTTCGGCGGACAGGGGCCATACGCGTGTTCTAACCCCGTCATACCCGCTGGCACAGCCGTCCGGCACACCCGAATTCTCGGGGAGAACTTCCGGAACTGCGCGAACGGGAGTGGCACGGATCGATCGAAGCTCACTCAGATATTCGGAGGATTTGGTGTTTGGGCCGCTCTCAATTTGAACGGGGCGCAGTATGTCGATGTGGAGTGTTTGGAGATCACGAGCCACTCGCGCTGTGTTAGCCATGGCGACCCTCCGCTTCCCAGGGGATGCAGTCACAGCAATCCACTGGACGACTATGACTCCGATGGCGTTGTCACGGACGCTCATACGCACGATCTCCTGCTTCAGGACTTATACGTGCATGGGCATACCGATCGCGGTATCAAGGGGCCGATCGGTGGCGTTGTGACCTGTTTGCGTTGCGATATCGCCTACAACGGAATGGCCGGCTGGGATTTTGACGATGGCAACAGCACCGCGAGCATCAACGCGGTATGGAATTTCAACTACTCCACCATCGAATGGAGCGGCTGCAATGAAATTTATCCGGAAGGCGGTGCAAATACCTGTTACGGCCAAAGCAACGGAGGATATGGAGACGGAGTTGGAACGCCGGAGGGGATATGTCTAACTGCAAATATAGATCATTCCACCTTTCGCTATAACACCCAGGACGGGCTTGACCTGGGGCATATCAACACAGGCACTTGTTCATTGAAGATCACGAACTCTACCGCGTATGGCAACAGCGGCGGGCAATTCAAGTGGGGCGCGAATGAGAGTCCCGTTATTTTCACCAACAACACGGTAGTGGCCAACTGTATGAGGTTGTCCGCTCCGATCGCCGGAGCGGCGAGCAAATACAATCTCCATCTGGCCGATTTTTGCCGCGCCAACGATGCGATGGCGCTCGATTTCCACCAGGGTGGCACCGCATTCGTAGTGAATAACACCTTTGTTACCTATGCCCCCACGACCTTTGATATTGCCTGCTGGGACCATAGTGGATGCTCTGCTAGCGCGCTCACGTTTGAGAACAACATCGTGCTCGGGTACGACAACCCGGGAACGTACAATTTGGGAGGAAAACCCGGCGGTCCAGGCGGGTTCTATTATCAGGAACCGATAGGCCACGTCATCCGCAAAAATAACTTGTACTACGGAATAAGGGGAGTGGGGTGCCCGATTGGATATCTCAACGATGCCCGATTGGATATCTCAACGAAAAATGTGGCAATCCATTGTTCCTGTCTGAACCCAAGTTCTCGAAGGAGAGAGACCTCGACAATTTTGACTTTCACCTATACGGTGCGAGTCCGGCGCGCGAGGGTGGCGCAATTATCCCTGAAGTTAGATTTGACCGCGAAGGCAAGCCCAGACCAGCCGCGCGCTCCTATGATATAGGGGCATTTCAATACTAAGCTGGTCACGATGCCGAGATGTGAACCAGATTGTGCCGAAGCGGGTGTCACGCGAGGGACATTATCCAAGTTTCCAGTGGGAACACTTGGGCCGCCTGGAACTTTATTGCGATAGACCATCGGCGATGGGCATACTGGGGTATGCCAAAATCGCACCTGCGGCAGCTTATCAAGTTTATTCGAGTATTTGGCATCGGTGCAGGCGTTCGACTCTGGATCAGCTTGTCCTTGCAGCAACTGGGGGCTGATTCCAGCTCGATTTCCCTTCGCATCCCGGGGTCAGCCGCGCCAATCCGTCTGCGGCCGCCGGACCTGCAGATCTTTTGGCAGATCATGGTGATGCAGGAGAATGATTTCCAGTCGTTGCCTCAGGCCAAGCTCGCAAATGAGGCTTATAGGGCGATCTTGTCTGAACGCAACACGCCGGTCATCGTCGACTGCGGTGGACACGTCGGACTGTCTGCCATCTGGTTTGCATCGCACTTTCCCGAGGCCGTGGTCTACAGTGTCGAGCCTGATGCGGCCAATTTCAAGCTGCTGCAGGAAAATACGTCGGCCTACCCAAATGTGGTTTCAATCAGTGGTGGCATTTGGAGCCGGCCCTGTCGCTTAGAGATATCGAATCCGCACTCTGGCAGCGCGTCATTTCGGTTGCGGGAGGTCTCCGAAGATGCAGATCCTGGTCCCCGCAACGCATTGCAGGCCTACGCTATCGAGGACATCGCGGAATGGGAAGCTACAAACCGGCTGTTTGTGGTGAAGATGGATATTGAAGGCGCGGAATCGGAGGTATTCAGCGGGTCCGCTGGATGGATGAAATCCGTTGCAGTCGTGATAGTTGAACTGCACGACTGGCTGATGCCGGGTCAGGGCACCAGTAGGAACCTTCTAGCTCGAGTTGCGGAGAATCACTTCGACGTTCTTCTCCGAGGCGAGAATCTTATTCTCTTCCAGACGGCAGGCACTGACTTGCGGCGTTCAGTGTCCTGAATCAGCGACTGAAACTAAAACTTCGGAGAAGCAGAGACCCTGCAGTCCGAATGTTGCTGACGTCGAATGGGTAGAGAGTCACTGCCCTGAGCGCACTGGCGACGGCGTCGCGCATTTGCCTGCGGATTCCGAAGGCTTCCGCGCGCTGCTTATAAATGCGCCCCAGAGCGGCTCTGCGCGCCAACATGCCACAGCCGGGCGCGCCGTAGTGTTTCTCAATGAACTGCAATTGTGACTTCAGCATTCGGTTGGGGTCCGTCGTGGCGGACTGAGGCGAAGTTCTGTAGTACGCGAGCACCTTTGGGATGAGGGCAATCTCATAGCGCAAGGCAATGCGCAGCCATAGATCGCGGTCTTCCGTCACAGTGAGCGTTTCGTCGAATCCGCCAACGTCCTCGGTGCATTTTCTGCGAAATGTGATGGTGGGACTGGGAAGGTCGATCGTGCGCATGTAAAGGTAAGGAGCGATCCAACCCTCCCCATGCTTCTGCCTTCGATCGAATGTATCGAGGACCGCACCGTCTGGGTCAATTCGTGTGTTGAAGCCGTAGGTCAGCCCAACATTTGGCTTGGCGCGAAGACACCTGACAGATTCCTCCAGACGGGTGGGCAGCCATATGTCGTCCGCGTCGAGAAGGGCCAGAAACTCCGCGGATGAGTTACGAAGGGCGGCATTTCGTGCAGCTGAGACGCCGCCGTTTGGCTGTTTGATGTACTTCAGTCTGTCGCCTAGCCTGGCAAGAAACGGAGCGACCACATCTTCTGTGTTGTCGGTGCAGCCATCGTCCACCAAAATAATGGTCCAGTTTTTGAACGTCTGCGCGATGACACTTTCGATTGCAGCCGGCAAGTACTTAGCGGCGTTGTACGCGGGTATGATCACGTCGACCTGTGGCTCTTGCACGCTGCTCATACGTCTCAGATAGTCGCACACACATCCGGCGATCGCAATCGGGAAGCAGGGCGGAACATCAAGTTGCCTGGCGGACCCCACTGCGTGCCGGCTGAGCCGGTTGTTACGCATATCCGGACGTCACAGCGTAAGCCTGTAAGCTCTCTTGAGGATGAGTCTGCCTCCAAGCGTGTCGGCACCAACTGTTGGCGCGGATCCTGCACAAGAAGAGATAATGTGGTTGAGGCATACTGCATGTTTTTTCGCGCTAGGAGGGCCCTGGGACGGGCCTGGTTCAATTTCAATTGCAGCGCTCTCTTACGCACATCTCCAATTGTCGTTCGCGATGAAGGCCTCAGCCTCGTGTCGATGCTTTGCCACGGCGAAGTGATGATGTATCTGCTTGCCGTAAAGTCATTCTGCGGGCAGTTCGGCCGGGTACCCCAAGTCGTCATTCTCAATGATGGCTCGTTGTCAGAGGCTGATTGCGCCATGTTACACGCGCACATACCGGGTGTTCGGATCGTTACCATCTCTGAAATTCCACTGGATCATTGCCCGAGAGGGAGCTGCTGGGAGAGGCTTCTCCTCATCAGCGACTTGGTCGCGGATTCCTATGTGGTGCAGTTGGATTCGGATACGTTGACGCTGAATTCCATTCCCGAGATTCAGGACTGCATCGCTGCGAATCGAAGCTTTACCCTGATGGGCGACAGGTCTTTCCCGGAGATCGAATCGATGGCAGGCGCCTGCCTTCGGTCCAAGGGCAATCTTGATCCGATGGTACAGGCTGTCTGTGAACGGTCATTTGACCTGCTTGAGGAGAGCGCTTCCTTGCGGTATGTCCGCGGCAACGCGGGCTTCACGGGGTTCGCCAAGGGGTCGATCGATCGAGAGAAGGTTGTTAGGTACTCGAATCTGATGCGCCGAATTGCGAAGGAGAAGTGGGACGAATGGGGCAGCGAACAGGTGACCTCAAATCTCCTGATTGCAAACTCCTTAGACGCCTTTCCCCTGGAGTTTCCGAAGTATCTCTCCTATTGGGCGCATCCGGATGTGGCATACGAGAATGCGTCGTTCATTCACTTCATCGGACCATACCGCTTCTCGAACGGCTTCTATTTGAAGTGCGCACGAAAGGTGATGGCAACGCTCTTGGACCGCACCGGTTCTGCGCCTCGCGTGCGCCGGAACTCAGGTCTCGGAGAGTAAGGCTTGGTATGCGCCGGTAATTTGCTTCATCATGGCCCCGGTAGTGAACTGGCTTGTAACAATGTCTCTTCCCGCGACGCCCATTCGCTTTGCCATTGCCGGATCGGCGAGCAGCTGATGGATGGCCGAGGCAAGCGCCGCTGGGTCGTCACTGGGAACAAGCAACCCGCTGAAGCCGTCTCGCACCGCCTCGCGATTCCCCCCCACATCGGTGGCAACGACAGGAAGTGACGCAGCCATCGCCTCGACGATGGCGTTGGAAAAGCCCTCGCTGCGAGAGGGGAGGACGAAGATATCTGCCTGGGCGAGGTATTGACGCAGGTCTCTGACTCCTCCGGCGAAGACAAATCGATCCGAGAGGTTGAGTTGCTCGATAAGAGATTGGAGTTCGGCGAAGTATCGAGCTTCCAGGACGTCGCCCGCGACGCTGAACTGGACACTCGGAAAGCTTCGCGCTGTCAGTGCGGCTGCCCTGATCAAGACGTCGTGGCCCTTTACGGAGCGAATATTGCCAACTGTCGCGACTACAACTCTGCCTGAGTTCTTACTCGATCCGGACGCTGTATCCCAACCAGACAGGTCCAGGCCATTGTGTATCGTCAGGACGCGAGCGGGTTCAATTCGGTCAACATCGATGCAGTGCCGGCGCACTTGATCGGAGACGGCGAAGACGGCGTCGGGAACGCAAGCGAGGAGGCGATAGCCTATCTGATGCTTGCGAGCTCTCAGGATCCCCATATCTCTGCGGCTCCATATGAGCTTTAGCTGCGGGACCGTCTTGGCCACAAGGCCTGCCCATAGATCCGAGCTCTCAAAGAAGGTTTGAACAATACGAATCTCTTGCTCATCGAGGAACGACCTGAACTCAATAGCGGCCTTCATTGCTGTGAGGTCGTAGGTGCGCCGCAAGGGAAGCTCGTAGATGGAGCAGGGCGGGGAATCCCGGATCGGGCTCTCCGGGTGAATGAAAAAAGTCAGGATAGACGCGCGGTACCCATAGCGCGGAAGCAATTCCGCGAGCTTAAGAACAATGCGTTCTCCGCCGCCCAAAGTCTTGGGGAACTGATCCAGCACAAGCAGGATATGGGGCAACGCGCCGGAACTCGCTTCATTCGCGCGGTGACCTCCCTGAGCAATTGCGGTGATCATGTGGGGCTGCAAACTCTCCGCGGGCGCGAGAAGCAAATGGTTGCGGATTGGCGTCATTTGATCGGACCGCCTAGCGGTAGGCGAGATAGGGATTCATTGCAGGAGCGGGTCCGGTCGCGGCGGCTTCGGTGGTTGATTCTACCTCGGCAAGTTGTGTCGCGCGAATCGCGGTCCCAACCAGCACCCACAATAGCCCGGTAATTTCTAGGTAAGTCCATCTGTCTCCAAAACAGTTAGCTACAATACACGAGCATGTTGCCAAGAGAAGACCGAGCCCCAGCCCCTGGTAAAGGGGATCGGTCGCTCGCTTAAAGAGACGGTAAGACGTTGAGAGCATCTGTTGAAGCAGCATAAATGCCATCACCAACCCGATGATACCGGTCTCCACCATTACTTTCACATACCAGTTGTGAGTGTCCCTCAAATTGGCGACGTGTTTAGAGAATTGGTAGGTCGCGAACCCGGTCCCAACGATTGGGCTGGCAATGATGGATTTCTCGGCATCCTCCCAAAGACTGACCCGCTCCTGAGCAGACTCCTCGAGTTGCCCGTTGGCGTTTTTGGTCATCGTGACCCGCTCCCGAACAGCCGTGGGAACGACGGTCTGCCACGTAAGTAGGAAGACCCCCAGGACGAGCAGCAGCTTTCTGTCTCGCAGCAGTCCAAGTAAGAGGACGCTAACGAGAACCGCGAGGTAAGCGCCGCGAGAAAAGGTATACATGGTTGTGAGCAACGTGATGGCTACTAGCCCATAGCTCAAGAGCTTGAATCTCTTCTTGCGAAGCGAAAGCGCGAATCCCCAGAAGAACATTCCAAATTGGGCGAGAAATGCTGCGGTTTGATTTGATCCGTAGCCTAATGGGCCGCCCCCGCGCTTGTCCTCGTCGAAGGTTGTCCAGGTCCTCGACAGGCTTTCGAGCAAACTGCTTCTGTCTATAAACAGAAGGGAGAACGCGGTGAGCAACACAATCGTCCGAACCGCTTTTCTGTCCTCGACTACCAAACCGGTCGCGACGAAGATCAGGGGAATGAGCACGTAGTCTTTCCACGTGACAAAGTTATCGTCCGCTAGCCAAATCGGTGCGGGGGCATTGCCAAGGGCGGTCCCGAGCCACATGGAAAGATATAGATAGACTGCAAATACCAGCCAAATTACGTAGAGCTTTGACTTCGGCAGCTTCTTGCCATGGATAAGCGCGCCGATAATCACTGCAAAAACCAATATTGTTAGAACATTTGCACCGAGAGGAAAGTCGAGGAAGTGATCTCGCATGGTGCGGTATGGCAGAAATGGGATCATGTAGTAAAGGCCCAGGAGCGGCTTACCTGCCAGAGAGACGAGGCACATGGCCCAGAAGCCCAGATACGCGACGAGCGGAATGTAGTGTCCAATGCCGGTTCCCAAGGGTCGAATCTCCGATGGATGGGGTTATACGACGAGCTGATTGATCTCGCGCATGACCGTCACGGTTAAGTTACTTAGCCCAAACACGTTCTCGGCCCGCGATGAAGTTGTAAAGTGCCATGGCCGCCGCCGCGTTGAGCATGAAAAACGTATTGGCGATTGCCACGAGCTTGAACCTTTTGGCGGAGGGTCTGAGCGAGCCAAAGAGCGCCAGCGCATAAAAAGAGAGCTGGACCCAAGAGATCGTCCTATAGAGCCCGCCTTTGGACATCATAGGAGCCACTAACATCAAAACTAGAAGCAACGGAACCAAAAGCCGCAACAGTTTGTGGCTGACGAAGCGAAAAAGTAAGGGGTTGGCCGGAGTGACCAGCCAGGGCTCAATCCGCAACAATTGGTAATTGCCCGTGAGCGTGCGAACCTTGCGGGAGAATTCTTTACCTTTTTCGCTGAATAGTTTGTCGCGAGCAATTGCGGTTGGCTGGAAGACGATGCGCCCTCCCTTGCGAGCGATATTCATGGGCACAAATACGTCGTCCAGAATGGTGCCAGGTGGGATCCGCGTGTAGAGTTGTCGCCTGATCGCATAGATAGCGCCGGTTACGCCGACCACAGAGCCGGATGCAGATTCAAGCTTCCGTACTGCTTTCTCGATCTTCCAGTAGACGCCAAGGGCATCGGAGGAGGCCGTCGCAGCGCCCGTCTCCAGCAGCAACTCGCCGCTCACGGCTCCGACCGTCGGATCAGCGAAGCAACAGACCAATTGCCTCACTGCATCTGGCTCCACTGCCTGCCGGACGTCGAGGAAGACCAGGATTTCGCCAGTGGCATGATCTACGGCCTCATTCAGCGCGCTGGCCTTCCCGTTCGATTCTTCAAGGATGATGGGCAGCAGGCGAGATGAGTGAGATCGCAGAATGTTGGCGGTTTCATCTGACGAACCATCCGAGGCGATAACGATCTGGAGTCGATCACTCGGGTAATCGATGTGGCGCAGGTTCTCCAGCTTGTCCGGCAGGTTCGCCTCCTCGTTTCGCGCAGCAATGATGATGGACACGTCAGGCGTAATCCGCTGCTTGAGAATGGGCCGGCTACGCACACGGACCTCTAGCCAAAGCCAGATTGCATAGCCCAAATTAGCATAGACTACCAGTGCGAAGCAGAGCCAGAAGAGCAGTTTCATGAGGTGCTCCGGACAGGAGGTGCGACGTCAAAGCAGTCCGCCGACCCGTCAACGTTGCTAATGCCGTAGAAGGGCACATGGTCATCTATACCGCACTGCACCGGAATTCACACCCAGCGCCTACAGTGGATTTTATGTGCGATGGCAATTGCTTCACCTGCCGACCGAATGCTTGGCTCAGCGAGGTCATACCACCGTCAATGATACTTCATCGGGGCGCTGGAGCGAGGAGAGTTCAGTGATTCGAAAGTGGTAGATGGAATCGCCGATGGCGATGGACATCACGGCTTCCGATATCAATTACCATCATCCTCGGAATGTCATTGAAAGAGCAGCATCCTGCATGTGCTCGTAGGGTCGGTCCACTCTTGAGGATCGGTTGAAAGTCAACTTATTTTTCGTCGCTGTCCCATAGCGGTACAAAGGGGTTTTCGACTTGGAGTTGCGCATACGACACATCGCGCGAAACGTTCTGTTTAACTGGTTTGGAACGATTGTCAATATGGCAGTCGGCTTCTTCCTTTCGCCGTTCATTCTGCATCGGCTTGGCAATGTGGCCTATGGCGTATGGGTGCTCGCAATTTCGGTAGTGGCTTACCTAGGTCTGCTAGATCTGGGAATGCAAAGCTCGGTCCTGAGGTTTGTTTCCAAGGGGCACACGAAGGGAGACCACCAAAGCGCTTCGGATGCAATTTCTGCGGCTCTGTGGGTCCGGCTGCAGATCAGTGCACTTGTCCTGGTGCTGAGCGGAGTCCTCGCCGCCGTGTTTCCTGTGGTGTTTAAGGTCCCTGCTGGCCTCGCGAGCGACGCGAGAAAGGCCATTCTCTTGATTGGTCTTAATGCAGCCCTTTCGATGTCCATCGGAGTAATTGGCGGGGTGCTCTCTGCCCTGAACCGCTACGATTTGCAGAATTATGTCAGCTTGGCACAAAGCGCTGTGCGGGTAGTTGGTGTTGTGCTTGTATTGCAAAGCGGTCACGGGATAGTCGCGATCGCAGTTTGCGAGCTCATTGCGGCGATAGCCGGCAACTGTCTCCTCGTTTGGATTGCTCGTCGGCTCTATCCTGAGCTCAGAATCCAGCTAAGAAAGCCGAAGAGGGAAACCCTCAGGCAGATCTGGGCTTACAGCTCATTCGCGTTTCTCAACACAATTGCGGTCCAGTTGGTCTATCAGACAGACAACCTTGTGGTCGGCGCCTTCGTTTCCACGGCTGCTGTAACGTTCTATGCAATTGCAAATAATCTTTGTCGCCTGGCGAATCAAGCCGTCGGCGCGATGGGTGCCACATTCGTCCCGGCCGCGAGCACATACGAAGCCGCAGGCGACACCGCGAGCTTGTTGATGCTTTACAAGAACGGAACGCGCGCGACGCTGATTGTCTCGTTGCCGATACTCATTACCTTTATCCTGCGCGGCGGCAGTTTCATTGGTCTCTGGATGGGGCCACAGTACGCGCACAGCTCCGGAATGGTTCTGGTTATCCTGAGCGTCGCGCTCTTCTTTATGTTTGCCAACCGGGCAGCTGGCTCGATTGCCTTTGGCATCGAAAAACACAAAACTGGCGCTGTGTGGGGAATTGGAGAGGGAGTGGCGAACCTTACGCTGAGCGTAATTCTGGTTCATTGGTATGGAATTTATGGCGTGGCACTGGGAACCATGATTCCAAGTCTAGTTGTGCATGTTGTGCTATGGCCCCAGTATATCTCGCACCTGGTCGGCCTTAGCAGCTTCGAGGTCTACTGGCGAGTCTGGGCTCCGATGTTCTTGGCCGCGATCCCCTTCGCAATAGCAACTTATGTGGTCGAGGCCTTCTTTCCCGCACACCATCTTATAATATTGCTTGCGCAGGTGATTGCTACTTTACCAATCTTTTTCATCACAATTGGTTTGATGTTTCGGACGTATGTTCGCAGCCAGGTGTTGCCGAGAGTCCGGTCGTTTCTCGTCGCGGAGGCAAGGCTGTGACGGGCAAGAGCGGGGCAGAAAACAGGCTGACGGTCGCTCATTTTATGCCGTGGAGCGGGATCGGCGGCGTCGAGATCGCGACACTTCGCATGGTGGAAGCTACGCGTGAGGAGTTCAGGCATATAGCGTTTTGTATGGGTGATGCTGCGGTAAAGGAATTGTTCGAAAGAATCAGGGTTGAAACCGTCACTTACTCTCCCCCCGTTTCGAGTGTTCGACACGCTGGCAAATATTACAAAGACTCTCTAGTCATTTCTGACCAGCTTGAGTCGCGCGGGGCAGACGTAGCACATTTCGCCGAGACAAAAGCAGCGGAGACAAGCAGCTTGGCGGCGTTGATCGCAGGAGTACAGATCGTGTGTCATGTGAGAAATACTTACCCCAATCTCAGCCTGCGACGGCGCCTTCCGCTTTTACCTGTTGATTGCTTTGTGTTTGTGTCAGAGGAGGCGAAGCGGCAGTTTGGAATCTCTTTGCCCGACGGGAAGACCCGGGTCATCTACGACGCGATTGAGCTGCCCGATGCTGGCGCGGTGGGGAGCAAATCGGCCGTGAGGAGTGAATTGGGAATCCCGGACGATTGTACGGTCGTTGGCATGGTGGCGAGGGTCAATCCGCAGAAGGACTACTTCACGCTGGCATTTGCCGCTCGTATGGTCTTGCGCCGGCGGCCCAATACGCGGTTCCTGGTTGTAGGCGACAAGTCGCTGGTGGAACCGAACCGCAGGCACTATGAAGAGGTGGCTGGAGCGCTGCGTGAGTTGGGCATTGAGGACAACTTTATATTTACCGGCCACCGCGACGATGTGTATCGACTCATTGAGGCTATGGACATATTTGTGCTTGCCACCCACAGGGAAGGCTTTGGATTGTGTGTCGCAGAGGCCATGGCGCTGCAAAAGCCAGTTGTGGCGACTGCCGTTGGCGGTCTCCTGGAGGTCGTTGAGCATCGTGTCACCGGATTGCTGCACCAGCACGAAGACAGCGGAGGGCTCGCAGAGATGATTCTCTCCCTGATTGACAATCCCGACGAAGCAAAGAAGTTTGGGATGGCGGGCTACGAGCACGTGCGACGGAGCTATTCGCAAGAGGCGTTTTCCCGCGATCTGGCCGGCATTTATCGAGACCTGGTGGCGCGATGAACAGGAACATCGGTCGTTTCGGATGGAATATGCCTTGGCCATCGCGGAGAAGGCGACGGAAGAGGCGGTAAGGCAGGTAGCGTTGCAGCCTGGGCCGGTGTGGCCGACTAGGATTGAAGAGCTAGTATGACCCAAAACCTTAGTGCCGTATCCGCTCCGTTGGTCAGCGTATCGATCACCGCTTACAACTCTGCGGCGTGGCTGTCGAGAGCGCTTGACAGCGTTCTTAGTCAGCGAACAACCTTTCCGATGGAGGTCATCATTGGTGACGACTGCTCTCAGGACGAGACTGTCCGGATCGCACATTCTTATAGGGAGAAGCATCCCGGGCTGATTCAGGTATTTGAGCGCAGTGTAAACGTCGGTATTCAGAGGAACTACTACGAGACGCTCTCAAGATGCCAGGGTAAATTTATCGCGTGGCTGGATGCGGACGATTACTGGACGGACCCGGAGAAGCTTACTGTCCAGGTGCAGTTGCTCGAGTCTGACCCGTCCATCAGTGTATGCGCTCACCGCGTCCGTTGGATTACGGTCGGCGGAGAAGTGACTAGAGTCTATCCAACGATTCCAGCTGGGCGCTACGGGCTTGAGAGGATTGTTCGCCACGATTTTATTCCGACTGCGTCGGCTGTGTTTCGCAATGGGCTTCAGGGGGATATTCCGCCATGGTATTTCGATATCGCGCCGACGACGGATTGGCCGGTGTGGGTGTTGTCTGCGTTGCGCGGGGATATTCTATTGTTGGACCGGGTGATGGCGGATTATTGGCTGACTCCGAACAGCGCGTGTTGGAGCAGAGGCGACCTTTTCTGGTATCAGATGGATGCTCGGTTCTACGAGCACATCGAGAGCATTATTCCTGCGAAGTGGCATCGGCTTGCGAGAGCTGAGAAGGGCAAACGGTATGAGGCGATGGCATACGCTCTCAGGAAGCAGGGGGATTTCGCGGCGTCGCGCGAGGCTGCCTGGAAGGCGTTCCGGTCGCCGCAGTTGATGGACAATGTAGGCAGCAAGATGAAGGCGCTGATTGCGGCGGTGGTTCGTGAGACGGAGTGGCGTCTCAAGGGAGCGAAGCCGGCGGTGGGTGCATCGAGATGAGCGACTTTTCGGCGGACATCGCGAAGTACCGTTCGAGGGGGTACAAGGGCAAGGATTTGTGGCTGGACCCTGCCGTGTGGTCGATTGCGAGTTACCGGCTAGGGAACTGGCTGTATGTAAGCAGGCCCTTTGTGCTGGTGCGCATTCCGCTGAAGATTGTGTCGTTTTTTGCGACCAAGTTCTGCGAGGTTTTTATGGAGATGTGCATTGACGCGCACGCCACGATTGGGCCGGGGTTGTACATCGGGCATATCGGCGGGGTGCACATCAATCCGCAGGCGGTGCTGGGAAAGAACTGCGACCTGGCGCACCGGGTGACGATCGGTGCATCGGCGATGGGGAGGCCGGGAGCGCCGGTACTGGGCGACGATGTGTATATTGGCACCGGCGCGACGCTGGTGGGGAAGATCAAGGTGGGCAACGGTGCGAAGATTGCTGCGAATACGCTGGTGATGACCAATGTGCCGGAGGGGGCGACGGTGATGGGTGTGCCGGGACGCGTGATTATGCGGCCGGCGAAGGCTGCCGTGCCGGCGGCTCCGGTGGAGAGCGCACATGCAGGGTGAGGCGGAGCAGCGGCAGGAGTTGCGGCGGGCGGTGAAGGATGCGGCGGCGCGAGGGGATGCGGCGCAGGCGGTCTTGTTGGGGATGCGGTTGCTCGACTCGGGCTTTGCGAAGCTACCGGATACGATGTTCTGCGCTTCGGCGTTCGCGGGCGTTGGCGACGGGCTGGTGCGCGAGCTGGGGGCGAAGCGGCTGAGGACCTATGTGGTGCGGTCGGTGACACTGGAGCCGGTGCTGCCTGCGCTGACGACCGAGGCGGTGTTTGCGAACTATGTGCTGGACGTGCGGCTGGGCGGATACGGGTCGTATGTCGATGAGCTGATGAATCCGCGGAGCGAACTGGGAAGATTCGCGCCGGACCTGGTGCTGGTGTTGTTGGACATGGAGGAGATTGCGGGGCGGCTGCCGGAGTTGTGCGCGGATGGGATTGGCGCAGAGGTGGACGCGGAGATTGAGCGGTGCGTGGAGCGCATGGGGCAACTGCTGCGAGGATTTCGTGCGTGGAATTCGGTGTGGCTGCTGGTGCAGGGGTTGGTGGTGCCCGATCTCACTTCGCTGGGAGATGTGGGCGATGGGAACCTTGCGAACAGCCTGCCGCACGCGTTGGAACGGTTGAACCAGCGGCTGGCGGCGCTGTGCGGCAGCGTTGCGGATTGCGTGTTCTACGATGTGGACCGGATTGCGGCACGCTATGGGCGGACGCGATGGAGGGACCCGCGGATGTATCTCGCGTCGCGGCTGCCGCTGGCGGCGGAGTCGTTCCGGCCGTATGCGCGGGGGCTGGTGCGGTCGTTTTCAACGCTGTTCCGGGTGGCGCGCAAGGTGTTGTGCACAGACCTTGACAATACGTTGTGGGGTGGAGTGCTGGGTGAGGATGGGCCGCAGGGGATCGCGACGGGGAGTGCTTCGCCGGGGAATTGCTATCTGGAGTACCAGCGATATCTGAAGCAGCTTGCTGCGCGCGGGGTGTTGCTGGCGATTGCCTCGAAGAACAATGAGGCGGATGTGGAGGAGGCGTTCAAGGCGCGGGCGGCAGACCTTGCGGTGGGGCTGGGCGACTTTGTGGCGCGGCGGATCAACTGGAATGAGAAGGCGCAGTCGCTTCGGGAGATTGCGGAGGAGTTGTCGCTGGGGTTGGACGCGTTTGTGTTTGTGGACGACAATCCGGTGGAGTGCGAGGCGATTCGGCAGCAGATGCCGGAAGTTGCGGTGGTGGCGGCGCCGGTCGATGATCCGTGGAGACTGGTCGAGCTGCTCGCGTCGCAGCCGTACTTCGATGCGGCGGTGGTGACCGCTGATGACGCCAATCGCGTAAGTGCGTACAGGGCGCAGGCGCAGCGGGCGGAGGCGGCGAGCAGTGCGGGGAGCCGCGATGAGTTTCTGGCGTCGCTGGGGATCGTTTGCGCGTTTGAGAGCGCACTGACGGCCCCGCTTGCGAGGGCGGTGCAACTGCTGGCGAAGACGAACCAATTCAACCTGACGACGCGGCGGCGGTCGGCCGCGGATGTGGAGGAGTTTGCGGCGGCGGCTGGCGGACAGGCGTTTGCGGTGCGCGTGCGGGACCGCTTTGGCGATGCGGGGGTGGTGGGGCTGGCGCTGGCGCGGAACCGCGGGGACGCGTGCTGCATCGATTCGCTGCTGCTCTCCTGCCGGGTGATTGGGCGCGGGATTGAGACGGCGATGCTGGCGCATCTGGGCGAGGTTGCACGGCGCGCGGGCGCGACGCGGCTGGTGGGCGAGTTTATTGCGACGAAGAAGAACGCGCCGTGCGCGAGTTTCTATGTTGACCATGGGTTTACCCGGTGCGGTTCTTTGGGGGATGCGCCGCCGGAGTCGGTATTCTATGAGCTGGATTTGACGGCCACGCCTCTGGCGAGTCCGAAGTGGATCACTTTGGAAGGGAATACATCGAATGAGCTCCCAGCAAGTGCCGTCTTCTCTGCGTGAGATTGTCGCGGACATCCTTGAGATTTCAGTGGACGAGGTGACGCCGGAGCTGGGCGTGGGGTCGGTAGAGAGCTGGGACTCGTTCCGGCACCTGCAGCTGGTGCTGGCGATTGAGGGCGAGTATGGGGTGCAGTTCGATCCGCAACGGATCCCGGACCTTACGAGCGTGGCGCTGATCCAGGCGGAGCTGGAGAAGAAGGGGGCAGCGCTTTGACGGCGGAGATGCCCGCGGGCCTTACCTTCAAGCTGCTGCATGTGGGGGTTGCGGTGCCGGAGCTGGGGCCGACGACGGAGCTAATGGGGAACCTGTTTGGGTATGTGGTGGTGTCGGGGCCGTTCGACGATCCGGTGCAGAAGGTGCAGGTGAACTTCCTGGCGAAGTCGGAGGCGGATGTGGCGGAGATTGAGCTGATCGCACCGCTGACGGAAGACTCGCCGATCCGTTCGATGCTGAGTAAGGACTCGGGCGGCGCGTACCACCTGTGTCTAGAGACCAATGACATTGAAGCGGCGGTGACGCACGCGCAGAGGAACGGGTGCGTTGTGGTGCAAAAGCCGGTGCCGGCGGTGGCGTTTGGCGGACGGCGGATTGCGTGGATTTATACGCGGTCGCGGCAGTTGTTTGAGCTGGTGGAGGCGCGGGCGCAGTAGGAGTCTGGGCCGGCGGAGGCGCCGAGTGCGTTGTTCCCATGGATGAATCGAAGGAGCGGATGAGGGGGCCTTTGCGGAGACTCTATCTTCTCTACCACGAGCTGCGGGCGGGCGGGAGCGAGTACTCCTACGTCATCGATTCGAGCTTGTTTGAACGGCATGTGGACCTCTTTGTGAAGCTGCGTGCGGCGGCGGATGCTGCGTGCGGCGCGGGATTGTGGCCGGAGGTGACGTTCGACGATGGGCATCTATCGAACTTTGCGCTGGCTGCGCCGGTGTTGCAGGCGCGTGGGGTGACGGCGCACTTCTTTATCACGGTGGGATGGACGGGGACGAAGGCCGGCTACATGGGTTGGGCTGAGTTGCGCGCGCTGCAATCGGCTGGGCATGCGATTGGGGCGCATGGGTGGTCCCATAAGCTGCTGACGCACTGTAGTGAGGCTGAGTTGCAGAAGGAGCTTGGAGGCGCGCGGCGGGCGCTGGAGGATGGGCTGGGCGCGGCGGTGACGACGATGTCATTGCCGGGGGGGCGGTATAACAGGCGGGTGCTGGCGGCGTGTACGGCGGCGGGGTATGCGCAGGTGTACACGTCGGAACCGAGGGCGGAGGTGATGCCGCTGGGGGCGACAGTGGGGCGGCTGAATATCCGCGGGGACGCGCAGGTGGAGTGGATGGAGCGGTTGCTTGATCCGGAGAGCGGGGTGTTGCAGGGGCTGGAGCGCAAGGACCGGATGAAGGCGGCGGCGAAGCGGCTGCTGGGCGACACGCTGTATGCGCGGCTGTGGGCGATGGCGAACCGGCAAGAGAGCGGCGATGGCGATGAGGGGCGCGCGGAATGAGGGTGCTGCATGTGATCAGCAGCGGCGGGATGTACGGCGCGGAGGCCGTGATCCTGAACCTTGCGCGGGCGATGGAGGACGGGCCGCACTCGGTCGCGCTGGGGGTGTTTGAGAACACGCCGAATGCGAACCTGCAGCTGCATGAGGCGGCGGTGCGGCAGGGGGTTGAGTCGCATTTGATCCGGTGTAACGGGCAGGTGGACCGGGGAGCGGTGGCGCGGGTGAGGGAACTGGTGCGTCAGGTGGGTGCGGATGTGGTCCATGCGCATGGGTTCAAGGCGGACATATATGTGTGGCTGGCGATGCGGGGGGCGCGTGTGCCGTTGGTGTCGACTTGCCATACGTGGTACGACACGGACCGGATGGTGCGGCTGTATGGGCGGCTGGACCGGTTGGTGCTGCGGGGGTATGCGCGGGTGGTGGCGGTGTCGGATGGGGTAAAGCGGCGGCTGCTGAAGGCGGGGGTGCGCGAGGAGCGGATACGGATTGTGAGGAACGGGATCGACCTGCGGCCGTTTGCGGGGGCGGAGGCGACGCTGCGTGGGGAGTTGGGTGGGGCGGTGGTGGTGGGGCTGGTGGGAAGGCTGGCATGGGAGAAGGGCGTGGATGTCTTTCTGCGGGCGGCGGCGCGGGTGTTGGTGGAGTTTCCGCAGGTGAGGTTTGTGGTGGTGGGGGATGGGCCGGACAGGGCGATGCTGGAGGGGTTGATTGGGGAGTTGGGAATTGGGGCGAGGGTGACGATGCTGGGGCGGCGGGAGGACATGGCGGGGGTATACGCGTCGCTTGATGTGATGGTGTCGGCGTCGCGGCAGGAGGGGCTGCCGATGGCGATCCTGGAGGGGATGGCATCTGGGCGGGCGATGGTGGTGACGGCGGTGGGCGAGGTGCCCAAGCTGGTGGAGGACGGCCAGACGGGCGTACTGGTGGCGGCGGAGGATGTGGACGCGCTGGCGGCGGGGATTGCAGGGTTGGTGCGGGACCCGGAGCGGAGGGCGCGGCTGGGCGCGGCGGCGCGGGAGATGGTGCGGGCGGAGTACTCGGCGGAGCGGATGGCGGCGGAGTATCTGCGGGTGTATGACGAGGCGCTGGCCGAGGTGGTGCGGTGAGCGGGGGCGAGCGGCGGCCGCGGGTGTTTCTGATGGACCTGTGGGCGACGGTTCCGTATTACACGGCGTATCTGGCGAAGGCGTTGCTGGCTGGCGGTGAGGTTGAGGTGCAGGCGGGGTCGATCGACTACTACCTGGATGCGAAGTGCTATACGAGCCGGGGGGTGCGGGTCGATCCGGGGCTGGTGAATGTGGTGGGGCGGTACAAGCTGCCGCGGCTGCCGCGGCGCGTGCTGAAGGTGGTGGAAGGGATGATGAACCTGGCGGCGCTGACGGTGCGGTTTGCGGTGAGGCCGCCGGATGTGGTGCACGTGCAGTATCTGCCGATGTTGCTAAGCCGGTTGCCGATGGACCTTTGGTTTGTGGAGTTTTGCCAGGGTCGCGGGGCGAAGATTGTGCTGACGGTGCATGACCTGCTGCCGCACGATACGGGGGATGCGCATGTGCAGGTGTTTCGCGATCTCTACGCGCGGGTGGATGGGCTGATTTGCCACTCGGAGAGCGTGCGGGCGAGGCTGGCGGCGGAGTTTGGCGTGGCGGAGGGGAGGGTGCGGGTGATTGCGCATGGGCCGCTTTTCTATGATCTGCCGGCGACGGGCGAGGCGGAGTCGCTGCGCGGGCGGGTGGTGGTGCTGTGGCAGGGGATCCTGTTTCCTTACAAGGGGTTGGATGTGCTGCTGCGGGCGTGGCGGGAGGTGGAGGCGCGGGTGGAGGGGGCGTGGCTGGTGGTGGCGGGAACGGGGGCCCCCGAGCTGGTTGAGGAGATGCGGGCGCTGGCGGCGGAGCTGGGTTTGCGGCGGGTGCGGCTGGAGTTCCGGTTTGTGACGGCGGAGAAGCTGGTGGCGCTGTACCGGCGGGCGGATGTGGTGGTGTATCCGTACCGGGCGATCACGACCAGCGGGGCGCTGGCGACCGGGCTGGCGCTTGGTAAGACCATTGTTGCCAGCGACTTACCCGTGTTCCGGGAGTTGCTGACCGATGGGCAGAATGCGCGGCTGGTGCCGCCGGAGGATGCGGGGGCACTAGCGCAGGCGCTGGTGGAGCTGGCCGGGGACCGCGTGCTGCGGGAGCGGCTGGCGGGGCGGGCGCGGCGGATGGGGTTTGGGGACGGAGCGTGGCGGGAGATCGCGGAGCAGACGGTGGCGGCGTATCGGGGCGTGCTGGGCGGCGAATTTGGGGCCTCCCCCCTGGGGGGTACCAAAAAGTCCTAAGATTATGCAAAGTAATGAGTTAGATTCGGCGAAAGTACCCCCTGAAGTATGGCGAAGTCGCCTGGGTCGCGTGGGGAAGATCCGCCGGTCTTGGCTCCTTGGCAGCGAATGCCCGGCGGGTGCGCCGGGCATTTCTTTTGTTTTGCATCCTGATTTAATGATAGCGGATGGGGAAAACTAAAATGCCAGTTATTTTTGGAAATGATCGGGTTTGGTTTGTGTGGGTTGGGGGGAGTTTGGAGGATTTGGGGGGTTGACAGGTGTAGTTGTGAGTTGTGAGTTGTGAGTTGTGAGTGGTGAGTTGCGAGGAGGATGGCGGAGCTTGTAGCTTTCTTGGCTTCCGGCTTCCGGCTTCCAGCTTGGAGGGTGAGATTGTGGTGGCTTTTGGGGTACTACGGCGGAGGGGCGGGCTGGGCTGTGGTGGCCTTTGTGCTACTACGATTGTGTGCGGGCGGGCTGTGGTGGCTTTTGTGATACTTTGATGTTCGCTTGGTCTTCGCCATTTTGGACGTAGTGGCTTTTGTGTTACCAATCGCGCTTGGGGGCTTTGGTTAGGCCCCTCCGATTTCGGCTGCGCTCAGGTAGATGGCGAGGGCAAATGCGGGGGTCCTTCGACTGCGCCCCGTTCGACTCGCCTGCGGCTCGGTCAGGGGCTCCGCTGGATGACAGTTTCTTGAAGAGGGGAGCCCAGGGTGGGTTGTTGATTGTTGCGGCGGAGTGGTGTGGGCGGTTGGGGTGGGGTGGAATCGCCGGGGTCCTTCGACTCGGCGCGGTGCGCCTCGCTCAGGATGACGACACGCACCCCGGGGTGGGGTATATCCCACGTCAGACGGTGAAGCTGTCTGACATGGGGCACCCACCTCTTCGAGGCAAATACGGAGATTTTCTGTGCTTCGCACAGAATGACGAGCGTAAAGGCAAACGTGGGGATCAGTTGCGGGAGCGGGGGAGGCGGATGCGGAACTCGGTGTTGCCGGGGACGGAGGAGAAGGTTACGGTTCCGTGGTACTGCTCGACGATGCGCTGAACGATGCCGAGGCCGAGGCCGGTGCCGACGCCGACCTCCTTGGTGGTGTAGAAGGGGTCGAAGATGCGGGGCTGGCTTTCGAGGGGGATGCCGGCGCCGTCGTCGGCGATGGAGACGCAGAGGTAGCTGCGCGGGACGGGGTTGGGGCTGGCGGAGTCGGCGGGGACTTCTTCGGCCCAGGTGCGGATGCGGATGTGGCCGTTGGGGGGGACGGCGTCGATGGCGTTGTCGAGGAGGTTGGTCCAGATCTGGTTGAGGCCGGTGCACTCGCACTCGAGGGGCGGGAGGTTGGCGGCGAAGTCTTTCTCGAGGGCGATCTGTTTCTCGCGGAACTTGTGGGCGAGGATGACGAGGGTGGCGTGGATGCTCTCGTTGATGTCGACGGACTGCTTCTGGCCCTTGCCCTCGTAGGCGTAGGACTTGACGGCCTTGACGAGGGAGGAGACGCGGCCGACGCTTTCTTCGATGGTGGCGACGAGGGCCATGGAGGAGACGAGGGCCTCGAGCCAGTTAAGGGCGTCGGAGAAGACGGAGCCGGGGAACTCTTCGCGGGCGCACTCGAGGTCGCCGGGGCTGATGCCGATGGAGACCAGGGTGGGGGCGAGCTTCCAGGCGTCTTCGACGTCGGCGCCCTCCATCCATCCGGCGAGGGCCTCTTCGGCGTCGCTTTGTTCGAGGGAGTTCATGGTGACGGGCTTCCCCTTGGAGAGGGCGTACTCCTGCAGCTCGAACATGCATTGCTTTTGTTCGTCGCTCATGTGGCTCTTGGAGAACTTTGCGGTGAGGCGGTGCATGCGCAGGAGGTTTTCGCGGAGCTGGGATGCGGCGCGGACGGCGGCGGCGCCGGGGTTGTTGAGCTCATGCATCAGGCCGGCGGCGAGGGTGCCGAGGGAGGCCATCTTCTCCGACTGGATCATCAGGCTCTGCATGCGCTGGAAGCGGGAGGCCATGTTGCCGAGGATGGCCTGGCGGACGGTAGGGCAGGTGGTGAGCAGGTTCCAGAACTGCTGCTCTTCGAACTGGAGGAGGTTGGAGGGCTCAGTGGCGCGGATGCTGGCGGCGTAGGGGGTGCCGGAGAGGAGTGGGAGCTCGCCGAAGGCGGTGCCGGCGGGGGCGATGCCGATGACCTCTTCGCGATTGTCGGCGTGGGTGTGGTAGATGCGGATGGCGCCGGTGAGGAGGATCCAGAAGCAGTGGGCGGGGTCGCCCTGGCGGGCGAGGAAGTCTCCGGAGTCGACGTGGACCTCGCGGGCGTCGCGCAGGCAGTGGAGTTCGGACTCGGGGACGTTGGCGAGGATGGAGACGGCGCGCAGGCGGGCGAGGGCGGCGTCGGTGAGGGGTTCGGGGGTTGGGGTTTCGAGTTGGGTTGTGTCGGGCATTGGTTGGTTGGGTTGTGAGTTGCGGTTGTCCGTTGTCAGATTGATGGTGGGGATGCGGGGGGTTTTTGTCTATTCCTCTTTTGTGAGGGGGCGGGACAAAGGGCAGGGACAAAGGCAAAGACGAAATGCGGGGGTCCCTCGGCTCGCGGGTTGCGCGCTCGGTCGGGATGACGGGCGTAGAGGGTGGGGATGAGAGGGGCGCGCGGGTTGCGGTTGTGGGTCGCGATTGTCATAGGGTGGCGAGGTACTGGTGCATGAACTGGACGGCGATGGAGCCCTCGCCGACGGCGGAGGCGCAGCGCTTGACGGAGTTGAAGCGGACGTCGCCGGCGACGAAGATGCCGGGGACGGAGGTCTCGAGGAGGTAGGGCTCGCGGGTGAGCTTCCAGGCCAGGGGGGCGCGGGTCTTGAGGTCGGGGCCGGCGAGGATGAAGCCCTTGGGATCAAGGGCGATCTCGCGGGGGAGCCAGTCGGTCTTGGGGGCGGCGCCGATGAAGATGAAGATGGCGTTGGCGGAGCGGGTCTCGGGGCCGTGGGGGGTTTTCAGGGTGAGGCATTCGAGGTGGCCGTCGCCAGACATGGAGACGACTTCGGTGCCGGTCTCGACGACGATGTTGGGCGTGGCGGCGATCTGGTCGATCAGGTATTTCGACATGCTGCGGGTGAGGGAGTCGCCGCGGACGAGCATGCGGACCTTGGCGGCGTAGCGGGCGAAGTGCATGGCAGCCTGGCCGGCGGAGTTGGCTCCGCCGATGAGGTAGATCTCCTCGTCGGCGCAGGACATGGCTTCGGTGCGTGCGGCGCCGTAGTAGACGCCGGCGCCGGCGAAGCGGTCGGCTCCGGGGACCTCGAGCTTGCAGTAGGAGACGCCGGTGGAGATGAGGCAGACGTGGCAGGAGAGCTCGCGTTCGTCGGCCATGCGCAGGATGTGGTAGCCGTTCTCGCAGCGGAGGTGGGTGACGCGCTGGGTGAGGAACTCGGCGCCGAGGCGGTTGGCCTGGAGGAAGGCGCGCTTGGCGAGTTCGTCGCCGGAGAGGCCCTGGGGGAAGCCGAGGTAGTTCTCGATGCGGGAGCTGGAGCCGGCCTGGCCTCCGACGGCGTCGGGTTCGACGAGGAGGGTGCGCAGGCCCTCGGACGCGCCGTAGACTCCGGCGGCGAGGCCTGCGGGACCGGCACCGATGACGATGGCGTCGTAAAACTCCTCGCGGGCCTGGGTGCGGAGGCCGATCTTGGCGGCGAGCTCCATGGTGCTGGGCTGGACGAGGGCGGTGCCATCGCCGAAGAGGACGACGGGGAGCTTGGAGTCGTCGATGCCTTTTTCCTTAAGGAGGTCGATGGCTTCGGGCGCGGTCTCGGGGTCGAGCCACTTGTACTCGATGCGGTTGCGGGAGAGGAAGTCGCGGACGGCGTGGTCGGTGGGGGACCAGCGGAGGCCGATGACGCGGATGCCTTCGAAGGGGGCTTTGTATCCCTGCTTCCAGGCTTCGAGGAGGTCGTCGAGGACGGGGTAGAGTTTTTCTTCGGGCGGGTCCCAGGGCTTGTTGAGGTAGTAGTGGATTTTGGCGGCGTTGATGGCGCGGATGGCGGCTTCGGTGTCGGCGTAGGCGGTGAGCAGGACGCGCTTGGCCTCGGGGTAGAGGGGCATGGCCTGCTGGAGGAAGTCGACGCCGGTGATGCCGGGCATGCGCTGGTCGGAGAGGAAGAGGGCTACGGTTTCTTTGCGTTCGACGAGCTGCTTGCAGATGTCGATGGCCGCTCCGCCTGAGGCTGCGCGGACGATGCGGTAGTCCTTGCCGTAGTGGCGGCGCAGGTCCTGGACCACGGCTTCCAGTACGCTGGTGTCGTCGTCGATGGCGAGGAGGATGGGCTTGGGCATGGGTTTTCCCGTTGTTTATGCTGGGGCCGGCGGGGTAACGAACGATGCTGTTATTGGATTCTCCCGGGCGGGGGAAGGTTCAGAATACGGGACCGGCGGAGAGCGGCGATACTTTGAGGAGCGCGGGGGTCCGTTTTGGGCATTCCCGAATGGGCACGGCAGCACGTCCAAGGAGGTGCAGATTTTCGTTCCTACAGGTTAGTAAGTTCCGATCGTCCAGTCCATAGTTTCCGGCTGGACGGAGATTTTTACCCGGCTGCGTTGTACGAATTGCAGACATCGAACTTTCGTCATGCGCAGGTGGCCGATGAGGAGACTGGCGGCAGGGAATGCGCCAGGAGGCCAACTCATGAATCGAATCATTCTTGCCGACAATCAGGCGATCTTCCGGGCGGGCGCGGCGCGCGTGCTGGCGCTGGAGGACGACATGCGGATTGTGGCGCAGTGCGAAGACCTGGCGAGGCTGATGAATGCGATCGATGCGTATCGCGGCTCGGTGGTGCTGTTCTCGCTCTCAATGCAACTGGACGCGGAGGCGGTGATCAGGCGGGCGCGGGCGGCGGGGAGCCGGGTGATTCTGGTGGCGGAGAACAATGCGGAGATTGACGATGTGCTGGCGGGAGGCCTGGATGGGGTGGTGTTCCGCAACGTGGGCGGGGCGGACCTGCTGGCGTGCATCCGGCGGGTGGCGGCGGGGCAGCGGAGCGTGCAGCACTCGAATGTGACTTCGATCCAGGCGCAGGACACGGTGGGCGCGCGGGTGAGGGACCGGCTTACGCCGAAGGAGATGCAGATTGTGGCGCTGATTGTGCAGGGATGCAAGAACAAGCACATTGCGACGCAGCTGGGGACCAAAGAGCAGGTGATCAAGAATTATCTGCGGAGCATCTACGACAAGACGGGGGTGAGCGACAGATTGGAGCTGGCACTGTTTACGATCCATCACCGGATGCTGGCGGAGGCCGCGGCAAGGGCGGGGGAGTTGCTGCATCAGAAGACGGCGTAGGTCTGTGCGAGAAGGCGCGTTGCGTGGTGGGCTTGGCGAGGGTTGCGGGCTAACTTGGAGTTCACCTTTTGGGGTACGCGGTGAAGATGTAATCCTGGGAGGCTGCCAGCGTGTGGCATGCGGCCCCGCACTTCGCGTCCTGCGCCTGCGGCGACTTGCTGGTCAGGGTGGCCGGCTTGAACCCGGACGAGGCGTCGTAGTCGAAGACGGCGTATCCCCATCCGTGCGTGTCCGGGAACCGCTTGCTGTCCTTCTCGATGAACTCGACCTCGTTGAGGTCGCCGGGCACGGTGTCTGGGACGCTCGCGGCAAAAGGAGCGTCGGTCAGCTTTTTCTGCTGCCACACAATCTTGGCGATTTTGGAGCCGTCGGGGAAGGGCTTGCCATTGCCGGGGGCGCCTTGCTTGTAGGCGTCGATCATCACGGGATTGGCAAGGATGAGCCGGATCACGCCCTGGGCGTCGGTGAGGCTCGGGGAGACAGCTTGCCAGTCCTCATATCCTTTGAAGTCGGAGAAGGCGAGTCCGCCCGGCACCTTCAGACTGTACTTGTCCTGCTTGGCCGGTGTGGACTGCGAGGAGGCGATCCTGCGGCCGAGAAAGACGAAGGCCAGTGCAAGGATCACCAGCAAAAGGGGCAGGATTTTCTTCATGTCTAGTTCCTCCGCTGCGCGGCCCTCGATATCCGCTGATGCGGCAAAGCGGAATGCTGAGGCAAGAGTTTATCGTTTGGGGTACGCGGTGAAGATGTAATCCGTTGAGTCTGCCAGCTCGTGGCATGCGGCGCCGCATTTGGCGTCGTTGCCCACGGGCGGATGGCTCGACAACGTCGCGGGTTTGAACGTGCCGGATGGGACGTCATACTCGAACATGCCGTATCCCCATCCGCGCGAGTCCGGGAACCTCTTGTTGTCCTTCTCGATGAACTCGACCTGAGCCAGGTCGCCGGGCACCGTGTCCGGAGTGCCCGTGGAAAAAGGCGGATCGGTTATCTGTTTTGGTCTCCACTCAATCTTGGCGATCTTGGAGCCATCGGGGAAGGGCTTGCCGTTTCCGGGAATGCCCTGCCTGTACGCGGCGATCATCACGGGGTTCGCGAGGATGAGCCGGATCACGTGCTGGGCGTCGGTCTCACTCGGACCGACAGCCTGCCAGTCTTCGTATCCCCTGAAGTCGGAGAATGCGATTCCGCCTGGGATCTTGAGGGTGTATTTGTCCTGGGTGCCCTGGGCTGAGCTGGCTTTGCGGCCCAGGACGGCAAGCATGAGCGCGACGATCGCCACCAGCAAGAGTAGAAACCTCTTCATAGGTCGCTCCTCAGAGGAAGGTAAGTTTGCTGACTTGGGCCGGGGGGAAACTGCGTGGGAACCGCCATAGGATAGGGCACGCGAGCGCCGTGGTCAAGGTTGCCAGGCAGGCGCAACGGCAGAAAGCTTTTGATGCTTGTAGCTGGTCGAATTGCCGTTCGTGTGCCGATGATGTTTATCCTGGCAGGCATAGCGCTCCGGGCCCAGGCTATAGAACGTCCAGCAGCGCTCGCGCAGCAACCCGCCGAGCCCCCGGCAGCCCCCTTCGCCTTCGAGGTCGCCACGATCAAACCCAGCGATCCCGACATCCGCGGCTTCGGCGGAGGCTTCATCGCTTCGGGCTACCGCATCACCAACTTCCCGCTCTCCTATATAGTCCTCACGGCGTACTTCCCATACTCCAAGGGAAATCAGCTCGTAGGGATGCCTGCCTGGGCGGTGAATGAGCATTACGACATCGTCGCCCACATTGACGAAGCCACCGCACCCTCGTGGCTGAAGCTCAACGCTCGCCAGTGGGCGCAAGCCGGGTGCCCCGTGCTGCAGCAGCTCCTCGCCGAGCGCTGCAAGCTCATCGCTCACACCGTCCCCGCCCAGGTTGACGGATACGTCCTCGTAGTAAGCAAGCACGGCTCTCAGCGTTGGGGGCTCGACACCACCCAAGCGGAGCTTGGATGGGGCACCCGCGCGAGGGTGGGTGTGGGCTCTGTCGGCAGAACGGTTCGGGCAGTTGGGGCGGGCGCGGGAACCTTCGGGGTCCTTCGACTGCGTGTGTCGCGCGGTGCGCAACCCACTCCGCTCAGGATGACAGCAAATACAAGATGCGAGGCCATCAGCTATCGCGGAGTTTTTCGGCGATGGATTTGGCTTGGGTGAAGAGGAGGAGGTAGTCGGGGCCGCCGGCTTTGGAGTCGGTGCCGGACATGTTGAAGCCGCCGAAGGGGTGGGCGCCGACCATGGCTCCGGTGCACTTGCGGTTGAGGTAGAGGTTGCCGACGTGGAAGTCGCGGGCGGCGCGGGTGAGGTGGTCGCGGGAGTTGGAGTAGATGGCGCCGGTGAGGCCGAACTCGGTGTTGTTGGCGATGGCGAGGGCCTGGTCGAAGCTGGTGGATTTGATGACGGCGAGGACGGGGCCGAAGATCTCTTCCTGGGCGATGCGCGCGGTGGGGGGGACGTCGGCGAAGACGGTGGGGGCGATGTAGAAGCCAGCGTCGGGGTTGGATTCGGGGGGGAGGGTGTAGCCGCCGGTGAGGAGGAGGCCTTCCTGCTTGCCGATTTCGATGTAGGCGAGGATGCGGTCGAGGGAGGATTGGTTGATGACGGGGCCGGTGGGGAAGTTTAGGGCGGGGTCGCCCTGGGTGAGGGATTCGACGCGGGCGCGGAGTTTGGTGAGGAAAGCGTTGTAGATTGTGGAGTCGACGATGGCGCGGGAGCAGGCGGAGCACTTCTGGCCGTTGTAGCCGAAGGCGGATGCGGCGACGCCTTCGACGGCTGCGTCGAGATCGCAATCGGCGTCGACGAGGATGGAGTCTTTGCCGCCCATCTCGAGGATGGTGCGCTTGATGAAGGGCTGGCCGGGCTGGGGGCGGGCGGCGCGCTGGTGGATGTCGAGGCCGACCTCTTTGGAGCCGGTGAAGGCGATGAAGCTGGTCTGCGGGTGGGTGACGAGGGCGGAGCCGAAGGTGCGGCCTTCGCCGGGGCAGAGGTTGACGACGCCGGAGGGAAGGCCTGCTTCTTCGAGGATGGAGTGGAAGATGGCGGCGATGGTGGGGGCGTCGCCGGAGGGTTTGAGGATGACGGTGTTGCCGGTGACGATGGCGGCGGCGGTCATGCCGGCCATGATGGCGAGGGGGAAGTTCCAGGGCGGGATGACGGCTCCGACGCCGAGGGGAATGTAATGGAGTTGGTTACGTTCTCCGGGGAGCTGGATGGGGGTGACGGCGGCGTCGAGCAGGAGGGCGGAGCGGGCGTAGAAGGTGAGGAAGTCGATGGTCTCGCCGACGTCGGCGTCGGCCTCGGGCCAGTTTTTTCCGACTTCGTAGGTGAGCCAGGCGCAGAGTTCGAACTTGCGCAGGCGGATGAGGGCGGCGGCGCGGAGGAGGAGGGCGGCGCGGTCGGCTGCGGGGGTGCGGGACCAGGGGGCGAAGGCGGATTGCGCGGCGGCGATGGCGAGATCGACGTGGCTGGCGTTGGCGGATTGGTGGATGCCGACGACTTCGGCGGGGCGGGCGGGGTTGAGGGAGAGGATTTTCTTTTCGGTGATGAGGCGCTGGGTGCCGATGACGAGGGGGTACTCGCGGCCGAGTTGGGTGTGGATGAGGTCGAGGGCGGCCTGCATGGTGCGTTTGATTCTTGGGTCGGCAAAGTTGAGGAAGGGCTCGTTGGTCCAGTCGGGGTAGCGCTGGCTGAAGGTCTGGTGCGGTTCCTGGTCCATATGCTCTCTTTGTTTGATTCTTCTGAGGGCCCCGAGGCCGCGCATCAATTCGGAAAAGAGGCCGGTGCCGGGGTCGATGGGCGATTTGTCCGCCGGAGTGGGTTTGCCGCCCTGGGCTGCGATGGCCTCATTGATCCGTTTGCGCAGCGGACCGATGGCGACCTTGTTCTCGCGCAGCAACTGCGCAGCGAAGCACTTCTCCTCGCGGAGGATGCCGAGGGCGAGGTGTTCGGTGCCGATGAAGCGGTGGGCGAGGCGCTCGGCCTCTTCGGCGGCATAGGCGAGCACCCGCTTGAATTCATTGGAGAGGGGGAGATCGATGGAGGTCGCGGTCTTTTTGCGGTTGCCGGAGTGGGATTGGATCTGTTGGCGGGTGGATTCGAGGGTTGCGCGGCCCTTGAGGAGACGCTCGCGGGTGGCCTTGTCTTCGCGGAGGATGCCGAGCAGGAGATGTTCGGTTTCGATGTAGGGCGAGCCGAACTGCGAGGCTTCGTAGCGGGCGAAGAAGATGGAGCGCCGGGCCTTCTCGTTGAAGCGTTCGAACATGATGGACCTCTGTCTCGATCTTAGAGGGAGCGAGCGGTCTGCGTCCCGCCCATCGCGATGCGATGGATGGGGCACCGGATGGGGCGCCGGGCAGAGGTAGGAAGAGCAGAAGCAGATTCCTCCGCTGCGCTACGGAATGACAAGAGTGGGGTGGGATGGGCGGGAGTAGACTGGCGGTATGAATCTGGAGTTGGGTGAGGTGGAACTGCCGGTGCGGTTGCGCTTCGAGCGTCCGGTAACGGACGAGGAGCTGATGCGGTTCTGCGCGGTGAATGAGATGTGGCGGGTGGAGCGCGATGCGAATGGAGAGCTGATCGTGATGACGCCGACGGGTTCTGAGGGCAGTGGATTCGAGACGGAGATTACCGTCGAGTTGGGGAACTGGGCGAGGCGGGATGGGCGCGGGCGGGCGTTCAACTCGAATGCGGGGTTTCGGCTGCCGGATGGATCGGTGCGGTCGGCGGATGCGCATTGGTTGAGTTGGGCGAAAAGGAATTCTTTGACGCCGGAGCAGCGGAAGGGATATGCGCCGGTGTGTCCGGAGTTTGTGATTGAGGTGCGGTCGGAGAGCGATCGGCTCGCGGAGCTTGAGGCGAAGATGGAGATGTGGATGGGGAATGGGGTGGAGGTGGGGTGGTTGATCGATCCGGAGGAGCGGACGGTTGCGATCTACCGTTCAAACGACGGGCGGGCAGGTGAGGAGGTGGAGCGGTTGGTCGATCCGAGTTCAGTGCAGGGGACGGGGCCGGTGCGGGGGTTTGAGTTGGTGATGGGGCGGGTGTGGGATGAGCCGGGGGCGGGAGCGCGGGCGAATTGATTGGTGGGCGAGTTGGATTTCTTGCGAGTGAGGAGATTCGTTGGCGGGGATTGGGGAGATTGCGGAGCTGGTGGGGGCGAAGGCGCCGGGGGTGGCGTATGAGATTTTGCGGGTATCGAGCATAGAGGCGGCGACGCCGGTGACGGTGGTGTTTGCGACGGATGCGGGGACGCTGCGGGCAGCGCTGGACTCGGCGGCGGGGGCGATTTTGGCGCGGGCGGGGCTGGATGGGGATGGGCGGGCTTTGGATTTGGAAGACCCGCGGGTGCTGAAGGTGGGCGATCCACGGTATGCGTTTGCGGTGGTCGCGCGGTATCTAAGGTTGCGGAAGGTGGAGAGTGAGGAGGAAGCGATAAGACAGAACCAGGTCCTTACCCTTCGACAAGCTCAGGGTCAGGAGGACAATTCTTATCCTGACCCGACGGGGGCTGCGGCGAGGGTGCATCCGACGGCGGTGCTAGGGGTGGAGGTGGAGTTGGGAAGGGGGACGCAGGTGGGGGCGTATGCGGTGTTGGGGGATGGGGTGGCGGTGGGGGATGAGTGCGAGATTGGGGCGCATGTGACGGTGGTTGCGGGGACGACGCTGGGGGACCGCGTGGTGGTGCAGGCGGGGGCGGTGCTGGGGGCGACGGGGTTTGGCTATGCGCGGAATGCGGCGACGGGGGAGTATGTGGCGTTTCCGCAGCTGGGGACGCTAGTGATTGAGGACGACGTGGAGATTGGTGCGAATACGACGATCGACCGCGGGGCGCTGGGGGAGACGCGGATTGGGCGGGGGACGAAGATCGACAACCTGGTGCATATTGCGCACAACTGCGTGGTGGGGCGGAATGTGGTGATTGCGGCGCAGACGGGGGTTTCGGGGTCGTGCGTGATTGAGGATGGGGCGGTGCTGGGCGGGCAGGTGGGGCTGGGGGAGCACGCGCATGTGGGGCCGGGTGTGATTCTGGGGGGTGGAGCCGGGGTGTTGAGTCATAAGAAGGTGAAGGGGCCCGGGCAGGTTTTTTGGGGACGGCCCGCGCGGCCGCTGCGGCAGTATCTGAAGGACCTGGCGCGGCTGAGCAGGGGGTGATTCTGCGTCGATGGGCCGGATGGCGTGAGAGCTGGGTGGGGCGCTGAGGATGGAGGAGAGTCAAGCCGCTGATTTGAAGCAATTTGAGCTATTTCGATCAAGGATGGGCGGGGGCGTTGTGGCGGGAGGGAAGAAGGAAGCTCCGCGAGGCTGGTGCGGAGTTTTTGCACAAAAAGGCGAAAATAATTCTCACTTCCGGAAAAATAGTTATACAAAAGGTTCCCCCCTCCGGTAGACTAGGCCCAATCTTACGCATTCGTACTCCACGGGCCTATGGACATCCGAACGCTGGCGTTAGTGAACCTGATCTTTCTGTTCCTCTATGCGGCACTGATGCTCGTGAATTCGAGCATCTATGGCGCGATGCGCGGCGGGCGGTGGTTCGCGTGGTCGAACCTGAGCCGCGGGGTCGCGATGATGCTTTTGACGCTGGGTGCAGCCCTCCCAAGATTTCTCTCCACAGTGGTTGGCGATGTGCTTTTGGTGGTCGGGGTGATGCTGCTGCATCGCAGCCTGGCGGAGGCGATCGGCCGGGGCAAGACGGCGTGGGGCGTCCACGTGGGGCTGACGGTGGGCGTCTTTCTGGGAGTCTGCTACTTTACGTTTGTGCGCGGCGGCGCGGTGGGCGCGCTGATGCTGGTGTCGGTGGCGCTGGCGGTGCAGATGGCGGTGACGACGGCGCTGCTGCTGAGTGGGTTGACTCCGGGGGTGCGCGCGGCGGCGTGGTTTACCGGGGGGATCCTATTTGCGTATGCCGTGGTGTACATGATGCGGGCGATTGAGCTGTACCGCGACCCGGGCGGCGGGGCGCTGTATGGGCCGGAGCTAATGGTCGCGCTGCTGGTGGGGAGCCTGCTGGCGAATGGCGGGACGGCGTTCGGGTTTATGTTCCTCTCGGCGGCGCAACTGCGGCTGGAGCTGACGCGGCAGGCGGAGCGGGACGCGCTGACCGGGCTGCTGAACCGGCGGGGGCTGAAGCAGCTGGCGGACCGCGCGCTGCGCAACAGCCATCGCGCGGGGGAGCCGGTCTCGGCGGTGATGCTGGACTTGGACGGGATGAAGACGGCGAACGACACGTGGGGGCACGAGTGCGGTGACGAGATGCTGTGCGCCGTGGCGCGTCTGCTGGTGACGGCGGTGGGGCGCAAAGGAGCGGTGGCGCGGCTGGGCGGAGACGAGTTTCTGATTGTGTTGCCAGGGATGGCGATGGGCGGGGCGATGGAGATTGCGGAGAAGCTGCGCTGCGGAATCGAGCGGTTGCATGTGCCGAGGTGCCATCCGCGGGCGAGCTTTGGGGTGGCGTCGATGACGGGCGTCTCGTGGGAGGAGGCGGTGCGGCAGAGCGACGAGGCGCTGTACCGTGCGAAGAATGCGGGGAAGAACCAGGTGGCGTGCTTTGGGTAGGCTCTAGTTGTGAGTTGTGAGTTGTGAGTTGTGAGTTGTGAGTTGTGAGCGGGTGCGGGTGCCGCGCGTTCAGTTGGCGCCGTCGGAGAGGGCGTCCATGTAGGCGACGTCGAGGGCGGTGCCCTGGACGGTGACGTACTCGTTGTCGATCTCCGAGCCATCGACGGTAGAGAAGATGTGCACCTGGCCGCCGTAAGCGGTGTAGACCTTGTTGTAGTTCTGCACCCAGCAGATGCCGGTGAGGCTGCCGTAGTAGTACTGGTCGTCGTTCTGGTTGGGGTAGGGTACGACGACGGCGCCGCCGGGGGTGACGTTGGGGACGATCTGGACGGATGCGATGGTCCCGGAGGTAGCGCCGAGGGTGACCATGGTGAGGCAGTTGTAGTTTTCGCCAAGCTTGGCGCGCTCGCCGGTGGCGCAGTATTGGGAGCCGACCCAGAGGGTGTTGTTGTCGGCGAAGAGCAGCTTAGAGTGGGAGCCGTCGGAGATGGAGTACTTGCCGGTGATGGTGTTGGTGGCCTGGCTCATGGTGGAGAGGAAGCCGGCGAAGAGGCCGTCGGGCTGGAGCTGCTGGCCGGCGAGGTAGAGGGTGGTGCCGTCGGAGAGGGCCTCGGTGACGCCGCCGGGGACGGGGACGTTGGCGGTCTGGGGGTTGGGCTGGATGGGCGAGGAGGGGATGACGTTCTCGTTGAGCGGACCCTGCTGGAGGAGGGTGACGCTGGCGACCTCGCCGCCGCACTCGGGGCCGCAGTTGAGCACATAGGCGGTGGTGCCGTCGAGCGAGAAGTAGACGCCGGAGGGTTGGTCATAAGTGCCGGGGACGGCGACCGCGCAGTAGACGGGAAAGAGATAGGGCTGGCAGTCGACGGAACCAGTGGCGGCGATGGCGAGCTGATTGTTCGCGAACTGGCCCTCGTTGAGCTTGAAGACGCGGTAGACGGTGTTGGCGTTGCGCACCATGGCGAGGGCGACGGTGTCGCCGGCGTTGACCACGACCTTGAAGACGTTGGGGATGGTGAGGGCGTAGCTGCCGCCGTTGAGGTTGTCGATGACCTCGAGCACGCCGGCGGCCTCTTCGGCGCCATAGAAGTGGCCGAAGGTTGGCGGCACGGCCACCGCGCTCGTGCCGGACTGGAAGCTGCCGACCGAGCCGGCGGAGGCCTCCGTGGAGTAGTTGATGTTGACCAGGCTCCCGTCCGAGTTGGAGTAGACATAGCCGCGCAGCTCGGCCGGGAAGCTGAGGATGGTGCCGGGGTAGCCGGAGGAGTAGCCCTTGATGGAGAAGTTAGGGATGGTGTCTTCGACGTTGCTGCGGATGTCGCGCAGGGCGTCGACGATGGCGAGCGCGCCAGAGCTGCCGTTGAAGGTGTAGCCGATCATGACTCGCTCGGCGAGCTTGCTGGGCGGGACGGGACGGCCGGCGTAGGTGGAGGAGGGGAACTTGTAGTAGTAGTAGGAGGCGGGGTGGCAGGAGGTCAGCCCCAGGGTGCAGAGGGCGAGGAGCAGGCCGCAGAGGACAGGGAGGCCGAGTTGCGAGCGCGGGGCAGAGGAGGCGGCTGAGGCGAGGGCGGCTGCGGCTTGCTGGGGGTCTTGCGCCAGGGGAGTTTTGAACGAGGGGCTGGGGAGCGGTAGGGCGCCGGACCCGCGGGCAAGGAGACTTCGATTCTTCAACGTGGACAACTCCAACCTTGGCGGTGCAAAGGGGATTCGCGTGGGGCGTACCCCTCAAAGTATAGCTGAAGTACAGTGGGTAGTGGGTAGTGGTGAGTGAGTAGTGGTTCGTGGTTGGTGGCGGTTGTTTGTGAGGCGAGGTGATGGTGGGTTTGGGCGTGAGTGAGGCGACGACTTCGAGGAGGGCGGGGGTCGATCGTCTGTTTGAGGGCGGGCGGGTGTTGTGCGACGGCGCGATGGGGACGATGCTGTATGGGCGCGGCATCTTTATCAACCGCTGCTATGACGAACTGAACCTGTCGCAGCCGGAGACGGTGGCGGCGGTCCACGCGGAGTACTTGCAGGCGGGCGCGGAGGTGATTGAGACCAACACGTTCGGGGCGAATGCATTTCGCCTGGAGCGGTATGGGTTGGGCGACAAGGTGCGGGAGATCAACCTGGCGGGGGTGCGGATTGCGCGGCAGTGCGTGACGGAGATTTGGGAGAAGCAGGCGGCGGAGGCGTTTGTGGCGGGGGCGATTGGGCCGCTGGGGGTGAGGCTGGAGCCGCTGGGCAAGGTGGGACTGGATGAGGCGCGGGCGGCGTTTGCGGAGCAGATCCGGGCGCTGACGGAGGGTGGTGCGGATTTATTGGTGGCGGAGACGATGACTTCGCTGGCGGAGGCGAGCGAGGTGCTGCGCGCGGCGCGGGAGGTTGCGCCGAGCCTGCGGACCATTGTGATGGTGACGGTGGATGAGGAAGGGAACTGCCTGGATGGAGCGTCGGCGGAGACGGCGGCGGCGCGGTTGACGGAGCTGGGCGCGGATGCGGTGGGGTGCAACTGCTCGGCCGGGCCGGCGACGGTGCTGGGGGTGATTGAGCGGATGCGCGCGGCGACCGATCTGCCGCTGGCGGCGATGCCGAATGCGGGGATGCCGCGAGCGGTGGAGGGGCGGAACATTTATATGGCGTCGCCGGAGTATATGGCGAGCTTTGCGCGGAAGTTTATCCAGGCGGGCGCGAGTTTTATTGGAGGGTGCTGCGGGACGACGCCGAACCATATACGGGCGATGAAGTCTGCGATGCGGGCGATTGAGGCGCAGGAGGGTGGGGTGGGAAGGGCGGCGGGACAGGCTGATCCGGAGGCGGCGGTGGATTTTCGGCCGAGCTACCGGCCGAAGCGGATTGAGAGCGGAGTGGAGCCGCCGCCGCTGGCGGGGCGGTCGAAGGTGGGGGCGATGATTGCGGGGGGGGCGTTCTGCACGCTGGTGGAGATTGTGCCGCCGAAGGGGATTGACTGCTCGAAGGAGATTGAAGGGGCGGCGTTGCTGCAGCGGCTGGGGGTGGATGCGATCAATATTCCGGATAGTCCGCGGGCGAGTGCACGGATGAGCGCGCAGAGTTTGTGCGTGCAGATCCAGCAGCAGGTGGGGATTGAGACGGTGCTGCACTACACGTGCCGGGACCGGAATGTGTTGTCGATCCAATCGGACCTGCTGGGGGCGTCGTCGATTGGGCTGAAGAATATTTTGTGTTTGACGGGCGATCCGCCGAAGCTGGGGAACTATCCGGATGCGACGGCGGTGTTCGACGTGGATGCGATTGGGCTGACGAACATGGTGCGGAAATTGAACCATGGGCTGGATATTGGGGGCAACTCGATTGGGGCGTCGACGGGGTTTACGATTTCGGTGGCGGCGAACCCGGGGGTGGAGGACATCGACTTCGAGGTGCGGCGTTTTGCGTATAAGGTGGAGGCGGGCGCGGAGTTTGCGATTACGCAGCCGGTGTTCGACATGCGGCTGTTGGAGGAGTTTTTGCGGCGGGTTGAGGAGTTTCGGATTCCGGTGATTGCGGGGATCTGGCCGCTGACCTCGCTGCGCAATGCGGAGTTTATGAAGACGGACCTGCGGGTGTCGATGCCGGATGAGATATTGGCGCGGATGAGTGCGGCGGCGAGTCCGGAGGCGGCGCGGGCGGAGGGTGTGAGGATTGCGCAGGAGATGCTGGCGGAGGCGAGGCCGATGGTGCAGGGGGCGCAGGTGAGCGCGCCGTTTGGGAAGTATGGGTTGGCGGCTGAGGTTTTGGGGCTAGTTTAGTTGTGAGTTGTGAGTTGTGAGTTGTGAGTTGTGAGTTGTGAGTTGTGAGTTGTGAGTTGTGAGTTTGCGGGTGCGGGAGGGGTGAGGTATGGCGGGGTTTGAGGACCATTTGACGAAGTTGGAGACGGTGGTGGAGCGGCTGGAGCGGGGCGACCTGACGCTCGAGGATTCGGTGCGGCTGTTTGAGGAGGGGGTGAAGCTGTCGGAGGCGTGCAAGGCGGAGTTGGAGGAGGCGGAGGGACGGGTGATGGTACTGGTGGAGGGGAAGGGGGGGAAGGTGGAGGTGAAGGAGATGGAGGGCGGTGGAGACGGAGCGGGGGAGCCGTGGGCCTAGCGGTCGCGGGTGGTGACGAAGGTGGGGACCCACAGGAGGGCGCGTTTGGCGTCGGAGTCGGGGAGGTCGGCGATGGATTGGCGGGCGGCTTCGGCGTAGGCGTGGGCGGTGTCCATGGCGTAGGCGAGGGAGCCGTGGCGATTGAGAATTTCGAGGATGGCGGGGTGGGGGATGCGGTCGAAGCTGCGGTCGGCGAGGACGGTGCGGATGGCTTCGCGGTCGGCTCCGGTGCCGCGCTCGAGGGCGTGGATGACGGCGAGGGTGGCCTTGCCTTCGCGGAGGTCGGAGGCTACGGGCTTGCCGAGGACGTCTTCGGCGGCGGTGAGGTCTAGGACGTCGTCGACGATCTGGAAGGCGAGACCGAGGTTGCGGCCGTACTCGCCCATGGGCTGGTCGTAAGGCGATGTTGTCCGTTGTTCGTTGTCCGTTGTCCGTTGCAGTGCGGGAGCGTCCGCGACGGCGGCGCCGAGTTGCATGGAGACTTTGAAGAGGCAGGCGGTCTTGCGGAAGATGAGGTCGAAGTACTCCTCCTCGTTGATGAGGTGGCCGAGTTTTTGCATCTGGAGGAGCTCGCCCTCGACCATTTGCTGGGTGAGGGAGACGAGCAGGTCGAGGACGTGGAAGTTGCGCTCGGCGAGGGCGGAGTTGAAGGCCTGCATGTAGAGCCAGTCGCCGGCGAGGACGCATTTGGAGTTGCCCCAGGTGGTGTTGGAGGAGGGGCGGCCGCGGCGAGTGTCGGCCTCGTCGATGATGTCGTCGTGGACGAGGGTTGCGGTGTGGAGCATCTCGACGACGGCGCCGAGGCGGATGCGCGAGTAGCTGGTTGAGCCGAGGGCTTTGGCGGAGAGGAGGAGGAGGAGCGGGCGGATGCGTTTGCCGCCGCCGGCCATGAGGTATTGGGCGATGTCGGTGATGACTTCGACTTCGGAGGCGGACTGGCGGGAGAACTCCTGCTCGATGGCGGCGAGGTCGTCGCGGAGGAGGTCGAAGACCTCTTTTGCGGTCGCGATGGAGAGGGGGCTCACTCGGTTTTAGAGTAGCAGGTTGGGGTGGGCGGGTTATGGCTGGATTGCAGGATTGACTCTGGAAGCCGGATTAGGGAGAGCGCAGACTGTCGATCAGTTTTCGAATGGTTGAAAGTGCTGATGCCAGGTTTTCCTGGTCAAGTTCGCTCATCTTCTTGATTTGATCGGCGAGGACACGGACCCGGCGCATGCGGGCGGCAAGAAGCAATCTCCTGCCCTTGTTGGTTGCGGAGAGATGAACGATGCGGGCATCATGTTCGCTTCTTGTTTTGAGGATGAGCTGGTCGGACTCGAGGGCGTTGATGAGGCGGGTCATCGTGGGTGGACGTACTTGTTCGATCTCGGCCAGCTTGCCAAGCGAGATTGGGCCGCTGAAGACGATGACGGAGAGTGCGGACAGTTGCGACGCGGTGGTGCCGCTTGCCTCGTCGGTGCGCCGCAGCTGGCGCAGCAGATGAATGGCGGACGCGTGCAGTTGCTCGGCGAGCTTTTCCGGGTTGGGGCGGCCTGGTATTGACTTCATGCTTGGTGGCTAGCATAATTCATTAGCTATGCTAACTAAATGGGGATTGTTGCCATGACGAAAGAGGTCGGAGCGGCGGGGATCGAGGAGATCGCGCAGATTGCTTTTACGGTAGGGGACATGGCGGAGGCGAAGGCATTCTACGGGGACGCGCTTGGGCTGAAGTTTCTGTTCGATGCGGGAGAGATGGCGTTCTTCCAATGCGGTGAGGTGCGGCTGATGGTTGGCAAATCGGAGAAGCAGACGAGTTGCGAAGGAACGATCGTTTATTTCCGCGTGGCGGATATTGAGGCGGCTTCCAGTTCGTTGGAAGCGCGTGGAGTCAACTTTTTGCAGAAGCCGCATTTGGTGGCGCGGATGAAGAGTCACGATCTCTGGATGGCGTTCTTGAAGGACCCGGCGGGTAACAGGCTTGGGCTGATGAGTGAGGTGGGCAGGGCGGCCTGATAGGAAGGCGGTCGGGCGTTGCCCGATACCCCACCCTTCGCAAAGGCGCGAAGGATGGACCACCCGAGGCTGGTGGCTGCCTGGGGTCATTTGGAGCGGAAGTTGGTGTATTGGAGTTCGATGCCGAAGTCGGCGGACTTGAGTTTGGCGATGATTTGCTGGAGGGTGTCGCGGTCTTTGGAGGTGACGCGGACGGTCTCGCCCTGGATGGAGGCGTTGGCTTTGACTTTGGAATCCTTGATGAGGGCGACGATTTTTTTGGCGGCGTCGGAGTTGATGCCCTGCTTGAGCTTGATCTTCTGGCGGATGGAGGAGTTGGCGGCGGGTTCGATCTTTTCGTATTCGAGGTTCTTGAGGGAGACGCCGCGCTTGACGAGTTTTTGCGAGAGGATTTCGATGACGGCGGCGAGCTTGTACTCGTCCTGCGAGGCGAGCTGGATGGTGTCTGTGCCCTCGATGGCGATTTTGGATTTGGAGTCTTTGAGGTCGAAGCGGGCGTTGACTTCCTTGGTTGCCTGATCGATTGCGTTCTTGACCTCTGCGAGGTCGACTTTGCTGACTACGTCGAAGCTGTTGTCGGATGCCATTACGGCAGTATAGGGCCAGTTGTGAGTTGTGGGCAGAGGCGGGCTCGGTTGTACGTTCTTCGTTGTTGGTGTGAGTGGAGGCTTGCGATGTGGTTTACTATCTAAGGTAGTAGACTACATAGGTGCTGAATGCCATCATTGCGAATCAGGCTTTCGGCCTGCGTCCTCGCTGCCTCCTCGGCCTTGGCCCAGAGCGCAGCGGCCCCCGGCCCCGCCCCGCTCGCGTTCGATGTCGCCTCCGTCCGGCCTAGCAAGGCGGGCTCCCCGCAGCATAGCAACGTTCCCCTCGATTCCGGCAACGTTTATGGCAGCATCAGCGCGGATGACACCCGCAGCGCTGCCGGCGGCTACCTCATCGCGACCCATCAGCCGCTTTGGCGGTACATCTCGTTCGCCTACAAACTCTCCGGCACGCAGGAGCTTTCCCTGCGCTTCAACTTCTACTCCGGCGCACCGAAGTCCGGCGCGCCCTTCTGGGTCACCGGGTCCTTCGACGCCATGCCTGAGTTCTTCGACATCTCAGCGCGCGCTCCGGCCGATACCTCGATCGACCAGATGCGGCTGATGATGCAAGCGCTGCTGGCTGACCGCTTCCATCTGGTGACGCACTCCGTCACCGCCGACGCTCCTGTGTTTGCGCTTGTGCTGGCGAAGCCCGGCGTCACCGGACCAAACCTTCAGCCGCATCCCTTATCCGACTCCTGCGCCGGGCGTGTCACGGACCAGTCACCCGCGCCTCACCCTGCGGCGGCATCAGCTGTGGGCGATCTTCCGCCCGTCTGCGGCGTCATCGCCCACGTTACCTCTTCCGCACCCAAGCAGCACTACGGCGGCCGCGCCATTCCGCTCTCGCTCTTTGCCACCTCAATGCCAACCATGACCGGACTCGCCGCAAACCCGCGCCCCGTCGTCGATCAGACGGGCCTCTCGGGGCTCTACGACTTCACCCTGACATGGATGCACGACCCCAGCGGGGACGACGCCATCCCCGACAACACCGCGAACTTCCGCGATGCCCTGAAGATGCAGCTGGGCCTGGAGCTCAGACCCTCGCATGCCCCCATCAGCTTCCTCATCGTCGACCACGTCGATCGGCCCTCGGAGAATTAGGGGCGTGCATCGGGGTTGGGCTGGCGTCGCATCGGGAGCTTCCGACGCAGCGGGCAGGATGGTCACGCATTCTCTCTATCGATCTCGTCGTTCTGCCGTTTTACCTTATCGTCCGAGAGCGGCTTGCCGTCTTCCGCCAACAGCTTCTGATAGCACCTGACGTCGATGCAGATGGTCTCGACTTCTTTGGTGGTGGTCTTCGTCACGGTCCCGTGCGGGTCAAGATCCTGCTCTGAATCCAGCGTGCGATAGGTATACCGCTGGATGATCTGGCTGGAAGCTCTCTGCTGTGCGGTTGCCTGGCGGATCAGCTCGTTGATCCCGGGCAGTGGCTGCTGTGAGGCGGCCGCAGGCTCGGGCTGGACTGGAGCCGGCGTCTGCGCGCGGACACAACACACGCCAAAGACGAGAAGGATCGATAGGCCCAGCGGCGCCAATGGCTCGATCTGAATTTTTCTGAATTGCATGTGCATTTGGACGGCACCACGAACCGTTTGCCGCAGCGGTTCCCTTATGGCAATTTGACGACAGCCGCTGAAACCAAGTTCGCGAGATACGGGGTTTTGAGCCCCTACCGAGGCGACTTACCGGAATGCCGACTTTTCGGGTCCCTGCAGCACTAGGGCCGACATTTGACATTGTAGAATACTACATAGTATATCTCAGAAGATATGAGGCCGCTATGTCGACTCACCGGACGCAGCGATTAATCTCCTCTTTGGGCATTGCACTTGTCGCACTCACGCTGGCAGGGATCATCTATGAGCAGATAGGAAGACGGCGGGACCGCACCCGCTATCCTCAAATAGGCCAGTCCATCGACATTGGCGAGGGCACACTCAACATCTTTTGTTCCGGCCAAGGTAGTCCAACCGTAGTTCTGGATCGCGGCGGCCATACAGCGGGCTACACTTGGATCAGCATCCAGCCGGAGATTTCCAAACTCACGCGCACCTGTTGGTACGATCGCGCCGGCTACGGGTGGAGTGACTCCCCTCCCACTCCGCGCACCTCCAGGAATATCGCGAATGAACTGCACCTGCAGGAGATGATTCTGGCGCGGTTTCGCGGGAAAGAGCGGGAGATCTTTGCGCGGCATGGGATGGAGGGGGTGGGGTATTGGGTGCCGACCGATGAGCCGCTGGCGGGGCGGACGATCGTGTATATGCTGAAGCACAAGAGCCGGGCGGCGGCGGACGCGAGCTGGAACGCGTTTCGCGCGGACCCGGAGTGGGTGGCGCTGAAGGCGGAGACGGAGAAGGGATGGGGCGTTTGTGGCGAAGATTGAGTCGACGTTTTTGCAGCTGACGGATTTTTCGGCGAAAGTCTAAAGGCAGGTTGCAGGTTGTCAGCTGTTGGTTAGCGGTGCCAGTAGTTGGGTGGGTAGTTGTAGTAGGCGGCGGGGGGTAGGGGCGGGTACGCGTAATAAGCGTAGGGTGGGGCGGAGAGGGCAGCCCAGAGGAGCATGGCGAACCAGCCGATGCCGGTCCAACCGAAGAAGAGGTTGAGGAGGAGGATGCCGGTGACGTCGTGGCCGCGGCGGACGGCGAGGATAGTGGGCAGGAAGTAGAGCAGGGCGATGACGGAAAGGGTGATCATGGGCGCGCGTCCTCGAGTGGGTTGAGTGTACTACGCGGGGTGGGGGCGGGAAGTTCCGTTGGGGTGGTTGAAGAGTGGGGGAGATTTTTCAATAAACAGCGATCAGCGATCGGCGATCAGCTGTCAGCCCACGAAGACCCGGGTGGCGGTGGTATTTCTTCGGCCGACGGCGTATGAACTTGAGCCTCATGCAGAGCGGGCGCAGCTGTCTGGGCGGTACCGTGCGGTGGCGGATGATGAGCTGCTGAATCTGGTGGAGCGGCCGGGCGATCTGACCGACGTTGCACTGGAGTTGCTGCGCGGCGAGATGGCGAGCCGGAGGTTGGCGATGCCCGCTTTCTTCGACCGCGCGCCGCGCTCAAATGGAGCGGATCCAAAGGAAAAACCCCATGCCGGACGCGGTCCGACATGGGGGCACCCGGGTTTGCTGGGTGAGCTGGTGGCGCGGGCTAGACGACGCCGGCGGGTTTCGGGTTGGACTTGTCGAATTTGGCGATCTGGATGCGAGTGGCGAGGCCGAGTTTGGAGAGCAGCCAGATGCCGTAGTAGTTGACGTCGAGCTCGTACCAGGCGAGGCCGTGGCGGGCGCTGACGGGATGGGCATGGTGGTTGTTGTGCCAACCTTCGCCGCCGGTGAGGAGGGCGACCCACCAACTGTTGCGGGAGTCGTCCTTGGTGTCGAAGCGGCGGGAGCCGACGAGATGGGTCGCGGAATTGACCAGCCAGGTGGCGTGCAGGCCGACGACAACGCGGAGGAAGGTGCCCCAGAGGAGCATGGAGAGGCCGCCAAGGATGGCGTGGCCGGCGGGTGCGAGCGCAGCGCCGATGGCGAGCTGAAGGAGGCCGCTGACGGTGAGCGGGACCCAGTGATATTTGGAGAGCCAGACGTGGCCCTTGTCGCGGGTGAGGTCGGGGGCGTAGCGGCCGAGCAGGGCGGTCTCGGAGTGGAGGGCGCGGCCGGAGATGATCCAGCCGGCGTGGGCCCACCACGTGCCGTCGTGCGGGGTGTGGGGGTCGCCCTCCTGGTCTGAGTTCTGATGATGGACGCGGTGGGTGGCGACCCAGAAGATGGGTCCGCCCTCGAGCGCCATGGTGCCGCATGCGGTGACGAAGTACTCCACCCACCTGGGGGTGCGGTAGCCGCGGTGGGTGAGCAGGCGGTGGTAGGCCATGCCGATGCCGACGTTGATGGCGAAGAAGTAGGTGATGGCGAATGCGGCGAGGTTCTTCCAGGAGAAGCAGAAGAGCGCGGCGATGGCGCCGACGTGGAAGAGGCCCATGACGACGGCGGTGATCCAGTTGATGCGGCCCTGCTGGTGCTCGCGGCCCATGCGGAGGTCCTGCTTGACCTTGCGCGCGACTTCGGCGGCGAGGCGGCGCGCGGCCTCGATGCTGGCGGGGGTGATGGGGGGAGCGGGGACGGTGCGGGTTGGGGTTTCTACCGTGGCTTGCGGGGTGATGGTAACTTCGGGGGCGAGAAGCGTGGGGGTCATAGAGTTTGCGGGCCTCGTTCTTATTGCGTGTTTCTCTCTCTTAACGACAACGCTAGCAGGATGGTGCTGTGTCGGGTGTAAGACTTTTGTAATTGAGGTGTGTCAGTATCGGACTAAGGTGGGAGTGATGACACTTTCTTGGAACGGCAGGACGGGTTTTGGCGCGATGGGGCGGGGGATGTTGTTTGTTTGCCTATTGCCTGCGCTGGTTCCGGTGGAGGTGCGGGCGCAGGGGAGGGCGGGGATTGCCAGTTCGGATTCGGAACGGGTGGACGCGGAGGCGGGGATGATTGACTTGCCTTCGAGCAAGCGGCTGGGGGTCGCGCCGGGCTGGCCGCAGCGGTTGAACTCGCTGCCGGTGGCGATGGCGGTGTCTCCGGATGGGCGATATGTGGTGACGGTGAATGCGGGGTATGGGACGGCGGAGTCGGGGTATGCGCAGTCGCTGGCGGTGATGGATACGCGGACGGGGAGGGTGGAGGATTTTCCGGACGCGCGGACGGCGCTGGGGGCGGCGGGGGGCAAGCAGACGTTGTACTCGGGGCTGGTGTTTAGCGGGGATGGACGGCATGTGTACGCGAGCATGGCGTCGCTGACCGACCCGATGGGGACAGCGAAGGGGGATGTGGGAAATGGCGTGGCGGTGTATGGGTTCGTGGAGGGGAAGATTGCGCCGGAGAGAATGATCCCGATTGGGTTACAGAAACTGGAGGGGTCGAGGAGGACACGGTTGATCGGCGGGGTGGATGGGGTGGAGGGGGTGCCTTTTCCGGCGGGGATTGCGGTGGTTCCGAACCCCACTCATGGCGGTAAGATTGCCATGAATGGGGCACCCGGGGTGGTGGCGGGCGAGCGGTTGGTGGTGGCGGATAACTTGTCGGACGATGCGCTGCTGGTGGATGCGGGGACGGGTGGGGTGGTGAGGCGGTTCGATCTTTCGGAGGGCGATGCGGTGCCGGGGGTGTATCCGGTGGCGGTTGCGGTGTCGAAGGATGGGGTGCGCGGGTATGTGGCGTTGTGGAATGCGAGTGAGGTGGTGGAGCTGGATTTGGAGAGTGGGGTGGTGGGGCGGAGGCTGGCGCTGCTGAAGCCGAGCGATGCGGTGAAGCCGGGATCGCATCCGTGTGCGATGGCGTTGAGTCCGGATGGGAGGACGCTGTATGTGGCGTTGGCGAATCGGGACGCGGTGGCGGCGGTGGACGTTGGTGGCGGCAATTCCCAGGTCTCAAAAGCGAGACCTGGGGCACCCAGTTCTGGGGCCGGACGGAAGTTCGCGGTGAAGGGGTACTTCGATACGCGGCTTCCGGGTCAGATGTACTTTGGGGCGGAGCCGGTGGGGCTGGCGGTGAATGGGGATGGGAGGAGGTTGTATGTGGCGAATATGGGGTCGGATGCGATGGCGGTGATCGATACGGAGAAGATGAAGGCGGGCGCAGCGCGGGCGGGGATGGTGGAGCCGGTGGGGTTTGTGCCGACGGAGTGGATGCCGATGTCGATTGCGGTGATGGGCGGCAAGCTATATGTGGCGACGGACAAGGGGCGGGGGACGGGGCCGAATGATTTCGCGCAGCGGGAGGTTGCGGGTATGGCGGAGGGGCTGGAGGGGCATCGGAGGGATGGTTTTGCGTACATACCGACGCTGCTGTATGGGTCGCTGGCGGCGGTGGACCTGGGTGGGTTGGACCTGAGGGCGGCGACGGCGCAGGTGATGGAGTCGAACCGGATGCGGGCGGCGGCGGAGCGAATTGGGTTTGCGGGCGGAGCGAACCCGATCAAGCATGTGATTTATGTGATTAAGGAGAACCGGACGTACGACCAGGTGTTTGGGGATTTACGCAGGGATGGGCGCGCTGTGGGCAATGGGGACGCGCGGCTGGCGATGTATGGGGAGAGCATGACGCCGAACCAGCATAAGCTGGCGTTGCAGTTTGGGGTGCTAGACAATTTCCTCGATTCGGGTGAGGTGTCGGGGGATGGGCATGAGTGGTCGAATGCGGCGATCACCTCGGACTACAACGAGAAGACGTGGCCGGCGGACTACAGGAATGGGCAGCGGTTGTATGACTATGAGGGGGTGGTGGCGAATGGGTATCCGCTGCAGCAGAGGATTGCCGATGTGAATGAGCCCGGGAGCGGGTATCTGTGGGGCGATGCGGACGCGCATGGGAGGACGCACTACAACTTCGGCGAGTTTATTGCGACGACCTTTTGCGATTCGAAGAAGAACGGGAGCTCGCAGGAGGGGTCGCTGCTGGCGGGGGCGCCGTGCGCGAAGGCGACGATTGAGCCGGGCGAGCCGGTCCCGGCCGAGTGGGGCGGCGGGGTGAACAAGTGGCCATGGGGGATTCCGCTGATTGCGAAGAATGTGGCGACCAAGCCGGAGCTGGTGGGGCACTTTGCGGCGGAGGCGCCGGATTTTAATCTGCGGGTGCCGGACCAGATCCGGATGAATGTGTTTGAGCGGCACTTTGCGGGGTGGGTTGCGGACCGGGCGAAGGGGAAGGACACCATGCCGGAGTACATCACGCTGCGGCTGCCGGACGACCACACGGCGGGGACGACGCCGGGTGGGCCGACGCCGAAGGCTTCGGTGGCGGACAACGATCTGGCGGTGGGGCGGCTGGTGGAGGCGGTGTCGCACTCGGCGTACTGGGACGATACGGCGATTTTTATTCTGGAGGACGATGCGCAGAATGGGGCCGACCACGTGGATGCGCATCGCAGCCTGGCGCTGGTGGTGAGCAAGTATGCTCCGCGGGCGGCGGGGGGTGGGACGTTTGTGGACAGCCGGTTCTATACGACGGTGAGCGTGGTGCGGACGATGGAGACGCTGCTGGGGCTGCCTCCGATGAATAATAATGACGCGCTGGCGCCACTGATGGGGAGCGAGTTTGCGGGGCCGGGGGACCAGGCGGCGTTTGCGGCGGACTATCGGAATAGGGACAATGGGCTGATCTATGCCGCGAATGCAAAGACGGCTGTTGGGGCCGCCGAGTCGATGAAGATGGACTTCAGCCATGCGGACGGGGCGGATGCGAGCAGGCTGAATGTCATTCTGTGGCGGGATGCGATGGGAGGCCAGGCGGTGCCGGGGCAGTTGGCTGGATCACGAAATGGGAAGCATAAGAAGGCGAAGAAGGATGACGATGATGAGTGAGGCGCGGGATGGCGAGTAATGGGGTGGGACCATTCCGGCTGAGGCCGACGTTCAGCGAGCGGGTGTGGGGCAGGCGCGACCTGCGGCCATGGTATGGCGAGGAGGCGACGGCGGGGCGGGCGCAGCCGGTGGGTGAGGCATGGCTGACGGGGCCGGAGTGTGCGGTGGAGACGGGGGGGCTGGCGGGGCGGACGCTGAAAGAGGTGTGGGGCGCGGAGGAGTTTCCGCTGCTGGTGAAGATGCTGTTTCCGAGCGACAAGCTGTCGGTGCAGGTGCATCCGGACGATGCGCAGGCGCACGCGATGGGGCAGGCGCGGGGGAAGACGGAGTGCTGGTATGTGCTGGAGGCGGAGCCGGGGGCGGCGGTGGCGCTGGGGTTGAAGGAGGGCGCGACGGCGGAGGAGGTGAGGGCGGCGGTGGGCGACGGGACGCTTGAGGAGTGGATGCGGTGGTTGCCGGTTAGCGCGGGGGACATGGTGTTTGTGGATGCGGGGACGGTGCATGCGATCGGGCCGGGGGTGGTGTTGCTGGAGACGCAGCAGACGTGCGATGTGACATTCCGGCTATACGACTATGGGCGAGGGCGGGAGCTGCATCTGGAGCAGGGGCTGGCGGTGATGAAGATGGAGACGCGGGCGGGGAAGGTTCGGGCGCGGGAGATGGATGGGGATGGGTCAGGGTTCGTGCGGTTGATTGAGGAGCGGTATTTTGTGGTGGACCGGTTTGAGGTGGGTACGTGGGGCGAGGTCGCAGTGCCGATCCTCGGCGCGGGATGTTTTGTTGGGCTGAAGGGTCGGGCGTGGGTGGTGGGTGGCCCGGAGGGGCAGGTGGAGATGTTGCCGGGGCAGGCGGTGGTGGTGCCGGCGGACCTGAGCGCGGTGGTGGTTGCGTCGGATGCGGGGGCGAGTTTTGTGCGGTGCTTTGCGCCGAAGGGACAGTTGTGAGTTGTGAGTTGTGAGGTGTGAGTGGTGAGTGGTGAGTGGTGAGTGCGGGCGGGATGGGTGCGGGGCGAGTCTTATAGTGGCGGGACTTTTTTTTTCGGGTTCAGCTATCGGCTATCAGCGGTCAGCGGTCAGCCAGCTGCCAGCTTTCGGCTTTCAGCTTTCGGCGGGGTGAGGCTGGAGGGGTGGGTTGTGCGTCTATGGGCTATTGGCTATGGGCGAGTAGGATGGTGCGCGGTTTTGATTTGGAGGCGTGATGGTGGCTAAGGGCTTGGTGTGCGCGGCGGTGCTGGTGGTGGGTGGGTTGGGGATTGCGCAGGCGCCGGTTGCGGCTCCGGCGGGGGCGCAGGGCGGGGCAATGACTCCGGGGGCGGCGGCGCGTCGGGTTGCGGCTCCGCCGGCGGTGATGCCGGCGAATGCGCCGGCGCCGGTTTTGTTATGGCCCGCGGGCGCGCCTGGGGCGCTGGGGGAGACGGATGCGGACAAGCCGGCGATTTATGCGTGGCTGCCGGCGTCGAACCCGACGAAGACGGGGGTGATTGTGGCGCCGGGCGGGAGCTATGAGCATCTGTCGGTGGTGCATGAGGGGTCGGATGTGGCGGCGTGGCTGAATGCGCATGGGATTGCGGCGTTTCAGCTGCGGTACAGGCTGGGGCCGAAGTATCACAACCCAATCGAGCTGGGGGATGCGCAGCGGGCGATCCGGCTGGTGCGGGCGCGGGCGGCGGAGTTTGGGATTGCGCCGGACCATCTGGGATTTTGGGGGTTCTCGGCGGGGGGGCATCTGGCGGCGAGTGCGGGGGTGAACTTTGACGCGGGGAATGCGGCGGCGACGGATGTGGTGGAGCAGCAGAGCAGCCGGCCGGATTTCCTGGTGCTCTCGTATGCGGTGATTACGATGGAGACACCGTATGTGCATATGGGGTCGCGGCGGAGTTTGCTGGGGGACGTGCCGGACCAGGCGACGGTGGATTCGATGTCGAATGAGCTGCATGTGACGGCGCAGACGCCGCCGACGTTTCTCTATTCGACGACGGACGACCGTACGGTGCCGATCATGAACAGCGTGATGTTTTATGAGGCGCTGGTGAAGGCGGGTGTGCCGGCGGAGATACATGTGTTCCAGCATGGGGCGCATGGGTCGGGGCTGGGAACGGGGAATCCGGAGCTAAGCGTGTGGCCGGACTTGTTAATTAAGTGGATGCGGGAGCGAGGGTATGGGGCGGCGGTGGGTGCGACTCATTAGGCGGATCGGCGTATAGGGCGGCGGCATCCGAACGAAAAATGCGGTCAAGGTGGGCGGAGTGTTTGGGACTCCGGGGCAAACAGCAGGTCCTTCGCTGCGCCCAGGATGACAATTTCTAATCAATCAATCCGTTACGCTTCGTCTCTATATGTCAGCACAGCCCAGCCGGTGGATTTCGCGGCGATTATTCCCGAAAAGAGGTACATAGCCTGGGTCTTTCGTGCATCTGATGCAGGGGCGCGTGTGGGATGGAAGAGTAAGATGCAGTAGCGGAAGTATTGAGCGAGAGGATGGACGGAATGCAGAAGATCGAGGCGGTGATACAGCCGTCGAAGCTGGATGCGGTAAAGGATGCGCTGGTAGAGATTGGCGTGCAGGGGATGACGATTACGGAGGCACGGGGGCACGGGCGGCAGAAGGGTCACACGGAGTTTTATCGCGGACGCGAGTATTCGGTGGATTTGTTGCCGAAGGTGAAGCTGGAGGCGGTGGTGGCAGACGGGATTGTGGAGAAGGCGATCCAGGCGATTATCAAGGTGGCGCGGACGGGGACGATCGGGGATGGGAAGATCTTTGTGACGCGGGTGGATGAGGCGATAAGGATCAGGAACGATGAGCGGGGGGAAGTGGCGCTGTAGGGCAGTTGTGAGTGGTGAGTTGTGAGTGACGGGCGGCGTTGTCCGTTCTACGTGCTCTGCTGTACGTTGGGGTGGGGTTGGGCGAAGGCTTAACACCGATGGGCACCGATTGAACCGATTTCTTCTCTATTGAAGCTGCTTCTGGTTTCGGTGGCGGATTTGCACGGGTGCGGGTGCGTGCGTGTGGTGGCTGTATGCTGTAGGTTCTAAATCAGACAGACAGCTATGCAGCCAGACGAGAGCCCAGGCAACGGGATGCGCGGCGAATACCAGCGGCGGATGCTGGCGATTCGCGATGCGTTCTATGCGGGGGCGACGGGGGCGGCGACGATTGCGGCGCGGGCGCAGGCGATGGACGAACTCATCGTGGGGCTGTGGTGGGAGGCGGTGAAGCAGACACCGGGGCTGGCGAAGGGCGTGGCGCTGGTGGCGGTGGGGGGGTATGGGCGGAGGGAGCTGTTTCCCTACTCGGACGTGGACCTGCTGTTTCTGCCGGAGTCGAAGGGCGATGAGAAGGAGTCACGGGTGCCGGTCCGGGCGCTGAGCCAGGAGCTGTGGGACTGCGGGATCCGGCTGTCGCCGCTGACGCGGAAGCGCGGCGAGGCGGAGCGGTTCCATCTGGACAATGTGGAGTTCGCGCTGTCGCTGTTGGACCATCGGCTGCTGACGGGCGATGCGGCGGTGTACGGGAAGCTGGCGGACGCAGGCCTGCCGAAGATGCTGGAGAGGGAGCGCGCGGCGATTGCGACGGGGTTGGTGAGGCTGACGGCGGAGCGGCACCAGAAGTATGGGGACACGCTGTTCCATCTGGAGCCGAATATCAAGGACTGTCCGGGCGGGCTGCGGGATGTGCATGTGTGCGGGTGGTTGGGGAAGCTGGGGGATTCGACTCCGAGGTTTTCGGCGGGAGATACGGCGGAGTTTGCCCAGGCGGTGGAGTTTCTGAGCGTGGTGCGGTGTTTTCTGCATTACCGGCATGAGCGCGACGACAATACGCTGGACTGGCAAGCGCAAGACGCGGCGGCGCGGGAGTTGATGGGGCTGGACCGGCGGCGCGCCCCACGGGTGGATGTGGCAGATGCGGCGTACTGGATGCGGTTGTACTTCCGGCACGCGCGGAGCGTGGAGCGGCGGCTGACGCAGATGCTGGAGGCGATACCCGGCGCACTGCGGGTGAGAGGCCTGCCGGCGAAGGGCAAGGCGACCCTGGCCAAGGGGCAGCGGCGGGAGCCTGCGCCGGTGGGCTTCCGGGTGGTGGGTGGGCGAGCGGTGCTGAATGCGGCGGGCGGGGCGGGGGGCGACCCGGCGCAGGACCCGGATGTGGTGCTGCAGCTGTTTGCGGCGATGTCCAAGACGGGATGCCGGCTGGAGCGGGAGAGCGAGGAGCGGATGTCGCAGGCGCTGCCGCTGCTCTCGGCGCATCTGGAGGAGGGGCCGACGCTGTGGCGGCACCTGCGGGAGATTCTGCTGGGGACGTATGCGGGGACGACGCTGCGCGCGATGCATGCACTGGGAATTCTAGAACTGCTGATTCCGGAGTTCCACGGGATCGATGCGCTGGTGATCCGCGATGCATACCACCGCTACACGGTGGATGAGCACACGATGGTGCTGATCGACACGCTGCATGGGCTGGAGGGCGAGCCGAGCGGGCAGATGGCGGAGTGGGCACCGCGCTTTGGCGGGCTGTTGCGCGACACGCAGCACTGTGCGCTGTTGTACCTGGCGGCGCTGCTGCATGACACGGGCAAGGGCAGGAGCACGGGCGACCACGCGCGGGAGAGCGAGCGCATGGCGCAGAGCGTGATTGAGCGGCTGGAGCTGGATGTGTATGAGTCGGAGCTGGTGTTGAGCCTGATCCGCAACCATCTGGAGATGTCGGCCGCGCTGCGCAGGGATGTTTTCGACACGGAGACGGTGCGGGCGTTCGCGGGCAAGGTGCAGACGCCGGAGGCGCTGCGCATGCTGACGCTGTTTACGTACGCGGATATTCAGGCGGTGCATCCGGATGCGCTGACGCCGTGGAAGGCGGAGAATTTGTGGCGGCTGTACATGGCGACGGCGAGCTTTCTGGACCGCAGTGTGGATGACGAGCGGGTGGGCGCGCGGGTGGGCAAGGAGCTGGTGCATCGGGTGACCGCGCTGCTGCCGGGCAAGCGAGCGGAGATCGAGGCGTTTCTGGAGGGGTTTCCGGAGCGGTATCTGCGGACGAGGACGCCGGAGCAGGTGCGGATGCACTTTGAGATGGCGGAGTGGATCGAGCGCGACCCGGTGCAACTGCGGTTCCAGTTTGCGCCGGGGACGAGCGAGATCACGCTGCTGGCGCCGGACCGGCCGCTGCTGTTTGCGGACATGGCGGGGGCGCTGGCGGCGTGGGGGATGAATATTGTGACGGCGGACGCGTTCTCCAACCGGCAGGGGATTGTGGTGGACAACTTCCGGTTTACGGACACGTTTCGCACGCTGGAGATGAATGCATCGGAGCACGAGGTGTTTGTGGCCAGCGTACATGACGTGATGGTGGGAAACCTGACGGTGGAGAAGTTGCTGAGCGGGCGGCGCAGGGGGAACAGGCCGGCCCCGAAGGTGGTGGTGGAGACGCGGGTGGACTTCGACGACGAGGCGTCGTCGCAGAGCACGCTGCTGCAGGTGGTGGCGCAGGACGTTCCGGGGTTGCTGCGGGCGGTGAGTCTGGCGCTGGCGGGGCGGGGATGCAATATCGAAGTGGCGCTTGTGGATACGGAGGGGGAGACGGCGATCGATGTGTTTTATGTGACGCGGGATGGGGCAAAGCTGGGTCCGGCGGAGCAGCGGGCCCTGAAGCGGGAGTTGCTGGATGCGATGGAGGCGAATGCGCGGTGAGGTGCGGCGGAGAGCCGGAACTATCTGGAAAGAAATGAGGCCATGGCCTCGGAAGATGGGGAGGGATGGCAACTGCGGGCCCCCCTGGAGCATCGCAAGAGGGTAAGAAATAAATTTCGAACAGGGGGAATTGTTCGGGGGCGATGAGCGATAATTTCCCGGGCCCCGATTTATACTGGCGAGATACCTATGACTTCCCACTCCCAGCAGGACCGCAGCGTCGGCGGCGCGGCGGAGAAGCCCCGAATGAATGACCGGCGACTCTTCGGGTCGTTGGAGAGCTTCGGCAAGAACCGCGAGAAGCTGAGCGAGGTGAACTGGGGGTACGACCAGCCGGAGGGGGTGGTGCTGGCGTCGATGGATGCGGCGATCAACTGGGTGCGGAAGAACTCGGTGTGGCCGATGACGTTTGGGCTGGCTTGCTGCGCGATCGAGATGATGTCGATGGGCGGGTCGCGGTACGATATTGCGCGGTTTGGGGCGGAGGTGTTCCGGCCATCGCCGCGGCAGAGCGACCTGATGATTATTGCGGGGCGGGTCTCGCAGAAGATGGCGCCGGTGATCCGACGGCTGTATGAGCAGATGCCGGAGCCTAAGTGGGTGATTTCGATGGGGGCGTGCGCGACCTCGGGCGGGGTTTTCAACAATTATGCGTTGCTGCAGGGAGTCAACCAGATCATTCCGGTGGACATCTATGTACCTGGCTGTCCGCCGCGGCCAGAGCAACTGTTGTATGCGATCACGCTGCTGCAGGAGAAGATCCAGCAGGAACGAGGGACTGTGCGGAGGACGTTGAATCTGGCGTAAGAGCATTGCCGCGCGGGTCCGAGAGGCTGCGGCGGGTTGGCAGGGCCATTGTGGAGCGGGGGCTTATTTACCGCCAACGAGACCGGCGGTAAATGCTTCTAGCGCAAGAATTAGAGTGCAATTTTGCAGTAGACACACCGGGTAACTGCGGTAAACTTTGGAGTGACCAGGTCAATTGAAAGCCAAGTGCGAGGAGGTTCAAACTCGCACGAAGAAAAGTTTAAGTGGAGGAAGTCGAATGGTTTATCGCCCGTTTCGCAGTTTCGGCCGGTTTGTGCTGGCTGCATGTGCAGTTAGCCTTGGTGCAGCGAGCCTGGGTGCACAGACACCCGCAACAACCGCCCCGAAGCCGGCGACCACCGCCCCGGCCGCGGGGCCGAACAACCCCTCGCGAGGGGATTTCTTCATGGGCTACTCGTACTTTGGCGCGCATGGACAACTGCAGCCGGCGGGTATTCCCTATTCATCGATCAACGAGGGTGTGATTGGCAGCGGAGCGTACTTCTTCAACAAGTACTTTGGGGGAGAGATGATTTTCACGGACCATCCGAACGGTGTGAACGATGGCGCCGCGGGGGGTTCGATGGGCCCGATCGTCCGGCTGCCGATGGACCACTTTACCTTCTTCGGGCACGGCCTGGCGGGCGGCGAGCGGCTGGGCGGACCGAACAGCGACTATGCGCCGACTTATGAACACGAGCCGTATCGATGGGGAGTGGCGCTAACCGCGGGCGGCGGCATGGACTACGACCTGCCGTGGTTCCATCACAAGTTCAGCCTCCGATTGTTCGAGGCGGACTACCGGTATATCCATGCCGACTTCGGCCCCTATGTGGGTGTACCGACCGCGGGAACCCTGGGCGGGCGCACCAACATGCAGGCGCTTGAATTGAGCACGGGCGTTGTGGTGCACTATGGCCACGTGCTTCCTCCTCCGCCGGTGACGTACAGCTGCGCGGTGAGCCCGGCGAGCGGCTATCCCGGCGATCCATTCACGGTGACGGGCACGGTGCTGAACCTGGACCCGAAGAAGACGCCGACGTACACCTGGACTTCGACGGGTGGCACGATCACGGGCACATCGACGACGGCGAACATTGCCACGACGAACGCGGCGCCGGGGACGTATACGGCTTCGGGCCATGTGACCGAGGGCCCAAAGCCTGGGCAGTCGGCGGACTGCACCACGGCGGCATTCACGATCATGGCGTTCCAGCCGCCGACGATCAGCTGCTCGGCGAATCCCTCGTCGGTCAACTCGGGCGATTCCTCGACGATCACGGCGAGCGCGGTGAGCCCGCAGAACCGGCCACTGTCGTACAGCTACACTTCTACGGCGGGCGCGGTGAGCGGAACGGGCTCGACGGCGACGCTTTCGACGCCCAAGCTTGACCCAGGCGCGCCCAATTCTTCCATTGGAGTGACGTGCAACGCGGTGGACGACAAGGGCAATACTGCGTCGGCGCAGACCAGCGTGAGTGTGATTGCGCCGCCAGCGCCTCCGCCGCCGCCGGCGCCCAAGACGTCGAGCCTGTGCACGGTGGACTTCGAGCGCGACACCAAGCGACCGACCCGCGTGGACAATGAAGCGAAGGCCTGCCTCGACGATGTTGCGCTGAAGCTGCAGAGCGCATCGGATGCGAAGCTGGCCCTGGTGGGCGACGAAGACGCCAAGGAGCAGAAGATCGACGCCAAGAACGCCAAGAAGAAGAACAACAAGAAGCCGACCTTCGCCGCGGCGCGGGTGGTCAACACCAAGGACTATCTGGTGACGGAGAAGGGCATCGACGCGTCGCGCGTCACGGTGTACACGGGTGCGACGGCCGACCAGAACGTAACCACAACCCTGGTGCCGACGGGCGCCACGCTGGATACCACAGGGGACACCCCGGTGGATGAGGGCGCGGTGAAGGCGGTGCCACGGAACCCGGTGAAGAAGGCGGCGAAGAAGAAGGCGTCTTAGCCGACGAGCCGGAATGGCGGGACCAAGGAAGCATACGAGGCTGGCTGGGTTGGTTCCCAGCCAGCCTTTGTGCTGACCGAAGCAGCGTGGCTGGGTGGGGACTATGTATCCTAGCTATTGGAGTTAGCAAACAGGATGGGGCGACGACGTTGACTTTGAGAGTGCGCGGAGTTCACGGATTTTGGATTGCTTTGGTCTTTGGCCTGGCCTGCCGACAGGTCCACGCGGTCTCGTGGTTTCCCTTTGGGCCGGACGGCGGCGACGCGCGCGCGTTTGCGGCTGACCCGAAGGACCTTGCGCATCTCTATCTGGGCGCGGCGAATGGGTGGATCTATCAATCGCGCGACGGGGGCAGGAGTTGGGAGCGGCTGGCGCGGGTGGGGCAGCGGGACGATCTGGTGATCGACAATATATTGGTGGACCCGGCGGATGCGAAGCATCTGGTGGTGGGCGCGTGGGTGCCGGGCGTGCACACGGACGGGGGGATCTTTCTGAGCGCGGATGGCGGCGCGACGTGGGCGGCGCAGGCGGAGATGCGCGGGCAGTCAGTGCGCGCGCTGACGGAGGCGGCGTCGGATCCGAGGATTATGGTGGCGGGGTCGCTGGATGGGGTGTTTCGCTCGACGGACGATGGGGTGCACTGGGCAAGGATCAGCGAGGAGGGCAGCAAGGAGATCCACGAGGTGGAGTCGCTGGCGATCGACCCGGTGGACCCGAATGTGATTTATGCGGGGACGTGGCATCTGCCGTGGAAGACGACGGACGCGGGCAAGACGTGGGAGAGCATCAAGCAGGGGATCATTGAGGACTCGGATGTGTTCTCGATCATTGTGGACCCGAAGCAGCCGAGCGTGGTTTATGCGAGCGCGTGCTCGGGGATTTACAAGAGCGAGGACGGCGGGGCGAGTTTTGCGAAGGCGCCGGGGATCCCTTCGCAGGCGCGGCGGACGCGGGTGCTGATGCAGGACCCGAGCCATCTGGACACGGTGTTTGCGGGGACGACGGAGGGGCTGTACCGGACGTTCGACGCGGGGAAGTACTGGGTGCAGACGACGGGCGCGGACTTGATTGTGAACGATGTGTATGTCGATCCGGCGAACTCGAAGCATGTATTGCTGGCGACGGACCGCGAGGGCGTGTGGTTGAGCGACGACGGCGGCGACAACTTTTTCCCGTCAAACAAGGGATTTTCGGCGCGGCAGATTACGGCGTACGCCGGCGACGCGGAGCATCCGGCGACGGTGTATGTGGGGGTGGTGAACGACAAGCAGTGGGGCGGGGTGTTTGTGAGCAAGACGGGGGGGTTGAGCTGGTCGCAGCTGAGCGAGGGGCTGGATGGGAACGATGTGTTCAGCCTGGGGCAGGCTCCGGATGGAACGATGCTGGCGGGCACGGGGCGCGGGATCTACCGGCTGAAGGACGAGACGTGGGCGCGGTCCGGCGGCGACGCGGGCGCGGCCCCGGTGGTGGGAACGGCGTGGGTCGCGGAGATGAAGCCGGTGGGGAAGGGACCGAAGGCCGTTGCGGCGGCGCGGAAGGCGCGGGCTGCCGCGGCTGCGGTCGCGAAGGCGGATGCGGGGCCGCCGGCGACCGGCTTCCATGGGACGGTGTATGGGTTTGCGCTGAGCGGGGAGACGGTGTTTGCGGCGACGTCGGAGGGGGTGCTGCGGAGTCCGACGAGTGGAGAGACGTGGGGTTTGGTGGAGGCAGCGCCGGCGGGGGAGTGGAGGTTTGTCGCGGCTGCGAAGGAGTATGTGGCGGCGGCGAGCTTGACTGCGATGGAGATGTCAAAGGACGGCGGGACGACGTGGGCGGCGGCGATGCTGCCGGCGAAGGTGGACCAGGTGTCGGCGCTGGCGGTGGATGGGCGCGGCGGGGTGTGGGTTGCGGGGCGCGAAGGGGTGTTCGTGTCGCGGGATGCGGGCGCGAGCTGGACGATGCTGGAGGACCTGTATGTGCGGGACATCAACAGCCTTTATTACGACGCGGCCGCGGAGCGGATGCTGGTGACGTCGAATGAACCGGCGACGAAGGTGTTCGATGTGGCGGTGGCGACGCTGAAGGTGAATGCGTTCGATACGGGATGGAACCTGCGGTTTGTGCGACCGGTGGGCGACCATATGGTGGGGGCGACGCTGTTCGATGGGATTGTGGTGCAGCCGCGGATGGTGGACTCGGCGCTGGTGCAGGATGGGGTGGTGGTGCCGGAGGTTGCGGGCGGGGGTGGGCGAGGTGGGGCGGAGATGGCGCAGCACTGAGGTTGTCTGCGGCGGTGTCTCGGTTTGAAGTCACGAACAGATGAAGTTACCGAAAACCCGTTTCACGGGCAGCTCTATAGCCGTTAGTCCTGCGTGGGCCGCTCCACGTGGTCCACCACAACTGTATTGATTGTTCCCGTTCCCGGTTGCAGCTTCAGCCCAAGCTGTTCCTCCAGCGCAGTAAAGATCGACGGCCCGCTGTCGTCGCCGGACGCATCCGGTGTCCAGTTCAGCGTAAAGCTGTACTTGCCCGTCAGGCCGGTCTTGTCGTTCACCATGCGGCCCACGCCCGTCGACTGTTGCCCCAGAAAGTTCGCGAGTGCCTCCATGCCGTACGCCTGCGCCGTCACCTTGCCCGCGCCCCCCGCCAGATAGCTCCCCGTCATGGCCTTTCCATCCCTGGTTTTCGGGCCATTGGGATTGGGGGCATCCCCTTCCTTCATCTTCGGCCCGCCCTTTGCAACTATCAGTTCGTAGTCCGCCACTTGTTTCGGCTCGCGATGCACCTTTAGCTTGAACCGGTCCGCCAGCAATGCCCGCAGCATCACCTCGCGCTGCTCCTGCTGTTCGTCCTTGCCCAGCTTCGCAAACGCTGCCGCCTGCGCATCGCTCATCTTCCCCTGAACCTCGAATATCTCGCTCTTCGCCCAACCCGGCAGACCCGTGACGCTGTCCTCATTGGGTAGCTTCATGGCTCCTCCATACGCATCCCGTATCAGATTCGAAACGGTTACGCCTCCCCAGTGAACCCCATCCGGCGTGTATAGAAAACCCATGCGCACGGTCAAGCCGTTCATAAGCACCTTGAACGAATGGTCGGTGGCCGGGTCCACGGGTTTCACCGACACGACGTCGTACGCCGCCAGCGCCGCACTCGAATCGGCAGCCGGCGTACTTGACCCAGCCGCGGTTGCCTGACACAACGCGAGCTGCGCACACATCACCACACACACCGCAGCCAGACTCGCCTTCACAAGATCGCGTCGATGCATGGCGCCAGCTCCCCGGAAACGGACACCAGAATACTCGATTGCATACGAGTTGTGACTGAAAGTCGGCATTTCGGTAACGTTGGCATTTCAAGTTTAACTGACACTGCCTGGTCTGTGGTGTGATTGGGGTGCGTGGCTCTCAGAGGTATGATTAAAGGTTGAGGTTCTTCCCTGCAACGCAATGATGTTGCGCGGGAGATTTGTGTCTGGAAGCGGGAGACGATGGCGGACGTGGTGAGGAAGGTTGAGCTGTTCGATACCAGCCTGCGGGATGGGTTGCAGCAGCCGAATCTGGATATCTCGGTGCAGAAGGCGGTGGGACTGCTGGAGCGCATGGGTGCGTTTGGAGTGCGGTATGCCGAGATTGGGTTTGCGGGGGCGAACCAGTTTGTGAGCGATCTCGCGAGCGCGCTGGAGGGCGCGGATACGGGCGCGATGCGGCTGGCGCTGTTTGGGCGGACGCGGGGGCGCGGGACGCGGGTGCAGGATTGGCGCGATGCGCAGTTCATGGTGGAGCACAAGGGGCGGGTGGGCTCGGCGGTGGTGGTGGTGAAGTCGCGGCTGCTGGACGTGGCGAGTTCGCTGGGAGTGACGCCGGAGGAGAATTTGCGGATGGCGTGCGAGACGGTGGCGTTCCTGCAGGATGCGGGGCTTGAGGTGCTGGTCGATCTGGAACATGCGATGGATGCAGCGTGCGGGCGGCTGCAGTTTGGCGAGCGCGCGGATGAGGACGGTGTGAAGCGAAGTGCAGCGTATATGCACAAACTGGTTGCGCAGTGTGCGGAGCAAGGGGTGAGCCGGATTGTGGTGTGCGATACGACGGGAGGGGCGAGTCCGGAGGAGGTGGAGCGAATAGTGGGCGGGTTGGTGCGGGATTTTCCGGATACAAGGGTCGGATTTCATGGGCATACGGACCGCGGGCTGGGCGTGGCGAATACGCGCGCGGCGGTGCTGGCCGGTGCGGTGCAGGCGCAGGGGACGCTGCTGGGGACGGGCGAGCGCTGCGGCAATGTGAACCTGACGACGGTGGTGGGCGGGATGCAGTTGCGGGGCGAGGCGGAGTTTGTGGCGGAGGACCAACTGCGCGGGCTGACCAGCCTTGCGCATTGGGCGTATGGGGCGTTTGCGCTGGAGACGCCGCATGGCGCGCCGATTGTGGGCGCGGGAGCGTTTGGGACGTGGGCGGGGATGCATGGGAGCAGCGAGGGGAAGGACCCGGGGGCGTATCTGTGGTGCGACCCGGCGCGGGTGGGCGCGACGGCGGCCATTGGGGTGAATGGGCAGTCGGGGCGGGCGAATATTGTGCTGCTGTCGAAGCAGGTTGGGGTGGCGCTGGATGGCGCGCAGGCGCAGCGGCTGCTGGACGCGAACCAGGGGATGGTGGAGGGCGGTGGGTTTACGGCGAGCGAGGTGTCGTTCCGGCTGGCAGCCATGCGGGTGTTAGGGACGCTGGCGGAGCGGTTCAGCGTGAAGGGATGGAAGGTGGTGGATGAGTCGGATGAGGCGGGGAGTAGGCGGGTGCAGGCGACGATGGCGTTGTCGGTTGGGGACGGCGATGTGGTGGCGACGACGGCGGAGGGCGCGGGGCCGGTGGATGCGCTGACCAAGGCGATGCGGCAGGAGCTGGAGAAGTGGTATCCGGCGATTGCGCGGTTGAGGCTGGATACGTTCAGCGTGACGGCGATCGATGTATCGGCACACGATACGGCGGCGCGGGTGCGGGTGACGGTGAGCTTCCACGCGGATGGGTTTGAGCCGTGGACGACGGCGGGGGTGAGCAGCGATTTGAACCAGGCGGCGCTGGGGGCGATTGTGGATGGGTTGGAGTATTGGTTGGGGTTGGTGGGGTGAGGGGTGGTAGTCCTGCCAAGCGGGTTATTTCAAAGACTCCCGGCTCTCGGCGACTTTGGCTTCGTAGCACAATCTTTGAAAGGCCCGCGCTTCGAAGAGAGACTTCGCACCGGCTTCCGCCAAGATCTTCGGCGACAGTCGCGAAATAGCATTGAAAGTGCTCATCATTTCGGGCACCGTCGGCTGATTCCGTTGGAGGCGAAAGGTGTTTGAAAGTTCGCGCATGACGCCAGCTACCTGGCCATCGTGGATCTGGGGATCGGTGCCGTTCAGATCGCTCAGAGACTTCTGCACCCGGTAAGCCTTCTCTTCAAAGACGAACCAAGTGTGGTTTTTCGGATTGAATTTCTGCCATGCCACAGCGAGACCAAGCTCGAAGGGCATATTGAATCTGGGCGTCGCAAACGGCGGATTTCGATCCAGTCCAACTCTCGACAGATCGTGAATCGAGTAGCGACAGCCCTGAATCTCCTCGAGGATCTTGTCGAGTCTGCGAGCTCCGCCGGGTAGCCCTAGCGTCACACGCGGCACAAAGCCAAGATGGACGAGACCAGCGATATACGCGAGGTAGAGAGATCGGAACCTGGGATCGTAGGGGATGTTGAGGAATACGGCGTTCGGAGTGGTAATACCGGGCTTTGGCCGCACCTTTGCTCCTCTGATCTCGGCGGTGAACATCGATTGTCGGCCGTTCGTGAACTGCCCGACCAGGGGCCCTTGCGAAGTGGACTACGGCTTTCGCCACTTCTCTCGGCTGCCACTTGAGGTGTCCCGCACACGTTCAACGAGCGGTACCCGGCTAGGAACAAGCGCCCGCGCTCTCTCGATGGCTTCTCTTTGCGTGGGTAAGACTGCCGTGGCTCTTTCGGAGCCGCGTCTTACGACTGCGTAGCCTCCGTCTGGGCGACGTTGGACGAAGACTGGGTTGAGAGACCTTCGTCGGGCTTTGCTCATGCCTAAGGTCTCCCCAAACTCTTCTAAGGAAGGAATGGGAGTCGTAATTCTCACTGAGCGAGCCATGGCTCCAGTTTACAACAATCGTATATAGAAGGCTGCGAATGTTACCTAGTGCGGTGGGATTAGAATTGGGGGATGAGTGGAGTGGGCGTAGGCGCGGCGCGGCATGGGTTTGTGACGGGGGATGCGGGGCTGCGTGGGGTGGCGGGGAAGGTGGAGCGGGGGGAGCGGCTGGGGTTTGAGGATGGGGTGGCGCTGTATCGCAGCGGGGACATTCTGGCGATTGGGTGGCTGGCCAATGCGGTGCGCGAGCGGATGCATGGGGACGTGGCGTACTTCAATGTGAACCGGCACATCAATCCGACGAATGTGTGCGTGGCGAGTTGCCGGCTGTGCGCGTTTGGGCGGAAGAAGGGCGATGCGGGCACGTACACGATGGCTCTGGAAGAGGCTTGGGAGACGGCGGGGACGGGGCTGACCGAGGCGGTGACGGAGTTCCATATTGTGGGCGGGCTGCATCCCGATCTGCCGTTTGAGTACTTCATGGACCTGGTGCGGGGGTTGAAGGCGCGCTATCCGAAGGTACACATCAAGGCGTTCACGATGGTGGAGGTGGCGTTTCTGGCGAAGCGGGGGAAGATGACGATCGCGGAGACGTTGCAGCGGATGAAGGATGCGGGTGTGGATTCGATGCCCGGTGGTGGGGCGGAGATTTTTGCGGATCGGGTGCGGCATATTATCTGCGACCACAAGATCGATGGCGGGGAGTGGCTGGAGACGGCAAGGACGGCGCACAGGCTGGGGCTGCGCTCGAACGCGACCATGCTGTATGGGCATGTGGAGAATGATGAGGACCGGGTGGACCACATGCTGCGGCTGCGCGAGGTGCAGGACGAGACGGGCGGGTTCCAGACGTTTATTCCGCTGGCGTTCCATCCGGACAATACGGCGCTGGCGCATATTCCAAAGACGACGGGGATGATGGACCTGAAACAGATTGCGATTGGCCGGCTGATGCTGGACAATTTTCCGCACATCAAGAGCTACTGGCAGATGGTGTCGCCGGAGATGGCGCAGATCTCGTTGCGGTTTGGGGCGGACGATATCGATGGCACGGTGATTGAGGAGAAGATCTATCACGATGCGGGGGCGACGACCCCGCAGGGGATGCGGCGCGCTGACTTAGTCCGGCTGATTACGGAGGCGGGGCGGGTGCCGTTCGAGCGGGACACGCTGTATCGGGCGGTGACAAGGAGCGAGGATACGTTTACGGTGGCGGTGTAGTGGGGCGGTTGTGAGTTGGTAGTTGTGAGTGGGTGCGTCGGGCGGGGTGGGGTCTCCGGGTTACTGAGTGGGCAGGGGTTTTCGATTCCAGCGGTCAGCTCAGCTGTCAGCGATCAGCTATGAATGAGTGCGCGGTCGGCGATGTGTGCCGGTCGAGGCGGGGGTGTGTCGCGCGGGGAGTTTTGCACCGGGTGTGGAAAATTGGCGTGAAATTTGTTTTGTGAGGAGCGCACATGGGCGGCGGTGAGGAGGAGAATGTTGGACACTGGGCCAAAACCTCAACGACAAACGAAAAGGAGACGCGCCATGAGCACGATTCGAGTGAAGGATGGGACGGAGATTTATTACAAGGACTGGGGGACGGGGCAGCCGATTACGTTCTCGCATGGCTGGCCGCTGGATGCGGATGCGTGGGATGCGCAGATGCTGTTTCTGGGGCAGCAGGGGTATCGCGTGATTGCGCATGACCGGCGCGGGCATGGGCGCAGCGGGCAGACCTGGGACGGCAATGACATGAACACGTATGCGGACGATCTGGCGGAGTTGATGGACGCGCTGGATTTGAAGGACACCATCATGGTGGGGCACTCGACTGGCGGCGGCGAGGTGGCGCGCTATATGGGGCGGCACGGGACGAAGCGCGTGGCCGGGGCGGTGCTGATCAGCGCGGTGCCTCCGCTGATGCTGAAGACGCCGGCGAACCCGGGCGGGATGCCGCTGTCGGCGTTTGATGAGCTGCGGGCGGCGGTGGTGAAGGACCGGTCGCAGTTTTTTATGGACCTGTCGATGCCGTTCTATGGGTACAACCGGGCGGGGGCAAAGGCGTCGGATGGGGTGAAGCTGAACTTCTGGTATCAGGGGATGATGTCTTCGCAGGTTGCGGCGTACGACTGTATCAAGGCGTTCTCGGAGACGGATTTTACGGAGGACCTGAAGAAGATCGATGTGCCGCTGCTGGTGCTGCATGGGGAGGACGACCAGATTGTGCCGATCGACGACGCGGGACGGCTGACGGCGAAGATTGTGAAGGGCGCTGTGCTGAAGACCTATCCGGGGTTTCCGCATGGGATGTGCCAGATTCACGCGGATGTGATTAACAAGGACCTGCTGGAGTTTATTCAGGCGGGTGTGGGGAGCAGGAGGGTGGCGGCTTAGGCGGAGGCTTGATGAGTGAGAAACCCCATGTCAGACGGGAAGGCGTCTGACATGGGACACGCGCTGATGTCGCGACCGCAAGAAGCTATCTGTTGGAAGAACGGTGCGGTCTGTTGGGGTTGTGCAAAGGTCGTCGGGGTCCTTCGACTGCGCGCGTCGCAAAGTGCGCGACGCGCTCCGCTCAGGATGACAATTTTTTGTGGTGATGGCCAGGTAGCTATGGGGCTTTGGTGAGGGCTTCGGTGTAGAGCATGGCGCCGACGGCGCGGTGGGTTGCCGTGGAGGGGTGGTTTTGGTGGTAGAAGAAGTGGGTGTCGGGTGAGGCGCAGGGGGTGGTGTCCTCGTGGTGGATGTTGCGCCCGGCGCAGGTGTTGGTGGTGTCGGTGATGCCGTACTTCGAGGGGTGGGTGAAGACCTCGTCCATGAAGAGGCCCCAGTCGGAGTTGGCGATGCGGATGTCGGGGTGCTTGGCGCGCTCTTCGGCGGGGACCTTGGCGAGTTCGGGGTTGAGCTGGATGCCGGCGGTGGCGAACGCAGGGATTTTGGTGGTGAGGAACGCGACGGTGAAGCGGCGGGCGCCAAGGTCGTAGAGGGTGTCGATCTCCTGCTCGATGTTGGTGCGGGTGTAGCCGTCGGGTTTGCCGCGGTCGTTGAGGCCCCCGGCGAAGAAGAACATGGTCTGCGCGGGGTCAAAGGGCGGGATGTCGCCGGTGCGGGTGAAGGCAACGAACTGGGCGACCTGGTTAGCCATGCCGATGCCGAGCATCTCGCCGGTGGGGTAGCGGCGGCCGGGGCCTGCGCCGGATTGCGCGCCGCTGATGGCGAAGTTGAGGCCTTTGCCTTTGCTGGCGGGGTCGCCGTAGTACGTGAAGGGGATGTTGAGCTGCTGGGCGAGATAGACGACGGCGGTGGGGCCGTTGGTGTCGACGTAGCCGGAGCCGGAGTCGGAGTAGCTGTCGCCGAAGACGTAGAGCTGGGTGTAGGGGCGGGGGGTCGCTACGGGCGGGGTTTGGGCGGCGAGGGTGGCGGTGGTGAGGAAGAGGATTGCGGCGAGGGATCGGTTCATTGGGCTCATGCTCCAGCGACGATTTTATTTCAGAGGACGGCCTACAATATTTGCTCTGCTTGCGCGTTAACACAGTAGAGCTTGCCCGAGGGCGATGGCGAGAGCGGCGAAGGGACGGGGATGTCGAGCCGGGAGATGGCGATCGGGCAGCAGGAGATCGGCGAGCAGGATCGGCTGATCGCGGAGGCGGTCGAGCGAGAGGAGCCGCGGCTGCGGCGGTTTATTCGCGGGCGGGTGCTGGACCTGGGCGACGCGGAGGATGTGCTGCAGGATGTGTTCTACGAGCTCACGGAGACCTACCGGATGATGCGGCCGGTGGAGCAGGTGACGGCGTGGATGTTTCGCGTGGCGCGGAACCGGATTACGGACCTGTTCCGGAGGAGGAAGGCGGCATCGCTGAGTGAGGCGGTAGGAGATGAAGAGGGAGGGGGGACGCTGGAGGATTTGCTGCCCTCGCCGGGTGCGGGGCCGGATGCGGTGTTTGCGCGCGGCGTGATGATGGATGCGATCGAGGAGGCGTTGGAGGAGCTGCCGGAGAGCCAGCGGGAGGTGTTCGTGGCGCATGAGCTGATGGGCAGGAGCTTCCAGGAGATTGCGGAGGAGACGGGAGTGGGCGTGAATACGCTGCTCTCGCGGAAGAGGTATGCGGTGCTGCATCTGCGCGAGCGGTTGCGGGAGATGGACGAGACGTTGGGCGAGAAGTGAGGAGGAAGCGATGAGGCGATTTTGGCGTGTGGTGAAGGTGATTGTGATTGTGTGCGTGGCGGTGCTGGTGTTCGGCTTCGCGACGATGTATCTGTGGAACTGGCTGATGCCGGCGACGTTTGGACTGAAGACGATTACGTTTGCGCAGGCGCTGGGGCTGCTGGTGCTGAGCAAGATACTGTTTGGCGGCGGGTTCCGCGGGCGTAGAGGATGCGGGCCGCGGTGGGGCAGGAAGATGCGGGAGCGCTGGGAGCAGATGACGCCGGAGGAGCGGGAGCGGCTTCGCGCGGGGATGCGCGAGCGGAGGTGCGGCGGATCCTGGCAGGGCGGCGAGGCGGGCGCGGAGCAGGTTGCCGGGCCGGGGACGGAGAAGGCTTAGGAGGGGTTGGGATGGGGATTGCGAAGATGGAGTCGAAGACGCGCGAGGTCGATGTTGAGGCGCTGGCGAGGATGTCGTTGGGGGAGTTGTTGTATTACGCGCTGTTTGGGGATGGGCGGGTTAGGCGGGAGGCGGCGTAGGGCGGTTCGCGCTATCGCGCGAATAAACCACCCTTTGTGGTGGTTCTGCAAAGGATGGGCCACCCGAGTTTGTGGCGGGTCCGCTGTTTGGGCGTATTACGTCCCACCCATGGCTTCGCCATGGATGGGGCACCCATTCGTTTGTGGCTGAACAGGCTTAGACTAGCGAGACTTTTTCTTGGGGGCGGGCTTGGTGGGGGATTTTGCTGGGGGCTTTGGGGATGGCTTTGCTTTGGATGGGGATGGTTTTGGTTTGGATTTGGGTGCGGGCTTAGGGGCGTGCTTCGCGGCGGCCTTGTGCGCGGTGGGTTTAGCGGATGGCTTGGATGGTGCGGGTTTTGGGGCGGGGGCTTTTGCGGCTGGTTTGGGTGCGGCGGCCTTAGGTGCGGTGGTCTTCGTGGCGGGTGCGGGGGTGGATGGCTTCGGCGATGGAGGCTTTGCGGTAGGTACAGGTGCGGCTTTAGACGCGGTGGGTTTGGGTTCGGGGGCGTCGGACGCGGCGGCTTCGGCTTGCTGGCGGAGGGCGTGGATGACGACGCGGAGCATCTCTTCTTCGGGAGCGGGCTTGCCGGTCCAGATCTCGAACTGGCGGGCGCCTTGTTGGACGAACATCTCGACGCCGGTGATGATAGGGATCGACATCTGGCGGGCGAGGCGGAGGAGCGGGGTCTCGAGCGGGTTGTAGACGAGGTCGAAGACGAGGCGGGTGTTGAGGTCCTTTGCTTCGAGGATGGGCGCGGCCTTATTGCCGGCCATGCCGACGGGCGTGGCGTTGACGATGACGTCGAAGGAGGACTTGGGCAGGGCGTCCTTGCGGATGGTCTTGGAGCCGGACTGGCGGGCGAGCTTCTGCGCGGTCTCCGGGGTGCGGTTGAGGATGAAGACTTCTGCGCCCTTGTCGCGCAGGCCGAAGACGGCTGCGCGGGCGGCTCCGCCGGCTCCGAGGACGAGGACCTTGGCGTCGCGCAGGGTGAGGCGCTTTTCAAGGGGGCCGACGATGCCGGCGACGTCGGTGTTGAAGCCGAAGAGCTTGCCTGCGTTCTCTCCGGAGGGGACGCGGAGGACGGTGTTGCAGGCGCCGATCCGGGCGGAGAGCGGGTCGGTGCGCTCGAGGTGCGCCATGAACTCCTGCTTGAGGGGCATGGTGACGGAGAGGCCCTGGATGGGGATCTCCTGCACGAGCTTGAGGAGGTCTGAGAGCTTGCTGGTCTGCAGCGCGAGGTAGACGGCGTTGACGGTCTCACGGCGGAAGGCCGTGTTCATCATGATGGGCGAGAGCGAGCTGCGGACGGGGTTACCGGCGACGCCGTAGACCTTGGTGGCGGCGTCGACCTGGTCGATACGGTAGGTTTCGATGAGGGTGCGGGCGGCGATCTGGCCGGGGCCGGTCTCCTCGCCGGGGGTGGCGGCGGCGAAGGTGAAGGCGGAGCCGGCGCGGACGCCGAGGACGCGGGAGATGATGCCGGCGTCGCCCATGCAGATGCCGATGATGTTGGTGTGGTCGTTCATGCGCTCGAGGAAGCGAATGAGGGTGACGTTGTCGACCAGGGACTTTGCGGTGGGGACGATCTTGACGAAGTCCGGCGCGAACCGCTCGATGCGCTCAAAGATGCCGTCGAGGTCTTTGGTGGCGTTGAAGTCGTGGTAGCTGACGATCAGGCCGATCCCAGTCTCGCGCAGCTTCTGTACGCCGGCCTTCTTCAGCGACTCGGCGGATTCGAGTTCGAGGTCAGCGAGGTGGAAGCCGTTCTCAGCGGCCTTGGAGAGGACTTCAACCTCGGCGGCCAGGCTGCCGGAGAACTTGCCGCCTTCGAGGCGGCGACAGGTCGCGATGGCGGTCGCAGCGGTGTTATCCGTGAAGAACTGCTTGAACTTAGGTAGCGCGAGCAGCGGCTTGTCGAGGTAGTCCAGGCGGAACTCGAGGAAGGGGGTTTCCTTGACGACGGCGGCGGCCTTCTCGATCATCTCCGCGGGCGTCGAGCCAATGATGGCGACGCACACCTTGGCGATGCGGGAGCGGAGGAACTGAGAGGCCATGTTGGGTGGGTTCGAGATCATAGGTGCAATCGCGTATCTTACAGAGCAGTCGGCTTGGATGCAAATTTTCCGGGGGTTTTGGGCGGCTGGCGGTAATGCAGTGGTTAGCGGTTCGTGGTAAGGGGTAAGCAAGGCCAAGGATGGGTGTTGGTGCAGGGTTTAAGGGGCGGGCCAGGATTATTAGAATGAGTAAGTTAGAGAGCGCAGAGGCGATTGGGGCGGTGGATGAGTTGCTGGCCGGGGTTGGGCTGGAGCGTGGGCGGCGGCAGACGCGGGCGGGGACGTGGGCGAGCGGGGAGCGGAAGGGGAAGGTGAGGGCGGCGACGGAGGTGCGGGCGGGGACGGCGGCGGGTGCGAGCGTGGTGCGGGTGGAGGGCTGGGATAGATATGGATGGCTGCGGCACGGGTTTAGCGCGAGGGGAGGTGGGGTGTCGACGGTTTATAGGGAGGGTCCGCGGGGCGGGACTCTGAACTTGGGGTGGACGAAGGAGGATGAGGCGGGGAATGTGGCGGAGAACCGGCGGCGGTTGCTGGCGGCGGTTGCGGGCGGGGCGACCGCGTCGGTGCCGGCGGCGCGGCTGGTGACGCTGCGGCAGATCCATTCCGGGGCGGTGCGGGTGGTGGAGGCGGGGGTTGGCGCGCTGGAGGGACGGCTGGAGACGGCGGAGGGGCGGGCGATGCTGCGCGGGGATGGGGTGATGACGGACGTGGGTGGGGTGATGCTTGGAGTGCAGGTGGCGGACTGCGTGCCGGTGCTGGTGGCGGATGTGCGGCGACGGGTGGTGGCGGCGTTCCATGCAGGCTGGAGGGGGACGTTGCGGCGGATTGTGGAGCGGGGGATTGGGACGATGCGGCTGCGCTATGGGTCGCGGCCGGGAGACCTGATTGCGGCGGTGGGGCCTGCGATTGGGCCGTGCTGCTACTCGGTGGGGGAGGAGGTGCGGGGGGAGTTTGTGTCGCAGTTTGGGTATGCGGGGGATTTGTTTAGCGAGGTGTACGACTCGGACCCGGTGCGGGAGAGGTATCCGCTGCTGTTTTTGACGGCGCGGGCGCCGGGGCACTCGAATATTGGGCCGCAGCTGCATCTCGATCTGTGGGAGGCGAACCGGCGGCAGCTGGTGGATGCGGGGATTCCGGAGAGAAGGATTGCGGTGGTGGGGGAGTGTACGGCGTGCGCGCGGGTAGGCGGGGAGCTGAAGTATTTTTCGCATCGCGGGGAGAGCGGGTTCGCGGGGCGGATGATGGGGGTGGTGGGAGTGGCGCCGCGGGGATCGAAGAGAGTGGGGTGACAACTCAGGGGCGTTCGGTCTTGAGACGCAGTTCTTTTTTGAGTTGAAACAGACTCATATCAAATTGGGTGTATTTTTTTGTGACAGAGTGAATGGCAGCTATCAAATAATAGAAAGTTAGCGTTGACTCGCAATGCATTTGACAAGGCTTGCAAGGAGGGCCTATGTCGCCGCGATATGAATTTTTTTCGCGTTTTCCCCTTCCCCTTCTATCGTAGTCTTCTCAGCTTTGTTTTTGCCACCTTCTGCTGTTTTCCGGTCGCGCGGCAGCTCAGGGTTATGGGTCGATTTCCGGAATGGTGACGGACCCGACCGGGGCGGCGATTGCGAAGGCGACCGTAACCGCGACCCAAACGGACACTGGGCGAAAGTCGACGGCGACGAGCCAAGGGGACGGGACGTTTGTGTTCCCGACGTTGCTGCCTGCCAACTATTCGGTTTCGGTTTCCGCGACGGGGTTCGAGACGTATGACCAGACGGGCCTTGTGCTGCAGGCGGACCAGGCGTTGACTGTGCGGGCGACTCTGAAGGTTGGGGCAGCGACGGAGACGGTGGAGGTAACGTCGTCGGTGCCGCAGGTGGATACGACCACGGGCACACTGTCGCAGGTGATCGATCAGGCAATGGTGCAGGACATTCCGCTGAACGGGCGTGCAGCCGCAACGCTCATTACGCTGGCTGCTGGTGTGGTTGACGCCACTAACGAGGGCAACGGCCTGAACCAGGGCAACGGAAAGACGTTCTCCGTCAATGCGGTCCAAGTTGCGACTGTCAATGGAACCCTGCCCAATCAGGACAACTTCCTGCTCGATCGCGGCAACAACCTCGACGAGATGACGAACGTGAACGACCCGTATCCGATGCCGGACGCCTTGCAGGAGTTCAGCATCCAGACGAGCAACTACAACGCTGAGTTTGGGCAAAGCGCCGGCGCCATGTGCTGGAGTTCATGGCCAACTACACGTGGTCGAAATCCTATGACGACATGCCGCAAGCTACCCGCGTATCCAACACGGAAGACCTGAACGCGGGTGAGTCGTATGTTTATCCACTCTATCCCTCCAATGCGGCCAACATTCCGGGTGCAGCGATTGTTCCGGACATCAAGGCGTTGGACCGAGGCGTTTCGGACATCGATCATCGCCAGGTTTTTTCGCTGTCGTATGTGTGGACGTTTCCCCAACTTCACGAGGGTTTCCGTCCCATTCGCGCTCTTATCAATGACTGGCGGACCTCGGGTACATTTCAGCATCACTCCGGGGATGCCCTCACCGCATACATTGGATCAGGCAACTCCTCGACGGGTCTGACGCAGGACCGCGCGCAGAGGGACTTTACCCAATCCGCCTACTTGGTGAACAAGAATGGGGGCGGCGATTGTGCCGCAGGTAAGATCTGCGAGAGCTGGTTGAGCCCCTCCGCCTTTTCAATTCCTGCGAACACCGGCGCCGGAACTGGGTTCGGGAATGTGGTCAAGGATTCCCTTCGCGGTCCCGGCTTCACCGTCTGGAATGCCGCGCTCGCCCGCACTTTCCCGGTTTATGAGCAATCCACTCTGGAGTTTCGGGCGGAGTACTTCGACGTGTTGAACCACACCATTTTGAATAACCCAAGCACCTCCTTCGGCACCATCACGGGTGAGAATTCTGCCGGTCCCCGTGTCGCGCAGTTCGCACTCAAGTACGTGTTCTAAGACTTGCTTGCGCATTGCCAAAGACAGACTGCGGGCGCCCGGCTCTCATGGTTGAGAGAGGGTGCCCGCTTTCTTTGCGACCTGAGGCGTGCATCAGTGCTGAGGGAGCGGGGTGTCGAGGAGGAGTTTGATGGCTTGCTGATAGGACATGGCGGGGACGGGCTGGAAGTTGGCGGAGTCGTAGAGGAGGCGCTGCTTGACGGTGCGGACCATGAGGGCGCGGACGGTGAGGTGTTCGTCGATGTGGTCGACGATGAAGCGTGGGACGGCGGGGGTGGGCTGGGGATTGGGTGGGGCGGGGGTGGGGGCGGCATCAAGGACCGCGGTTTGGTGGAGGGTGACGGTGCCACCGGGATAGAGGTGGGCAACGACGCCCCAGCCGAAGTTGACGGGGCGGAAGATGTCGGCTTCGAGGTGGACCATACGGCGGGTACGGGGGTCGATCCAGAGGCGTCCTTCGAGGCCGGTGAGGAATTGGGATCCTATGTCGGGCGGCGACCAGGCGGGATTGGGTTTGAAGTCGATGACAATGAGAGGAGCGCCGGTTGCGGGTTGGGAAGAGGATTGGTCTGGAGGCTGGTTGGGGGGTTGGGGCTGGCCTGGGGCGTAGCTCCAGAGCATAGCGGCGGGCATGAGCTTGAGCAACTGGACGCCGAGCTTTCGGTTGTCCTGGTCTTTGTGGACGTGGCGGTACCAGGCGCTGGGCGAAGTGAGCAGATCGTTGAGGCGATCGCGTTCCGCGGCGTCCTCCTCCGGAGTGAGCGGGCGGCCATCGCGCTGGATGAGGCGGGCGACGCTGCCCTCGGAGGTCTCGATCTGGTCGCGCATGAGGTCGCCTTTTTCGGTGATTTCGTGGAAGCGATAGCGCAGGTAGGAGCCGGTGTGCTGCATGACGAGGACCTGGTTGTTGGCGCAGTCGACGGCCCAGGCGCTTGGGGGCGAGGCGAGGAGAGCCGAAGGCGGCGGTTGCTGCGCGGGGGTTGAGGCGGGGATGGCGATTGCGATGGCGAGGATGGAGATTCTAAGGAGGGGATGTGGGCGAGGATTCGGACGCCGCTCCGATTTGGGGTCGCGGGCCGGAGATGCCGGCTCGCCGGGCATTCTCTTCTGAGATGAATGCAATCGATGCATGTGCTCCGTCTTGCCGGGTTTGACGAGACCGGCGAGCGCAAAGTTTGCTTGCTGCGTGGCGGTCGCTAAGCGAGTTTAGAGCATTTTGCGTGTGGCTGTGAGGCGCGGGGTTTGGCTGGGAGTTTGCGCGGGAGTTTGCCTCGGGGCCCGGGGCTGGGTATAGTTCGGTCAAGCAGGATGATTCCGGGAGGATGCGGAAAAAGTCATTTGCGGTGCGGGGATTTTCTCCCAGTGGCTAAGGCCACGCTGCAAATCGAGCGCTCTGTAGCCTGGGCGTTTTACGGCGGGACTGAAGTCCGCCGCTTTCAAGGTGACAAGTCTTCCCGCGGACTCTAAATGAGCGCCCTTCAAAGCGGCGGGTTTTTCGAGCAAACAGTACGGCCAACGCACCAAGGAGAGTGACACGCACATGAAGCCAGCAGAGGGGTCCACCATTATTGGAAGGTCGGTCACGATTCGAGGAGAGTTATCAGGGAGAGAGGACCTCACCATGGACGGGGTGGTGGAAGGGACGATCTTGCTGCAGGAGAGCCGGCTGACGGTGGGGCCGAATGCGCGGGTGATGGCGGACGTTGAAGCGCGGGACGTGGTGGTCTATGGGCTGATTGAGGGCAATGTGCGCGCGTCGGGACGGATCGAGCTGCGCGAGTCGGCGGTGGTGCGGGGCGATATCGTGGCGGAGCGGCTTTCGATTGAAGAGAATGCGAGCATGAAGGGCCGGGTGGAGCTGTTGGAGCGAGCGGCGGAGGGCGCTGCCGGGCGGCGGGCCGGGGCGCCGATACCGACGACGGGTGTTGCCGTGCCGACGGGCGTCTGAGCGGGAGGAGGCCGAGGGATGCTCAGCTTCTTTGGGGTCAAGGACAAGTCTGGCGGCGGCGCGGCGGGGAACGGGCGCGTCCCGCGGCATTCCAGCGGCTGGGGCCAACTGCTGGAGCGGATGCGCAGCGAGGAGTCGCTGCGGGTGCTGGATATTGGCGCCACCTCGTCCACGAATATAAATTTCGTGACGTCGCTGGGACACAGTATTTATCTGGCGAATCTGGTGGAGGATGCGGCGAAGCGGGAGTGGGTGTTGCCGGCGGAGGACGGCGGCGAGGCGCGTTTCGATGTAGAACGATTTCTTGCGGCGCACCTGAATTTTTCCGGGCGCGGGTTCGACGTGGTGCTGCTGTGGGACACCGCGGACTATCTTCCGGAGGAGTTGCTAAGGCCAGTGCTGGAGCGCATCCACGAGGTGATGGCTCCGGGCGGGCAGATGCTCGCGATGTTCCATTCGGCAGCCAGGTCCGGGCCAGGTGCGGCGAAGGCTGAATTCAGCCGGTACCATCTGACGGACACAAACATTGTGGATGTACAGCGGGCGGGGGAGTACCCGCTGTTGAACAGCTATAGCAACCGTCAAATTGAAGGGCTGCTGAAGTTGTTCAAGGGTTTTCATTTCTTTCTGGGCAAGGACAACCTGCGCGAGGTAGTGGTGACGCGCTAAACTGCCGGCGACCCAACGGCGGGGACGCCGGGCCGCTCTCCTGCAACGCTACTTTGCCGCCGCAGGGGTCTTGGCGGCGGCTTTTCTGCGCTCGGCCCAGCGCCGCTTCATGGCGTCGGCAATACGCTTGCGGCCCTCCGGGCTGAGTCTGCGCTTGGTGGACTTAGCTGCGGCCAAGGTCTTCGCGTTCTTGCTTCCCTTGGGACGGCCAGGACCTTTGTGCACCGATCCAGTGCCATCGAGTAGTACGCGCGCCTGCTGAAGCTTCGATATTTGAGCGTCAATTTCCGCAATAATCCGGCTTACTTCCACGTGTTGCCTCCTTGAAGCGGTCGCGACTGCTCACGACCGCGCAATTTCGAGTGCAGTGTCTTGGGGTCCCGCTCGTTCCTGCTACCCCTTCGGATGGGCCTTGGTTGTTATTGCCGAGGTTCTCAGGCCGCAAGCGCGCAGCCTCAGCACCAAAGGTTCGATGAATTCAGCAAGGGGGCAAAGAGTGCAGTAACTGACTGAAATGCGACAAGGCAAAGAATACATAAATGGAAGGCCGGTTGCAAATAAATATGGGAGCAGCGCGAATTTAATTAGATAGACAAGAGACGCGCTCCGCGCGAGGTGGCGCGGCGCGATGTTAGACTGCGTAGCTATGCGACTGATACCGCTGCGGCTGTGGGCGATGGCCACCTTATCAGGCCTGCTTCAGATCCTGCCATTTCCCATCGCCGGGCCTGTGCCAATCTGGCGCACCGGCCTATGCTGGATCGCGCTCGCGCCCTTGCTGAAGTCACTTATCAGCAGCAATGCAACCGGAAAACCGGTGGGAGTGTTGCAAGGAGCGATGCTGGGATATGCCTCGGGGGTTGTGTGGTATCTGGGGAATTGCTACTGGATTTATCCGACGATGCACGCTTACGGAGGGATTGCCAAGCCAGTCGCGGCTGGGATACTTCTTTTGTTTTGCCTGTATCTTGGGCTCTACCATGCATTGTTTGGAGGGCTGGTCGCTGCGTTTCGGCGGACGGGGCGGCTGGGAGTGCAAGGCGCGTTGTTGCTCAGTCCGTTTGCGTGGGTTGCAGTGGAACTGGCGCGGGCGCGGATTACGAGCCTCCCCTGGGACCTGTTAGGGATAGCGCAGGTGGACAATCCGCTGCTCATCCGGCTAGCTCCATTTACAGGAGCGTATGGGATTTCTTTTGTGATTGCGGCGGTGAACGCACTTTGGCTGATGCGATTTACCTTGAAAGAGAGGCGCTATACGCGGCCAATTATTACGGCGGCGGGAGTTGGCGTCATTTTGCTGTATGTAGTTTTTTTGCGACATATGCGTGGACTGGGGCGGGAGGGCACGCAAGCGGTTGCGACGCTGGTGCAGGAGAATATAGAGGTCGGCGCGGCAAATAGCGGACCCCAACTTACTGAAGAGGAGAAACTGAAGGCCTACTCAGACCTAAGTTTGTACCCGGGGATGAATTATTGCGTGGGGATACCGGAGCTTCCTTCCACCCGATGCATGCAAGTAGTTCCGGTGGTCCGGGAGACGGAGAATGGGAGCCGCTCGCCGGCGCGGACCGACCTGATTGTGTGGCCGGAGGCGCCGAACGATTTTTTTGAGAGCGATCCGCGGCTGCGCACGGCGATGTCGGAGTTGGCTCGGGAGGCGAATGCGCCGATTATTGTGGGCGATATTGGAATCGACTCCGACCGAACGGTGAAGCGTGGCTACGACCAGTACAACTCCGCGAATTTTATTGAGCCGGATGGAAGCTTTGCGGGACGCTACGACAAGATGCATCTGGTACCGTTTGGCGAGTACACGCCGTACAAGCGGATATTTTTCTTTGCGGGAAGCCTGCTGCAGGATGTAGGTCTGTTCGATCCAGGCAGGCGCAGACGGGTATTTGCGACGGGCGGGCATACCTATGGGACGTTCATCTGCTATGAGTCGATCTTCGGCGACGAGGTGCGGGAGTATGCGGACCTGGGCGCGGATGTGCTGGTGAATCTCTCGGACGATGGGTGGTATGGGGACACGAGCGCTGCGTGGGAGCACCTGAATATGGTGCGGATGCGGGCGATTGAGAACCACAGGTGGGTGCTGCGCGCGACTAACACGGGAGTAACGGCTGCGATCGATCCGCAGGGGCGGGTGACGATGGCGGCGAAGCGGCATGTGATGACGAGCATCCGGGTGGGGTTCAACTATGAGCGCGATGTGACGTTCTATGCGAAGTATGGGGATTGGTTTGCTTATTCTTGTGCGGTGGTGACGGCGGCTGTGGTGGTGTTTGGCCGGAGAAAGAGGGCGCGCTGAGGACGGCTGTGTAGGAGACAGCTTTCAGCGGTCAGCTATCAGCCCTGCGGGAGGGCCGGGCTGGGTTTGTGCGCATGAGGGTCCGCGTGCTTGATCGCTATTGGGGCGGGGTCGTGGGCGGTGGCTGGGGTTTGGGCTTGTCGTCGTTGCCGCCGCCAAATATTTTCTGGAAGATGTTTTTCTTCTTCTCGGGTGGTTCGGGCGACTGGGGGTTTGGAGCTTGCTGCGGGGTGGACGCGGGGGCGGTGGCGGCATTGGGGCTGGTGTTGGAGAAGAGGCCCTGCATGACGGCCTGCGGGTTCTGGCCCATGTGGCTGCAGGTGCTGCCGGGGATGGTGCCGTCGAGGAAGGCGTAGTCGTAGTCCTCGGGGCAGGTGGCGTCGGCGGGGAGCCATGTGGCCCTGTCGATGGGGATGGTGGAGACGCCGCTGGGGGCGACGAAGGGCTTCATGTCGGAATACTGGGCGAGCTTCTGGGCGCGCTGCATGAAGTCGGCCCAGATGGGCGCAGCGGCGTCGGCGCCCTGGAGCTTGATGTCGGTGTAGTCGTCGTTGCCGATCCAGATGACGCAGAGGAGGTTGGAGGAGTAGCCGGCGAACCATGCGTCGTGTTCGGTCCCGGTTTTTCCGGCGATCGGGGCGTTGAAGCCGTGCGCGTGGACGCCTGCTCCGGTGCCGTAAGTGACGACGCCCTGGAGGAGGGACTGGGTGAGGAAGGCGACGCGAGGGTCAAGGATCTGCTTGCCGGTGGGGGCGAAGTCGGCGACGATGTCGCCGTTTGCGTTGCGCACGCTGGCGAGCAGCCAAGGTTGCTCCCGGACTCCGGAGTTAGCAAACACGGTGTAGGCGCCCGCGATGTCGATGGGAGTTGCGTTGTAGGTGCCGATGGCGACCGACGGGGTGCCGCGGGCGTTGACGATGCCAGCGGAGCGGGCGAGCGCGGCGACGTTCTCATAGCCGGTCATCTGCGCGAGGGAGATGGTGGCGATGTTGAGGGAGTGGGCGAGGGCCTGCGCGGCTGGGACCATGCCGGGATACTCGCCCTTCACCATGTTGCCTGGCATGTAGGACTGGCCGTTGGAGCCGAAGTCCTGAGTGTCGTCGTTGAGGCGGGTAAGGGCGGTGAAGGGGCCGTTGCCATCGATATTGACGCCGTCGAGGGAGGTGTTGTAGGCGGTGGCGTAGACGAAGGGTTTGAAGACGGAGCCGGTGGGGCGCTCGGAGATGGCGTGGTTGAGCTGGGAGATGCCGTAGTTGCGGCCGCCGACGAGGGCGAGGACCTGGCCGGTGTGGGGGTTGATGGCGACGAGAGCGACCTGGGGGTAGGTGATATCGGTGTCGTTCCTTTTGTGGCGTCGACGGACGAGGCTGTCGACGTTCTTCATGCCCTCGTCGACGGACTCGGCGGCGGCGCGCTGCAGCTCGGGGTCGAGCGAGGTGTAGATGCGGAGGGACTCGTGGACGCCCTGGTCGCCGATGCGCTTCTCGAGGGCGTCATGGACAAGGTCGACGAAGTAAGGGGCCTCGGAGGCGTCGATGTTGGGCGGCGCGAGGCGGAGGGGCTCGGCTTTGGCGCGGTCTGCCTGGTCGTGAGTGATGGCCTCGGTATCGACCATGGCATCGAGGACGACGTTGCGGCGGGCGATGGCGCGGTCGGGGTGGGTGTAGGGATTGCGGTAGCTGGGGGTCTGGATGAGGCCGGCGATTAGGGCGCACTGGGCGAGGTCAAGATGGCCGAGGTCACGACCGAAGAAGGCCTGGGCGGCCTCGCCGAAGCCGTTGATGGCAAAGGAGCCGCGCTGGCCGATGTTGACCTCGTTGGCGTACATGGTGAAGATCTGCTGCTTGTTGAAGCGCGCCTCGATCTGATAGGTGATCATGAGCTCGGCGATCTTGCGGGCGATGGTCTTGTCTGGAGTGAGGAAGAAGCCGCGGGCGAGTTGCTGGGTGAGGGTGGAGCCTCCGCACTCCTTACGGCCGGCGAGGATGTCCTGGACGACGCACCGGGCGGTGCGCACGTAGTTGACGCCGCCGTGCTCGAAGAAGCGGCGGTCTTCGATGGCGAGGACGGCGTTGCGCATGTTGGGGGGAATCTCTTCGTAGGTGACGATGCGGCGCTTGGTGCGGTTTTTATCTTCGGAGAGCGCGGTGATGAGCTGGGGCTCGAGCTGATAGGCGGCGAGGGGCGCGCCGTTGTCTGCGGTGATGGACTGGACTACGGTGTCTGTGGCGTTGCTGGGTGCGGAGGATGTGGCGGCGTCCGTGGTGGCGTCTGAGGTGGGTGCGGAGCTGAGGCCGGTGGTGATGGTGGCGCCGTCGGTGGAGTGGTAGCTCTGCGGGCCGGGTTTGATGGCGATGCTCGAGCCGGAGAGGGTGAAGGTGCCGAGGTCGGGGTTGGCGTTGTAGCCGGCGGCGCGGAGGTCCTGCGCGATGAAGTTGACGGTGAGATGCTGGCCGACGCGGACCTCGCGCGGAGCGGCGTAGACCTGGGAGACGTTGGCGAAGATGGGGCCGGAGGCGAGGCGGTCGTCGACGATGTGCTGGTACTTGAGGTAGAACGCGCCGAAGACGCAGGCGCCGAGAAAGAGGCAGGCGAGGGCGGCGAGGAGGAAGAAGCGCAGGATGGGGTGGGCGCGGGCGCCGGGTTTGGTGGGGTTGCCGAGTTTGAGTTTGACGGCCATGAGGGCAGTTGTGAGTTGTGAGTTGTTAGTTGTGAGTTGTGAGTGAGGACAAAGACTGGGTGACTTCGGAGAGCGGGATGTCGTGGGTTTGGTTGGTGAGGCGGTTGAGGAGTTCGACTTTGCGTTCGGCGAGCTTCTTGCCGACGGCGATGCGGTAAGGGACGCCGATGAGGTCGGCGTCTTTGAATTTGACGCCGGCGCGCTCGTCGCGGTCATCGAGGAGAACGTCGAATCCGGCGGCTTCGAGGGTGAAGGCGATCTGCTCGCCGGCGGCGAGGAGTTCAGGCTCGCGGACGTTGGTTATGGTGACGATTACCTGGAAGGGGGCGATGCTTGGTGGCAGGGCGTAGGTTTCTGAGGCATTGGGGTCGGTTGCGTTCTGCGCGGCAAACTTTGCGGCTGAGGATTCGATGGCGGAGGTGAGGATGCGTTCGATGCCGATGCCGTAGGAGCCCATGATGGGGGTGGTCTCTTTGCCGTCTTTGTTGAGGACGGTGGCGTGCATGGATTCGGTGTATTTGGGGCCGAGCTTGAAGATGTGGCCGATCTCGACGGCTTTTCCGATGCGCAGGGGAAGGCCGGCGATGGGGTCGGGCTCGCCCTCGTTGACGGTGCGGATGTCGGCGATGAGCGTGGGTTTGAAGTCGCGACTGGGGGTGACGTTGCGCAGGTGATAGTCCTCGCGGTTGGCTCCGGCGATGAGGTTGGTGCGGTGTTCGAGGGCGGAGTCGAGGATGATGGTGAGGCCGCCGGACATTGGTATCTTGTCCACTGTGAGATCGTGCAAGTCTACCGGTCCAAGAAATCCAGCAGGAGCATTGAAGTATTGAACGATTTCTTCAGGCGTCATTGGTCTAATCTCAGCTACCGTGAGCATTGCTCCGACCGGTCCGCTTCCTTTAAGCAAGCTATCGAGGGTGGCGAGAGTCTTAGTTTCGTTTAGAGAGTGATCGCCTCTTAAGAAGAGGGCAACTGCCTGCCGTCTTGGAATAAACCCATCCCCAGCTTCGATCGTTCTCTTTATGGCGGCCATGTATGCCATCGTCTTGATTTGGTGGTGGTGTTGGAGAACAGCAGATCCCTCCGTTGCGCTGCGGGATGACAAGGGTGTAGGGGTGATGGTTGACAAGCTAAACGAGTAGTTCGCGTTAAGGTACGCGCCGACTTCTTCGATGGTTCGCTGGTTGGGGGTGTGGATGAGTTCGGGTGCGCCGGACGTGGGGGCGAGGTCGGTGACGGGGGGGAGTTTACTGGTGGCTTTTTCGAGGTTGGCGGCGTAGACGACGTTTCCGGCGGCATCGCGCGCGCTGGCGATGAGGTCTTCGCCGGCGTCGGTGTAGACCATGAACTCCTGCGACTGGGATCCGCCCATTGAACCGGAGTCGGCCTCTACTGCGACGAAATCCAGGCCGCAGCGGGTGAAGATGCGGCGGTAGGCGGCGTCGTGTTTGGCGTAGCTGGCGTCGAGGCCGGCCTCGTCGATGTCGAAGGAGTAGGCGTCCTTCATGAGGAACTGGCGGACGCGGAGGAGGCCGGACTTGGGGCGCGGCTCGTCGCGGAACTTGGTCTGGATCTGGTACCAGATCTGGGGGAGCTGTTTATAGCTGCGCAGCTCGTTGCGAGCGATGGAGGTCATCACCTCCTCGTGGGTCATGGCGAGGCAGAGGTCGGCGCCCTTGCGGTCTTGGAGGCGGAACATGTTCTGGCCCATCGCGCTCCAGCGGCCGGACTCCTGCCAGATCTCGGAGGGGTTGAGCGCTGGGAGGAAGAACTCCTGGCCGATCTTGTCCATCTCTTCACGGACAATGGCGACGATCTTGTTGATGCTGCGGTTGCCTAGAAAGAGGTAGCTGTAGATGCCGGCGCCGAGCTGGCGGATGTAGCCGCCGCGGAGGAGGAGCTTGTGGCTGGCGACCTCGGCGTCGGCGGGGGCTTCACGGAGGGTGGGGATGAAGAGTTGGGACCAGCGATGCATGAGGTGGGGCGTGCTTTCCGGCCTGAGGTGAGAGTTTCAGGACCTTGCGGCTTATTTGGGCGGGTTGGAGGAGTGGTTTTCTATTTCGGCGATCAGCTTCCAGCTTTCAGCGTTCAGCAGTGTCTGCCGGAGTGGAGCGCGGAGATACTGGGCCAGAGGCCATTCTAAATGGTGGGGGGCGGGACGTTCCCGAAGGCGGGGGATGACGGCAAGAACAAGCAACGGCAAAGACTAATACGGGGGTCTCTCCGCTACACATCGCGGTGGGGCTGCGATGCTTCGGTCGAGATGACGGATATGGGGAGGATGGGTGGCGGGCGGGATATTTCAGATATCAAACGCCTTATGTGCTCTGGTGAACAGACATATGCGGCGTACTGGACTTAGGGTGGTGAGTAATCGCATATACGCCCCGCATTGTGTGGGCAACGGTTCTTGCGGCCAGAGGCGGACGACCTCGCGCGAAGGAACCGCCATGGCAGCTGCAAAATACTCGACCCTAAAAGGCCCGGCTCTTCTTCCAGTGAATTCATCGAGACCTCGCAATCTGATCCTTTCGCAACTGCCCGCGGACGAGTACGCGGCGCTGGCGAAGCATCTTGTGCCGGTGGACCTTCCGCTGGAGAAGCGGCTCTCGGAGCCGAACCTGCCGATCGAGTACATCTATTTTCTGAACAGCGGGCTGATCTCGACCGACGCGGTGACGATGAAGGGCGAGCAGGTGGAGGTTGGGGTGATTGGGCGGGAGGGCTTCTCCGGCCTGGCGGCGCTGCTGGACCAGCCGCAGATGTCGCACTCGGTGATTATGCAGGGGGTGGGCGAAGGCCTGCGGGTGCGTTCGTCGCTGGTGCGGACGGAGTTCCTGAAGGGCGGGATGCTGCAGAAGCTGGTGCATGCGTTTGCGTATCTGCAGCTGGTGCAGATTACGCAGTCGGTGCTGTGCAACCGGATGCATGAGGTGGAGGCGCGGCTGGCGCGCTGGCTGCTGACCTCGGCGGACCGGATGGAGTCCGAGGAGCTGCACCTGACGCAGGAGTTTTTGGCGCAGATGCTGGGCGTGCAGCGGTCGACGGTGACGGTGGCGGCGGGTGAGCTGCAGCGCAAGGGGATGATTGGGTACTCGCGCGGGCGGATCCATCTTCTGGACCGTGCGGGGCTGGTGGGGGCGGCGTGCGAGTGCTACGGGATCGTGAATGCGTCGTACGACCGGGTGCTGCGGCGGGATGGGGATGGGGAGTTGAGCTACGACGTTTGAGGCAGCTTCGGGGCTGAAGCCCCTTATCAATTTCTGAGCTGTGGTGGTGGGACTAAAGTCCGGCCTATCTCTAGGCATACTTGCGGAGGATGCCGAGGACCTTGCCCTGGATGTTGACGTTGGCGGCGTGGGCGTAGATGGGGGCCATCTCGGTGTTGGAGGGTTGCAGGCGGATCATGCCGCCCTCGCGGTAGAAGCGCTTGAGGGTGGCGTCGGAGCCGTCGATGAGGGCGACGATGATCTCGCCTTCGCGGGCGGTGGCGGTGCGCTCGACGAGGACGTAGTCTCCGTTGACGATGTGCTCATCGCGCATGGAGTCTCCGCGGACCTCGAGGGCGAAGACCTCGCGGTTGCCGATGATGTCGGCGAGGGAGATGGTCTCGGCGGTCTGGATGGCCTCGACCGGGCGGCCGGCGGCGATGCGGCCGAGGAGTGGGAGGCGGTCGAAGCCTTTCTTGCTGGAGCGCGGGGGGAGGACGTCGATGGAACGGCTGCGGTTGTGGGCGCGGCTAAGCAGGCCCTTGTTCTGCAGGTTGGTGACGTGTTTGTGCACGGTGGCGAGCGACGTGAGGCCGAGGCCGCTGGCGATTTCTTCGTAGGAGGGGGAGTAGCCGTTCTTCTGGGTGAAGGTGGAGAGGAAGTCGATTACTTCTTTTTGCCGCCGCGTGATCGCCATGGGGGGATTGTAGCGAATAGAAGGCGAAGTTGGGGAATTATTTTCGTGGGATTTGTTGTGGGAGGTGGTTCGGTAGCGCAGTGATAAACTTTCCGCGAACGGGTGCCTAGCGTATGAGTGATGACCCAATCGAGACGAGGCGCGAGGTACGCGGGGTGGCGTGGCTCGTGGAGGGATGGGTTCGGGTTGCGGCACCGTATATTGCGAGTGTCGCGATCTGGTTTGGGCTGAGCAGGTGGTTCCATCGCTTCAACCCTTTTGTTTTGGTGATGTGGTTGCCAGCGATGGTTGTGGGGTCGGTGTTTACTTATCGCCGCTACTTCCGTCCGGAACGGGTTCCGGCGATGCTCTCGGAGGATTCCGGCGAGCTTGCGAGGCTTTTGCGGCGGAAAGAGACTCTGGCGAAGATTGAGTTTGTGTGCATCGGTGCGATGTTCACGATCCTTGTTATGGGCGCCGCGATTGGCAGCTGGAAGACTACGATCGACCGCACAGCATACCTGCTGGCGCTTCCGGCTCTTGGATATTTGGTTTGCTTCTGCTGGCGGGAGGCGCTGGTGAAGTATATAGAGGAGCGGAAGCCGATTCCGTTGAAGAGAGGCGGCGGTGATTTTCGCACGCGTCCTCTTCCGGTCGGCAAGCCGTTTCATTCGGAGCACTGGGGTGAGCCGCCGCAGCGACTATAAGGAGGCATATCCCAGGGGCTGAAGCCCGGTTTTGGGGTGGGCGTGGGATGCCAAGGCTGAAGCCTTGGCCTATCTCAGAGGCAAGGGAAACGGCAGAAGCAACGGCAACCGCAGAAACGTGGGCCTTGTTAGCAGAACGGTGTGAGCGGCTGAGGTGGGTAGGACTCGTCGGGGTCCTTCGACTGCGCGCTGCGCGCTTCGCTCAGGATGACGGCCTCTCAACATCACGCGTGAGTCGAGGGGGCGGCATGGATTTCGGGGAATATACTTGGGGGGTGACGAAGACTTTTTACATTGAGACGTTTGGGTGTCAGATGAATGCCCATGACTCCGAGAAGGTGATCGGGACGCTGGAGCATGAGGGGTACATGCGGG
>JBEKDS010000016.1:0-148650 GCA_050014235.1 Acidobacteriaceae bacterium
ATCCGTCCGCCAGTACTGCCAATCCTGCACAATGTTGTCGAACGGAATCTCCCGCTTCCTGAACTCCTTCACCACATCCAACGACTGCTCCGCCGTCTCATACCGCTGCCGCGACTGCCACAACCCAAACACCCACTCCGGCAGCATCGTCGCCTTCCCCGTCAAAAACCGGTATCCCGCAATCACCCCGTCCATCCCCGGCCCATACACAAAGTAGTAGTCCACCCCCTCACCCACCTGCGACCACATCGACGTGTCCCCGCTACCCGCTGTTGCCTTCCCCCCTTCAGCCGGCGTCTTCCACTGGAACACCAGCGTGCTCTGCTGCTCCGGATCGTTCTCCAGCCGCACCGCATACTTGTGCCCCGCCACCATATGCACCTTCACCTGATCGTTCGTCGGGTTCCAGCTCTGCCGCCAGTGGTTCATCGCCAGCTTCCCGTCGAACCAAAACCGTATCCCACCGTTCGAGTACGCCTGAAACTGATAATCCCCCGTCTTCGGCGCCAGGATCGTCCCCTCCCACCGCTGCCGCTTCAGCGGCGCGGGCCTTCCCCCACCCGCCGGCCGCCGCATCGTGATCCCAATATCGGCAGTCTGTTTGGGAGCCACCGAACCATCAACTGGCCCCATCGTCAGCCCACCCTGCTTCCCATCCGCGCCGTACAACACATCCGCCGGAATCGCCTCAAACGCCCGCAGGTCCCCAAACCGCGTAAACGAAGTGTTGTCCCAAAGAATCCCATACCCCTTCGACGACACCAGAAACGGCACCACAATATTCGTATTGTGCTGCCAGAGGTCCAGGTCGTAACCCTTGATGTCCGTTATCCCCAGCTGCATCTGCCCCAGCCCATACAGCGACTCGCCCTCCTGCCCCTTCCACCGCTGCTGCACATGGAAGGTCTGGTCTCCCTGCACCTCCGCCGCCTCCATCCCACGCCCGCCCGCCGCCTCCGCCACAATCGACCGCCCTGCCGCATCCGCAAACGAAACCGCCCCACTCTTCCTATCCACCGTCACCCGCAACTTCGCCGTCGTCAGCGTCACCGCCGCCGGCCCCTCCACCACCTTCCACCCCGAAGTCATCCCCGCACGCGCCACCACATCGATCGAAGCCCGCCCAAAAAACTCATCCGCCTTCGCCCCATCCTTCGCAAACGCCATCCGTACCACCGCATCCGACAACACCTGCACCCGCAGCTCCCCCTCCGCCAGCCGTACCACCACCCCATCCGCCTCCCGCACCACCCCCGCAGCCGAACCAACCCCCACCCCACCCGCACCCTGCGCCGCCGCACCCGCCGCCGCAGCAGCACCAATCGTAAATCCCCACACCCAAAGAAAAGCTGCAGCCTTAACCCGACCAGTCGCAAGCATCCCAAAAGTGTACCCGAACCCATATCACCCTTCATCCGCCCTAAACCGCAAACCATATACAATCATCGGAAAATCGACCCTCCCCAGGCCCCCTTCCTTTCGTCGCGTACGTCGAACCTCCGAGCAAACCCCACACCAGGATGGTGTCCGTGAATCCTCTCGCCGCTGCGACACTCCTTCTCACCGCCGTCCTCTGCGCGCCCGGCCTCCTTGCCCAGGCCCCAAACCCCAGCCCCACACCACCCGCTCCCGGTTCGCCCACCATCAAGTTCGACGTCGTCGTTTTCAAGCGCTGCGAAGAGATCGACCGCCCCCACCCCGACGTCATCGCGCCCTCCACCGGCGACTCCATCTCAAACCATTGCCAGACCGTCACCCACTTCCTCGAACTCGCATTCGGCAGCACCGGCGCGCCCTACCTGCTCAAGGGCGAGCCCGCCTGGGCCGACACCGAAGCCTACGACTTCCAGGCCAAGGTCGCGCCCGAGGATGTCCCCGTCTGGCAGAAGATGGATGCCGCCACCAAGCGCACCATGATCGGCGTCGCGCTCGTCGAAACCTTCAACCTCAGGTCCCACTTCGAAATTCAACCCCGCCCCGTCTACAATCTCGTCGTCGCCAAGGACGGCCCCAAATTCTCCGCACACAAAACCGGCCCCGACGACCCGCCCGACATCGGCAAACTCACCCAGGGCGCCGTCCACTGGTCCGAATACGACACCGCCAACTACATCAACGTCACCATGGGCTTCGTCGCCGCTGGCCTCGCCGCCCGCCTCGACCGCCCCGTCGTCGACAAGACCGGCCTCACCGGCCAGTACGACCTCACCGTCCACCCCCTCCCCATCACCCACTACGACCCCCGCTCCTCCACCGTCGAAAACACCGACTTCGCCGGCATCATCGACGGCGTAAAGAACATCGGCCTGCGCCTCGACTCCGCCAAAGCCGACACCTCAGTCCTCATCATCGACCACATCGACCGCCCACCCGAAAACTAGACCGCGAGCCGCTCGAAACCTACCCTTGACACCCTTCCCCGGCACCCTCCGCCCTACTTCGCCTCCGCCTCGCCCTTCATCGTGGCCAGGTCCACCGGAATCGACGCATGCTCATGCGCAATCAACCAGTGCCCATTCACCTTCTTGTATCCATCCGTCACCCGCACCGTCAGCTCAGTCTTCTTGCCGTCCTTGTCCGTGAACGTCGCATGTTGAATGCTGTAGCTATACGCAACATTCCCTCCCGTCACAACCTCCAGCCCGCCCACGCTAAAGTCCACCGGCCCCGGCGACCCCGCAAAAGTGTCCTGCCAGTCCTTGCGGTACGCATCCGCGCCCGTGTACTGCAACGGCGGCACCACATCATAGGCAATCAGGCTCTGGTCCGGCACATACAGCGCCATAATCGCATTCACATCCTTCGCCTTCACCGCCGCCGCAAACCTATCCTCCAGCGCCCTGATCTCCGCCCCGTCCTTCACACTCGCGTCCTTCACACTCGCGTCCTGCACACTCGTGTCCCGCGCCGCGCCCTTACATCCCGCACACACCACCACCGCCGCTGCCAGCACAAGCCATCGCACATTCATTCGTTGGTCTCCAAGAATTCCATCGCCGCCAAAGCCCCTTGCGACCGCACAAAACCGTATCGCAGGCCCACCACCCCACACCGCGCGCTCAGATGCGTCTCTTGCTTGTCATCCCCGAAGGGGACCTGCTTCTCGCCTTTGCCGTTGACCCACCCTCGATTCATGGTGGCCCGGGCAGGAGTCCAACCTGCGACCTTCGCGTTAGGAGTGCGCTGCTCTATGCAACTGAGCTACCGGGCCATCACCCCAGTGTAACTCGCACCCAAGCTATCGCCATCCGCGCCAATGAAATCCAACAATGACGAAGGTGGGTATCGTCGAGATGACGAGGAGATATGCGAGTGGAATCGCAACTAGGGCGATAACGAACCAGGTCGTCCTCTTGATCTTCACGCAGCTCACCTGTTCAAGTACAGAATGATAAACTCTAGATAGCCCCCATGCCCGAAATCCATCGCCGCCGCGCCGTCCCAGTCCCCATCGGCCCCATCACCGTCGGCTCCGGCGCCCCCGTCGTCGTCCAGTCGATGACCAATACCGACACCGCCGACGTCGAGTCAACCGTGCAGCAGATCGCCGCCCTCGCCCGCGCCGGCTCCGAGCTCGTCCGCATCACCGTCAACAACGAAGCCGCAGCCGCAGCCGTCCCCTACATCGTCGACGGCATCCGCGCCAAGGGCTGGACCACCCCCATCATCGGCGACTTCCACTACAACGGCCATCTCCTCCTCACCAAATTCCCCGCGGCCGCCGAGGCCCTCAGCAAATACCGCATCAACCCCGGCAACTGCTCCATCGGCCGCAAGGACGACGACAACTTCCGCACCATGGTCGAGGTCGCCGTCAAGCACCAAAAACCCGTCCGCATCGGCGTTAACTGGGGCTCGCTCGACCAGGCCCTCCTCACCAAAATGATGGACGAGAACTCACGCCTCGCCGACCCCCTCCCCGCCCGCGACGTCATGATGGAGGCCATGGTCGTCTCCGCGCTCGACAACGCCGCCGCCGCCGGGCGCTACGGCCTGCGCCGCGACCAGATCATCCTCTCCGCCAAAGTCTCCGGCGTGCGCGACCTCATCGACGTCTACACCGAGCTCGCCCGCCGCTGCGACTACGCCCTGCACCTCGGCCTCACCGAAGCAGGCATGGGCATGAAGGGCGTCGTCGCTTCCACCGCCGGGCTGTCTCCTCTGCTACTCGCAGGAATTGGTGATACCATCCGCGTCTCCCTCACCCCCACCCCCGGCGGCGACCGCTCCGAAGAGGTCCGCTGCGCCCAACAAATCCTCCAATCCCTCTCCATCCGCAGCTTCATGCCCCAGGTCACCAGCTGCCCCGGCTGCGGCCGCACCACCTCAACATATTTTCAGGAACTCGCCGAACGCATCCAGAACTACCTCGTCGCCCAGATGCCCGAATGGAAAAAGCAGTATGCCGGCGTCGAAGAGCTCAAGCTCGCCGTCATGGGCTGCGTCGTCAACGGCCCCGGCGAATCCAAACACGCCAACATCGGCATCTCCCTTCCCGGCACCTTCGAGGAGCCCAAGGCCCCCGTCTACGTCGACGGCAAACTCTACACCACCCTCAAAGGCGACCGCATCGTCGAAGAGTTCCAAGTCATCCTCGACGACTACGTCGAAAAACGCTACGGCCACCAACTCGTCGGCGCTTGACCGCAAACTCCAGCCCCCCACCACGCCGAATCCCACCGCATCATTCTGCGCGACCCACCCTTTTGACTCGTCATTCTGCGCGAAGCGCAGAATCTCCGTAGTTACCCTTCATGCTGCCACGAAAGCCCGCGTGCGCCATCCAATCGCAAAGCGACGGTCAGGACGCAAATAGCGCGCCCAGCCAAAATGTGCGACTACCCCTCCCCCAACCACTCCATCGAATGCCGCTCCACCGCAACCCTTACCAGCTGCCCCCGCGTCCTCACCCCCGCCTTGTGGAACAGCTCCTGGATCGTCGCCTTTACCGCCGTCTCCGACGCCTGCATCCGCGCCGCAATCTCCTTGTTCGTCAGCCCATCCAGAATCGCCCGCAATACCTGCCGCTGCCGCTCCGTCAGCGCCTTCCCACCCCCCGCCCGCGCCTTCGCACCCGACGGGCCCACCGTCCCCAGCACACCCGTGTCCCACCACGTCTCGCCCGACGCCACCCGCCGGATCGCCTCCATCAACTGCCGCGGGTCGCTGTGCTTCAGCACAATCCCCGCCACCCCCGCGTTCGCCGCATTCAACGTAGCGCTCCCGCCCATCCCCGCCGTCACCATCATCACCCGCGCGCTGCTCCCAATCCCGCCCAGTCGCGAGATCAGGTCCGTCCCCACCTCGTCCCCAAGATCGTAGTCCAGCAGCACAACATCCACGGGAGCAACCGCCAGCGCCTGAACTCCATCAGCCACCGTGGCGCAGCGGGCAACCACTTCAAACTCCGTCTCCGCTTCCAGCAGCCGGATCAGGCTCTCGCGGAACAGAGTGTGGTCGTCAATCAGTAGAAGTCGTATCCGTTCGCTCATCGTCTCAGCTCGTTCACCGCACCGGCGCCAGTTCCACCACAAAGCACGCGCTCCCGGGCAAAGGCCGATAGCGCAGGTCCCCGCCAAACGACCGCGCAAACGACCGCGCCAGATACAGCCCCAGCCCTGTGTTGTGCGCCCCCGTCTGGAACGGCCGGAACAGCTCATTCGGCTGCGCCACTCCGCCGCCGTTGTCCAGCACCTCCACCGTCACTCGCTGCCCCTCAGTCTTCGCCGAGATCGCCAGCGTCCGCTCCGAGTCCTTCTCCGCCAGCGTCCGGATGCTGTTCGTCGTCAAATTCAAAAACACCTGCATCAGGTTCGTCCCGTCCGCCCACACCAGCGGCAGCTCCGGATCGAGCGTCCACGTGCAACGGATGTCCTTGTCTTCGAGCGATGGCGAGATCACAATCCTCAGGTCGTCCAGCAGCGCCAGCAGATCGACCTCATTCGCCTGCTCCGGATACGGCCGCAGGTCCACCGCCGCAATCCGCTCCAGTGCCACCACCAGATTTCCCAGCGCCTCGAAGTCCTTGTCCAGCGCCAGCTCATCGTTGCGCGAGAGGCTCTGGTGCACCACCGCAATCGCCCCGCACACATTGCGTATCTCATGCGAGACCGCGCCCACCGCAATCCGCGACCCCGCCAGCATCTGGTGCAGGCTAGCCTCCTCCCGCGTGCGGAACTCCTCCGATGAATCGATAATCATCGCCGCCAGCCGCGGCCCCGACCCCGTCTGGTAGGTCGAAAAGCAGATCTCCGCCAGAAATCCCTCCTTGTCCTCCCGCTGACCGCGCGACTGCATCACCGTGCGAAACAGCTGTTGACTGGTCTCGCGCCCCAGCACGTTCGAGAGGGAAGGAAAGTATTGGTGAATCGATCGTCCCGGCAGCAGGGTCGCCTTCACCGCCAGCATGCGGTGCGCCGCCTCGTTGGCCATCAGCACCGTTCCATCCGAGGCCGCCATGATGATCGCGGCCGGACTGCTCTCCACCAGCACCGACAACTGCTCCTCCGCCTCCCTCCGCGCGTCGCTCTGCCGCTCGATCTCATGCAGCTGCTCTAGCGTCACCTGCCGGTTGCGGTCCATCTGGTGCACAATCGCGCCCACCGAAAAAAACGCCATAAAGTACAGCACGTCGCGCTGCGGCCCGGTCCGGAAGTTCCACGCAAACTGGTCGAACACCTCGGTCAGAAGCGTGCACAGCCCCGCCGCCAGCGCCGTCTGCCACGGCTTCAGCACCTTGCCCAGCATCACCATGGGCAGCAGATACAGAAACCCCAGCGGCACATCTTCCACCATCCGCCAGTCGATGACCGCGATCAGCGCAATCAGCGCGCCCGCCCAGATCAGGATCGCGCGCTTGCTTCCGCGGAAGAAGGGGGAAAACATATCTCTCATCTGATGTTGTCGAGGCGCTCGGCTTCCATCATCCTCGTCGGAAGCCCAGGCCGCACCGTAGCGGGAGCACACAGCTTCTCCCGCCCAGGCGGCTCTCGCAAACCCGATCCAGCTCCCAATGATAGGGGCAATGCCCTAGAACGTAAACGACACCCCACCCTGAATCGCCCGCGGCGACTGCGCCAGGAAAAGCGTTCGCCCATCCGCCGACAGAAACGGCAGATACCCCTGCGCCAGCAGGTTCGTCACATCCACAGTCGCCTCCAGCCCTGGCGGCAGCCTGTTCCCCCAGCGCACCGCCTGCCGCACATAGAAGCTCAGGTACCCCTGGTCGGCCTCATACGGATCGATCGCCGTCACCATGTGCCGCGGCTCCCACCGGTACCCCGCGCGCACCTTCGTCCCCGTCCGCGCCACCTTCCCCTTCACCTCGGCCGTCACCGCCTCTGCGTCCTCCGCATGGAGCCCCGCCGACACCTCCGCCAGCCGCTCGCCGCTCCCATACTGCGACGCCAGCGCCGCGCCCGTCTCATACTCCAGCGCCGCCCACAGGCTGCGATTCACCGGCTCCGCAACCGTCACGCTCACCCCCTGGGTCGTGTACCCCGCGCCCAGAAACGCGAAACTCTCCGTCGCCCCATCCGCAATCACCCCGCTCGGACCCGCCCCCGCCGCCACATCCGCCGCACCCATCGCGCCCACTCCCTCAATCGCCGGCCGGCCGATCGCATCCCGGTACACCGCGGCCTCCACCACCCCCTTGCCCACCCTGCGGCTCAGCGCAAACTCCTGATGGCTCCCACTCTCCATCGAGACCCGCCCGCCGCTCGCAACCGCCACCGGCGTCTCCGCCGCAATCGAATCCAATCCATCGAAACTCTGTACATCGCGCGCCGTCGCCAGTTGATACCGCACCGCCCACACCTGCCCCGGATGCACCGTCACCCGCACAAACGGCTGCGCCGCCACGGCCACTCCCTCGGCGCGCACCGCGTACACCGTGCCTCCAGCCTCCAGGTCCACAGTGTCGCCCAGCCGCATCGTCTCCGCGCTGGCCATCCGCATCATCTGCATGCCCATCGCGCTGCCCGAACCCATCTCGCTCGAACTCACCATCTCAGGATGCGACGCGCAACTCACCGCCATCCGCGACACACCCGCAAACCCCAAACTCCGCTGATACCCCGCATCTACCTCCGCGGATTCAGACGCCCCGCCGCCACTCGCCGCGCCCATCGTCCCCACGCTCGCCCGCAGCACCGCGTCCCACCCCCTCTCCATCGTCCGGTCCAGCGCCACCACCGTCCGTACCCCGCCGGTGCCAAACCCGCCGTCGCCACCCGTCACCGAAGCCATCGCCTTCACCGGCCGGCGCTTCCCTACCTCCGGTCCCGGTCCCTCAGCCATCGCCACCTGCCCATTGCCCAGAACCCGCAGCATCGGCCGGTTCACCGCGGAGCGCAGTGTCCACGTCCAGTCGTCCTCCGGCTCGCCCGGCCTGCGCCGCTGCGCCGGAAGCCACTCCGCCGGGTCCGAGAGCATGTTCAGCGTCAGGTTCACCGTCGCGCGCATGCCCGTCACAAGCCGCAGGTTACGTCGCGTCGCCGGCACAAACAGCGCCGCGGTCGCGCGCACCTGGTAGCTTCCCGGCACCAGGTTCGCGATCCGGTACCGCCCTTGCAGGTCGGTAAACGCCGTCGCCACGGTCGCCGAGCTGGCCGCCAGCACCTCCACCAGCGCGCCCATCTGCGCCACGCCCTGCGTGTCGCGCACCACGCCTGAGACCGCTGCGCTTGTCCCCGCCCAGCACATCGCCGGCGCCAGCCACAGCATCAGCGCGACGAGTCCGGGCTCAATCCCGATTCTGGTTCTGCTACATTGCACAGTCGGCATTCACCTGTGCGTCCGGCCTTCTCCTGAAAGACGCGCCAACAAAGAAAGGCCCGTCAGGATACTCTGCGCCGGCAATCGGTCATCGCCACTCCATCCACGTGACCGCATCACCCCAATAAACCGCGCATCCATCCTCAAAATCGTTGCCGCCGAGCGCTCTTCGGACTCCCGCGCTTCAACGTCGCTCCACATATCTCCGCAGACCTTCTAGTCTATCGTGAACTTCGCGGTCTCTGCCGTCTGCTGCTTGGTCACTCCGTCGTTCACCGTAATGCTCACCTGATACTGCCCCGGCTGCAGGCTCGCCAGCGGCAGGCTCTTCTCGATCGTCAACTGGTCGGCGTTGGGGCTTAGCTTCGCCGTAGACTCCTGCGCGTTCAATATCTGCTTGTTCGTCCCCAGATCCAGAATCTGGTAGTCGATCGTCGCATTGTTCTGCTTGCTCTTGTCGTCGATCCCCAGGTTATACACCTGCATCCAGAAGTTCAGGCTCTGTGCCCGGGTAAACGACACCGGCCCCACGCTCCCATTCGATACCCGCGGCACGATATGCGTATTGCCGATCACGAAGTTCCCCGCGCCAATGTCCTTCGAAGGCACCCTCTCCATCTGGCCCGCCAGAATCAGCGACGAGTGCCCCAGCGTGTCGTCGTCGAACTTCGGCACATTCAGGCTGCGCTCCCACTTCCCTACATGGTCCGGGTTGTTCACGTCCTTGATCACAATGTCGACCTTATACAGCCCGGGACGCAGCGGCACCGCCTTCCAGTACACCGAAGACGCCTTCTGCTTCGCCGCCAGCAGTTCGCTCGGCGTATTCACCTCCACCGGGTCCCCGAAGGTCTGCACGATCTTGTGCGTCATGTTCGAGACCCACCCCTGGATCTCCACCTTGCCCACCGACACCCCATCCTTGGTGTCGAAGGTGATGTCCGAATTCTTCACCTGCACCGTGATCGGCACCATCACTGTATCGTTCGTCACCTTCACATAGTCCGTGCGCACGTCGAACAGCAGCGGCGGTCCCGTCAGGATCTTCGAACTCGTCAGGAACGACTCCAGGTCCTGGAACTTGATCGGCGGCGGCGCCATGATCTTCGCCGCCAGGTCGATCCGGTCGAACTCCTTGTTCTGGTTCTGCTGGTTCAGCGGCCCCACCCCAAGCTGCTCAACCCCCGTCCCGCCCGCGAACCGGTCCGCCTTCTTCGACTGCCCATTCTCCTCAGACCACGTCAAACCCGCATTCGGAACGTTCTTTAGCGCGTCCTTCTCTGACCGGTCGATCGTGTAGTGGTAGTCCCCGCACTGGCAGGTGTCCACAAACTCCAGGTCGATGTTGTCCCCGATGCCTTCAAGATACCGGTAATGCCACACCTCGAATGGGAACGTCGCCGTCTCCCCGCCGCCCTCCTCCATCGGCCGCTCATACTGGCCGCCGCTCGGGTGCGAATCGATGTCGTCCGGCTTGCCGTACGCAATATAGATATGCCCACGGTCCGTCATCCATCCCGGCTTGCCCGCCGCGAAGTGTTCGTTCGCATAGGCAATCCGCTCGTAGACCTCGTCCTTGTACTCGTTCTCCGGAGAGTCCGGGCTCGGGTTGCGCCGCTGCCAGAAGTTCTCGATGAACTGGTCCCGCTCCTCATCGTTGGAGAGCTTCTTGAACGCCTCCGCCTCGGTGTCCGTAATGATCCACCGCACATCCTGGTCCAGCCACGTCTTGTACACGCCGTGCAGCTCGCCCTTCAGGTCCTTCTGCTGCTGGATCCTCTCCCGGTCATTCAAATGCCGATGCAGCGGGTTCGGCTTCTCCACCGTCGGCGGCGTCTGCGTCACCCCGCTCTGCGCCGTCGCCGCGTCCTGCGCCCGCGCCCCGCCCCACCCCGCCGTCATCGCCAAAATCGTCGCGCCCAGAACCAGCCAGCCCGGTAGTCTCATCGCTGCATCGCTCCTGCTTCCTGAACCCTGCGTTGCTTCTGCTTCGCGCATTTCGCCCGCCTTGCCGCCCTCAGCAAGCGCTCTGCCGCCGGTCCAGTCCATCGCCGCAACCCAGCGACATTTCCAAGCCCAATTGTAGTGCGGGCAACCCCACGTTACAAGCCGGTAACAGCCCGCTCAGCCTGATATCATCAGCTATAACTGTGAGACGCATCCCGCGCCGTACCGGAAGCAGCAAGACAAATCTTCCCCGCCGCCATCCCGGCCGCAAAGGAACCAACCCCGCCTCGCCCACGTACCTTCCTTTGGAGCCAGCCCCGTGGCCAGGCCAGTAACCATCCGGTAGCCAGACCCGTAGCCCCACGCCTCTGCCTGCCAACCGCGAGTCGCGCAACCGCAGGCCGCCAACGTCGCGAAGGCGAAGAAAGTTTGAATGAGCCGTCTAGTCAAGATCATCCTCATCGTCACCGTCGTCCTGGTCCTCGGAGGCGTCGCCGCCGGCATCATCTACCACCAGCAATCCACCATCACCAAAGTCGCCACCGGCAAGGTCGTCCGCCAGGACCTCACCTCCATCGTCAGCGGCACCGGCCAGATCAAGCCCAAGACCTACGTCAACATCGGCGCAACCTCCTTCGGCCGCATCACCCACCTCTACGTCAAGGAGGGTGATCACGTCCACAAGGACGACATCCTCGCCCGCGTCGAATCCGTCCAGCCCGAGGCCACCGTCGACGCCCAGCAGGCCTCCATCGCCGCCTCCCGCACCGACATCTCCTCCTACGTCGCCGCTGAAAAAACCGCCCAGGCCAACATCGACGAGGCCAAGGCCGACCTCGAACAAAAGCAGCTCGACTTCGACCGCGCCCAGGAGCTCTACAAAGCCCAGCTCATCGCCAAGCAGGACTTCGACTCCAAGAAAGCCGCCTACGACGTGTCCAACGCAACCCTGGCCCAGCGCAACGCCGCCCTCGCCCAGGCCCAGGCCCAGACCGCCTCCCAGCGCGCTCACCTCGACCAGGCCCTCGCCAGCCAGCGCGCCAACTTCGACGCCCTCGACAAAACCATCTCCCGCGCCCCCTTCGACGGCCTCGTCACCAACGTCCCCGTCCGCGAAGGCGAGACCGTCGTCGTCGGCATCCAGAACGCCGAGGGCTCCACCCTCATGACCCTCGCCGACATGTCCGTCATCACCGCCGAGGTCAAAGTCGACGAGACCGACATCGTCAACATCGCCCTCGGCCAGTCCGCCGACGTCACCGTCGACGCCCTCCCCGGTCGCATCTTCAAAGGCCACGTCACCGAAGTCGGCGACCAGGCACTCCTCCGCACCACCGGCATCGCCACCTCCCAATCCACCACCGGCACCGAAGAAGCCAAAGACTTCAAAGTCGTCGTCACCCTCGACCAACTCCCCGGCGAAGACCTCGCGGACCTCCGCCCCGGCCTCTCCACCACCGCCCGCATCACCGTCGCCCACAAGCCACAGGTCCTCGTCATCCCCATCCAGGCCCTCGTCCAGCGCGACCCCGCACTCGAGCAGCTCTACTCCGCCAACAAAGGCAAACCTTCCACCGCGCAGCTCGCCGCCTTCTCCAACCCCACGCCCAAAGTCGCGCAGGGCGTCTACGTCCTCGCCAACGACGACGGCACCCTCCGCCCCACCTTCGTCCCCGTCACCACCGGCATCACCGGCGCCACCGACATCGAAGTCCTCTCCGGCCTCGGTCAAGGCGACGAGATCGTCACCGGCCGCTACCAAATCCTGCGCAACCTCAAATCCGGCACCCACGTCAAACGCGACAACTCCCCCGTCGTCACCACCACCACCGACTCCACCTCATAGCCACGCAGCAAGCCGATCGCTGAACGCCGGAATCGAAACATCCTGCGCGGGAATCAAAATAACCTCGCAGACGCTACATCCCCGGAGCACCCGATGCCCCCCGAAGCCGCACCCGACACCGAACTCGAACGCTCCTGGCCCGAACCACCCCCAGAAGGCGGTCCCCACCCCGGCGAGGTCATCGTCACCCAGAATCTCTGGAAGACCTACATTATGGGCGACCAGAAGGTCAACGCCCTCTGCGGCGTCAACCTCCGCGTCCGCCACAACGAGTACGTCGCCATCATGGGACCCTCCGGCTCCGGCAAATCAACCCTCATGAACCTCATCGGCTGCCTCGACTCACCCACCGAGGGCCGCTACTGGCTCAACGGCCACGACGTCTCCTCGCTCAACGACGACGAACTCGCCCGCATCCGCAATAAAGAAATCGGCTTCGTCTTCCAGACCTTCAACCTCCTCGCCCGCGCCACTGCCCTGCATAACGTCGAACTCCCCCTCATCTACAACGGCACCCCCTCCGCCGAGCGCATCGCCCGCGCCAAGGCCGTCCTCGAGTCCGTCCACCTCGGCGCCCGCATGATGCACAAGCCCAACGAGCTCTCCGGAGGCCAGCGCCAGCGCGTCGCCATCGCCCGCGCCCTCGTCAACCACCCCTCCATCATCCTCGCCGACGAGCCCACCGGAAACCTCGACTCCAAAACCGGAGACGAGATCATGGCCCTCTTCGACGACCTCTACGCCCAGGGCAACACCATCGTCGTCGTCACCCACGAGCCCGACATCGCCGAGTTCGCCCACCGCATCGTCACCATCCGCGACGGCGCCATCTACTCCGACCACCCCTCCGCCCGCGCCACCACCCCCGCCGACCCCGCCGCCCCCCGCCCCACCCCCTCCTCCAAACAACCCTCCCACCCTCCAACGCCTTAAATCGCAATTCAGAACTCAATCCTTCCCTGAAACGCAATCATCCGCGGCGAGCTGTCTCCACCCAGCCCCACGCCCAGCAGCCCCGTCGGCGGAGAAATCGTGCTCGTCACTGCGCCAAACCCCGTCTGCGTTGCCGGCTCGCCCGGTGTCCCCGCCTGATTGCTGGGCAGCGCGAAGTTGGGGTGGTTGAACACATTGAACATCTGCGTATCGAAGCGAAAAGTGACGTGGTCCGCGATCGCAATCTTCTTCGTCACATACACCTCCGAGTAGGTGAAGTGCGGCCCGCGATAGTTGTTGCGCCCCGAGTCTCCGAACTGGCAGTTCGCCGGCGAATCCCCTCCCGCGCACGCCCCCGTCCCCGGGTCGACCACCGACGCAAACGCATCCGGGTTCAGCCACTGCACGCTCCCCGGCTGCGTCACCCCCGCGACCGCACTCTTGCGATACAGCGCAACCCCAGGCACCCGGTTCGCGTACTGCGGCCCGCTACCCTGAAAAATCCCGTTGTTGTTCGCCGTATACGGCGCGCTCACCACGCTGAACGGCACCCCGCTGTGCAGGAACGCCGTCTCCGACACCTGCCAACCGCCAAACATCTGCGTCAGCAGCGCATGGCTCGACCGAAACGGAATCTCATAGATTCCAAACGCCGACACATTATGCCGAATGTCGTAGTCGCAGTTGCCATACTCCGGTCGCAGACTACCCGGCAGCGGCGCAAGAATCCCTAGCGTCGAAAACGGCAGCAGCCCGCCATTCGATATCTCATCGATGCAGTGGCTGAACGTGTAGTTTCCCCGCAGGGTCAACCCCGCAATCTGCTTGCTCACGCTCGTCTGCAAACCCGCATAATGGCTGCCCGCGCCCGTCCAAAACTCATTCACGCTGCCAAACCGCGCATCCAGCGGCTGCCCATACGCAAACGGCGCAAAGCACCCCGCGCAAACCGTCTGGTACCCATTCAGCTCCACCTGGTACGGCTCATGCACCGCCCGCGTCCCCACATAATCCACGCGCACCGAGCCGCGCGCGCCCAACTCCCGCTCCAGCCCCACGCTCCACTGCAAAAAGTACGGCGTCTTCAGCGTGCCGCTCGGAAACGTATTTAAATTCACCGCCAGCGGCGTCGCCGCACCCGCAGAAAACGCACTCTGGAACGACTGGTTCGCCGCGACCGTCGCATCCACCGCGCTGTTCGCAACCCCTGGCGCAAATCCCACCCCGCCCACCTGCCCATAGATCCCGCCCACAAACACCGGCGCATACGGCGGATTGGTCGCGCCCAGGTCCGCCACCTGCGCCGGAATAATATCGTTGAAGACCCCGCCGCCCGCATGGACCGCCAACTTCTCCGACACCTTATACGCTACCGAAGCCCGCGGCTGCCAACTCACGAACGGCGTACCCGGAAATAGCCTCCGCACATCCGTCTCAATCGCCTCGCGCAACGGCTGCCCCGCATCGTGCGCCATATCCAGGAACGATCCCGCCGGCCGCGCAAACAACCCATGCCGGTTCACCGGGTCCGTATTCCACGTCGCCCTCAGCCCGCCGATGAACGTCCATCGCTGGCCCAGCTTGTACGTGTCCATCGCATACACATCCAGATTGCCCGTCGCGATGCTCTCCTTCTGCGTCACCGGAAAGCCCGCCGTCACCGTCGCCGCCGCCCCATACGTAAACTGCGCAAGGTCGTTGTAGACCGCCGCCGGCACCACCCCTTCGCCGAGATCGTAGTCGCTCACATCCAGCCTGCGCGAGTTCTCCCCAAACTTCAAGCTATGCCGCCCTCGCGTCCACACCAGGTTGTCGTTGATCTGCCACTGCGTCACCCGGCGCCCCTGCGTGTACGTCTGGTCGTTTCCGCCAATGGTCGTAAACGGCGCGTTCGAACTCCCTCCCGCCAGCACAATCGGAAACGTCTGTAGCACCTGCCCATAATTGTTCGGCAGGAACAAACTCGAATACCAGCTCGCCCCCGGATTGAACTGGTTCACCAGCTTCGCCGTAAACAGATGCGTATAGCCCAGCACCAGCGTCCTCTGCGGCTGCGGAGAATACGCATTGAAGATCGCATTGATCGGGTCCGTATACGCAGCCTGCAACCCCGTGTCCTGCTGAAACCGATACCACACACTGTCCTTCGCCCCGATCGTCTCGTCGATCTTCACCACCACCAGATTCTCGCTGTCTGAGTTGTTCTCGGACTCCGTCCGCCGGTTCGCGCAGCCCGCTCCGTTGAACAGGTTCGACGAACTCTGCATCCCCGGCAGCAGCGCCCCAGTCCCATCCAGCGGACACAAGAGCACCGGCGTCGCCGTCCCCTCCGTATCGCCGAACAGCCCAAACATACTCTGGTAGAACCCCACCTCCTGCGGTTCGGCCGGCAGTGCCGTGCCATTGATCGGATCGGCCCCGCCCACCGGCAGCTGCTCCAGCACATACTGCTGATACGCCGCCGACGGCACCGTGATCCGCGCCACCAGCGGCAGCGCAATACGGATCCCCTCATAGTGCGCAAAGAAAAACAGCTTGTTCTCCCGCATCGGCCCGCCCACGCTCACCCCAAACTCATTCACCGTCGAGCGCGGCTTCTTCGCCACATTCCCCGGCGTGTCGTTGGCGTGCAGAAAATAGTCGCTCGCGTTCAGCAACGACCCGTTCCATATCTCGTAGACATCCCCATGAAACTGGTTCGCGCCCGACTTGGTGAAGTAGTTGGTCTGCGAAGCCCCATACCGTCCCATGTCCACCGCGTAGGAGTTGGTATTCACCGTCGCCTCCTCCACCGCGTCCAACCCAATCACCAGGTTCGTCGACAACCCGATATTCAGCCCCAGAAACGGGTCGTTCGAATCGTACCCATCGAGAATGTAACCATTCGAGGTCGCCGGCAGCCCATTGAACTCCACGTTGCCGTATCCTCCCGCCGCCTTCGCATCGTTCGACGACCCCGCCGTATTCATCAGCGCGCCCTCCGCAAACTGCGCAACGTAGGTCAGGTCCTGCCCCGGGTTCGGCAGGCTCTTGATCGTCTTCTCTCCCAGCGTCGTCGAGGTGTTCGCGTTCTCCAGGCTCATCAGCCCAGACTCCGCCGTCACCTCCACCGCCTGCGAAGCGGCCGCAGGGGACAAGACAAAGTTCACCGTCGCCGTCTGCCCCACCGCCACGCTCACCGCCTGCGAAATGCCCACCCCAAACCCCCCCACCCGCACCTCAATCCGGTACGTCCCCGGATTCACCTGCGAGAACAGAAACCGCCCCTCCCCATTGGTCTCACCCGCCCGCGCCGCGCCCGTGTTCACCTCCGTCGCCTTCACCTCGGCGTGCGCGATCGCCGCTCCGCTCTTGTCCGCAACCATTCCCGCCAGTGCGCTGCTCGTCCCGCTCTGCGCCCACACCGGCCCGCCAACCGCCGCCGCCACCATCGCCATGACGACCGCCCCAACGAAAGCCGCAGCCGTCCCTCCCCTTCGCCTGCACATAAGTTAGGCTCACCTAACAATTAGGTATACCTAAATCACTCCCGCGTCAACTCCGCATCCTTTCCACTCCTCTCTCCCGCCGCTCGCACGCCACCGAGCTGTCCTCCACAACCCGCCCTCCCGCCCCTCCGCCTTCACTCACCACTCACTACCCACAACTGCCCACCCTTGACACAACCCCTATAATTAAAAACAGGAGCCAAACAACACCAGTGTCGTGCCTGAGGTGGCCCCATCCTCACGCCGGACCTGGCCAAATGAAGGCCCAACAAGAAGCCGAAATCACTGCAGATTTTGGGGGATCGATCTCCAGATTTTTACCTTTGTTTTCAGGATTTTGAGATCAAATAAATCTTCTTCGCAAAGGGAGGTGACAAACGCCAGCCGTCGAGGCCAAACGAAAAGCCGAGACCCGCCCATACCAGTCCAGACCCCAGAGCGTACTTAGTCCCCCTACTTCGCCCAATGGATGCAATATCTTAGTACCAAAAGTAGGGGTGGCAGGGGGTGCCCCCCCCCAAAAAAGCAGCCGTTGCGACCAGAGGGAAGGAACTCGCGCATGCATCCCAACCCGCCCATCTGCTACACTCGCGACCACCCGGATCGCGGACCGAATCCCCTCTCGCAAGAGGTGCACCCTTGAAGCTCCCAACCATCGCCGCCGCTACCCTCCTCGCCGTCGCCATCGCCCCTAACCTCAACGCCCAAAAGGAGTTCCCGCCGCCCCAGGGCAAGGGCCGCATCGTCCTCGTCGCCTCCGGCATGTCCGGCCCCGAGCACTACGAGGTAGTCTCCAAAGAAATCGCCGCCCTCGGCTACGACGTCGTCCTCTTCGACGGCAACGCCATGGAGAACACCAACGGCGAGGGCCTCCGCACCGCCGTCTCCCAGGCCGCACAGGCCGTTCACGGCCTCCCCGGCAAGCTCGCCATCGTCGGCTTCTCCCTCGGCGGAGGCATGGCCCTCTACTACGGCGTCCAGCTCCCCGACACCGTCGCCGGCGTCATCGCCTGGTACCCCGCCAACGCCTTTATCAAGAATGTCCCCGGCTGGGTCACCAAGGTCAAGGTCCCCGTCCTCATGTTCGCCGGCGAAAAAGATAACTTCCGCGACGGCTGCTGCACCGCCCAGAAGGCCCACGTCCTCGAAGACGCAGCCAAGGCCGGCGGCCTCGACGTCCAGCTCTTCACCTACCCCAAAACCGACCACGACTTCGTAAAAGACGGCGCCCACTACAACGCCGCCTCCTACTCCGACGCCTTCCAGCGCACCGCAGCCAAACTCAAAGACCTCCTCGGCCCACCCACCCCCTGACACACCGCACCCCGCCGGGTGCCCCATTCATGGGTAATAATATAGTTGACGGGTCAAGATCATTTGTGTATCTTGGATACATGAGAAGCCCACAGACCCTACAGCAAGCCATTCTCTTCTACGCCGATCCCAAGAACTGCATTGCGGAGCTGGTCGCCCAACGCTGGCCAGACGGCAAGGTCATCTGCCCTACCTGCGGGCGGAACGATGTCACTTGGCAAGAGAAGGATCAGCGTTGGCAGTGCAAGTCCAAACACGCCAAGCGCAAGTTCTCAGTCAAAGTGGGAACCATTTACGAAGACTCTCCGCTCGGTCTGGATAAATGGCTCATGGCGACTTGGATGATTACCAACTGCAAGAACGGCGTCTCATCGTATGAGATTGCCCGCGCTCTGGGCGTGACCCAAAAGTCGGCATGGTTCATGCTCCATCGTATCCGTGTGGCAATGGGTGAGCCGGACGCTGGTAAGCTGGGCGGCAATGGCCCGATTGAGATTGATGAGACCTTCATCGGCGGCAAGACCAAGAACATGCACAAGCGGAAGATGAATCGCGCCGTAAACTACAAGGGCGGACAGGGTAAGGCCGTGGTTCTGGGAATGCTGGAACGCGGCGGCAAGGTCAAGGCAAAGATGATTGAGAATCGCCAGAAACCGGTGATTGACCCGGTTGTGACCGAGAGTATTGAATCGGGGTCGCACATCATTACTGACCAATACAACGTCTATCCGAACCTCACCACTCCCTACTATCACGAGGTCATCAATCACATGGAAGCATACGTTCGGGGCCATGTGCATACCAACGGAATCGAGAATTTCTGGTCATGCCTCAAGCGTGGACTGACCGGCACCTACATCTCAGTCGAGCCGTTCCATCTGGACGCATACGTGGCAGAGCAGGTCTTCCGCTACAACAATCGCCACAAGAACACCGATGCGACCCGGTTCGCCAAAGTGCTGTCCCAAGCCACTGGCAAACGCCTGACCTATGCTGAGGTCACCGGCAAGGTGGGAGCCGCCGAGGCCTTCTAACCCGTACCGTCTAAAACGTGGGCCAAAGTCTAAGATTTCCCCTTAGCTTTGGCCTGTTTCTCCACTTCCAGCCGCCTCTGCAATTCCACTTTCGACACGCTGAGTATCTTCTTCATCGCTCGATCGAAGTTCTGGCGTTCCGTCATCTGGACTCTCCGCTTCTTTCGCCTTCAGCGCAACATCGCGTGCTATCTTTTCGAGCACCGCTTCAGTATAGAACTGTGGTTGAGCTAGTCCGCCCCTGGTTAGTAGCGCATACCTGTCCGATGGCTCAACGTCTACTCCGATCTTCTGTTCGACCTTGAATCGTCTTGCCTCATAGGAAATCATATCCGCTGCTTGAAGGGGAGGGAAAAAAGCATCGTTGCAAAACGCCAGACTGTGAACGCAGCGTTTTATCCGCTCAAATCGAGGTCTTTGCTCAAGGGGCAATAGCGGGTTATCAATCATTGTTCGCAGGTTCAGCAATGAATCGTAATAATTCTTGGCGGTTTCGTGGTCATCATCAATGATGATGCTGACCGAGGGGTTTCTATCTACGGTCTCGATCTTATCCAGCGCATTCATGATCGCGTTCTGCAAGGTATACACATTGGAATCTTCGTTGACTAGACGCATGTTAGGAGTCTCGCGGATGCGCCTATACGCTTCCGCGTCAACCACACTGCCAACGCAAACACTATTGGCATTCAAGACCAATTGCCCAAACTCGCCGAGCATGGTATCTCGCCAACTGTCCCACATGTCTCTGGGCGTGGATTCGTATTTTCTCTTCCATAAATCGTCTTTCTTATCCGGATACATGATGCGCGCCATGTGGATCGGAGGAACCTGCCATTTGAAGCGCAGGTTGTCCCAGTCCAAGCTGAAACGCGCCCATTCATCCATGGTGGCGACATAGCCGCATAGGGAGGTGAAATCGCCCTTATGGGTCTTCCCGCTTTCATCTAAATAGAGCGCGAAATACACTACCCATTCCCTCGATCCAACGGGGTTCGGCAGGCAGCTCTGCCAGCCCACTTTTTGCCTGTCCACAACACACTACAGTTCCGTTGCGCTACCCGCCAACGTTGGGGGTAATCCTATCCAAGACGAGTTGACCCGTCAAGTATATTCTTACCCATTCATGCGCAGCATGGGTGGGATGCACGAACTCCGCCCGCCCCCTAAAGTCCTCTTAGATAAGCCTTTGCCTCGTCCAGCTCCGGAAACAGCCGCTCCTCCGCCTGGAAAGCCTTTGAATGCACGCACCGCCGCCCCGCCCTCACCCGCACCGGATGCTTCAGATGCAGCATCTCGTGGTACAGCAGATACTCCACCGCGCACCGCGGCGTGTCCGCCCGATCAAATACCCGGCTCACCATAATCGTGTTGTGCGCCGCATCGTAGTGTCCCAGCATCCGCCGCGCATGGTGCGCGCTCCACGTCAGCGTCGGCCGCCCCAGCAACCCATAGAAGAACCGACCATTTAGGCTCTCGAACACCTCGTCCAGATCGTAATATCGCCCCTTGGCCGTCAGGATCGTCTTCCGCCCGCGCGTCTGCCGGATCCGTTCCGCCTGCCGCACCACCACCTCCGACGACACATGCCGCCGGTACCGGTCCGCATGGCTGCGCGCAATCGGCTTCTTATATAGCTTCGCCATCAGGATGTGCGCGATCGCATGGTGCACCGGCTCCGGCGCATGCTCCAGCAGGTCGGAGAGACGCACGTGCAGCTTGCCCTCCCGCAACCGGATCGTCGTATTCAGCGAAGTGAATCGGCGAAACCGGATATCGAGAGGAGGAATAGGCGCGCGCGGCCGCAGCTCGCGGTACGCATGCTCAAAGATTTCGTTCAACGGGGAGGACACCTTTGCAAGCTTAACACGCGTCGCCGCAACCAGCTTACTTCGGCGCGGTCTCTGGTTCTGCCGGGGCAACGCTCGGCGGCGCCGTTGGAGCTGCGCCCGGCTCAGCGCCACTCGCACTCCCATTGGAACCCGCAGCAGGCGTCGGGGTGTTCGCCGCGATCAGAGGCTTCAAAGGATCCAGCTTTGCCACAGCCGACACCGGCACCTCCACCGCTCCCACCCGGTCCGAATTCAGGTCATGGATCGCCGTCCTCAGGTAGTACTGCCCCTTCACCGGAACGCTGATCTCCTGGTGGAACGCTATGCCCGTGCCCGAGTTCTGCAATCTCTCATAGTCGGCGGCAGACATCGACTGACTCAACGCATTGTGCGCCATGATTAGCAGCTGCCCATCGGGATTGTAGACATATGTATTCACCTCAAGCGCGCAGCGATGGGTGCCCGTCGACGTGATCGGGCAACTCACCGCATGGGCGTCCGGCACCAAATCCACGCCGTACTCCTTGTACGGTCCCTCCACCTTCACCTTCGGGTCGGGATTCGTGTGGTTGCTGCTCAGCGGCGCCGCTTCAGGTGGCGTCGCCGCTGGACGAATGCGCACCTTGAACAGAATCTCCGCCGGATCAGGTCCGCCGTGCATCATCGCCGTAATCATGGCGTTGGCCGGACCGGCAGCCATCGCCGACTGGCCCGCAACTACCTTGCTCCGGTCGTTCGGATCATCCGCGTAGTAGCCCTCGCGATAAGTCAGCTTCAACCCGGGCTGCTCTTCCACCTTCACCTTGATCGCGCGGAAGCGCCCGTCCCACTCCGGATTGGTCGGCGTATAGGTCAGCGTGTAGTAGTTCGAGCCGTCCTCGACCGCCTTCGTGACCGACTGGGTCAAATTGTTGCTATTCACAAACGCCTCGCCGCCGGTGTCCTCCGCCATCGCAAACATCGACTCGTGCTCCTGCGACGTCTGCTGCATGAACTGCAACTGCTCATCGGCCGCGTCGGACCCGCTGCTGCCCGAGATCGATGTGATGTGTTGCGATACGTCATTGGCCGGGTCCGTAAATACCCCGCGCGCGTCCACCGGGTACACCGCAATCTGCGCGCGCGTCAGCAGATTGTCCGTCTTGCGGATCTCGTCGTCGTTCCGCACCACCGAATCGTTCGGATCTCCCTCATTCACGTTCGGGTCGACGTTCAAAGGGAAGCCGGCTGAGAACCAGATCACGTTCTTCCGCCCCGGAATCCCCACCAGATACCGTGCCAGCGCCTGGAACCCTCCCAGCGTGTATTTTGCTCGCAGGTCCTGAGTGAATGAGGTTTGCAGCGCCTGAAATCGATTGATGTCGTCGATCATCTCCTGGGTGATGAACCCTCCGTCCGACACCGTTGCGCCGCCCAGCAAGTTGTCCGACAAGTTGGTGTCGGTCATCGAACCGCCATTGGTCGAGTCCAGCAGAATGTCCGACGCCCGCGGCGCCCCATTCTTTCCCGTCAGCGCCGCCTTCAACACCGCGGGATCGGTCGTAAATCCCTGCAGCATGTCCAGCTTCTCCGTCAATCCGAAGATCGCAATCCGCGTACCCTTAGGCGCCTTATCCAGGAAATCCAGCAACTGCTTGCGCGCATAGGGCTGCACAGCCAGGGGAGTATTCAGGTAGTCCAGCAGCAGCACATTCACCGGCCCGCCCGCCGGCGCGGGCGCCTGGTTGGTAAAAAGCCCTGGCGGCAGCTTGGGCGCGGGAACGAACTTCTCCGCATCCAGCGTCGTCGAGTGCTCCTCAAAGTTCCTGATCTGCTGCGGCTTGTTGTTCTCAAACAGCGTAAAATCCGAACCCTTCAACCCATGGATCGGGTTGTGCTTCGAGTCCGTCACCACCACATCCACCACCACCAGGTTGGTATGGGTGTGCAGCGTAGTAACCCCCTCCGACGAAGCCGAAACCTGCTGCTGGGCCTGCGCCCGCGCACTCGCAGGCAGCGCCAAATACCCCACAAAAAACAGATTTACAGCCAATATCTCAACGGGATGTGGACGGAAAAGACGAGCCAATGGACCCTCCTGCTCTCTATCCAAAGAATACACGTTTGTTAGACGGTCGAGAGGAATCTTTGGTCTCCGGGTAGGGGGCCAGTTTGGGTGCTTTGAAGGGGCGCGGCTTCAGCCGCGCCGTCATGTTAGAGATAAAATCTAGGGGACTTTAGTCCCTGAGGGAAAGCTCCTTCGCAAGCCGATCCACTACCGGTCTCCGCACGCTCCCTGGCGCAGACAGCGCCACACATGCTCAGGAGTTCCAGGCGGCAAGTCAGCGACTGGAGACCGTCCCTGACGCAGGACCGACCGAGGCGGGAGTCTCCACCGGACCCGTCCCACCCTCGACCGGATGCGCGATGTGACCCACCTGCAGCTTCACCAGCTCGGGCTGCGCAATCCGGGTCGGCCCCAGCACCGCAACCCGCGGCAGCGGCCCACGCACCATCGCCACCTCGTCGCACGCATACAGCCGAGGACACGCCTGGCAGTCCTTATAAATCTTGTCCGGCAGCGTCGTCCGGTCCGCAATCCGGAATCCGAAGTGGAAGAAAAAGTCCGGAATCCGCGTAAACAGACACACCGACGCCACCCCCTGCTCCTCAGCCTCTTCCAGCAGCGCCCGGATCAGCCGTCCGCCCGCGCCCTGCGCCTTGGCCTCCGGCCGCACCACAATCGACCGCACCTCCGCCAGATGCGGCCCATACAGATGCAGCGCCCCGCAGCCCAAGAAGTTGCCCGCCTCCGACTCCGCCACCGCAAAATCGCGCACGTTCTCGCATATCTCCGAGTAGCTCCGCCGCAGCAGCGTCCCATCCCCCGAGAGCGAGTTCACCAACTCAAAGATATGCACCGCATCCTGCAACCGCGCCTGGCGCACCGCCGCACCCCCAACACGGCTGCGCGTCGAGGCGGTCGATTCACTCGCGGTCATCAATGTCGAACTCAACAAGGCCCCAAAACTCCTCTCTCTATCTTCTCAGACTCGCGCCGCAGCGCCTTTTCGCGCGCCCGAGACTACGACAAATCGGTTACGAAACAGATGCCGTCTCCGCCGCCGCAGCCGATGTCGCCGCACCCAGCCGCTCCCGTGCCTCCTTCAACGCCACACGCAACCGCGCCCGGTTCGTCCCGCCCAACACATCGTGGCAGTCCAGCGTCGCCTCCAGCGTAATCGCAGCAAAAAAATCCTCACCAAACTCCTCGCCAAACTGCCGCACCTCCTCGAGCGTCAGCTCGTTCAACTCCCGCCCACTCTCCAGCGCAAACCGCACCGCATTCCCCACCTTCTCATGCGCCTTGCGAAACGCCACGCCCTTCCCCGTCAGGTACGTCGCCGCCGCCATCGCATTCAGATACCCCGTCGTCGCCGCCGCCCGCATCCGCGCAAAATTAAAATTCAGCGCCCGCGTAAACCCCGGCAATACCCGCAAGACCCCCGCCGCCGTGTCCGCCGCATCGAACACCGGCTCCTGCCCCTCTTGTAGGTCCTTGTTATAAGCCAGCGGCAGTCCTTTCATCAGCACCGCAAGCGTCGTCGCCGCGCCCACCAGCCGCGCGCATTTCCCGCGCAGCAGCTCGGTAAAGTCGGGATTCTTCTTTTGCGGCATCGCACTCGACCCCGTCGAGAACGCCTCCGGCAGCTCCAAAAACCCAAACTCCGCCGTCGCGTACAACGTAATCTCCTCCGCAAACCGCGACAGGTGCGCCCCCATAGTCGCCAGGCACTGCGTAAACTCCAGCAGAAAATCCCGGTCGCTCGTCGCGTCCATCGAGTTCGCCGTCGCCCCATCGAACCCCAGCTCCCGCGCCGCAATCTCACGGTCCAGCGCCAGCGTCGCTCCCGCAACCGCGCCCGACCCCAGCGGACAAAAGTTCATCCGCGTCCGCGCATCCCTCAACCGCGAGATGTCCCGTTCCGCCATCGATATATACGCCAGCAGCCAGTGCGCCACCAGCACCGGCTCCGCCCGCTGCATGTGCGTATACGAGGGCATCACCGCCTCGCCCGCGCGCTCCGCCAACTCCAGCAGTGCCTCCGCCCACGCGCGCAACCCATCGACCGTCGTATCAATCGCCTCCCGCACAAACAACCGCATGTCCGTCGCGATCTGCTCGTTCCGGCTCCGCCCCGTATGCAGCTTCAGCGCCAGCTCACCAATCTCCGCCGTCAACCGCAGTTCAACAAAGTGATGAATGTCCTCCGCACCCGGCGCCGAAGCCACAATCGTCGGGCCATCCGTCGCCGTGTGAGCCAACACGCGATCCAACCCGCCAAGCATCGCCGCCAGCTCTGCCCCATCCAACACGCCCGCAGCCGCAATCGTCCGCGCGTGCGCCTTCGACGCCGCAACTTCCTGCGCCAGCAGCCGCCAGTCGAACGGAAACGACCGCTGCCACTGCTCAAAAGCCACGTCCAGCGGCTCACGAAAGCGCCCGGACCACATCTTGGTTGCGGGTTGTTCGGGATTGGACATATCAGTGGCTAACATCTCCCTTCGTTGGGCACTGCGGGCCTGGCGCCCGAAACTTGAGGAGCTTAGACTTCGTGAAACCGGAATACTTGATCCAATTTGCCTGCAATTCCCTCAATTTCGGTGTCGTGACCTGCTCACATTCCATGACTGCATTCCAGACCGTCCCCGTGACCGGATCAACCGCATAGAAGCCTATCTCGACACTTCCATCCGGAAGGCCCTGCCATGTGGCATTGAAAACATAGAGCGGCTCGTTCGCGCTTGGATCTATATCGAGGCCGAAGCCAGGCATTCGTTTCTGCTTCGCCGATAACGCCGCCAAAGCGAACTGTCTTGCTTCCGTCACCGAGAGCTGAGGAGGACTCTGTGCCCACACGGGATCGAAGCAGATGCCGCTGAGCAGAATCGCCGAGATCAGGACCTCTTTCATAATTTGTGATCCTTCTCGCTTCCGCCGCCAAGCTGCGGCATCTCTGCCCCGCCGCCAATCCGGATTAGCCCGCTCTCCGCATACGTCAGCAGCTTCTCCCGCGTGTCCGCGATATCCAGATTGCGCATCGTCAGCTGCCCAATCCGGTCGCGCGGCGAAAAAGCCGACTCCGTCTTCTCCATGCTCAGCCGGTCCGGCTTGAACGTCAGATTCGGCGACTCGGTATTCAGGATCGAATAATCATTCCCGCGCCGCAGCTCCAGCGTCACCTCGCCCGTCACCGGTCTCGCAACCCAGCGCTGCGCCGCCTCGCGCAGCATGATCGCCTGCGGATCGAACCACCGCCCCTGATACAGCAGCCGCCCCAGCTTGCGCCCGCTCTCCCGATACTGCTCAATCGTGTCCTCGTTATGGATCCCCGTAATCAACCGCTCATAAGCGGCAAACAGCAGCGCCATCCCTGGCGCCTCATAAATCCCGCGGCTCTTCGCCTCAATAATCCGATTCTCAATCTGGTCGCTCATCCCCAGCCCATGCCGTCCACCAATGCGGTTCGCCTCAAGCATCAGTTCCACCGGATCAGCAAACTCCCTCCCATTGAGCGCCGAGGGCGCGCCCTCCTCGAACCGCACCGCGACTTCTTCGCGAGCGATCGTCATCTCGTCGCGCCAGAACGCCGCTCCCATAATCGGCTCCACGATTTTGATGCTGCTCGAGAGGAGCTCCAGGTCCTTCGCCTCGTGCGTTGCGCCCAGAATATTCGAGTCCGTCGAGTACGCCTTCTCCGCCGACATCTTGTACGCAAACCCCGCCCGCTGCATAAACGCAGACATCTCCGCCCGCCCGCCCAGCTCCTCGATAAACGCCGCATCCAGCCACGGCTTGTAGACCTTCAACTCCGGGTTCACCAGCAGCCCGTAGCGATAGAACCGCTCAATATCGTTGCCCTTGAACGTCGAGCCATCGCCCCATATGTTGACGTCGTCTTCCTTCATCGTGGTCACCAGCATCGTGCCCGTCACCGCCCGCCCAATAGGCGTCGTATTGAAGTACGTCACCCCCGCCGTCGAGATGTGGAATGCCCCCGCCTGCAGCGCCGCAATCCCCTCGCGCACCAGCGCTGCGCGGCAATCTATCAGCCGCGCCTTCTGCGCCCCGTACTCCAGCGCCTTGCGCGGGATCGCCTCGTAATCGCTCTCGTCCGGCTGGCCCAGATTGGCCGTGTAGGCATACGGCAGCGCACCCTTCTGCTTCATCCAGTGCAGCGCCGCACTGGTGTCCAGCCCGCCGGAGAAGGCAATCCCCACCTTGTGGCCGACCGGCACGTTTTCAAGAATTACGGACATAGTTCCTTCTTGGGAGCTCTTGCTCTTCGCCCCTAGCCAAAAGCTAAGAGCTGGAAGCCAACGGGCTGCCTTAAGAGCGTTTACGCGCCTGGATCCCCCGGTCGCGCGCATTCGAAATCCGCTTCGCACCACCCAGCAGCATCAGCAGCAGCGCCTTCTGCGCATGCATCCGGTTCTCCGCCTGGTCGAACACAATCGACTGGGGCCCATCCAGCACCGCATCCGTCACCTCCGCATTCCTGTGCGCTGGCAGGCAATGCATAAACACCGCATCCTGCTGTGCGTGCGCCATCAACGCCTCATTCACCTGGTACGGCTTGAAGATCGGAGCCCGCCGCGCGGCCTCATGCTCGAAGCCCATGCTCGTGCACACATCCGTATACACCGCATCCGCGCCCGTCACCGCCTTCACCGGATCGTGCATCAGCGTGATGCTCCCGCCCGTCTGCTCCGCAATCTCGATCGCCTTATGAATGATGTCCAGCTTGGGCGCAAACCCCTTCGGCGTCGCCACGCTGCAATGCACGCCCAACTGCGCCGCCGTCAGCATCAGCGAGTGGCACACATTGTTGCCGTCGCCCACATACGCAAAGTGCAGCCCATCCACCGGTCCAAACCGCTCCTCCAGCGTGAAGAAATCCGCAATCGCCTGGCACGGATGCTCCAGGTCGGAGAGCGCGTTGATCACCGGCACGCGCGAGCACGCCGCCATCTCCGTAATCGTGTCGTGCGAGTAGGTGCGCAGCACAATCGCGTTCATCCAGCGCTCCACATTGTGCGCCATGTCAGGCAACGACTCGCGCTCGCCCAGCGTCGACTGCGTCGAGTCGACGAAGACCGCATTGCCGCCCAGCGTGTTGATCGCCGCCTCGAATGTCAACCGCGTGCGCAGCGACGCCTTCTCGAAGAACATCACCAGCTGCCGCGCATCGAGCGCATGGCGAAAGTCGTCCGGATGGTTCTTAACCGCGTGCGCCAGCTCCATCACCGCGGCCATCTCTTCCACGGTGAAGTCGGCAACCGAGCACAGGTCGCGCCCGCACAGCCGCTTCGCCCCTTCGGAGAACGCGGTATCGGACTGGATGCCCAGCATCACAGTGTGCTTCGCCGAGCCCACAGCCTCCGGGGCTTCGGCCTTCGGATTCATCATCACGGTTTTACTGCCCATGGGCGTTTTCTCCTGCCGGCGCTGCGCCGGCCATTGCTGCGTCTCGTGTCGTCAATCGTGTAAGTATCCCGTCCAGCGCCGCAATCGCCGTATCCACATGCGCGCGCTCCAGGACAAAAGGAGGAAGAAACCGCAGCACCGTGTCGCTGGTGCGGTTGATAACGATGCGCCGGCCCATCATCTCTGCCGCCGCGCGCATCGCCAGCTCAGTCGAGTCCAGCTCCAGCCCCAGCATTAGCCCCTCGCCGCGCACCTCCGTCACACAATCGTGCCGTCGGCGCAGCCACTCCAGCCGCTGCTTGAAGTACCCGCCAACCTCGCGCACATGCGCGAGCAGCCCTGTTTGCTTCATCGTGTCAATCACCGCAATCGCCACCGCGCACACCAGCGGCCCGCCGCCGAACGTCGTCCCATGCATCCCCGGCGTCATCGCTCGCGCCGCCTCGTCCGTGCACAGCATCGCGCCCATCGGCAACCCATTCGCAATCGGCTTCGCCAGCGTCGTAATATCCGGCAGGATCCCGTAAAGCTGGTAAGCAAACCACTCGCCCGTCCGCCCCATCCCCGACTGGATCTCATCCGCCAGCAGCAGCGCGCCAGTCGAATCGCACAGCGCCCGCGCCTCCGCGAAGAACTCCTGCGAGATCGCATGGATCCCGCCCTCGCCCTGGATCGCCTCAATGCAAACGCCGCACACCTCGCTCGAAAACTTCGCCCGCAGATCGGCCACATCGTTGAAGCGCACAAACTCCACGTCCGGCATCACCGGAGCAAACGGCTCGCGATACTTCTCCTTGTGGGTCGTCGCCACCGAGCCCATCGTCCGCCCATGGAAGCTATGCTCGAGCGCCAGAAACCGCGTCCCGATCTTCGTGCCCTCTGCGCGCAGCACACCCGCATGGGCCCGCGCCAGCTTCAGCCCAGCCTCCCACGCCTCCGTACCCGAGTTGCACAGAAACACGCGGTCCATCCCGCTCATCTCCGTCAGCCGCAGCGCCAGCTCCGCCGTATGCTCATGGAAGAACAAATTCGACGTATGCAGCAGCCGCTTCGTCTGCCCCACAATCGCCGCCTCCACCGCCGGGTGCCCATACCCCAGCGCCGACACCCCAATCCCGCTCAGCAGGTCGAGATACTCGTTGCCTTCCGCATCGCGCAGATGCACGCCCTGGCCCCCGGTAAACAGCACCGGGTTCCGCTCATATGTATTAAGGAGCAGCTTTTTCTCCGCTGCCTGGATCGATTCAAGCTTCATGCGACCATAACCTCCGTTCCGTCATCCACCTTCGTCGAGCAAAGGTCCGGCAATAAATGCGCCGCCTCAGCGGGCAGAATCCTCACTCGTTTCACCCCATGCGTCAGCGCGTCGCGGCACGCCGCCAGCTTCGGCAGCATCCCGCCCGAGACCACCATCTGCCGCTCCAGCTCCGGTATCTGCTTCAGCGACAACCACCGCATCACCTGCCCATCCGCGCCCTTCACCCCCGGCACGTCGGTCAGAAACACCAGCGCATCCGCCTTGGTACAGATCGCGCACGCCGCCGCCATCTCATCCGCATTGATGTTGTAGTACTCCCCATCGAACCCCAGCGCGATCGACGAGATCACCGGCACCGCGTCCATCTTCCAGATCGCCTCCAGCCACAGCGGATCGGTCGCCGCAATCTCCCCCACAAACCCCAGGTCCGGCACCGTCTTCTTCTTCCGCGCGCGAAACACATTGCCATCCCCGCCCGCCAGCCCCATCGCCGACTGCCCATGCGTGCGCAGCGCCGCCACCAGCGACTTGTTCACCCGCCCCGCCAGCACCATCAGTGCCGCGTCCCGCGTCTCCGCATCCGTAATCCGAAGCCCCGAAACAAACTCACTCTTCTTGCCCATCTGCGCCAGCGTTTCCGTCAACTGCTTGCCGCCGCCGTGCACCACCGCAACCTGGTTGCCGTCGCGCACCAGCTCAAAGATCGCCTTGCCGCATTCATGCAGCAGCTTCTTGTCCTCGATCGTCGCTCCTCCCAGCTTCACCACGTACCTCACTTCAGGCCCTCCGCCTCGTCCCACCCACACATCAGGTTCATGTTCTGCACCGCCTGTCCCGATGCGCCCTTCAGCAGGTTGTCAAGGCACGACACAATCACCAACCTCTTGCCGTCCTTGTTCAGCTCAAATCCCAGATCGCAATAATTCGTCCGCACTACATGCTGGATCTGCGGCAGCTCTGGCGTCGCCCGCACCCGCACCATCGGGCTCGTCGCATAAAACCCGCGCAGACACGCCTCCACCTGCTCCGGCTCTGCCCGCTCCGCCAGCCGCACATAAATCGTCGAAAGAATCCCCCGCGGAATCGGCAGCAGATGCGGCGTGAACTGGGTCTGCGCCCCACTCAACCCCAGCTGCTCCAGCATCTCGCCCATGTGCCGATGCCCAAACACCGCATACGCAGAAAGATTGTCCGCCGCATACATAAAGTGCGTCTTCGCCGTAGCCGCCTTCCCTGCCCCGCTCACGCCGGACTTCGCATCGCACACAATCCCATGGTCCAGATCTACCTCAACCCCCGAAGCCTTATCCGCCCGCAGCAGCGGCGCCAGCGCCAGAATGATCGACGTCGCATAGCATCCCGGGTTCGCCACCAGCCGCGTCTTCGCATCCGCAATCTCCGCACGATGCAACTCCGGACATCCATACACCGCCTCTGCCTGCAAGGCTCGCCCCAGCGCCGCATCCGCATCGTGCAGTTTGTACACCGCCCGATTTGCATCGTCGTTCAACCGCCACGCCCCGCTCAGGTCGATCACCCGCACCCCATGCTCCAGCCACTCCGGCGCCCACTTCCGCGAGTTCTCATGCGGCAGCGCCAGAAACACAATCTCCACGCCCGCATCGCGAATCGTCTTCCAGTCGAACGCCACAACCTCCGGCAGCGCCTCGCCCGCGCCCCACCCAAGCTGCGGCTGGATCTGCTCGAGCCTCACCCGCCCCGTCACCGACTCATCCGCAACCCGCCCCAGAAACACCGGCCGCGTCGCGCCCAGCCGCGGATGCGCCAGCAACAGACGCGCCAGTTCCCCGCCGGCATATCCGCCCACCCCCGCGACCGCCGTCCGCACCGTCTCCCGCGCCGTTCCGCTGCGCTTCCGCGATGCCGCTTCGAGTTCACTGCTCAACGATTGCATCTCAACCACTACATTCCCGGTGGGGCAACACCAGCCTCACCATTCCACAGAATTCAGAAAAAAATGTCAGCCAATAAACTCTTCGATCCTTAACTTCAACGTCCGCGCCTGCCGCTCGTCCGGGCAGATAATCAACACCGTGTCGTCGCCCGCAATGGTGCCCACAACCTCAGGCCAGTCCTCATAATCGATCCCCGCCGCCACCGGCTGCGCGCTTCCTGTCGTCGTCATCAGCACCAGCTGGTTCATCGCCTGCCGCACCTCCAGCCCAAAACTCCCCAGCACCTCGCGAATCCCCGGCAGGCTGTCCTCATCCTCCTCCGCCGAATTTCCCGGCATCGCATACCCCGCTGGGCCCTTCAATAGCCGCAATTCGTGGATGTCGCGCGAGAGCGTCGCTTGAGTCACATGAAACCCGCGCCGCGCCAGCCTGCGCCGCAGCTCGTCCTGGCTCGGCACCGCCGACTGATTGAGCACTTCGCGGATTGCGCTGTGACGCTGCTGCTTCATGCCGGACCCTGGCCATCCCTCTCTGCTCGATTTAAGTGTTTGCAACTGGAGGCAGAGCAAACTAATATAAAAATTCTCTCAGCATCAAAATTGCCTTCTTCACCAGAACCTGCACCGCGGGACTAGCTGCTGTATAAAAATACAATTTCTATGTATAATTATACATAGATGCGGGGGATTCCACCCCGGCGATCTCAAAGAAATTTCCGGTGAAAGGCTTCGGGGCGTTATCGATCTGGCTTCGCCCCGCAGTATAGTGATCTATGGATCGCGTCTCGGTATCCGCAGAGAATCTCGCCCATGCGGCGCGCGCCGGCAACCTGTGCCGAGGCCCCTCGTTCGCCCGTCCTTCGCTTTTGGACGAGCGATTTGACCACGACTCCTGCGGAGTGGGCTTCGTCGCGTCGGTCAATGCCGTCTCCTCGCACACCATCCTTCAACAGGCCTTAACTGCGCTGGAGCGCCTCGCCCACCGCGGCGCCGTCGCCGCCGACGGCAAGAGCAGCGACGGCGTCGGCCTCATGACCGCCGTCCCCAAAGCCCTCCTGCTGGAGGAAACTGGCCTCAAACTCGAAAAAGGCCAGGCCCTCGGCGTCGGCATGCTCTTCCTCCCCGCCGACGAGACCCGCGCCGAAGCCGCCCTCGAAGTCTGCCTCGAAGCCCAAGGGCTCAAAGTCCTGGCATGGCGCGACGTTCTCACCCGTGTCGAGTGCCTCGGCGAGATCGCCATCGCCACCATGCCAAGGATCCGCCAGGTCCTCATCCGCGACGTCTCCGACAGGACCGCCGGCACCATGGAGCGCCGCCTCTACCTCGCCCGCAAGCACTTCGAGCGCATGTTCGAGCAGTGGGAGGTCACCGGCTACATCTGTTCCCTCTCCAGCAAAACCATCGTCTACAAATCCATGTGCGCGGGCCGGCTCCTCTCCGAGTTCTACCCCGACCTCGCCTCGCCCAAATACGTCACGCCCTTCGCCATCTTCCATCAGCGCTACGCTACCAACACCCTCCCCGCCTGGCACCGCGCCCAACCCGGCCGCACCCTCGCCCACAACGGCGAGATCAACACCGTCTGGGGCAACCGTGCGCGCCTCGCCGCCCGCGCCTCCACCCTCCCCGCCGACTGCAAACCCTTCCTCAGCGCCGGCGGCACCGACTCCACCTCGCTCGACGAAGTCGTCGAACTCATCTCCCGCAACGGCCGCAGCATCGCCGAAGCCATCCGCATGTTGCTTCCCCCCGCCGTCGAAGGCCACCAGGGCTCCGAGTTCCTGCGCTACCACGCCGACTGCGCCGAGCCCTGGGACGGTCCCGCCGCCATGGCCTTCTCCGACGGCCGCGTCGTCGGCGTCGCCCTCGACCGCAACGGCCTCCGCCCCTGCCGCTTCGCCGTCACCAGCGGCGGCCTCGTTGTCGCGGGTTCCGAGATCGGCCTGGTCGATCTCGATCCTGCTGAAGTCGTCCACAGCGGACGCTTGGGCCCCGGCCAGATGCTGGCAGTCGACTTAGTTGAGCACTGGCTCTACGAAGATGAAGCGTTACTTGAACTCTTCGACGCAGGCGCAACCTACGCCAAGCTGGTAGAGGAGGCGACCCTCGCCCCCGTGCCCCTGCGCGCACAGCCCGGCGCCGCAACACTCGCCACTACCCAGCGCGGCTTCGGCTATACCCGCGAAGACGTCAAAATGATCCTCCAGCCCATGGCGCTAGAAGGCAAGGACGCCGTCTTTTCCATGGGCGACGACACCCCGCTCGCCTTCCTCGCCCGCGCCCCCCGGCCCATCTACGCCTACTTCCGCCAGCGCTTCGCTCAGGTCACCAACCCCGCCATCGACCCCCTGCGCGAGGCCTGCGTCGTCTCCCTCCACACCCGGCTCGGCCCCTGGCCCCACATGCTGGACAAGAACGCCCCGCTCGCCGGCCTCTCGCTCGCCTCGCCCTTCCTCTCCCTCGGCCAGGTCGAGGCCCTCCGCAAAGGTGAATACCCTCACCTCGACGAACTGCCCATGCGCGAGCTCCCCTGCGTCTTCGACCCTCAGAGCACCCTCGCCCAGGGGCTCGATTTAATCTGCGAGAAGGCCATCGCCCTGCTCCGCGCTGGCACGAAGATCCTGATCCTCACCGATCGCCCCGCAAACGCCGATCTGCTCCCCATCCCCATGGCCATAGCCGTCGGCGCGGTGCATGAGGCCCTCGTCGCCGCCGGCCTGCGCACCCACGCCGGCCTCGTCGCCGAAACCGGCGACTGCCGCGACATCCATCACGCCGCCGTGCTCATCGGCTACGGCGCCGGCGCAGTCTGTCCCTGGCTCGCGCTCGAGACCGGAATGAGCCTCGCACCCGCCGGCACCGATCCCGCAGCCACCGAAAAGAAGATGCTCAAGGCGCTCGATGCCGGCCTCGCCAAGATCATGTCCAAGATGGGCATCTCCGTCGTCGACAGCTATCGCAGCGCGCACCTCTTCGACATCCTCGGCCTGCACGAGAGCGTCGTCGAGCGCTGCTTCATCAACACGCCCGCGCCGCTCTCCGGCATCGGCTTCGCCGAGATCGAAAAGCAGGTGCGCCAAACCTGGCAGATCGCCGCCGAACCTGCGGCCGAATTGCCCGACTACGGATGGGTCCGCTTCCGCAAAGCCGACCTCGCCGAACCCCACCGCTGGCAGCCGCCCACCATTAAATCGCTCCAGTCAGTCGTGGGCAGCGCGCGCGGCGTCCCTCCGCCCGCCGACCCCGCATCCGCCTTCACGATCTACACCCGCGACATCGCCGTCCGCGAGGCCGCCGTCCTACGCGACTTGCTCGAGGTTCGCCCTGCCGGCCCCGAACTCGCCCTCGATGTCGTCGAGAATCCCAAAACCATCGTCCGCAGGTTCGTGGCCAGCGCTATGTCCCTCGGATCGCTCAGCCCCGAAGCCCATTCCACCATCACCCTCGCCATGAACATGCTCGGCGGCCGCTCCAACACCGGCGAAGGCGGCGAAGACCGCGACGTCTACCGCAAGGCTCCCAGCCACGCGGCCCACAGCAGAGGCCCCGAGGGCACCGAGCTGCACGCCCAGTCCGGCGGAGGCACCGCCGTTGCCGAAGCCGTCATTGAGGCTCCCGCCGTCCACACCAACCTGAACAATAAGATCAAGCAGGTCGCCTCCGGCCGATTCGGCGTCACCGCAGAGTACCTCGCCCACGCGGAAGAGATCGAGATCAAGGTCGCCCAGGGCGCAAAGCCCGGCGAGGGCGGCCAGCTCCCCGGCCACAAAGTCAGCGGTCTCATCGCGCGCCTCCGCCACGCCCAGCCCGGCGTGCCCCTCATCTCGCCGCCGCCCCACCACGACATCTACTCCATTGAGGACCTCGCCCAGCTCATCTATGACCTCAAGCGCGTCAACCCCCGCGCCGCCGTCGGCGTCAAGCTCGTCTCCGTCTGCGGCGTCGGCACCGTCGCCGCTGGCGTCGCCAAGGCCTACGCCGACTACATCGTCATCGCCGGTAACACCGGCGGCACCGGCGCAGCCGCGCTCTCTAGCATCAAGTACGCCGGCAATCCCTGGGAGCTCGGCCTCGCCGAGGCCCAGCAGGTCCTCATGGAGAGCGGCATGCGCGGTCGCGTCCGCCTGCGCACCGACGGCGGCCTCGCCACCGCCCGCGACGTACTCGTCGCAGCCCTCCTCGGCGCCGACGAGTACGCCTTTGGCACCGCCGTCATCGTGGTCCTCGGCTGCGACATGGCACGCCAATGCCACCTCAACACCTGCCCCACCGGCATCGCCACCCAGAAGCCGGAGCTGCGCGCCAAGTTCCGCGGCAAACCGGAGCATCTCGTCCAATTCTTCGAGCAGCTCTCCGCCGACCTCCAACGCCTGCTCGCCCGCTACGGCCTTCCCTCCATCGAGGCCGCCATCGGCCGCTCCGATCTTCTCGAACAGGTGCGCTTCGACGGCGACCTCAAACTGGATGCCATGCTCGCTAAAGTTGCCGACGGCCCGCTCAGCTGGGCCGGCATCCGCAACGACCGCCCCGACCCCGAACCGCCGCTCGACGAGGCCTGGGTCGAGCCCGCCCTGGCCGCCATCGAACGCGGCGAGCCCTTCGTCGTTACATCCCCCATCGCCAACCGCGACCGCGCCGTAGGTGCCCGCCTCGCCGGCGAGATCGCCCTCCTGCGCGTCGACAACGAGGTCCCCGTCGACGTCACCCTCACCCTCACCGGCACCGCCGGCCAAAGCTTCGGCGCATTCACCGTCGACGGCATGAAGCTTGTCCTCCACGGCCAGGCCAACGACTTCGTCGGCAAGGGCCTCTCCGGTGGCGAGATCGACATCCGCGCCTGCGGCCTCGCTGCCCGCGATAGCGGCCAGCATGTCATCCTCGGCAACGTCGCCCTCTACGGCGCAACCTCAGGCTCGCTCTTCGCCGCCGGCCGCGCCGGCGAGCGCTTCGCCGTCCGCAACTCCGGCGCCACTGCCGTCGTCGAAGGTGTCGGCGACCACGGCTGCGAGTACATGACCGGCGGCCGCGTCGCCGTCCTCGGCCGCGCCGGAATGAACTTCGGCGCCGGCATGACTGGAGGCCTCGCTTGGGTCTACGACGCCGACGGCTCCTTCATCCGCAACCGCCGCTTCCATCCTGAGTTCCTCGAGCCCGAAGCTTTCGGCTCACTCGACCCCGCCGCGCAAGAGGGCCTCCGCGAGCTGCTCGAGCTCCACGCCCGCCGCTCCGCCAGCTCGCTCGCCAAGCGCATGCTCGCCGACTGGGAAAATCAGGCCCAGGCCTTCGTGCGCCTCACCCCAAAGCCGCAGGCCTGATTCCAAAGCACCCCGCACCGTGGTTCGGCTCACGGCGTCGCTTCAACCGCCGCCGCACCGGCGCCCAGCATTTGGGTAACCAGCGTCGTCAGATCGATCTCGAAGCGCTCCAGCACCTGTTCCTTTCCCAAATGCTCGACTGCATACTCGCGCGCCGCCCCGCCTAGCCTCAGCCGTAGCTCCTTGTCCTCAACCAGCCGCAGCACCGCGGCGTACAGCGCAGCCGGATCGTCCGCAGGCACGGCCAGCCCGCGGCCCTCCACAACCTGTGCCAGTTGGGTACTCGGCCCCGCGGTCGCAATCACCGGGCGTCCGCTCGCCAGCATCCCGGTCAGTCGCGACGGCATCACCAGATCGGCCGCCCCAGCGCGCTGCGGCAGCAGATGGATGTCTGCGGCGTTTAATAGATCGTTCAGCCGCTCCAGCGGCTGGAGAGGAAGCAGCGTCACGTTGGACCGGGCGCCAACCAGAATCTCCAGTTGCGGCCTGAAAGCGCCATCCCCACAGAAGACAAAGTGGACGCGGCAGTCGCCCGCAAACTTCTCCGCCAACGGAGCAAGCAGCTCCAGCCCTTGCTTCGCCCCCATGTTGCCCGAGTACAGAACTACGGTCTTCTCCGCGAGACCCGGCACCTGCGCGGCAAGTTCGCTGCGGACGCTGTTCCGCCGGTTGATCGCCGGATCGATCGGATACACCGCATCCACATCCACCCAGTTCGGAAACAGGATCGTCCCTTCCTCTGAGGTTCCCTTCGCCCGCGCTCGCTCCACCATTCGCGAGGAGATACCGGACACCCGATCGAACGCATGAACAAAAAACTTCTCGATTCTCAGCGCAACATCGTGGATCGGCCCTTCCGCCGGCAACAGTCCAAGATCGAACGCCGCATCCACCTCAAAATCCTGCACATGCAGCCAACATGCCGCGCCGGCACCTTTGGCCACAAAAAGCGTCAGAGGCGCGCAGAAAAACGTCGGCTCCACGGTGAAGACCACATGCGGCTGCCAGAACATCTCCCGCAGCATCACAGGAAGGCTCCCCAGCATGAAGCTGACCAGATGCGCCACCCGCTTAATCCCAGTCGGCCGGCTCGGGACATACAGGGGCGTCCGGCGGACCAGCGGCATGCCCGGTGCCTGCTCCGTCCGGTAGCTGGTCCCGAGATAGTCCTCGCGGATTTGCCACGCGGGATAGTACGGCGGCGCAGTCACCACCCGGACGTCGTGTCCGCGTTGCGCCAGCCAGGCTGCCATCTCACCGGTGTATTTGCCGATTCCCGTCAGTTCGGGAGTGTAGTTGAGACCGTAAACCAGAATTCGCAAACGTGCCTTTCGTGCCGTGCGGCCGCAGCGCCGTGCGTCGTCACTATGATAAACAGGGACAACCAAAGATGACATCGCAACCTTCGCAACATCGTCTCACCTTGGTAACCCGCGCCGCGCGTCAGCCCCTCGCCGCCGTAGGCGTCCTACTGCTCTCCATCTTCGTTGCTTGCGCCCTACTCGCGCCGTGGCTCGCTCCAGGCGATCCCGCCCAGCTCGACCTCACCGGCCGCCTCCTGGCTCCCAGCCCCAGCCACTGGTTCGGTACCGATGAGCTCGGCCGCGACATCCTCTCCCGCACTCTCTACGGCGCGCGCATCTCCCTCACCGTCGCCGTCTCGGTCGTCTCGATCTCGCTCTCCATCGGCCTCGTCGCTGGTCTCGTCTCAGGCTTCTACGGAGGCTGGACCGACACCGTCCTCAACATCTACATCACCAACGCCTTCCTCGCCCTCCCGGGAATCCTGCTCGCCATCGCCTCCGTCGCCTTCCTCGGCCCCGGCCTCTTCAACCTCATCCTCGCCCTCTCCATCTCCGGCTGGGTCGGCTACGCCCGCCTTGTCCGCGCCCAGGTCATGGCCGTCAAGGAACGCGAGTTCGTCGAAGCCGCCCGCGCCCTCGGCGCCTCCGACCTCCGCCTCGTCCTCCGCCACATCCTGCCCAACATCGTCCAGCCCCTCATCGTCCAGGCCGCCATCGGGATGGCCGGGGCCGTTCTCGCCGAAGCCACCCTCAGCTTCCTCGGCCTCGGCATCCCACCCCCCGCGCCAAGCTGGGGCACCATGCTCAACGACGCCCGCGCCCACGTCTTCGACTCACCCCACCTCGTCCTCTTCCCCGCCATCGCCGTCATGCTCGCCGTCCTCTCCTTCAACGTCATCGGCGACGCCCTCCGCGACCTCCTCGACCCCCGCACCCGCCTCACCACCAACCCATAGTTTTTTGAAATTGTCACCAGTCTTTTAAAATTGTCATCCTGAGCGCAGCGAAGGACCTGCTTCTGTATTGGATTTGTCACCCTGACCTTCTTTGTAAATTGTCATCCTGACCCTGAGCCTGCCGAAGGGGAAGGACCTGCTGTTTGCCCCGGTCGGCGACTCAACTCAGCGATGGAAATATAAAGATAGCTTCGGGACCCGACACCAGCCAGCCATCCACCAAACGAATGCCCATCCCCTTCACCATCGGCGTCATCTCCGACACCCACGGCCTCCTCCACCCCGAAGCCATCGCCGCCCTCGCCGGCTCCATCCACATCCTCCACGCCGGCGACGTCGGCGACTCCGCCATTCTCGATCGCCTCCGCGCCCTCGCCCCACTCACCGCCATCCGCGGCAATATCGACACCTGCGGCCCCTGCGCCGCCCTCCCGCCCACCGAAGCCGTCGAGCTCGCCGGCCGCCTCTTCTACCTCGTCCACTCCATCCACGACCTCGACCTTAACCCCAAAGCCGCCCACATCGATGTCGTTGTCAGCGGCCACTCCCACCGCGCCTCCATCGAAACCCGCGCCGGCGTCCTCTACCTCAACCCCGGCAGCGCCGGCCCCCGCCGTTTCAACCACCCCATCACCCTCGCCACAATCACCATCGCCGACGACGCCATCGACTACCGCATCATCCCGCTCTAACGCCCGTCCCAATCTGCTATCGACCCAGGCACCACCGCCCGCGCAGTCTTTGACCCACCCTCCGCCCTTTGGTATAAACAAAGAGTTGTGCGGCGAAGCCTCAAAACGCGGCACACCTCATTCCTGAGTAGCTCAATGGCAGAGCATTCGGCTGTTAACCGAAGGGTTGTAGGTTCGAGTCCTACCTCAGGAGCCACTCCCTCAATAACTTAGCTCGCCTCGCGCTCTGGCAGCGCTGCGTTGCTCTGAAACGCAAGCTGAGCGACCCTGATTCCCGCGGTAGTCATTTCGTCCGTTCCAACATCGCCGTAAATGTTCATTGTGGTTCGGATGTCCGCGTGCGCATCATCTTCTGTTGCACGGCAACCGGCGTGCCCACGGCGTCGAGCCATGAGCCGTAGGTGTGCCTGAAGGTATGCGTACCGAGGTGTCCGATCTTCGCGGCATTTGCGGCCCGCTCAACCGCGAACCTAACCAATCCACGTCAGACCATCGGAGCGCGAGCGCCTCGCTGATGCGAAGGCCCAGGCACACACTTAGGAGCGCCATCGTTGCGAATGGTTCGTGTAGCTCCGTCAACAGAGCGTGGAACTGCTCCCCTGTGAGGCTGCCCGCCTCGCGTACCTCTTCCCTGAGCGCGTCGAAGGGCCTTAGTGCGGCCCCCTCACCGCCGGAGGGCGCAGTGACTCGATTGCTTCGGGCGGTGGCCCACAAGACCTCCCGCATGGCGACTAGAATGCCTGTGAGGAGTGCCCATGTCGCAGCCGAAGCCAGGGGACCGATTCTCATTCTCCTTTCTCGACGAGGAAGGCGACCTATCGCACGGCGCCGTCGTCGAAAACATCATGTCCAACCACGAGGAGGGCCTCTCCCCGGAGATCGACGAGTATATAGCCGACAGGCTCGAAGCGCTCCCTCTGGATCCGCCTCCCGACCGGGACGCTCCCGTCAAGTCCTTCACCGTCATGCTCGGAACCAACAACAAAACCTACATTCAGGGGCGCCTCGTCACCCTGACCTTCGAGCAGTAGTCGCGTTGGCGTAGACTGCGGGAACCACGGAGGCGTTATGGCTTACGAAGAACACAAAGTCCTGCTTTTGGCCAAACAGCGGGAGTTGCTCGCTCAGCAGAACCTCGCCGAACACGACGCCCGGGGCGAGGCTGGCGAACGCGTTCGTGATTGGAGCGATGAAAGCGTAGCGGACGAAGATTCAGGCCTGCCTCTGAAAGAGGCAGATCAGGACACCGCGCTGTTGCAGCAGATTCGGGCCGCCTTGCAACGCATCGAAAACGGCAACTACGGCAAGTGCCAGGTCGACGGCAGACCCATCGGAGAGAAGCGGCTCAAACAGATACCCTGGGCCGTCTATTGCCGGAAACACCAGCAGGAACTCGAGGAAACCTTCCCCCCGCCGGCCACTCTCTAATCTATGTTTCACGGTGATACGCTAACCCTATGGCCGGCCTAACTCCCCAACAGCACCTCGACATCCTCCTCGACCGTCTGGCCGAGGCCGAGCGCCAATATGCCGCCGGCGTTCCCTACCCGGACAAAGCCGGAGGCAACTGGCCCAACAAGATCGAGACCATCAAAAAGCACATCGCGCAAGCCCGCGAGATCATCGCCAACGACTAGCCCCGCGGGCTGCCCCCCAACCTGCCTTTGGCATTCAACTTGACAACAGGCCATATCACGTTTCCTGGGCCGGCCCTCCTTCGAATCGCGCATTGGCTATTTCGCGTAAATCGAGGGCGCCCCAGGTTCGTGCCGCGTTATTCGTTACTAATCCGTCCCAACGCTCAGAGCAGCGGATCGAAGACAACATATTGTTTCAAGTTGCAGACGAAGATGGCATGGAATAGGTTCGCTGGCAATAAGCCGGCCTCTTCGGCGGCGGGGACTGGGTGGTACTCTGCTTTGGCCGGGCGGTAACGGCGATCGCCGATGCGAACTTCGGGCGCGGTCTCGAAGGAGACGGGCACTCTCGCTCCGGATGCCCCGATGACCTGCGCGCTCGTGGCGCGGGTGGACTCGCGGAAGAGGAAGAGCATCTCGGCCCCGGAGTCCAGCACCAGGTCTCCTAAGCTGGTGGGAACCGCCATCCGGCCGAAGATGAGCCGAAAGCCGGTTTGGACGCCAGCGGGAAGGGGCTCTCCAAAGGTCAGTCGATGGTGCTCGAAGTCCAGGATGTAGTCGAAGTGGGCCAGGAACTCCTGCCCGAGGATTCCCCGGATGTCCGGCGGGAGGGTAGAGAGATCCTCGAAGCGCGTGAAGAGGAACTCCTGATCGCTGGCTGCCGCCGGTCCAAGAGCCACTTTGGCTACAAGGCCGCCGTGGACGGTCGCCTCCCCGGACGGGGTCTCGAGGTCCAATTGGAGCGTGGCGGCGAGCCCCAGCTTGCGGGCCAGGCCCGAGTCCAACTGGTTGCTCTGACTGCCGGTATCCAGGAGGAACCGGTAAGGCCCATGGCCATTTAGGAAGACGCCGTCGACGACGGGCTTTCCCGTCATTACCTTCATTTGTATGGCTGTCGGCGTGGGCTGCGCGACGGCGGCCGCGGGAAGAGCTATTGCGAAGAAGAGGGCAGGCAGCAGGAGCGATTGAGCTTTCATGCCCCCACCCTTGGGCCGGCGGAGTCCTCAAGTCGCGATGCGGCCAGGATGCTTCCCTGCGGACGAGTGATCGAAGCATGATGGAGGCGCCGTGGTCCATAATCCCGAGCTATACTCGTCCGTATCCTGCATGGAATCTCCCCGGATCTACCGCTTCGATGGGTATGTGCTGGATGCAGCAACGAGGCGCCTGCGCCGCGGCGACATGGAGCTGCTGCTGGAGCCGAAGTCGTTTCGGTTGTTGGAGTTCCTGATCGAGAACCGGCAGCGGGTTCTCGCCAAAGAAGAGATCTTCCGGGTGATTTGGGACGGGACCAATGTCACCGACAACGCCCTCACCAGGGCCATCGCGCAGATCCGCAAGGCATTGGAGGACGACTCCAGGCAGCCTCGCTTTATTGAGACGCTGCCCACCGTCGGTTACCGCTTCATCGGAAAACTGACGACCGAAGAACCTCCTCCATCCGCGAAGCCAATGCCGCGAAAGTCGCCGTGGATTGCCGTTTGGGCCGTAATCGGCTTGGCTGTCCTTGCGGCCATTGGATGGGCGGCGTGGCGGATCTGGTCGCGGCCAACCGTGCAGGCTATCTCCACGCCAGTGCCGCTGACCACCTATCGGGGCAATGAAGAAGCGCCGTCCTTCTTCCCGGACGGCACTCAGGTGGCTTTTCAGTGGGACGGCGAGAAGCAGAACAACGTCGACATCTATGTCAAGGCGATAGGGCCGGACGCGGTCCCGCTGCGGCTCACCACAGACCCGCTGCCGGATAGAATGCCGTCCTGGTCGCCGGATGGATCGACGATCGCGTTCCTGAGGATCGAGACTCCTGGCCACGCGGAGCTGATACTGGTCCCGGCGCTAGGGGGACCGGAGCGCAGACTCGTCCCGATTCCAATAAATTTCGATCCGGTCTGGTCATCGAAAGAAAGCGCTCCCGCCTGGACTCCGGACGGTAGATGGCTGATCGTATCGGGGCTGGTGAAAGAGCACGCGGTCCTTCTGCGTGTATCGCTCGACACGGGAGACTTGGAGCAGATCACGGAACCGGGTCTTGAGTTTGACGACAAATCTCCATTGATCTCTCCAGACGGAACGACGCTCTTGTTCAATCGAGTGCCGGCGTTTTATTTCCAAGGCGCGCTGTACGCCGTTCGGCTGGACGAGAACGCGAAACCTGTCGAGGTCCCAAAGCAGATTTCGTCCCAGGGGCTTCCAATCAGTGGGGCGGCGTGGATGGCAAATGGGAGGGAGGTCGTGGCGCTCACTCCGGACGGGCTTTATCGCATTCCGGTGCAAGGCGGCGGCCAGGCGCAGCCAGTTCCCGGAACAGGTTCGGAGATACAGGGTGTCGCCGTTTCACGAGAGGGTAATCGGCTGGCGTACGCGGTGGTGCACGGAGACGCGAACATCTGGAGAATTGACTTGAACGCCAGTGAGCTGAAGCCGGAGCGGCTGATCGCCTCCACCTTTCGCGACGTGTATCCACAATACTCTCCGGACGGCAGCCGAATCGCGTTTCAGTCCATGCGCGGTGGAGGGAGAAGCCAGGTCTGGCTGGGCGATGCGGAAGCAAAGCAGGTGCGGCAGCTTACCTTTGTGAAGCGCGGACTGGCGGGGTCGCCGCACTGGTCGCCCGATGGCCGCACCCTGGAGGTGGATTCGAATGCCACAGGCAACTACCAGATTTATACGATGGACGCGGACGGCGGCAGGATGAACCAGCTCACCAACGGCACGTTCAATAACTTCGGCGCCTCGTGGTCGCGAGACGGTCGATGGATGTACTTCGCTTCAACCCGGACAGGGCGAACAGAGGTTTGGAAGATGAGCTCGCATGGCGGAACAGCGGTCCAGGTGACGCACAATGGCGGGGAGTTCCCTGTGGAGTCCCAGGATGGCAAGACGCTTTACTTCTCGCGAATTCTGCGCGCGGATTCAGGATCGATCTGGAGGATGCCGGTCGCAGGCGGCCCGGAGGAGCAGCTGTCGGACTCACTCTACCGCGTCAACTACGCCGTCGCCAGGCGCGGGATCTACTATATGACCCATGCCGGCGAGTCGGGCAACTCCATGTTGAGGTTCTACGACTATGCCACGGGCGCCACAAGCACTCTGCTCCCCATGGGGCGTCCGGAGTTTGGCCTCGATGTCTCGCCGGACGGGCGCTATCTCGTGTATGCCCAGCTCGATGATCCAGCGAGCGACCTGATGCTGGTCGAGAACTTCCGATGAAGATCACGCTGTGATTGCGAGAGATCTGTGAATCAGTACCGGCAACTCGGCCAGTGCCTACAAATGAGAAATCCTCGAACTACGACGACATGAACTTTTCTAGGACGCGCACGTACCCAGTCGCGAATATTAGACCCGGGCGACGGTGAGGACAGTGATGTCGTCCGCTTGCGGAGCGCCGAAGCCGAAGGCGCGGGCGGCCTCGGCGATGGCGTTCGCGGCCTGGCGGCTGATGGCCTGGGTGCGCTCGAAGCCGAAGAGCTCCTTGGTGGCTGGCGCGGTCGCTTCGATGACGCCATCGGTCACCAGCGTCAAGGACTGCGCTGGGTCGATGCGCAGCCGGGTCTCGGCATATTCGACATCCAGCGTAATCCCCAGGGGAAGGTTGCTATCCGTCTCGATTTCCACCCCATCGAGATACGGATTGGGATGGCCGGCATTGGTGATGGTCACCTCGCCCTCCCGCGTGATCATCAGCGCGAGGCAGGTGGCGAATCCCGCGGTGCGCCCATGCAGCCGCCGGTTCAGGCCGGCCAGCAAGTCCGCAGGGCTGGTGTAGAACTCCGCGTAGGTGCGCAGCGTGCCCACGATCAGCGACACCGTCATCGCCGCCTTCAAGCCCTTGCCGCTCACATCGCCCACGACGACGAACGCAGCGCCGTCCGCCAGCGGCAGCACCTGGAAGAAATCCCCGCCCACCTCCTGCGCCGGGAAGTATGCACTCTCAACCGTGAGGCCAGCCACCGGCTCCAGAAAGTCCGGAATCAGCACCTGCTGCACCGTCCGCGCGGCCTCGAACTCGCCATGCAGGCGCGTCCGCTCCGCCTGGGTCTCGGCGAAGCGCTCAATCAGGACATAGGCCACCGCGCCCAGAAAGAAGAGCGAGGCGAGGTCGGTAAAGCTGAACCGGACGGGCTCCGCGAAAATGGGGGGCAAGAGACGCGCGGTAAGGCCGACGAAGTACATGATAAGACTGCCGTCAAGGGCGATATTGGCAGCTGCCAGCAACAGCAGCGGAACAGCCAGCCTGCGCGCGCTTCGCGACTGCTTCCAATAGGCAAAGGCCAGCCAGGCGACGGTGGCATAGCAAAGTGCGTCGCTCACGGCATAGAGGACGCTCCATGCCCTCAGGCTGACGAAGATGGTCGCGCTCTCCACCATATCGAAGAGCAGGAACCCAACTTCGAGGTAGACCACCCAGCGGGCGAAACGGGCGAGGGGCCGGCCGATGAAGTAAAAGAAGAAGAGAATGAGCGCGATATGCGGGGCGTCCGAAGACGGCGTTTCGATCAGGTTGTACCAACGAAATGAGACGAAGATCCAGTGACTGATGACGAGGTCGCTGATAGGACCGAGGCCGGTCAGGACCGCGAGGATGCCGAACCACAGATATTCCTTGCTGCTCTTTTCCTTCCGGTAGAGCAGCAGGGAGAAACACCCCGCAAGGAGGTAAAGCAGGCCGATCAAACATTCGGCCGAGCTTCGGATCAACCGGCCGCTCGCGTACCGGGTGAGGGTATCGTTGATCTCGCCAGGGCTGCCCAGCAGGATGGGGCCACCGCTGAACCCGCCGACCTGGCAAAATCCGGTTGACGGCGATGACCAGACGCGCACCGCGAGGACGACTTCGCCGGTGTGCTGCGGGATGGGCGCGGCGGTATTCCAGAAGTGGTGATTGTAAGTCTGGGTCGAACCCGGGCCTACCGGTCCCCAGGCCCCGATCTTTCGCCCGTCGGCGAAGGCCTCATAGTTGTCGCACACCACGCCGGCGAAGGCGACAGGTTGCGCCGCGGGCAGCGTGACGCGGATGCGATACCAGCCAAAGCCGGTGAGCCCCTTGTACCCCTGGCTGTCCCAGCTGGCGCGGCCGGAGAGCAGAGGCCACTGCGAATCGTCGAAGCCGGGATCGGCCCAGCGCGGGTTGTCGCCGGGCTGGAACCGCCACTTCGCCCTGCTCAGGTCGGCGAGCGGCTCCGCGTGCTTCATTAGGTCAACCGTCTGCGCGCACAGAACCCCGCACGCCGAGAACATCAGCAGGACCGCAAGCAGCCTTGCTCCTGCCAGTCCCCTTGCTCTTGCCATTGCCGCTGTCCTTGCTCCTGGATAGGTCCGGGCTGATAGCCCAAGGCTTAAGCCCTGGGTCTCAAGGACATCGGAGCGGCCACAACCCCGGACTTTAGCCCCTGGGATATCAGCTTTCATGCGGTGGCCCCCATCACGACTGGCGTTCGCGCGACTGTCAGCACCGTAATGTCGTCGGCCTGCGGCGCGCCCACCCCAAACGCCCGCGCTGCCTGGGCAATCGCCTCCGCCGCCTGCCCGCTGATCGCCTGCGTCCGCTCAAACCCGAACAGCTCCTTCGTGGCTGCTGCAGTCGCTTCCACTACGCCGTCCGTCACCAGCGTCAATCTCTGTCCCGCATCAATGTGCAACTGCGTCTCGGCATATCCGACATCCAGCGTAACGCCCAGCGGAAGGTTGCTGTCGGTCTGAATCTCGACGCCGTCGAGGTAGGGGTTGGGATGGCCGGCATTCGCGATCGTCACCTCGCCCTCCCGCGTGATCATCAGCGCAAGGCAAGTGGCGAAGCCGGCGGTGCGGCCATGCAGGCGGCGGTTCAGGCCAGCCAGCAGTTCGGCAGGGCTGGAGTAGAACTCCGCGTAGGTGCGCAGCGTCCCCACAATCAGCGATACCGTCATCGCTGCCTTCAACCCCTTGCCGCTGACGTCGCCGACCACGATGAACGTCGCGCCGTCGCCCCCCTCAGGATTCAGGACGGGCAGCACCTGGAAGAAATCCCCGCCAACCTCCTGCGCCGGCAGGTACGCGCTCTTTACGGTGAGGCCCGGGACCGGCGGAAGAAAGTCCGGAATCAGTACCTGCTGCACGGTCCGTGCCGCCTCGAACTCCTCGGCGAGACGCGTGCGCTCGGCCTGGTCCTCGGCGAAGCGTTCGATGAGCACATACGCCATCGCCGCGAGAAAGCATACCTGGGCTGCATCGGTGTACGTCAGTTGAAAGGGATGGGAGACCAGCGGCGGGATATCCTGTAGCGTAAGGCCCGCCTGGAACAGGCTGATACTCATGGCCTCCGCAAGTTCTGCAAGAGCGAGCAACACCAATGGGACGGCGAGTCTCCGCGCAGCGCGGGAATTTTTCCAGTAAGCCGCCACAAGCCACAGCAGGGTGAGATAAAAGAAAACCGTCTCGATCACACCGATCGCATTCCACAAGGCGACGCTCGTCGGGTGAGCGTAGCTCTCCAGCATGTCGAAGAGCAGAAACGGGACCTGGGCGATCACGACCCATCGCGGCCATCCCCGCACAGGCCTGCCAACAAAGCGAAAGAAGAACAGGATAAAGGCAACCGTGCAGACGTAGTTCAGCGAAAAGTCGCCGCGATCGCGAGCGTTGATCGTCACTGAGATCCAATGGCCGGCGGCGTAGTCCCAAATCGTGCCGAGACCGTTGCAGACCTCGAGCAGACCGAACCAAAAATACTCCGGGCTGGACCGCTCCTTCAGATAGAGCAAGAGCGCCAGCAAACCTGCCAGGATCGAAGCCGAAGCGATCGCCAGGCCCGGCAAGCCTGTCGTCAGGATCGCTGCGTCCGCCCGATGCGCGTCGCGGTCTGCAACCACTGCCGGCGCTCCGAGCAGCACCGGCCCCCCGCCGAAGCCGCCGCCGTTGTACGGCGCCCACACACTCCAGTGCCACGTCCGGATTGCCACCTCAATCTCCCCGGAGTGACCGGGCGACCCCGCTTGGATTGTCCCTGCGTTGTACCGGGCGAGCGGCACTGAGCCAGGCGACAATGGTCCCCATTGGCCAACCTTGACGCCATCCGCGAAGACTTCGTAGCTGTCGTGGATGTGGCCCGGCGCGATGGCAAAGGGGGCATCCGGCGGCAGCTTCAGGTGGATGCGGTACCATGCATAGCCGCTGTAACCCTTGTACCCTTGCTCGTCCCAGCTCCTGTCGCCCGCCAGCAGGGGCCATTGCGAATCGTCGAAGGCGGGATCGGCCCAGCGCGGGTCGTCGCCGGGGTGGAAGCGCCACTTCGCCTTGCTCAGATCGGCGAGCAGGACGGTCTGCTTGGTGAGATCGACGGTTTGGCCGGCCACCGGTGCCGCGCCGATCAGCGCAAGACACAGCCACAAGCGCCACCCCGGGCACCCAACGGCTCCGCGCATTCCTTCCTCCGGCTGAAGTTTCTCCTGAAGTGGGTCTATTGAGTGTACGCTTTTGTCCGGATTCAAATGGCGGAGACCAGCTCCCGCGCGACAAGCCGGGTCGTCGATTCGACCCCACCGCAACCCGCGTTAAAGTCAGCACCGCAATGTTGTCGCCCTGGCCGAAAGCAGTACTCACCGGCGCCCGGGTCTAAATCGCACCTCGGCTGTCTCGGCTTTATTCACGCATCCATCCACTTGGTATAGTCCTGAAAAATCTCAGGCAGCAGCAAGACAAGAATCACTGCAAAGGTCAACTGGTCGTTGAACTGTCCGCTTGCAGGAGAGGCAAATCCCGGACGGATCCCTTTGATCGTGCCGTCGCGACCCACGAAGATTTGCAAAGTTGCCTCTCCGCTCTGAGAAGGACGCGGATGCCTTGCAGCCTTTATGGTCCCTGGCAGACTTTGATACTGGTAATTTGAAACGGACACGGATATCCGAAGGTTCCGCCAAAAAGTCGCGTTACCTGTGGACTCTTGTCTTGGAAGGTCGCGCCGATGTACCCCGCTCCCGGCGCCTTGTTGCCTATCCTCAGTCCAGCTAATTCAACCTCGGCTTCAATAGTCAGTTGATCTGCATCCCCCAACGGCAGGCTCGTCGCAACGCTAGCAGTTTGAGAAATGTTCTCCGGAAGAAAGAATACACAGTCGTCAGCTATTACGTTGAACGCGGTTCCATAAGTACCCGGACCGCTACTCATAATCCGTCTTATCAATGTGAGACTATTGGTGCTCGAAATTTAAGATCTGGCCGTTTGCGGTTGTAAAGGCCGTTAGGTTTAGATTGGCCGTCACCATGATCAGCCCTTGTGCGGGCGACGTATATAGGCCAGGACGCATGGAAAAAAACTGTCGAAGTTCTGATCGATGCCACTTCCAAAGTTTCTAACCGGGCAATAAACCGATGCAGTGACGACCAGGTCCGTCTGCGGCGTACTGGGAATCTCGTATTGCAGCGTGGATACGTCGGCTACATCAAACACGCTACCTGATGTAATGATTCCGTCAGCCGTAAGGACGAAGCCAGGAATTCCGCCGCCATGCAGCGGCATGGGGCTTGAAAAAAAGGCGTCCCGTCGGCCAGTAACCAATTTCCACGCGCAAAACCCCAAGGAAATCTTGCCGGATAGGGCATCGGCATACTCCTCGATCTCAGTAGACCCAATTCCCGTAAGAAGATTGGCGGGTGGCTCGAAGATGTGTTCGGGGTTGGGTCTAGCGAAGCTGTATTGTGAGTGAAATAACAGGTCGGAAGGCCCAATGGCCGCCATGGGCTGCGATTCTGCGGCTTGCCCTTTGCTCTTCTCAACGTCCATAGTCTCTCCAACTCGGCGGGATCGGACTTCTCCGGCGGTAGTGTTCTAAGAGGAGCCTGAATTCAATGCTTTTGTCGCACGCGCAAACAACGAACTAGCCGCCCGGCTGGATTTGATCTGCCGAGACTGATTCAGCTTCTCATAACTCTTCCAAACGTCTGAGCCGAGTATCTTTTCCCCGAGCTTTGATTCATAGGCGCGTTGCTGGGTTGCGGATGGTTTGCTCTCGCGCTTCATGGGGTGCTCCTTGTCACGCTTGATTTTTCTTCCTTGTCGCCCCCTAAAGTCAGGTCTTGCATTGAGTGAAGCCCTTCTTCTCATCGCGCCGCGAATGTCAGGATAATACCGCAGATTCCCGCTGTCACGACCATGCGTTCCGCTGGAACATCGGAGTCCCCAGCATCCCCCACTAGGGCGCAAGCGCGGGATTGGACGGGAGTGTCGTCGGATCGTTCAAGACGCCTGGATGGTCGTCTGAAACCTGTGTACCGGACGACCGGATGAAGGCGTCCTTTTCTCGATTGTGATGTCGAATCCGCGATACGCGGCGGTGGAAGCCGCTGGCGGAAACTCCACAATATACCGCGCGCGAAGCATCTTCGTGAACGATTCCAAACTCTTTGCAAGATCATCCGCGTGCGCTGTCGATATCATTCCGCCGGTCGCGTCACAGACCTTAATAAAATCGCTTGCGGAAAGAAAATCAGTGAGGGCAAAGATCGCCACGCCGCTCGCCTGTGCGCTGAACCGCAACGTATTCCAATCCGTATGGCTCCCTCGGTCAAGCCCATCCCTTAGAGCAAGAATTACGCGATGGCCGGACTGCCCGTGCAGCATCTGGGTGATAGCGACCAGCGAGTCAAAAAGGTGCGAAGGCTCCGGGCAATGAGTCAGCCTCTTTTCCCCACGCGCTTTCCACGATTGCAGCGCAACAGCTACAGCTCCCTTGAGTGCCGTAGGGTCTGCCTCAACAGCACCCGTGGGACGAACCAATTGGCAGTCCAGCGAATAGATCGCAATCTTGTCCTCCGGACTCGATGAAAGAGGCGCCAAACCCGCGATCGCATCCTCGATATGCCTCATCAGAGTTGGAAAGGGTTGAGTCAGGTCGAGCAGCACTGCCAATGAAATCGGTTCGTCACCTTCCAACCTGGCATGGGTCACCCGAATCTTCGGGCCGCCCTCCAAGCTGACGTAGAACTTCTCCTCCGCTATCGGACCAATCGGCTTGCGATCCGGCGTCAGCACCCAGCAGTTTGGACCAGATCGGTGTAAACGTGCAGCGTCGGAATCTCTTCCTCTACTGCCTTCGATTGGGCTATCGCCAACGATGCGCTCGCGAGCGCGAGCGTTGCCGACAGACACTAACGGTAGACGCGATGGGATCGAGCCGGCACGTGACTGCGGATAATCATACTCCCGGACAAGGGTCACTCTCTTAATATCCGAATCAAGCCGTTTTTCTAAGCTCCTGCGCTCGACCTGACTCGGCGGCCAGAGTAATAAGGCCGACCACATCCTTGGGGTGCGACACCGGGGAAGCGTGGATGGAAGGAACCTTGCGAACTGTCGCGCTCATCCTCTTGGCCATGAATTCCTCAGCTGCGGGCGGAATCATCTGATCGTTTGAGGAAACCAGGTACCAGGACGGAAGATGCTTCCACGCTGGCGGACCCGACTTCCCCGTGAACGAGCGGATGCTCAGGGGCTTCTGTACCGCCGCCATGATGCTCGCCTCTGCGTCCGCCTGCTTTTGCTCGATGGCCAGGGCCGCGCTGGCCGGCGTATAAGCAGCCGCGGAGAGTGGTGGCCCGTCGAACATAGACCGAAACAGCACCGCATTGTTGACAGCGTTTTCGTGCAGCTCATCCGTTAGTCCAATCTCAGATCCACGAGCTTCGATCCGGTGCAGGCAGGCAACGTGACACCTACACAGTTCTTTGATCACGAAGGTGAACAGCTCTTTGGGCTTGCTATCGTGGATGCCGCCATACTGCCCGAAGGGCGACAGACGGACCCCGACGCGATCCGCTCCGATGGCGCCGCTGACTTCCGCAACAGTTTCCAGCAGGAAACGGGGTCTGTGCTCGTGCGAACCACCGTAGCCGTCCGTGCGTGGGTTGGTTCCGTCTTCCAGAAACTGTTCAATCAGGTCGCTATTAGCCCCTGTAGTTCTACCCCGTCGAAGCCAGCCTCGATCGCATTCAGAGCAGCCCGACGAAACGCGCCGACGATGACTGGAATCTCAGCGGTTTCCAGGGCGCGTGGAATTTCCGCCTTCACCTGTTGGAAGTCTCTCGTGAGAGCCGGAATATTCCCAACAATGGCCGAGGGCGCAACGGGCACAGAGCCATCCGGCCGCAACGAAGAATGCGAGTTTCCTCCGTTGTGAGCGATTTGCATGACGATCCCTCCCCCGCGGGCATGGACCGCATCCGTGACGACGCGCCAGCCGGCAGTCTGTTCTGCCGTATAGATTCCCGGGTCGCTTGGGTAGCCATGGGCATCGGGACTGACCGCCGTTCCTTCCGAGATGATGAGGCCCGCCGATGCGCGTTGAGCGTAATACTTGGCGTTCAGCGGGGTCGGCACGCTGTCGGCTCCCGCAGGTATCCGCGTGAGAGGCGCCATAATGATTCGATTCGGAAGCTGGAGGACCCCGAGCCGTAGAGGACTGAAGAGCGATTCAAAGGACATTGCGGGCCCCTCACTTTGGCGTCTTCGTGGAATGGCTAGAGAAGCGTGATTTCGCCCATGTCGATTCCCACGAGCAACGGCTCCTTCACCAGCTGGTAATAGCCCTCATACGCGTACACTCGGCGCTTGGCCGGCACAATGATGCCGTCCACATCGCGATAGTCGAACGCGTAGTTCAATTCGGTGGCGTCGCCCAGAATGTCCACTGTGTAATCTTGCCGGCGCAGTAGTCCGTCGGGTCCAAAGCAGGAGACCTGTTCCTTGCAATGGCTCTTCACTTTGTCGGGGGAAATTACCTTCAACCGCCGCCAGGTTTCGCCTTCGACCTGAATCGATGGGACCTCCTCAGTCGTGAAGCCAGAGTGCGTGTAGAGGAACGGGGTATTCAGGTAGTCCGCAATGCCTCACCGACAAAATACGCGACTTGAATGCCGTCCCCAGGGCGTCTCCCTTTGTTGTCCTTCAAAGGACTTCTCCGGGTTTATCGCGGGCTTCGATTAGCGTACCGTCCGCCGTTTCGATCGCGATTCGGTTCGGTTCGAAGACAGCGCGCTTGTTCTGGCCGGGAAAGTCGAGTGTGACGCGTTCGTTCTGCGTCTCTGCGGTCAACACCACGTCTTTGAGAACGTCACCTTTTCCTTTGACAAACCAGATTGCCCCCGTAATCGACGCCGCAACCTTGATCGCCTCCACGCTGTTCCAGCGGGCGAGACCGCCGTGCGCTTTCACTACCAAATCCAATAGCTCGCTTTCTCTTTACTGCTCCGTTTGCGCTCACGGTTTGCTCAACCGGCATCGCGTCTCTTGGATCCAAAACCATCGTGGCTGCTCGCATAATGGGCCATCCTCTCAGAGAATGCTGTTGGCATCCAGTGTGGTCAGCGGCAAATGTGTCTGTTGGGGACCAGGCGACCGATCGCTTGCACATGCAGCCTATCAAGTCAAGCAAACTTCGGCGAGACTGTACAGAAGAGACCACTCAACTCTGTTGAAAACGCTTTATACGGTCTTCGGTGTCATCCGCTGACCTGCGTGTTGTTAGAAGTACGTTTGAATGATGATTCGAGTCCTACCTCAGGAGCCAATTATTCCAATCACTTACTCTGCAACTCGATAATGCTCAGGCTCAGTCTTTGGGAACTTCTCGAGGGGACACCGCTCCAACTTCTTCTCCACCAAGCCCGTCCACAGCGTCTCGCAACGCCTTCTGTCCAATGTGGCCATAACTCTTCGCCACGCGAGTCGCCGTTGCCGCTGACCTGCCCAGGATGCTCGCGACGACAGGATAGGGATTCCGGGCTTCGAGCAACCGTATGACAACGCTTAAACGTCGCCGCGCCACAGGACTCATCCTCACATCGGCGCCTCGTCCGTCCCCATCATCAGATAGCCCACCCCAATCTCTCTGAACCAGTCCAGCCTCCATCAAGCAGCTATTTCACATTGCGGGTTCTGTCGTATGCTCAAGTGGATCGATTCGGAGCAAATGAGCGGTCGATTGCGCCAATGGACAATAACACTCCAGCGAATGCAGAGGAACAGTTGGAACCACTCGCCGATGGTCAAGTTCAGCGACCGGGCGACTTGGTGCGCGTCGAAGACGTAACCAAGTCCTTCGGCTCCAAGACCGCCGTCAAAGGTGTCTCCTTCTCCGTCCCCGCCGGCCAGATCTGCGGCCTGCTCGGCCCCAACGGTGCCGGCAAAACCACTCTCTTCCGCCTCCTCATGGGCATCCTCAAAGCCACCCAGGGCAGGATCATCATCGACTCGCTCGACGCCTTCGACGACCGCGTCGAGGTCAAGCGCCTCATCGGCTTCCTTCCCGACGAGCCCGTCTTCTACTCTTACTTCTCCGGCCGCGAAATTCTCGAGCTCAGCGCCGCCATGCATGGCCTGGATGTGCCCGCCACCCTGCAGCGAATGGACCCGCTCATCCATCAACTCAGGCTCGGCGTCGACATCTACGACTATGCGGAGGACTACTCCCGCGGCATGAAGAAGAAACTCGGCCTGCTCCTCGCCATGCTCCACCAGCCGAAACTTCTCGTGCTCGACGAGCCCACCAACGGCCTCGACGTTGAATCCACCCGCCTCTTCTACGATCTCATCGCCCAGACCGCCGCCGCCGGCACCACCGTCCTCTTCTCCACCCACCTCATGGATCACGTCACCCGGCTCTGCTCCCACGCCGTCATCGTCAATGAAGGCTCGCTCGTCGCAAACGGCTCGCTCGATGACCTTCGCGCCGAGTTCGGCGAGGCCAGCCTCGAGGAGATATTCCTCAAGCTCACCGCCCGGCCGCCCCAGAAATGAAGAAGCAACCCACCTTTTGGACGACGCTCTGCCTCCTGCTTGGCGCCGCGCGGAAGCGCTCCACCGGCCGCCAGGCCCGGCAGCACGAGCTCCTCTCCAATCGCTCCGGAAACAACGCCGCCGACTGGGGCGCGGTCGGCTTCTTCTTCGCCGCCATCTTCATGGTGGGTCTCAACGTCGCCGCCGCCTTCGTGCTTCGCACCGCCATCGCCACAGCCCAGCGCGTCGAAGTCGAGCGCCAGGGAGGGATGGTCGTCAGCCGCCTGTTCTTCGAAGAGGCCGAAACCGCCGAACCGGGAGAGACCCCCGCGGGAAGAAGGAGGAAAGATGCCTTCTATCGCGCCATTTGCGCCCAGGAAGCCGCACGCATCGCAATCAGAACCGGAGGCGACCGGTCCGAGATCCAGGCCCAGCTCTTGGACTCGGTCAGACAGTACGGCACCTCGCACCTCGTCACCCAGGCACAACTCCCTCCTCAACCCGCCGGCCAGCGATCCAACGGCCGATTTCCCGCCATGATCGGCTCCATCGTCCTGCTCTGGTGGCTCGCCATGCTCGTCTTCCAGGGCGAAGGCCTCGAACTCGATCTCCAGCGCCGCCGCCATCCCATGTGGGAGTGGCTCTTCTCCCACCCCGCCCCGCCCGGCGCGATCTTCCTCGCGGAGATGCTCGCCCCCATCGCCGCCAATCCCATCTACTGGGGCGCGCCTCTCTTCGTCGTCACCATCTATAGCTTCACCTACAACTTCGCCCTCGGACTGCTCGCCGGCGTTCTCGTCGGCGTCCCCATCACGGTCGCCGCAGCATGCCTCGGCAAGGCGTGCGAGATCGCCGTCACCCTCCGCTTCAGCCCTCGCTCCCGCGGCGCCATGATCGGCTTCATGAGCTGGATCGGCTACGCCTCCCTCATGCTCTTCCTCCTCGGCATCTTCCTTCTGCCCAGATTCATCGAAGCAACCGCTCGCGTCCTGTACCCCGTCTCCATCCTGCCCTTCCCCTGGCTCCGCCTGTTCCTCGGCGGCCAATCCGATGGCTCTTGGTCATTCCCCGCGGGTGTGCTTGCCTGTTGGATCCTCGCCGCCATCGTTATCGCCTTGGCAATCCGCTTCAGCGTCTGGGGCGCCCAGCTTGGCCTCAGCGGCGTCTCCGCCGGCAGCCAGCTCGGCCCCACATCGCGCAGGACCGCCGCCCACTTCGGCAAGGAGCCTCTCTACCGCAAGGAGCTCCTCTGGTTCGTCCGCGATCGCAGCGCCATCGTCCAGACCATCCTCATCCCGCTTACCGTCGCCAGCGTCCAGGTCTTCAACCTGCGCGGGGTCCTCATCCACGCCGCCGGCGCATGGAATTATCTCTGCGGCGCTGGCATTCTCTTCGGCACCTACTTCCTTTGGATCCTCGGCCCCAAGTCGCTCTCCTCCGAAGGCACCGCCCTTTGGATCGCTCTTACCTGGCCGCGCGGCCTCGAGAGCCTGCTCAGAGCCAAGGCGTGGCTCTGGTCTCTCATCTCCACCGGCATCGTCACTCTGGTTCTGGCCTGCGCCGCCCTCATGTTCCACGCGGACGCCTGGAAGATCGCTCTGGTCCTCATCGGATGGTTCTTCTTCAGCCGCAGCATGGCGGAGAAATCCGTCACCCTCGTCACCATTACCTCGGAATCCGGCGAAGTCCAAAAGGTCCCTTGGGGACGCCGCCTCGCGGCCCAGCTCGGCATGGCCACCTTCGCCATCGGCATCCTCTCCCAGCAGTGGCACATCGCCGTCATGGGTATCGTCTACTCCTACGTCACCGCCGCCGCCATGTGGCAGAACTTCCGCGCGCGCCTGCCCTACCTCTACGATCCTTGGTCCGAGCAAATCCCGCCCCCGCCCACGCTCATGCACGCCATGATCTCCATCAGCGTCCTGGTCGAGTGTGGCGCCGTCCTTGCCGGCATCCTGCTGGTCATCGCAGGCCCCGCCAACATCGCCATCGCGCAGGCCATCGCCTACGCCGTCTGCTCGGTCGCCGTCTCCTTCGGCGTCATCAGTTTCCTCGCCAACCGCAACGTCTCCCTCCAGGACGTCATCCGCTGGCAATCACCCGCAAATCGAATCTCCGTCCCGCAACTTCTCCCCGCCCTGACGCTCGCAGCCGTCGGAGGCATCGCTCTCGGCCTCTTCGCTCACGGCTACCTCGCCGCTCTCCAACACATTCCCGCCACCGCCGGGGTCTTCCGCAAATCGCGGGAAGCCATGGCCCGGCTCCACGGCCTCCGCATCTCCTACGCCATCATGGCCGTCGCCTTCGCGCCCTTCGCCGAAGAGTATCTCTTTCGCGGCCTCCTCTTCGGGGCGCTCGACCGAGAGTGGGGCGGCTGGCGCGCCGTCATCGGCAACGCGGCCTTCTTCGCGGTCTATCACCCCGTCACGTCCTGGCCGCCCGTCTTTCTCCTCGGCGTCTGCAACGCCCTGATCTTCAAGAAGTCCGGCCGCCTCGCCCCGGCGATTCTCCTCCACATGGTCTACAACGCTGTCGTCTTGATTTGACACGCAAATTGTTTGGCCACGGACATCGCCTCATACACCCCTCGCTACGGAATTTTGATCAACTCCCCAGCTAGGGCGGCCCATAGAAGCCTTCGGTTTCAGGCCGACTGCGGCTGGCCGTTCACCATCACATTCTCAAACTTAAGATCCTTCACTCCAGTAGCCGCAAGCTTGTCGCGCCCGAGCACCACGTCGAAATCCTTCAGGAGAACGTTGCTGATCTCCGTTTGACCAGGATTTGGCCGGATCGTTCCGAAGGACCCGAAGTGTCCCTTGATCCCGATAAGGCTCAGGTTGCGCACCACGGAGGCGGGCGGCGCTGCGCCCTGCAGGTTCACATACTGAGACCACGGCTGAACGGCGAGAATGGCGCCGGCAGTGGCCTCCGATGTGATGTTGCGGAACGTGATGTCCTCGTAGTGCTGTGGCGTGTCCGGCCGCAGCTTCAACGTCGCCACCGCCACGCCGCCGGTAATCCTACAGTTCTCGACGACCACGTCGCGCACGGTTGTGGCCTCGCTGCCCAGGGTCAACACGCCGCCACCGCGCTTGTATTCACAGTTGCTGATGCGGATGTGCTCTACCGGCGGGCTATCCGCGTCTTTCTCCGCATTGGGTCCCTTGGAGCCCTTGCACGCGATGCAATCGTCGGTGACCGAGAAGAAGCAGCCATCCACCGTCACGTTGCGCGAACTGTCAATGTCGATGCCGTCGGTGCTGGGAGCCTGCCTGTAGTCGTCCGGCACATGGAAGCGCGCCTGCCGCACGGTGACGCCGTCGCAGTTGTAGAGATGGAGGTTCCAGAACTGCGAATCCTTGAAGGTGATGCCGTCGACCGTCACGTTGCGCGAACTTTCAATGACCGCCAGCCGCGCGCGGGGAATACCGATGTTCGGGAACTCCCTGGGATTGGGCGCCGCGTTGCGCAACTTCCAGAACGCCTCCCAGATGGGCAATCCGGCACCGTCCAGCGTTCCCTCGCCGGTGATCTGGAAACCATCGCAGTGTTTAGCGTTGATCAGCCCCGGGTTGAACTTCTCCTCAAAGTGCCCTTCGATCCGCGTGCGCTGGACCGGGAAATTGGCCAGGTCGGTCGAACATTGCAGCACCGCTCCCGCCTGCAGATGAAGGTTCACCTTCGGCTTGAAAAAGAGCGCGCCGCTGACGAAGACGCCTTGCGGGACCGCGACCGTTCCTCCGCCGTGCGAGGCCAGGCGGTCGATCGCAGCCTGAATGGCTTTGGTGTTCACCGTGACGCCGTCAGCTTTGGCGCCGAAATCGGTGATGAGGGTCTCTCGACTGGCCTTTGCGCTGGCCCGGAGTGAATAGCCCCAAAAGGGAGCGGTGGCCATCAACGACATGAATCTGCGGCGAGGGAAGATAAGAATGGACAAGGCTGCTCCTGACGTGCGGCGGAAGGAAGACTCTTTCGGACGGCAATTGTAGATTCTGTCGATCCGGCATGGCAACCATGTGCCGCTTGCGTCCTCAACAATTCGACCGCTCTCACATCAATCGCCCCGTTGAATGCGCGGTTCAACGCCATTTCAGTGCTGGCGCGACCGTAGTCAGAATTGCCTCCATGACGTGCACATTGTAGGAAACGCCCAGCTGGTTTGGGACAGTGAGCAATAGCGTGTCTGCCTCCGCGATGGCCTCGTCCTTCCTTAACTGCTGGATGAGAATATCCGGCTCAGCAGCATAGCTACGGCCGAAGACCGCCCGCGTGGTTTCGTCCAGGAAGCCGATCTTGTCCTCGTCCTCACCGCCGCGCCCGAAGTAGGCACGATCGCGGTCCTCGATCAACGCGAAGATACTGCGGCTGACAGAGACGTGCGGGGTGCGAGTGTGCCCAGCCTCCTTCCAGGCCGCGCGGAAGGAGCGAATCTGCGCGGCTTGTTGGATGTGGAGCGGCTCGCCGGTCTCGTCGAATTTGAGGGTTGAAGTCTGCAGGTTCATTCCCAGCTTCGCGGCCCAAACAGCTGTCGCGTTGGAAGCAGACCCCCACCAGATCCGGTCGCGCAATCCCTTGGAGTGCGGCTCAAGACGCAGAAGTCCTGGCGGATTGGGAAACATCGGACGCGGGTTAGGCCGCGCGAAGCCCTTCCCGCGCAGCAGCTCGAGAAAATCTTCCGCATGTCGCCGGCCCATATCTGCATCGTCCTCGCATTTAGCCGGGCTGTAGCCAAAGTAGCGCCAACCATCGATGACCTGCTCGGGCGAACCGCGGCTGATTCCCAACTGCAGCCGGCCCCCGGAGATGAGATCGGCAGCTCCAGCGTCCTCCGCCATGGAATGAGGATTCTCGTACCGCATGTCGATCACCGCGGTGCCAATCTCAATCGTTCGTGTCTTGGCGCCCACCGCCGCGAGCAGTGGAAACGGGGACGCCAGTTGCTGCGCGAAGTGATGAACCCGGAAGTAGGCTCCATCCATTCCCACGCGCTCGGCCTCCACGGCGAGGTCGATGGATTGCAGCAGCGCGTCGGCCGCTGACTGCGTTCGTGATTGCGGTGAAGATGTCCAATGACCGAATGAGAGGAACCCAAGTTTTTTCATACAATCCAGTCTCCCATCTGGGCCAGGAAATATCACCATCCCTCGATCTCCCCTGGCGCCCAATTCGTCTGCTGCCCCGGTGCCGTTCAACCACCCGGATGGAAGACTTTTTGGTTACTCACAGCCTTACCGTCCCCCCGCTTCAGGCTACGGAAGACAATCGTTGAAACAATGGTCAATGCCCCGAGCGCCACCAGAGCTTTGTGAATGCCATGGACCATCTCGGTCGGATCGGAACCTCCACCGCTGGGAACAAAGAACGCCGTCACCAGTCCAGCGGCCGCGACGCCAAAGCTGATCGACATCTGTTGCATGGTACTGGCGATGGAGCTTGCGGCGCTGTTTTCCTGATCTGTGGTGTCGGCATAGACAAGCGTATTCATGCTTGTGTACTGCAACGACGTAAACGCCCCATAAAAGAATGCCTGCAACACAATCATCCACACTGGCGTATGCAGACGGATGGTCGCGAACAGCAGCAGGAGCAAACCGAGGATCAGCGTGTTCGAGATGAGCACCCAACGATAGCCGATGGCAGACAACAGACGGGGCATCACCACCTTCATGCTCATGGCGGCCAGGGCCTGCGGCATGATGAGCAGACCCGACTCCACCGGACTGAACCCGAGCCCTACCTGATAGAGCAAGGGCAGGAGAAACGGCACGCCTCCAATCCCTAGCCGGGTAAAGAAGCTCCCGCTGACCGCCGCGCGAAAGGTACGAATCTTGAATAAGCTGAGCTGGAGCAACGGATAAGCGAGTGACTTCGCGTGCAACCAATAGCCAGCGAGCAGGGCAAGAGAGAGAACGAGTAGTCCAGATATCTCACGCACGCTGAGGGTGTGCTCTCCAAAGACCTCCAGCACGTAGGACAACAGCGCGATACCGGAACCAAAGAGGATCAGCCCCACCGTATCCAGCGGATGCGTCTTTTCCCGGTAGTCGGGCAGGTGCAGATAGACCAGAATCAAGCCGACCAGACCGATAGGAATGTTGAGAAAGAAGATCACCCGCCAGTGAAGATAGCCGACGATCAAACCGCCGGCAATGGGCCCAAGCATGGGCGCGATCAGGGCCGGTATCGAAACGAAACTCATCGTGCGCAGAAGTTCGGATTTCGCGAAGGTTCGCACCAGAGTGAGCCGGCCCACCGGCACCATCATGGACCCGCCGCAGCCCTGCAGGATGCGGAAAGCAACGAGCACATGGATGTCGCTCGATACGCCGCAAAGAAAGGATCCCAGAGTAAAGAGTCCGATTGCTGTGGCGAATACCCGCCGTGTTCCGAATCTGTCCGCAACCCACCCGCTGATAGGAATGAACACGGCAAGGCTCAACGTGTAGCTGGCCAGCACAGCTTTCATGCTGAGAGGACCAACATGCAGGGCTGCCGAGATCGCCGGCACCGCCGTATTGAGGATGGTGGTATCGAGCGACTCCATGAAGAACGCAACCGCGACAAGCCACGGAAGGAGCCGTTTACTGGTGGCCGAGGGAGCCGAAGGAACCGCCATTGCGTTCGAAGGGCCGGGTGGACTCATAGAACAATAAGAACACGCAACCGCAGAAGCCCTGCGGGGAGCAAGTTGCCGCAAAGCCGGCTTCGCAGACATCGAGCTCCGTCCATGCCCGCAGGCGGTATAGTGATGCCATGCTTCCAGGATGGCGTACTGCTCTTCTCCTCGCGATCGTCTGCGTCCTCCGTCCCGCTGCCGCCCAGCAGTACGACCTCCTCATCCGCAACGGCCACATCGTCGATGGCACCGGCTCCCCCTGGTACAGCGGAGACATCGCCATCCAGAACGGCCACATTGCCGCCATCGGCCCGCTCCGCAACGCCTCTGCGAAGCAGACCATCGACGCCCACGGCCTCACCGTCGCTCCCGGATTCATCGACATGCTCGGCCAGTCGGAGATGTCCATCCTCGTCGATCCCCATCTGCCCTCCAAGATCTTCCAGGGCATCACCACCGAGATCACCGGAGAAGGCGAATCGATCGCGCCCACCAACGACCGGATCAACGCCGCAAACCAGTCGACCTACACGCACTACGGAGTCACCCCCGACTGGCACTCCCTCGCCGACTACTTCAACCGCATCGAGCGCCAGGGCATGGGCATCAACCTGGCCTCGTTCATGGGCGCAGCTACAGCTCGCCGCATCGTCATCGGCGACGTCAACCGGCCGCCCACGCCAGCTGAACTCGCCCGCATGCAGGCCCTCGTCCTGGACGCCATGCACCAGGGCGCCGTCGGTCTCTCCACCGCCCTCCAGTACGCCCCTGCTCCCTACGCCGGCACCGAAGAGCTGATCGCTCTCGCCTCCACGGCTTCCAGCGCCGGTGGAATCTATGCCACCCACATGCGCTCGGAGGGCAACCAGATCGATGCCGCGCTAGACGAAACTTTCCGCATATCGCGCGAGGCGAAGATTCCCGCAGTCATCTGGCACCTCAAGATCTCCGGCAAATCGAACTGGGGAAAGATGCCTGAGATAGTCGCCCGCATCGACGCGGCCCGCGCCTCCGGCCTCGACATCTCCGCTAACACCTACGCCTACACTGCAGCCTCCAACTCCTTCCCTGCCTTTGTCCCTCCCTGGGCGCACGACGGAGGCGACGCCGCCATGGTCGCCCGCATCCGCGACCCTGCCCAGCGCGCCCGCATCCGCGACAGCATCGAGCACGACACAAGTTGGGACAACGAGTGGCTCCAGGTGGAGGGCCCGGCCAGCTTTCTCCTTACCTCGACCACAAATCCCGACCTCCAACCACTCCTCGGAAAGAGCCTCGCCGAGATCGCCGCCGCGCAGCACAAAGACCCCATCGATTGCGCCCTCGACCTCATCGCCTCCGATCCGGCCCTTAGCATCGCCATGTTTGTCATGTCCGAGCCCGACGTCGCCTTGGCGCTCAAGCAACCCTGGGTATCAATCGTCAACGACAACTCCGGCACTTCGATCGATGGCGTCCTGGGCAAAGACCATCCGCATCCCCGGGCCTACGGGACCTTCCCCCGCATCCTCCGCAAGTACGTCCGCGAGGACCATCTCCTCACCCTGCCCGACGCGATCCGCAAGTTCACCTCGCTGCCCGCCCAGACCATGCACCTGGCGGACCGGGGCGTCTTGAAGGCCGGCATGTGGGCCGACATCGTCATCTTCGATCCCGACAAGGTCGCCGACCTCGCAACCTACGCCAACCCCAACCAATACTCCGTAGGGATGAACTACGTGCTGGTGAACGGAACCCCCGTGATCGCCGGCGGCAAGATGACCCAGGCGTTGCCAGGCAAGGTGCTGCGCGGCCCTGGCTACACACCATAGAAAGCTACGGAACATCAATCCTCAGCAGCACAGGGGCCGCCGCAGGCAGCCATGGAAGCCGGAACACCCAACTCGAAGCACTTACCTCACTGTATGGGTAACTCTCCAAAGTACAGGCTGATGTGGCCTTTGTACTCCCCTTTGGCAACCGCCGGTTGCCCCATGGGGCCGCTGGACTTTGGACCCACAAACTTGCTGCCAATCGCCGGAATGGCATGCAGGAAGGAAACTGCGGCATTCGGGAAGGGCACGCCAGTTTGACCCAGAATGTTCGCGGGCGGGATCTTCGGAGTAAAGACCTGCACATAGATCGGAGAGTCGTGAGACTGCTCCACCATCGCGGTGATCGGGCCCTCCGAGGTGTTGAGCTGCATCCAGCGCACGCCTGCGTAGAACCCTTTGAAGATCGGGTAGTTGAAGTGCTCTCCGGGCTTGAGGTCGTCCGGGTCTCCGACGATGGTGTTGTTATACGGCCTGTTCCAGACGTCGAGAGTCCCGCCAGCCAGCCGATTCTGATAGACGGGCGCGGGCCCTTCGCCAAGGAACCGCATCCCTCTGACATTCGCTTCGGGGTAGTCGAATCCGACGCCGAAGTACTCCTGCTCGCCGCTCAGCGCGTACGCGTAGTCAAGGGACAACCAGCCGTTGGCCTGGATACGGTAGGTGAGCGATTTCATCGGGCCGTCGAAGCCCGCGGAGATCACGAGGTCGTTGCCGTCGGTCTCATGGGTGAAGGAAGTGAGCTTGGAGTCTGGCGCAGTGGCCGGTGGCGGCGGGGATGGCGGCGGTGTAGCCCCCGGTTGTGCGCGTGCTGGAGGCGGAAGCCTGGGGGTCGCGGCAACCATCCGCGGGCCGTTGACCAGTGAGAACGACTTGCCCCGCCGGGAGGCAGAGACCAGCAGCCCCGTGGTCTTGCTTATCTGTAGCGACAGGTCGCCCGCAGTCGCTGTGAGTGTGTCGCTGGATTCAGTGATGGCCGGGTTCAAGCTGCCGGCGGATTTGTCCGCCTCGTCCAATAAATGCGCGAGATCGATGGCAGGCCAGACATAGGTCTGAATCACGCGACCCGTAACATCCTTAATGCGGAGCCGCGTGGCATCGGCCCCCCTCTTTGCGCTTGGACCGGTGGCAGGAGCAGGCGGTCCCCACCCATCCCAGCTTGCCGAGGCCCCCGGCGCCAGCGAACGCCCGTGATCGGTGCGCGACGCCAGCACCACCGAACCCGAGGCCGCGTCCTTGGGTTGGCGAAAGGCGATCGTCTCCCATTCATAGGTGCATCGGTCGGCGTTGAGGAACGCATAACGGTTCGTTACCGTGAAGGAATGCGAGGTGCTGTCAGACGGCGTCACGATGATCGGCGACCAAAGCTGCTTGACCGTATAGAAGCTTCCTTCCCTCTCGCGATAGGGGCCAACGACGCCGTCAGGCGCCTGGTTGTCGGCGGAGTCGAGAATCCCGCCCTTGTCCACCCGCTTCACATCTTCATCCACAAACGACCAGAGGATCCCGCCCGCTCCCGCCTTGCTCTTCAGCATGGCGTCCCAATACTCATTCAAACCTGCACCCGCTCCGCCGTCATACAAGCCGTGCAGCATCTCCGTGGGGAGATAGACGGGATCGTCGGCGAGCTTCTGCTGCAACTGCTCATACGTCGGGTAGTGTTTGGTGTCGGCGAGGCCCGCCGGAAACGCCGCCCACGGGTGTAGCACCACGCGCTTCTCCGGGTCGTACTTCGCGAACTCGCCATCGAGATCGGGATTGAACCCGCCTTCATTGCCGTTGTCCCAGAAGATGATCGACGGATGGTTGATATCATGCTCCACCATCTCCTTCACCAGCTTCTTGCCGATGTCCGTGTCGTAGTGCGCGTGCCAACCGCTAAGTTCGTCGAGCACATACAGGCCAAGCTCATCGCACGCATCCAGAAAATGGCGGTCCGGCGGATAGTGGCTGCTCCGCACCGCATTGCCGTTCAGCTCCTTGATGACGTTGATGTCGTCTCTGGAGATCTGCTCGGAGAGAGTGCGGCCGGAGTCGGGCCAGAACGAGTGCCGCGCAACGCCCTTGAGAAAAACGCGATTGCCGTTGATGAACAGGCCCTGCCCGGGACGCACCTCAATGGTGCGGAATCCAAACCTCTGACGCACCGTGTGCACAACCACATCGCCAAGCTTCAACCGCACTTCGAGCTGGTAGAGATTCGGCGTCTCGGCCGTCCAGAGCCGCGGATTGTAGATCGTTCCGGAGAGATTGGCCGTCTCATTCAGGGCAACGTCCTTCGCGACGATCGGACTGCCCACAGGCTTGCCGCTGGCATCGAACACCCGCGCCTCCAGCGAGGCCGCCGCGCCGCTCCCGGCCTGGGTGCGCGTATCCGAAGCTGCGACATCGACCGAGAGCGCGCCCTGCGCCGTCGCGCTGATGGCCACGCGATCGACAAACGTCTTGGGCACCGCCTCCAGATAAACCGGCCGGAAGATGCCCGCATAATTCCAGTAATCCCCACGGCGCTCCGCGTTGTTGACGGAATCGTTCATGGAGTCGTCATCGACGTCGACCTGTATCTCATTGTTCTGCCCGGCAGGCTTCAGCAGTCTCGTAATGTTGTACTTGAACGCGTAATAGCCGCCCTGGTGAACAGGCCCAGCGGACTGCCGGTTGATGGTGACCCGCGCATCAGTCATCACACCCTCGAACTTGACGAAAACGGCCTTCTCTCGCCAGGTCGCAGGCGTAGTAAAGATGCGCTTGTAAATGCCGTGAACGCGGGGCCAACCGCCCGCCGGAGTGCCCCGGCCGTATTCATAGATGCCGAAGCCTTGCAGTTGCCAATTGGACGGGACACCGATGGTGGACCACTTCCCAGCGTTCTGGCCCTTGTCGCACATGAACTCCCACTTGACCGGGTCGTCCTTGCCCAAACCGGATAGATATTTGGTCTCAGTCTCCGCGGCTCTGGCTACTGAAGCCACAAGCAGGACCAAAACAGCAGCATGTCGAACTGACAAACCCATCAGAACCCTCCCCACAGCCACAATCTCGAAGCGCTCCATTGTCACATGAGCATTTCGAAGGGTACCAGCACTAAATCAGGCCACGAGACCGGAGCGAGTCCTGCCGACGGAGCCAATCCTCCCAGTTAATTGAAGAAAGAGCCCAATGGTGCGGACACCAGGGGCGGATTTCGGGCGGGGCGCCCTGGGCCAGCAGACGCTTGCATCGTTTTGTCCGGAGCACGACAAGTCTTGAAGCCGTTTCGCCTCCGCGGCAAGGATGGCGTCTTCATCGCCCCCTCGTCGATTGCAATTCCTGTACAGTTTCAATCGACGTCCAGGGAGGGCCCAACAAATGCAGCGGAGAGACTTTGGAAAAGCACTGATCGGCAGCGCGGTTGGGGCCGCGCTCAGCAGTCTCGCGGATGCGCCGCCGGCCTTCGGCCAACCGCAAAAAAAGCTCGCGCCGCGCAGGAACACCAAGATGCATGTGGGCGCGGACTACCACGTCATCGAGGGCAAGACCCTGACCAGCAAGGAGAACCTCGAGTACAACCTGCGCCTCGGGGTCAAGTCCATCAGCCCCGATCCCGACGAGGAGGCGCACCGCGGCAACGCGGGGCATTTCAACGCATTCATTCCCGCCGAAGGCCCGCTGCGGGGCGGCGCCTTCGACAGCGATGTCCTCAAACAGATGAAGGACAACTGCGACGCCGTTGGAATGTGGCTCGAAGCCCTTCGCATGGACTCCGGGTACATCATCCTCAAAGACCCCTCCGATCAGGACCGCAAGCTCGACCAGATCTGCGACAACGTCCGCAAGGCCGCGGCAGTCGATGTGCGCATCATCAGCTACCACTGGACCATGATTCCGATACGCCGCAACGGCACCGCTCCCGGACGCGGCGACTCGGTTTACACGACCTTCAAGCTGGAAACCGACTGGAAGAACCTTCCGGTGGGCATTGCGGGGCCGGTCAGCTGCAACGAATACTGGGAGAGGATCGAGAAGTTCCTCAAGCGCGTGATTCCGGTCTGCGCCGAGTACAAGGTTGCCATGGCCAACCACCCCTACGACCCGCCGGGGCTTCCCTACGGCTATCAGGGCGCGGAGAACTTCGACTCGCCATCCATCTACACCGCGTACAAGCGATACGAGCAGATGGTCGACAGCCCGTGGAACGGCTTCCAGATGGACCTCGGCGTCATCGGCGAAGGCTCAACCGACGTCAACCGGACCGAGCCTCCCCTGGTCCAGTACATGGCCGAGCGCGGAAAGATCAAGCAGGTCCACATGCGCAATATCAAGGGCGGTCTGAACGACTTCCAGGAGGTCTATCCCGACGAGGGTGTCATCGACTTCTTCAAGATCATGCGTATCTTCCGCGACACCGGCTACGAAGGGTCCTTCCTGCCCGATCACATGCCGGCCAGCCCCGGCGATCCCGGCAAGCTCCAGGCATACGCCTTCGGCTACGGCTACATCCGCGCGCTCATCGATTCCGTTAACTCCGAGGTCGCATAGCCTCACCGGCCTGACAAATGAGGAACGCATCGTCGGCAGCCGTCTCCCCGTCAATCAAATGGCTCAGGCCGTCCGCTTCCACACTACGTAGTACGGCTGATTGGAGAGGGTCGAATTCAGCGATGGATACAGCCACGCAACCTTCTCCGAGCGCAGTTCAAAGTAATACTGCAGCGGATAAGGAGAGCTGGTGTAGTCCGCGGGGACCGCCGCATGGAAGACCCCTCCCTCGCGGGTCATCGGCGCCGCTTGCCAACGCTCTGCATGGTTGACATGGCGATAATGCAGCACAACCGATACGCCTTGGCTTGCGGCTGTTGGATCCAAACTCAGCGCAAGAGGCAACGCCTCTCCGGGACGGAAGGCGCCGGCAGGCGTGTGACCGCAACGAATCGCAGGCCGGTGGACCTTCGCGGCCACAGCTTCAATTGCACCGGACGCGTTCTGGCCCTGCGCGCTCGCCTTCCTCTCCAATTGCTGCCGCATCGCCGCGATGTCCTCGTCGATGTGCGCCAGCCGGTCGATCCAGTGGCCCCGCCGCGTCGCCGTCGATCCGTACGAGATATCCGCGCGATAGACACCCTTCGCGCGTTCAGCCATTGCAGCCCAGGCCGCGCGCGCCTTCCTGTACTCCACTAGCGCTAGTTGGCCGGCCTTCGCATCGCCTGTGTACAAATAGATTTCGAACAGCAAAGCGCTGCGCAGCTTCGCAGCGAAGAAGCGTCCCAATCCAATCTGGATCTGCACATCTTCCTCCATCCTGCGAAACTGCGGCGTCCGTACCCGCGCGGCCGCCGTGCGCCGCGCCGCGGCGAGCGCCAGCTCCGATCCCGCGGTTAACCCATCCAGCCACTCCGCGACCTCGACCGGGGAGTACTTCGCGCCCTGGTTCCCCGCAAGGACTTCCTTGGCGTGATCCGCAATCGTCGAGAATAGCTGCGGATCGAGCGCACTCACGGTCGCGAAGCATCTTGGGGTGGGCGTATCGCTATACGGCGAGCGGTCTTCACCCTGCACGATCGGCATGTTCTCGTACATCTCGTACCATAGCGAATGGTTCGATGCCGAGGGCAGGTGCGCCGTCGTCAGCAGCGGCAGCACGCTGCTCGCACTACCGACCGCCTCTTCCACAGGCCCGGCCGAAGCCGCTCCAAAGTCCTTGCGCAGGAATCGCCGCCACACCTCAGGGTCGGCCTGCGGATTGTAGAGAAGCCTCCCCCAAAGCCGGTACGTGTACTCAAACTTCTTCCACTCGCCCGCCGCCGGCGTCAGCGTCTCATCCGCGTACGCCAATCGACCGCCTGCGAGCCCCGATCCCTCGCGTCCCTTGAAGAACAGCGGCTCAAATATCTCCATTCCGCTGGCGCCGCAGAAGTGTGCCGCCCGCCCATACGCCGCCGCCGCCTGCGGGTCGCCCCATAGCAGATGCCGCTGCGTCCCCGGCCACATGCGAAAGAGCACGTCGAACTTGCGCCCCTCCTGGAAGAGGTCGGCATAGCCGTAGCGCGTGAACAGCCGGTCGCCGCTGCTCACGCTGAAGGTGCCGGTCTCGATATGCCCGGGCTTGGGAATCTCCAGCGCGCGAATGTCCGCCTGGTGGTAGCCGAGGCCCTGGTGCTCGGCCCAGAACTTCGGGCTCACCTTCACCGGCATACCCGTGGCCACTGCGATGTCGAACATCTCCTGGTTGATGCCCTTGGCGTGCATGTCGATCTCGACCCTGCGCCCGCTCGCCGGTATGGCCTCGAACAGCGTCTTCCAGAACGGGTAGCTGCCCTCCGGAATCCCGCTCTCCCCGTGCACCCGAAAGGTGAGCCCCTCAATCTGCGGACACGCCTTCAGCAGCATCGCCAGCGCGTCGCGGCAGTAGGCCGCGTGCGTCTCCGGAGTCAGGCCCACGATGTGGTGCGTCGAGTGCGGGCTGTCCGTCCACGCATACGCATGCGTCCACAGCCCCAGCTGGAATTGAATCCCGCGCGCCGCCGTCTCCGCTGCGATGAACTGCAGCATCGCCAGGTTGCGCTCGCGCTCCCCCTCCGCCAGCGGCACCACCCGCACATCGTACCCCGGCACGCTCACCAGATATGGATAGGGAAGATGAAAGTAGTCGTCCGTCACTCCCCTGGGAAAGTCGTACGCCAGGCCAAGCGTGAAGCTGAACCGGTTGAACCGGCTGAGCGCCAGCACATCCAGATAGCCGCGCCAGAAATCCTTGTCGTAGAACCACGGCTTGTCCTCCACCTCGCTGCAAAAGGCCCGCGCCATGCTCCGCACCTGGTTCGCGGGCGTCTCGCGCACGGCATGGGTCAACTGCAACGCGCCACCAGCCGCATCGCCGGACTCCACCCGCTCGGCGAGCTCCATCAGTCCATAGCCGAACCCGCGCGCATCGCTCGACGAAACAAGCACCGCCGGTACGTCCGCCACGCGGCCTGGCGTCAGGCTTATGCTCTCCGGCCCCTCGCGGAAGGACGCGTCTCGTGCGAACGCGGCCGCCAACTCCGACGAAGACCGGGCCACAACAATGTAGTGGGTCACCCCGGTCCGCGCCGTTGGCCGCGCCGCGCGCTCTGTCTCAATTCCCTTCTCCAGAAGCGCCAGCTGCAGCCTCTCCATCGCCCACTTGACGGATGCCGCCGAGGTCGCTGCCTCGCTCTCGTCCAGCACAAAGCAGACCTTCCCGAGCGGCGCAGCATGCGCACCAACCGACGCGCCCCCCACCGCAGCCGCACCGGCCAGCTTCACAAACTCGCGGCGGTCGATGCGCGGAAGCTTTGTCCTCGAACGATCTAGCCGCGGAACATCCAGTCGCGGCAATCCAGGGTCTCGCATGGCAGAGTCCTCATCCTAGCCCGCAGTCCGTGCACTCGTTCGGCTGGGGCGAATCAAACTCTAGCCCACGAAACGCCCCACGCGCAATCGTCCGCGCCGCATGATCCACCTGCCCGCCATCCGGCGCTGCGATAGACCGCGGCGTTCCTGTTTCGGGATGGCGCCGCAGGAATACTCTTCCTCCTGCGTTCGCAAGAGACGAAGGAATGAGACCTTGAATTGGAAGGCAAATCCACCGGGGAGTCCGAACGATTCTTTCCGCTCAGACCGAGGACCTCATGCAACCCAGAATCGCCGCCTCTCCGGCTCCTCCGGCGCAACCGAAGAAGCCCTGGGTGCCCCCTGCGATTGTGATCTTGCCGTTGCGTAGCGCGACCGGCAACAGCCCCGGCTCCAAATGCGACAAATACGGCTCGCTCTCCCACGGAACCGGCTGCGCCTAAGAAGGATGCACCTTCCCCTGCCCCGTGTTCGAGCCTCACCTCGCCAAATTTGAACCCTGACTGGCGACGCCCTACTATACGAGGGAGATGGCGATCATTGGCGATCTCCCGCGAATTCGCAGGCACGCTCGACTACCGCTGTTGGTCCCCGTGGCCGCGGTCCTCTTGTCTTGCGGGCCACGCTTCTTGTCTTGTGGGCTAGGCTTCTTGTCTTTCGGGCCACGCTTCGCGCGGGCCGCTCCTCCCGCATGGGCCACCCTCCCCGCCACTCCCGCTCCCGTCTTAGGCTGCCTCCACAAAACCGTGACCGTCAATGGAATCAATCTGTATTACATCGATTCAGGAAAAGCCTCCCACAATCGCCCGCCCGTAATTCTCCTGCATGGCGGATTGGCGAACTCCGACTATTGGGGCAATCAGGTCCGCGCGCTCATGCCCGCCCACCGCGTTCTCGCGATCGACAGCCGCGGCCATGGACGCAGTACACGCGATAGCCGGCCATACGGCTACGACCTGATGGCCGACGATGTCATTGGTCTGATGGATAGCCTGCACATCCCCACGGCCGACCTGGTCGGCTGGAGCGACGGCGCCATCATTGCCCTCGATTTGGCGATGCGATATCCGCAACGCGCTCGGAGGGTCCTCTCCTTCGCCGCCAACACGCAGACAAGCGGCCTCATTGCCGGCGGCGAAAAAAGTCCTGTCTTTGCCCGCTTTGTCGAGCGCGAGGGGGTCGATTATCGCAGGCTCTCCGCCACGCCCAACGAGTACGGCCCCTTTGTCGAACAGGTCAGTCACATGTGGGACACCCAGCCCAACTGGACGGACGCTCAACTCGCCTCGATCTCCGCAAGCGTGCTGGTCGCCGATGGCGATCACGACGAGGTCATTCGGCGCGACCACACCGAGTACATCGCGCGCACCATTCCAGGAGCCGGCCTCTTGATCCTCCCCAACGCCAGCCATTTTGCGTTCCTGCAGGACCCTGCTCTGTTCAATGCCGCACTGTTGAACTTTCTCGACTCAAAGTGAACGCCCTGTCGCCGCGTGTGGAGGATGCCCCACATGCAGCCCGCCCGTATGCTCGTCAGGCTGGCAAGCCCCTCAGTGCGTCACCGGCGCGGTGTACTCCTTACCCGCCTCCAGCGGAGTCACATACGGGCCGTCCCAGTCGCGGCTGAAGATCTGCGTCAGCGTCTTCGCCGGCCCCGCGCCCTCCACAAACACAGACGCATCCACGGTGTTGTTGAAGTAGCTCCACTCCCAGTTGCCCGTGCCGATATAAACACTGCGGTCGTCGGCCACGGCGTACTTCACATGCTCGACTCTCGCATAAGGAATGAAGCCATTCGGCGACGGAGGCAAATGGCTGAACTTGACCGCGATGTTGGGCAGGACAGCGAGACTCTTTAGGTAAGCCTGCATCGGCTCACGCAGCGCCCAGTCGGCAACGATGACGTTGACGTGGACCCCCCTGGCCGCTGCGTCGCGCAGCGCGGAATCGATCTCCCCCCACCAGCCCTTCGGTCCGTACTCCCGGATCGCCGAGAAGTCCATTACCTGGATTCGCAGGTCGCGCTGGCTGGACTCAATCAGCCGCACCAGCGCCCGTTGTTCCGGCGTGACCCAGTGCGGCATCAGGGATGGTGGACTGAATGCCGGAAACACAATCAGCGGCTCACTCGTAGTCTCATTCACGAGCACCGGCGCTTCGGCGGTTGCCGGCGCAAACGAAGGAGGCTTCAGCGCCGCAATGGCCGCCTTCGGCAGATCGGGATTCTGCGCCAGCTCCCAGTCAAACTCGAAGGCTGCAGCGAAGGTCTGGCCAATCCGGGCATTGTGAATGCGCGCGCCGATCTCGTGGATCTCCTCAAGCGCCCGCCAGTCCCAGTTCTGGCTGCCCACAAAGACATCCTGGCCATCGATAACCATGTACTTCGCGTGCAGCACACCGCCCGTGAGCGTATCCACTGGCAAAACCCGGACCTCGATGCCCGCCGCCTTGCGCAGCCTGTCTACGTCAGCATGGTCGCTCTTCAGCAAACTCTGATCGACCAGAATATTCACTTTCACCCCGGCGGCCGCGCGCTCCACCAGAGCATCGAGCACCGGCGACAGCGCACTGCCGGGTCTGTCGGTGATGTAGTACGCGGCGATGTCGATCGAATGCTTTGCGTTCCGGACCAGCTGCAGCCACACCTCAGGGGTGCGCGGAACGCCCGGCTCGCCGTAGCTCGTCCCCCCCGGCACACTCTCCACGATCTGGAAGTCCGGAACGGGAGCGGTCACGGGGCCTTGGGCAACGAGCAGCATCGCATGCCACACGCCAGTTGCCGCGAGAATCGTTCGCAAGTATCTCATCGTCGCACTCCAGTTTATCCGAGACTGTCCTCGCGACCCACGATCCACCGCCCGCCGCTTCCAGCGTAGGATAGTTCCGTCCCGAATCCCCTCCCAAGGAGCGTCCTGCCGCACCATGCAACCAAGCATCGGCAGCCCCTCCAACCCCAGCACCACCGCCCCCAGTCACCGCATAGGAGCCAGCCCCTGGCCCTTCGTCCTGCTCGTCTCCGCCGCCATCGCCATCGCCTACTTCGATCGCCAGACCGTCTCCGTGGCCATCACCGCGATCCAGCGCAAAATCCCCATCTCCAACCAGCAATTTTCGTATCTGCAAACGGCGTTCCTCCTCGCCTACGCCGCCCTCTACATCATCGGAGGCCGCCTGCTCGATCGCCTCGGCACCCGCGCCGGCTTCCTCCTCATCATGACCTGGTGGTCGCTCGCCTGCGCCCTGCACGGCCTCGCCACCGGCTTCACCCTCCTCCTCGCCGCCCGCTTCCTCCTCGGCATGGGCGAAGGCGGCGCCTTCCCCGCCGCCACCCGCGTCGTCTCCGAGTGGGTCCCCATCCCCCAGCGCTCCTCCGCCATGGGCGTCATCAACGCCGGCACCGCCGTCGGCTCGCTCCTCGCCCCGCCCCTCATCGGCCTCGTCCTCTTCCTCAGCGGATGGCGCATGGTCTTCTTCATCTCCGCCGCCATCGGCCTCGCCTGGGTCGTCCTCTGGTCCCTCACCTACCGCAGCAACCCCGCAACCCCCGCCCAAAACACACCCACCCCCATACCCCAACTCTCCTTCGCCCAAATCCTCCGCTACCCCCTCGTCCGCTCCCTCGTCTTCGCCAAGTTCATGAGCGACTCCGCCTGGTACTTCCTCCTCTTCTGGCTGCCCAAGTACCTCTACGACGCCCGCGGCTTCGACATCAAACACGTCAGCCTCTATGCCTGGATCCCCTACGCCGCCTCCGGCATCGGCAGCCTGCTCGGCGGCCTGCTCTCCAGCCGCCTCCTCCGCACCGGCCACTCGCTCGACCGCTCCCGCAAGCTCGTCCTCGGCCTCAACGCCTGCTGCATGCCCGCCGTCATGCTCGTCCCGCTCGTCCCCGTGCAGTATGCGCTGCTCCTCTTCAGCATCGCCTTCTTCTCGCAACAGTCGTGGTCCGGCCTCATCATGACCATCCCCGCCGACATCTTCCCTCTCTCCGCCGTCGGCACCGTCGCCGGCCTCGTCGGCTTCGGAGGCTCCATCGGCGGAGCCATCTTCGGCCTCATCGCCGGCCAGCTCCTCGGCCACGGATTCTCCTATGGCCTCCTCTTTATCCTCGTCGGCACCTTCCACCTCATCGGCTTCCTCGCCCTCCTCACCTTCGGCGGCAAACTCCAACCCCTCCGCACCCCCGACCTCGCCTGACGCATCGTGGATAATTGTTCAACGGAGCCGAACGTATGCCTACCGAGATCGTCAGCCATCAAACGCCGGAGGAGGCAGATGACCATCTCAAGAGAGGCTTGGAGTTTCTCAGCCAGGAAAAGTGGGACGATGCCTTTAGGTGTTTTCTGCGCGGAATTCAACTTAGCCCCGACCACTCCGAATTGCAACTTATGCTTGGAGTCCTGCACTACAACGGGCAAGGCGTGCCGCGGAAATACGAAGAGGCAGCAAAGTGGTACCGTAAGGCCGCCGATCAAGATAACCTTCATGCACAGTTCAACCTTGGCTTGCTTTATGACCGGGGCGAAGGCGTAGCCCAGGATTACGCGCAGGCCGCAGCATGGTATCGCAGAGCCGCAGACAAAGGGGATGCAAATGCGCAATACCTCCTGGGCTCGCTCTACAATCATGGACAGGGCGTAGCACAGGATTTTGGGCAAGCCGCGGAGCTCTATCGCAAATCTGCCGGCCAAGGCAACGCGGATGCACAGTTTGAGCTGGGAAAGCTTTACGATCGCGGCGAAGGAGTCCCGCAGGACGATGCACGGGCGGCAACTTGGTATCACGAGGCGGCTAAGCAGGGAAAAGCCGGCGCCCAGTTCGGTCTAGGCCAAAAATACGAAAAGGGACAGGGCGTTCCGCAGGAATGGGGGCAAGCCACTTTTTGGTACAGGGAGGCGGCTGAACAGGGAATGCCGGAGGCCCAATCGGCACTTGGAGGTATCTACCTTAACGGGCCCGTCCCCAGGAATTTCAGCGAAGCTGCCCGCTGGTACCGCAAGGCCGCTGAACAGGGATGGCAATACGCCCAATTCTTCTTAGCTTTTCAATATCGGTATGGGATGGGCGTTCCCCGGGATTTGAACCAAGCTATGTTTTGGTGTCGCAAGGCCGCTGAACAGGGAAATGAACTAGCGAAGGAGTTTCTGATGGTCTTGAGTCACGGCTCAGTGCCAGAAGCGCAATGAGTAGGCGAATGCACCGTCTCTATTAGTCGACCGGAATGATAGGATCGGCGCGCGTCGTAATCTGAAATCCGAGTCCCAGCTACTAAAAGGAGATTATTCGTGGAGATTTCACGGAAGTTTACGAGAGAGTCGTTCTACGGATTTAACATGAACGATGCCGAAGTCGGCCCCGGTGTGCACCATGGTCTAGCAATAGAACTGAAACATCTCTTCGAGGCCATTGCCGCCGATGCGGATGAGCAAAATGATGAAGTATTCTTCACCAGAGACCTCGACCACGCTTTGCGAAGATTCTTTGTGGACCCGACGAAACCCAGCTTAGACCATTTACTTGAGGTAAGCCCAGTCCTCATCCGGCCTGTCGAAGAATTACAGCTGCTTTTGCTGATGAGACCATAGATGCCAAGCCTATTGGACGCGAAAACGTGAAAGGTGTTCTATGTCGTCCTCATCCATCTCAATCGCCCGAATTGGCTGAAGCGTTCCACAGTGCAAAAGTGCCTCGTCCCACTTCGTCCAGTCAACATCTCTGAGAAACTCTGTCACGATGTGATTGTAAGCACCTGACCCGAACGGAACTGTAAATTCCAAACTGCCGTCTTGAGCCTTGATGCGGAGGGAACATCGGTGCCCAGTTGTTGGATTGTAAGAATAACTCACTGCCGTTTCGTATCCCATATAGACTCCCTGAGTTCATCGTACCGATAAAATGCTGACGGGAAGAGTATCCCGGATCGAATCATGAACACAAGTCCTCACCTTCGGCGGAAAACTCCAACCGCTCCGCGTCCCGACCTCACCTGAAACCGCTATCCTTGAAACCCAGACGTCTCGAAGGAAATAGCAACGCATGAAGATCACCTCAATCCGCACCCGCGTCGTCGAATGGACCGGCCCCACCGTCCCCCTCCCGCCCCACTTCTGCACCAATCCCATGGACCTCGTCGCCTTCCGCCAACCCTCCATGGGCAACTTCGCCTTCCACGGCTGGGTCCTCGTCGAGATCTTCACCGACGCCGGCCTCGTCGGCCTCGGCAACGCCGCCCTCTCGCCCCACGTCACCAAGTCCCTCATCGACACCTACCTCAAGCCCATCCTCCTCGGCGCCGACCCCTGGGACACCGAGTTCCTCTGGCAGCAGATGTACCGCCGCACCATGGCCTTCGGCCGCAAAGGTGTCGCCATGGTCGCCATCTCCGCCGTCGACATCGCCCTCTGGGACCTCCTCGGCAAATCCGCCAAACAGCCCGTCTTCCGACTCCTCGGCGGCCGCACCAAGGAGAAGATTCCCGTCTACGCCAGCCGCCTCTACGCCATGCCCATCCCCGAGCTCCGCGCCGAAGCCCAGAAATATAAAGACGAAGGCTACCAGGCCATGAAGCTCCGCTTCGGCTGGGGCCCCATCGACGGCGCCGCAGGCATGACCAAAAACATCGACCTCGTCCGCAACGTCCGCGAGGTCGTCGGCGACGGCATCGACCTCATGGCCGACGCCTACATGGGCTGGACCCTCGACTACGCCAAACGCATGTTGCCCCTCCTCGAACCCTTCCACCTCCGCTGGTTAGAGGAGCCCGTCATCCCTGACGACACCCGCGGCTACGCCGAACTCAAGCGCCACGCCCGCGTCCCCATCGCCGGCGGCGAACACGAGTTCACCATCTTCGGCTTCCGCGAACTCCTCGAAGCCAACGCCCTCGACTACATCCAGTTCGACACCAACCGCGTCGGCGGCATCTCCCAGGCCCGCAAAATCTGCGCCCTCGCCGAGTCCTTCCAGGTCCCCGTCGTCCCCCACGCCGGCCAGATGCACAACTACCACATCTCCATGGCCAGCCTCAACTGCCCCATCTCCGAGTTCTTCCCGCCCGTCGACGTCGAAGTCGGCAACGAACTCTTCTGGTACATCTTCAACGGCGAACCCACCCCCACCAACGGCTTCATCGACCTCGACGACCACCTCCCCGGCCTCGGCCTAACCGTCAACGAAGAATCCCTAACCCGCTTCACCATCACCGGCTGAGAAATCTCGCCGCCTTGAGAACGCCTGCGTTCTAAGATAGGGCGGGACTTCAGTCCCGCCATCAACCGCCCGCTTGAGAGAGGGGCTTTAGCCCCTGAGGGCGTAGGGTTATCCTTATGCGAGGGGGAGCATAGTCCATGAACAATGTCTTGGAGATCGAACGTGCGATCAGTGCGCTGTCGCCGAAGGAGCTGGACGAGTTGTACACGTGGATGGATCGAAACTGTCCTATCGACGTGCAGCTCAAGGCCGACCTGGATGCCGGACGCATCGACGACCGCATCGCCCGCGCTTTGGCCGATCATAGCGCCGGAAACACGCAGCCTCTTTGACGCGCACGATGGTTCACCGCGCAAACGCGGATTTCTGGAACGATTACCGCGCCCTCTCCGCTGAGGTTCGCGCCCGTGCCGACAAGCAATTCGCGTTGCTGAAAGCCAACCCGCAACACCCATCCCTGCAATTCAAGAAAATCGGCGAGCGGCGCGGCGAGGAAATTTGGTCGGCCCGAGTAACGCTGATATACCGTGCTCTCGCCGTCAGGTTGTCTGACGAATATATCTGGTTCTGGATCGGCGAGCACAACCTCTACGACGCCATCATTTCCTAGTCGCTTCCAATCTGCGCCCTCGCCGAGTCCTTCCAGGTCCCCGTCGTCCACCACGCCGGCCAGATGCACAACTACCACATCTCCATGGCCAGCCTCAACTGCCCCATCTCCGAGTACTTCCCACCCGTCGACGTCGAGGTCGGCAACGAACTCTTCTGGTACATCTTCTCGGGCGAACCCACCCCCACCAACGGCTTCCTCGACCTCGACGACCACCTCCCCGGCCTCGGCCTAACCGTCAACGAAGACTCCCTAAAACGCTTCACCATCACCGGCTGAAAATGGGCCAGAGCGAAGCTGGCGTTGGCGAAAGCTACGGTAGCTAGAGTACTTCTGGGTTGAAGTCGGCCGTGTGAGGGTGCGCGAATACACCCGCGCTCGTTTTCTTCCAATCGCGTTCGTCCAGCAGGTCGAGGAGTTTCCTGAAGTACCGGCCACGGATGTAGAACATATCGCCCGATGTCTCGCGCAAGCTCACATCTTCTTTGTTGTTCTTCCATATCTCAAGCTGGAACATCGAGCCATCGATGTCTCCGCCGCTCAACTCACGGACAAAGAGCGACAAGAACTCGCCGCCCTTCTGATAAGTCCGACTCACGATGACAACCGCCTTCGGGTTCATCGTTCACTCCTTTTTTGCCTTCACCAACGTTGCGCTGAGCCTCACTGATCCACCTGAAGGCATCAATAGAAAGCTGCCACGGCTGCATCCCAACCCTCGTTCTGGATGCTATTTGAGGTAACAAAAGTAGCAGCGTAACTACCCTGTGCGGTGACAAGCTCATCTTCCACGCAGAAGTATGGCGAAACGAAACGACTGTTAAAGCCTGAACCAGCCGTTACGTTTACGTCGGCAACAGCGATCCCCAAAATCAGTTCATTTGCATGATTTGTTGTGACATTACCTGACGATACAGTCGCGCCACTGGTGCCCCCGGCAGTGCCAGTGACATCAAGAAATCCAACATTTGAATATTCGAGAATCGCCATCGAGAATTGGTTGGCGTTGGCGTAGCTCACCTTCACTGTGACGGAGAGATTACTTGAACCAGTCACGTTCGAAGCTGCATATATCCAACCAGCCCAGTCATTGCTGTCAACGGAGGATGTCTGCTTTACGGGATAGTAAGCATCGCCAGCGGAATCAGTAACCGATACGATGCTCGAACCCGGTAGAGAATTCCACCAGAAAGCAACCGCAATCAAGTCCCCTTTCGCCACGGGGTTGTTGAACGTCGCAGTATAGGTTTGAGCGGGATTAGACGCGGTGGCTTGCGATGTGAAATTGGATGACTGGATGAAACTCGTATTAGAGGGGGGAGACGTACCTGCTCTATTTGCAATGAAGACATTGCCTGAAGTGGACGATGACACACCCGCCAAGAGTTGGCGGGTGACTCCATCTGGCAATAGGTAGTCTACTGCCACGCCAGTTTGCGTTTGGTTCGGCAGCAAGCATGGACTGCCACCATACTGCAGGGCGAAATCGAAAAAAGCGTTCCCGGATGGGTCTGGGGTAATTGTGCCGGAAAATACGCAGCCCTGACTTGTCCCGGTGAACGTTCCATTCGCTGCTATCGTTACTTGAGCCGCGATGTTCCCGAAAAGATAACCCGACCACGTCCCAGTGATATTTGATAGCAGCGCCGGCGTGCCGAACGTGAACTGGCTACTGGGAATAGGAATGCCGCTGAATGCCACACTTGCATTGCCGACCTCGGACACAGATCCGTTGATACTCGATCCGACGACGTATGTTGAATTGACGGTGCCGGTATAGATAACGCCGGTGTAGTAGTAGTCATTCACCTTGGCAGTGTAGGTGCCATTGTTGTATGTGCCCTGTCCTGTCATCATACCGTCCACCGTAAACACGTTGCCGCTAGTCGTGCCATACAGGGCATAGAACGTGCTATTTGGAAGAACAATGGTCTCGAATGTTTCACCCGTGGAGGTCGTGCCCAGGTAAATACCTTGCGGAGAACCTTGGGTAGCCGGGGGTGTAGTGGTCGTCCCGCCTCCGCTATTGCTGGCTCCGCAACCAGCCAGCGTCATCACCCCGGAGGCGAGCAAGAACAATAGTCTGCGGTTCATGGGAAAAGCCTCTCATCGATCTCTGCGTTGGCTGCGTAACCTTGATGCCCGGCAGTGTCCCAACCCGAACAGGTGCGACTCAGCCCATTATTCCCTTAGTTGGCACGAAAAAGGCGTCCGTCTGCAGCTTAGGTTCCTTAGTGACAACTGTCACGTCGCTCGTTTTGGCCCACCTCTTGGACGCCCCATCGGTCCCCAGTTGAACCTCCCAACAGGGCTCTACCGTGCGGCTGCCGACGACCTTCCAAACGCCGGGCTCCCCTGCGATACTTACTTGGTCGTTCATCTCAACCACCATATCGATTCCTCCACTCTACGGTATATCAGACAACAGGTAACCGGAGAAAAATGACCTCCTCTGACACGGACTCTCACTTACTCTCATTCAAAGGAGGCACCTGCTCATGAAAAACCTGTTCGATGCCACGGTGGCGAACGAAGTAAAGACCCGCCTGGCACAATTGCAGCCGCAAACCGAAAGGCTCTGGGGCAAGATGACCGCGGCGCAGATGCTGGCCCATTGTTCGGTGAGCATGCAGTGGGCGGTGGGAGAAGTGGTGCCCGATAAGATAGCGCTCCCCCCGCGTCTGATCGGGCGGCTGGTGAAGCCGATGGTGTTTCGCAACGATGACCCGATGCGCAAGAACTCGCCGACCGCCAAGAGCCTCATCGTGGCCGGCGAACCGGATCTGGCCAAGGAACGCGACCGGCTATCGGGACTGATCGACAGATCCGCAGCAGGAGGCCCGGCAGCCTGTACGACGAATCCCCACAGCTTCTTCGGAAAGATGACGCCGGACGAATGGGCGATCTTAATGTACAAACACCTCGACCATCATCTGCGCCAGTTCGGCATGTAACCGTCTCCGCCCTCGGGCTCGCCGCGCTATAGTGAGGCATCTGTGGCAGGTGGGTAAGAATAACCTAGATCGACGAATCGGCACGCGATACGATGGTTGCTGGAGGCGGCCATGCGACCATCGGAGGCTTTGGAGCAAAAGCGTGAGGCCATACGCGAACTGGTTCCGCGATTCCGCGCCTGCAACCCACGCGTCTTCGGCTCCGTCCTTCGCGGCCTCGATCGAGAGACCAGCGACCTGGACATCCTTGTCGATACACTGCCCGGAGCCACCCTTTTCGACTTGGGTGCGCTTCAGGAGCAATTGCGCGGGCTCCTCGGCATCCGGGTCGAAGTGCGAACCCCGGGCGATCTGCCGCTGACCTTCCGGGACGAGGTGGTCTCGGAGGCAGAGCCAGTCTGATGGAACGCCGCCTCTACGAATATCTCCGCCAGATCAGGACCGCTGCCCAGGATTCCATCCAGTTCGTAGACGGGATTAGTTACACGGATTTTCAAGCCGACACGAAGACGCAACGCGCCGTCACGATGAACCTTGTGATCCTGGGGGAAGCCGCCGCAAAGATCGAAGAGCATTTTCCGGAGTTCGCCGTGGCGCATCCGGAGATAGCCTGGACAGCCATCCGCGGAATGCGGAACCGAATCGTCCACGAGTATTTCATCCTGAACTTCGAGACCATCTGGACGACCGTCGAAGCAGAGCTGCCACGATTGATGCGCCAGGTCGAATCGGTCCTACAGTCCGAGCCATAGCCGACGGCGATGAGCAGGCATACGCTGATGGTAGCGACGTGGGAAGGGGGTGGGAGCCTCGGCGCTTGATTCAGCGATCGGAGAGAGGACGGGGTCCGCGCTATAGTGAGGCATCACAGTTCAAGAAGGAAGCCTCCCACATGACACAACGCGTCGCAATCCTCGGCCTCGGCACCATGGGCTTCGGCATGGCCACCAACCTCCTCACGGCCGGCATCCCCACCACCGTCTGGAACCGCACCCGCGCCAAAGCCGAACCCCTCGCCGCCGCCGGCGCCCGCATCGCCGACACCCCCGCCGACGCCGCCCGCGACGCCGACATCATCCTCACCATGCTCGCCGACGAGACCGCCTCCCGCACCGCCTGGCTCGGCGAGCACGGCGCGCTCGCCGCCGCAAAACCCAACACCATCCTCATCGAATCCAGCACCGTCACCCCCGAGTGGATCGCGGAACTCGCAGCCGCAGCCTCCAAACGCAATCTCCGCTTCCTCGACGCCCCCGTCACCGGCAGCCGCATGCAGGCCGCCGCCGGCCAGCTCTCCTTCCTCGTCGGCGGCGACCCCTCCACGCTCGAAGAGGCTCGCCCCGTCCTCGCCGCCATGAGCAAGGAGATCGTCCCCGTCGGCCCCATCGGCAGCGGCGCGCGCCTTAAGCTCATCAACAACTTCCTCTGCGGCGTCCAGATCGCCTCCCTCGCCGAGGCCATGGTCTGGATCGAGCGCGGCGGCCTCGACCGCACCCAGGCCCTCCGCTTCCTCACCACCGGGGCCCCCGGCAGCCCGCTGCTCGGCGTCATCTCCGCCCGCATGGCCGCGCAGAACTACGAGGTCAACTTCCTCCTCCGCCTCCTGCAAAAGGACATGAACTACGCCATCGCCGACGCCAACACTCTCAATCTCGACCTCCGGACTGCGCGCACCGCGGAAGCACGCATGGCGGAGGCCGTGACGGCCGGCCACGGGGAACAAGATATGTCCGCCGTCGTCGAGTCAGTTCGCTCCACCTAACCACTCTTTGTCATTCCGCAGCGTAGCGGAGGAATCTGCTTCTGTATCTGTTGTCATTCTGAGCGAAGCTCAGAATCCCCGCATTTGTGCCGCACAAACTCCGGGTGCCCCATAGCCTGCCCTGAGCTTGCCGAAGGCTCAGGCAGCATCACCGCCTGACATGCGAATACTCCCTCGCGTACACTCACTGGCGAACTGCGAAACCCGCCCATGCCCCTCACCCGCCGCACCCTCCTCACCACATCCGCCGCCCTCGCCACCCTCCCCCGCCTCCTCCTCGCTCAGGCCCAGCACGATCCCTCCTGGCCCGCCGCCCCACCCGCCGACACCGACCCCATCCCCGCGCCCGCCACCAAAACCGCGAAAGCCCTCCAAACCCACATCGCCACCCAGCTCGGCCCCACCCAGTGGGAGAACTTCTACCACCGCATCCGCACCCTCAACACCGACCTTGCCACCAACGGCCTCCGCCCCATCAACGGCCTCTCCGGCACCTTCCTCACCGGCTACCCCAACAACGAGTTCTACGATTGGGACCTCTACTTCGAGAACCTCTACCTCTCCTATTACGGCATCTACCCCTGGTGCTTCTCCAACCTAAAAGAATTCCTCAACCGCCAGCAGCCCGACGGCTACATCAGCCGCTCCCTCATCCACTCCCGCGATCGCCAGCACTTCAAGCCCTTCCTCGCCCAGCTCGTCGTCCTCGGCGCAAAGCAGGACAACAACGACTACACCTGGCTCCGCGGCAATTACTACGACCGGCTCGCAAAATACCTCACCAAATGGTTCTCCTACGACAGCGACCACAACGGCCTGCCCGTCTGGAACTCCTGCGACGCAGCCGGCACCGACAACCAGTGGTCCCGCGCCGGCGCGCTCGCCTCCTTCGAGGTCGAAGGAGTCGACCTCGCCGCCTACCTCGTCCGCGAGCTCCGCGCCATGGCCGTCATCGCCACCCACCTCAACCTCCCCGCCGACGCCTCCGCCTACACCCAACACGCCGACGACCTCATCAAGCTCATCAACGCCACCTTCTGGGATGAGAAGGAAGGCATGTACTTCGACCAGAACGAAAAGACCGGCCAGCGCGTCCCCGTCAAGGCCGCCACCAGTTTTACCCCGCTTTTCGCCGGGGCCGTCCCCGCGGCCCGCGCCAAACGCATGGTCCACGAGCACCTGCTCAACCCGGCGGAGTTCTGGCTCCCCTACCCCGTCGCCAGCTACGCGAAGACCGAGCCCGACTACTACCAGGGCGCACACATCATCTACGCCGCGCACCGGGAGTGCAACTGGCGCGGCCCCAACTGGGCCCCTATAAACTACATGATCTTTCAGGGCCTCCGCGCCTATGGCTACCACGCCGAGGCCCGCGACCTCGCCGCGCGCTGCCTCGACCAGGTCCTCGTCAAGAACCCCATCCTGCGTGAGTACTACAACGCCGAAACCGGCGCGGGGCTAGGCAAGGACCGCTTCTGGGGATTCACCAGCCTCTACTTCGGCATGGTCCTCGAGACCCTCACCGACTACGACGCATCCTCCCTCGACCACCCCAACCGCCCCATCTTCGCCACCGAACTCGGCATCCGGTTCCCGCCCCTCCCCAAGGCCTGATCGCCACGCAAACAAGGTCTGGCCTCATCGCAAATATGCTAGAGTTATCGCTGACTTTTTCCCGCCCAACTCCGTCAACATAAGACGCCACGGAACCCCATCCATCGAGCAATACCGCCCAGGAACGAAACCAGGAACGAACCCCATGCCCAAGCCGCCCATCTCCCGCCGCAACGTCCTCACCACCTCCGCCTCGCTCGCCGGCCTCGCCGCCCTCAACCGCCTCGGCCTCGCCCAATACGGCCGCCCGCCAGTCGCCGCGACCCCACCCGAAACATCCCCCGTCGAGCCCCCCGCGACCGCCATCGCCAAGGCCCTCTACGCCGACATCGGCCCCGACGCCTGGACCCAGCTCATCCATCGCCTCAAAGGCACCAACGCCGACCTCATCTCCCAGGGCCTCCGCCACATCCCCGGCGTGCAAGGCACCTTCCTCACCGGCTATCCCTACAACGAGTTCTACGATTGGGACCTCTACTTCGAGAACCTCTACCTCTCCTACTACGGCGTCTACCCCTACTGCTTCACCAACCTCAAGGAGTTCCTCAACCGCGAACAGCCCGACGGATACGTCAACCGCTCGCTTATCAAGCAGCGCGACCGCCAGCAGTTCAAGCCCTTCCTCGCCCAGCTCGTCGTCCTCGGCGTCAAGCAGGACCACGACGACTACTCGTGGCTCAAGGGCAACTACTACGACCGCCTCGCCAAATACATCGACAAGTGGTTCACCTACGACGGCGACCACAACGGCCTGCCTGTCTGGAACTCCTGCGACGCCGCAGGCACCGACAACCAATGGTCCCGCGCCGGCGCGCTCAGTTCTTTCACGGTCGAGGGCGTCGACCTCGCCGCCTACCTCGTCCGCGAGCTCCGCGCCATGGCCGTCATCGCCACCGGCCTCGGCAACTCCGCCGACGCCGCCGCCTACACCAGGCGCGGCGACGCCGTCGACAAGCTCATCAACGACACATTCTGGGATGAGAAGGAAGGCATGTACTTCGACCGCAACGAGAAGACCAGCAAGCTCGTCCCCGTCAAGTCCGCCACCAACTTCACCCCGCTCTTCTCCCACTCCGCCACGCCCGAGCGCGTAAAACGCATGGTCCAGGAACACATTCTCAACCCCAACGAGTTCTGGCTCGAATACCCCGTCGCCAGCTACGCCAAGACCGAACCCGACTACTACCAAGGCACGCACAACGAGTGCAACTGGCGCGGTCCCACCTGGGCCCCCACCAACTACATGATCTTCCAGGGCCTGCGGCACTACGGCTACCACACCGAAGCCCGCGAGCTGGCCCGCCGCCTCTTCAACATGTGCGTGATGAAGAACCCCATGCTGCGCGAGTACTACAACGCCGAGACCGGCGGAGGCCTCGGCCAGACCCGCTTCTGGGGATTCACCGCCCTCTACTACGGCATGCTCCTCGAGTCCTACGCCGACTACGACGCCTCATCCCTCGACAAGCCCCTCTACCCCATCATCCCCAAAGAACTCGGCGTCAACTTCCCGCCCCTCCCCGCCGATACTTCCGCGACCGCATAACGGACCAGAGAACGCGCATCAGGGCTGCAAGAACCGTCCAAGCCGCTGACCCACCTGCTCATGGGAGAGAAACTGGCCGCGCTGTAACGCTTCCTCACCGCGCCTCACCGCGTCACCGAATCGGCTCTCCTCGTCGAAATACCGCGCCACGACCTGCCGCACCAGCTCGTCGGGATTGCGGCCCTGTTGAGCGGCCGATTGCGCCAGTCTCGCTTCCTGCTCGGGTGTGAAATGTACTTCCATGCCCTTCAAGCTACGTGAAAATCGGGAGAGAGGCAACGCGGAAACGCGCGACATTCGGCCGTTGTGAAAAGAGAAGCGGAGGGGAAAGGCGCTGGATTGGCCTGCCTCACGTAACATAGTTAACACCCGCCAAGGAGAACCCGAGCCTTTGAAGAAAGCCCTCATCACCGGAGTCACCGGACAGGACGGCGCCTACCTCGCCGAGTTCCTGCTCGCCAAGGGATACGAGGTCCACGGCATCAAACGCCGCAGCTCCCTCTTCAACACCGCGCGCATCGACCACATCTACGAGGATCCCCACCTCCCCTCGCGCCACTTCATTCTGCACTACGGCGACATGACGGACTCCTCCTCGCTGATCCATATCGTGCAAAAGGTCCAGCCAGACGAGATCTACAACCTCGCCGCGCAGTCTCACGTCCAGGTCTCCTTCGAAGAGCCCGAGTACACCGCCAACTCCGACGCCCTCGGCGTTCTCCGCCTGCTCGAAGCCATCCGCATCCTCGGCCTTGAGAAGAAGACGAGGTTCTACCAGGCGAGCACCTCCGAACTCTACGGCCTCGTCCGCGAAATCCCGCAGAGCGAGACCACCCCCTTCTACCCACGCTCGCCCTACGCCGTCGCCAAACTCTACGGCTACTGGATCGTCGTCAACTATCGCGAGGCTTACGGCATCTACGCCTGCAACGGCATCCTCTTCAATCACGAGTCGCCCCTGCGCGGCGAGACCTTCGTCACCCGCAAGATCACGCGCGGTCTCGCCCGCATCAAGGTCGGCCTCCAGTCCGAGCTCTACCTCGGCAACCTCGACGCCAAACGCGACTGGGGCCACGCCCGCGACTACATCGAGATGCAGTGGCTCATGCTCCAGCAGGAAAAGCCCCAGGACTACGTCATCGCCACCGGCCAGCAATACAGCGTGCGCGAGTTCGTCCAGCGCTGCGCCGCGCTGCTCGAGCTCGACCTCACCTGGCGAGGCTCCGGTATTGAGGAGAAGGCCCTCGACAAGTTCGGCCGCACCCTCGTCGCTGTGGACCCCCGCTACTTCCGCCCCACCGAGGTCGAGACCCTCCTCGGCGACCCCGGCAAAGCCAGGCGCGACCTCGGCTGGACCCCGCGCACCACCTTCGACTCGCTCGTCCGCGAAATGGTCGAGTGCGACCTCAAGGCCGCCGAACGCGACGCCCTCGTCCGCCGCCACGGCTTCGACGCATACAACGTCCGCGAAACATAACCGTATTCGTCTGGCCAAAAGAAGCCGTCATCTCGACCGGACTCCGAGCGAGCGGAGCGAGTCGAGGAGGTAGTGGAGAGACCCCCCATTTCGAATCGAAGCCCTAACAGACTCGAGGCCTCATGACCAACCCCTTCATGCATCCCGACAGCCGCATCTTCGTCGCCGGCCATCGCGGCCTCGTCGGCTCCGCCATTCACCGCGAGCTCATCGCCCAGGGCTACCGCGACATCCTCACCCGCACCCACCAGCAGCTCGACCTCGGCGACGAAGTCGCCATCGACGCCTTCTTCACCCGCGAAAAACCCGACTTCGTCTTCCTCGCCGCCGCCCGCGTCGGAGGCATCCTCGCCAACAGCACCTACCCCGCCGACTTCATCCGCGACAATCTCATCCTCCAGACCAACGTCATCGAATCCAGCCGCATCGCCGGCGTCAAGCGCCTGCTCTTCCTTGGCTCCTCCTGCATCTACCCCCGCCTCGCGCCCCAGCCCATCAAAGAGGAATACCTCCTCACCGGCCCGCTCGAACCCACCAACCGCCCCTACGCCATCGCCAAAATCGCCGGCATCGAGATGTGCTGGAGCTACAACCGTCAGTACGGCACGCATTACCTCGCCGCCATGCCCACCAACCTCTACGGCCCCGGCGACAACTTCGACCTCGCCAACTCCCACGTCCTCCCCGCCCTCATCCGCAAGACCGCCGAGGCCCAGGCCGCCGGCGTCCGGCAAGTCATCGTCTGGGGCACCGGCAACCCCCGCCGCGAGCTCCTCTACTCCGGCGACCTCGCCCAGGCCTGCTGCTTCCTCATGAACCTCGACGACGGACCCTTCAACTCCCTCCTCTCTGCCGACGAGCCTCCCCTCATCAACATCGGCACCGGCGAGGACATCACCATCCGCGAACTCGCCGAGACCGTCGCCCGCGTCCTCAACTTCGACGGCCGCCTCGTCTTCGACCACTCCAAGCCCGACGGCACCCCGCAAAAGCTCATGGATGTCTCCCGCATCCACTCCCTCGGCTGGCATCACACCACCTCCCTCGAAGACGGCATCCGCCGCACCTGGGAAGCGACCCGCAAGGAACTCGTCGGCTAAACGACGGCATCCCACCCGCACGACGCCATTACGGCGGCCTCGACTCCATCGTCCGCACCGCCGCAACCTCCGCCCGCCCCGCCGCCCCCATCATGGCCCTCGGCATCAACACCACATACGGCACCCTCGTCTGCGAAAACCGGTCGCGAACATCCTCCCGCACAAACGGCGGCGCATGGTCGCCCACAACTACAAAGATCGTCGGCCGCAGCCCAGGCGTCTCCGCCAGCCGCGCCACGCTCTCCTGCACTCGCATCACCAGCCCAAACCATGTGCACAGCGACTGCCCCTCGTCGATCCCCGCCGCCGCGCACCCCTCCCTTGGCAAGCTCTCGTCCATCCGCGGCACCGGCAAATGAGAGTTCAGCGTCACCCAGTGCACAAACACCGGCCGCCCATCCGCCGGGTGCATCAGCCGCCCACCAATCCACTGCGCCACATCCGCATCGCAGATCCCCGGAAACGCCCCATCGCACATCGCTGCCCCACCCCGCGCCAGCTCCGGTAGAAACGCTGCCTCCTCGAATCCAAACCGCCCATACCACTCCTGCCGGCGGAACATCGTCGGCGTAAAACCATGCACCGCAATCGTCCGATATCCCTCGCGCCTCAGCCGCTCCGGCCAGCAGCTGGCAAAGTACGACGCCGCCGCCGCAATGCTGCTGTCGCCCCGCGAGTCGCCGCACAGCTCCCGCGTCTCTCCCGAGGTCGTCGGCCCCACAAACGGCACGCTCCCGCTCTCCACCCGGTACGACCTCGCCATCGCCTCCGTCCGAAACGGTGCCATCTGCGCCTCATTCACCCGGTCGTCCGTCGCCAGCCCCCAAGACTCCGTCAGCACCAGCACAACATTGGGCTGGGTCCCTGCCGGGACCTCCGCAATCGCCGCGCCCAGCGCCGCGCCCAGCGCCTGCCGCGCAACCACCCGCCCATGCCCCGGCGGAAAAAACATATTGAATAAAGTCGAAGCCACCGGCGTCCCTGAGATCTTCGCCGCCCGCTTCCCCGGATCGCTTCGCTCCGGCCCCACATGGAACCTCGGCTTGAATCGCCCCATCGCCAGATCGCTGGTCAGCGCCACCATCGCCAATGCCGCGATCACTGCCAGCTTCAGCTTCACTCCGCGCCGCCGCAGGTCGCCCAGACAAGCCCGCAGCACCACGCCCGACCCAACCGCGTAGACCAGCACAAGACACGCATAGCCCATCAGCCGCTGGCCGGGAATCTGCAGCACGAACCGCACCGAGCGCAGCATATCGCCCGGCGAGAAGTAATAGATCCGCGCCAGCGGCTCCGCCAGCGCAACGCACATCTCGCCAACTAGCAGCGCCACTGTTCCCCAGCACGGCCACAGCAGCGCGACCCCAAGCAGCGCCAGATACTCAAGATTGATCCAGCCCCGCAAGTAAACCGAAGACCCAGCCTCCATCCACCAAAGCAGCGCCGGGACCTGAGGCAGCAACAACGCCGCCGCGCCGAAGCGCAGACCCTCCGCCCATCCGCCCGGCAGCACCCGGCCACCAGCAGCAATTCGCAGATCGAGCGCCAGGGCAGCCCGGACATCGGAGATCGTCGCCATCGCTGACTAAAAACTACCCGACGCTGCGCTAACCCTCCGCCCTTCCCCCTCAAATCTCAAAAAGTCAATTCCTAAATTGGCACATAAGGCCGCCTCACTTGCCCGCATCCTCCGCCGCGCCTCCGGGTTAAAGTGACCCATGGAGTTCTCGCGCCAAACGCGACTCGCGCATCTACCTACGGCCGCCCGCCCATCCCTGGCCCTCAGCCTCACGCTCCTCACCCTCGGCGCATCGGCCCTCGCCCAGCGTCCCATCTCCCCAGACTCCATCACCGTCGCCGAACAATACCTCCTCGCCGCCGCCAATCAGGAGCGCGCCGCCCTCGGCCTCTCTCAGCTCCACCGCGACCCCCGCCTCGCCCAGGCCGCCGCCGCACACGCCCGCCAGATGGCCGCCCACGCCACCATCTCCCATCAGTTCTCCGGCGAGTCCGAACTCACCGCCCGCGGCGCCGCCGCCGGCGTCCCCTTCTCCGCCATCTCCGAGAACGTCGGCGAAGCCCCCAGCGCCCCCCAGATCCACGACCTCTGGATGCACTCCCCGCACCACCGCTCCAACCTCCTCGACCCCTCCATCGACGTCGCCGGCATCAGCGTCATCGCCCGCGGCAACGAGCTCTTCGCCGTCGAAGACTTCGCCCGCACCGTCCGCTCCGTCTCCCTCGAGCAGCAGGAGTCCGCCATCGCCGCCCTCGTCACCCAACTCAGCGTCCAGCCCGCCGGCCCAGCCGCCAACCAACCCAGCCCGGCCGCCCACCATCCCGTCACCCTCGACCTCAGCCCCACCACCACCTCCGCCGCCCGCCAGACCTGCGCCATGGACACCGGTTTCGCCGGCCCGCGCAAGCCCTGGTTCGTTATGCGCTTCACCTCAGACTCCCTCACCCAACTCCCCACCGAACTCAGGTCCCGCATCGCCTCCGGCCGCTACCGCCAGGCCGCCGTCGGCGCCTGCGCCCCACCCCGCGACTCCCCCTTCACCTCCTACACCATCGCCGTCCTCCTCTACCCGTAGACCATATCGAAGCCGTCATTCTGCGCGACGCGCAGAATCTCCATAGTTGCCCTTCATGCTGCCACTACACCGGGTGGCCCATCCCTTCCGGCTCCATCGGAAAGGGTGGGTTATCGTTCGCAAGAGCGAACGACCGCCTCAGGCTCGCGCCCTCTCTCGCGCACCCGGCAGCCCGAAGGGCTATCCTCAAGCATTCCTAAAGTCAACCCTCCCCAGGTTGCTTGCGGCATCGGGCCATGCACCGCCACGGAGAAATGGAGAACCACGATGCGCTTCCGCCTGCCCCCGCTTGCCGTCTTGCCGCCCGCCGTCCTCATCCTTGCCGCCCTGCTGCCCGCTGCTATCAGCCCCTGCGCCACCGCCCAGACCGCGCCGGAGCTACAGCACCCGCAGGACCCGCGCCACTACGACGCCACCCGCACCGGCGAGGTCGTCGACCTCGGCCCGCTCTGGCTCTTCCACGAGGGCGACGACCCCGCCTTTGCGGCCAAGGACTTTGACGATTCCAAATGGCCGGTGATCACCACCAACAAGAGAATGGCCAGCCAGGGGTATCCGGACCTCAACCAGATCTGGTACCGGGTGCATGTGCGCGTCTCGCCGGCCTCGGACAGGCTGGTGGTTGGGATCACCTCGTTCTTTGGAAGCTATGAGATCTTTGTGAACGGAGTGCGCATCGGCGGTGAGGGCAGCATGGCCGGGCGCGGCGAGTTTCGCGCTGACCAATTGATCCTCTTTGGCATCCCACGGGAGGCGGTGCGCTCCGGCGAGCTCACGATCGCCCTTCACGGCGCCGTGGGGGCGGCCGCGTATGCGACAGAATCAGGCGGGGGCATCCCTCGGGGTGCCGGGCGCATCATGCTCGGAGGGCCGGTCGCCCTGGCGCCTCTGGACTTCGAGTCGTATATCCGGCACGTTTGGCTCGACTGGGTCGACCTGGTCCTTGTTTCCTTCGTGGTCTTCGTCGTCCTCGCCCTGTACCGTGTGCTCCCCGATCAGAAGGAGTACCTGACGATCGCCCTGTGCGGCGGCTTCCAACTGCTCGGCGTATGCGCGGACTTCGCTCACGTCCGGCTGCACCTGCCGAACTCAGGGTTGGTGTATGGCGTTGGGCTCTTCGCCAACGCCGCCTACCTGGCATTGCAGGTCGAGGTGGTGCTGCGGCTGGTCGGACTGCGGCCGGCCCGCTGGATTCGGGCACTGCAAGGCGTATTGATCCTGAGCGCGCCGCTGACTGAGCTGAGCTATGCCGGCATGACACCCGGGTGGGTCCAGCACACCCTGGTCTTCCCGGCCCTGACCGTCCTCTACCTCGCGGTGCCGGTCTATCTCTTTCGCGAGATGCGACGGGGCAACCGCGACGCTCCGGTACTCTTCGCCTTCCAGATCGTCTTTTCCGCGATAGGACTCATGAACGAGATAGGGTATTACCTGGCCAAGGCCCAGGTCGTCACTCTCTTTCGCCAGAACCTTATTCGATTCGATGTCGGCCAGTTCACTATCTTAGGGACCGATATTGCCACCATTTATTTCTGGGTGACGCTGCTGGTGATCCTGGTGCTGCGCACGGTGCGCATCGCCCGCGAGCGCGCCGAGATTGCGGCCGAGGTCGAGGCCGCCCGCACCGTCCAGCAGATGCTGATCCCCGCCGTCCCGCCGGTCACGCCCGGCTTCGCGGTGGAGAGCGTCTACCTCCCCGCGCGGCAGGTGGGCGGCGACTTCTTCCTGGTCGTCCCCTCGGCGGACGGCTCGCTGCTGATCGTCACCGGCGACGTCAGCGGCAAGGGCTTGCAGGCCGCGATGGTCGTCTCGACCATCCTCGGCGCGCTGCGCAACGAGTCCTCGCGCTCGCCCGCGACCGTCCTCGCCAACCTCAACCAGGTGCTGCTGGGCCAGGTCAGAGGCTTCGTCACCTGCACCGCCGCGCTCATCGCTCCGGACGGCCGCATCGCGCTGGCCAACGCGGGCAATCCCGCGCCCTACCTCAACGGCCGCGAGCTCGCCGTCAGTGCGGGCCTTCCCCTCGGCATGGTCGCCAACATCGCATACGACGAGAGCCCCGGGCACCTGGCCCCGGGCGACCTCCTCACCTTCGTCTCCGACGGCGTCGTCGAAGCCACGGCGCCAATCACCCGCGAACTCTTCGGCTTCGACCGCACCCAGGCCATCAGCCGCCACGCCGCCAACGCCATCGCCGAGGCCGCCCGCGCCTTCGGTGTCGGCGCGCCGCAGGCCGACGACATCACCGTCCTCACCATCGCCCGCGTCTAACCCTGAGCGGCCTCTACCCCTGAAGCACCACCCCCGCCTGCTCCAGCTCCTCCGCCGTCGCCGGCTTCGTCGGCTCCATCTCCAGCAAATCATTAAACCGGTTGAAGTAGTTGAACAGCCCAATCGCCGCCAGCAACTCCACCACCTCACCCTCCGAGTAGAAACTCCGCAGCCGCGCAAACTCCGCATCGCTGTACCCATGCGCGTCCAGCGTCATCGCCTCCGCCAGATGGATCGCCGCCTTCTCCGCCTCGGAAAACTCCCCGCTGCCGCCCGCGTCCTTCAACGCCTCAAGCTGCTCGTCCGACCACCCCAGCCGCCGGCAGATCGCCGTATGCGACGCCAGACAGTACGGCGTCCGGTTCACCTGCGACGTCCGCACAATCGCCAGCTCCTTCAGCCGCTTCGGCAGCGTGCCCGTATTCAGCACCGCCTCCATATGCGCAATGATCGTCTCGAAGATCTCGGGCCGGTGCGCCATCGTGCGAAACATGTTCGGCACATTGCCCCGCTCTCGCAGCACACGATCGTAGATCGCAACCGAAGCTCCCGACACCTCATCCCTCTTCAACCTCGAAATCCGTGGCATGGCAAACCCTCCGGCAAACGCCCTGCCCGCATCATACCGCCGCGCCGCTCGCGCACCCAACGGCCCCTTACTTCGCCTCGAACCGCACCGTCCCCAGGATCGTCATCAGCCGTCCCCGCACCTCATCCAGCTCCTTCGCCGTCACGTCCTTCACCCCCGAGACCTCGCCCCCACAAAAATTGTTCATCGCCAGGTCGAACCGGTAACACGCGCCACGCCGGTATGTAGTGTAAGTTTCATCGCGCTGCGTAATGCAGATATCCTTCTGCTCATCGTGCCCATGCGAGAACGGAATCCCCGCAATCTGTATCTCCGCCGGCTTTTCAACCGTCGGCGCTTTTCCAGCCACTTCGGCCTCGCCCGCCGCTTGCTTCGTGCACGACCCCGCGCTCGAGCGCGGCGTCACGCTGAAATAGACGTACGCCCCGGAAAACGTCGACGCCGGAAAAGGGTTCTCCGGGATCGACACCACCGCGCGCACAACCGCCCTCCCCGGCGCCGACCGCGCATCCAGACGAAACGTGCTGATCTCGCCATCCCGCTTCGTAAAATTCCAACTAGACGGGAAATCGAACGCAACCTTGTACACCGGATCGCGAAACGTCCGGCGCGGATCGGCCTTCACCGAAGGCGCCGCAGCCGCCGATCCCGGCGAAAGCACCTCCGTCACCGGCGGCGGCACCGCAGCCGCCCGCAGTACAGCCTGTCCCGCCGCTCCCAGCGGCAGCACCGCAAGCAACACACACAATCCAAACCACTTCATGCAGAGCAACTCCCGGCCCATCCTAAGCCTGCTTGTCTTCACAGTGACGCCTTCGCGCCCCGTCTGCCATGCCACTTTCGTCTTAGCTCCTCATCCGCGGATTCGCCACCGTATATGCCACATCCGTCAGCAGATTCACCGCAACATACGTCAACCCCACCGCCAGAATGCACCCCTGCACCAAAGCATAGTCCCGGTTCGAGATCGCCGACAGCGTCAGCCGCCCAATCCCCGGCCAGCTAAAGACCGTTTCGGTCACAATCGCCCCTGAGAGCAGGCTCCCAAACTGCAACCCCACCACCGTCAGCACTGGAATCAGCGCATTCCCCAGCGCATGACGGTAGACCACCGCCCGCTCGCTCAGCCCCTTCGCCCGCGCCGTCCGGATGTAGTCCTGCCCCAACTCCTCCAGCATCGCCGTGCGCACCATGCGCGTCAGCACCCCCGCCAGCCCGCTGCCCAGCGTCACCGCCGGCAGCACCAGATACACCCAGAACTGCGCCCCAAACGCCCGCCCCGGCCCTGCGCCCGACACCGGCAACCACCCCAGCTTAATCGAAAACACCAGAATCAAAATCGGCCCGAGCGCGAAATTCGGAAACGAGAGCCCGCCCAAACTCACCACCCCCAGCACCCGGTCCTGCCAGCGCCCGCGATGCAGCGCCGAGTACACCCCCGCCGGCACCGACAGCCCCACACCGATCGCCAACGCCGCCAGCGTCAGCGCCAGCGTATACGGATAGCGCTGCGCCACCAGGTGCGTCACCGAATCGTGCAGCCGCAGCGACTGCCCCAGGTCCCCATGCACCACCCCGCGCCAGTACCGCAGATACTGCACCCCCAGCGGCGCATCCAGCCCATACGCGTGCCGCAGCGCCGACACATCCGACGCCGTCGCGCCCTCCCCCAGCATCTGGACGATAGGATCACCCGGCACCAGATGAATCAGCAGGAACACCACCGACACCACCACCCAGATCACCGGCAGCGTAATCAAAATCCGCCGCACCGGCTTGGGGATCGCCCTCAACTCTTCGCCGCCAGCACAGGCAACGCCGCCTCCGCCCTCACCGTCTCCACTCGCACCCGAGCAATCCTCCGCCCCGCCATCTCAGTCACCACAAACCGCCGCCCGCCAAACACCACACTCTCACCCACCGCCGGCAGGTGCCCGAGCTGCGCCAGCAGAAATCCCGCCAGCGTCTCCACCCCAGCCTCCCGCGGAAATACCCAGCGCAGCTGCGTGTTCAGATCCCGCAGCGTCGTACTCCCATCCAGCTGCATCACCCCCGCCGAGTTGAACCCCGCCGTCTTTCCCGCCACATCGAACTCATCCTCCAGCTCGCCCACCACCTGCTCCAGCACGTCCTCCGCCGTCACAATCCCCACCGTCGACCCGAACTCATCCACCACCACCGCAATCTGCCGCCGCCGCTCCTGAAACTCCTGCAGCAGCTCCACCGCCAGCTTCGTCTCCGGCACTACAAACACATCGCGCATCACCTGCCTCAGCGTTAGCCCGGAGTCCACCGCACCGCCCAGTCCCAGCGTCACCGCGCGCAGATGCATCAGCCGCGAGATGTCCTTGGAATACACCACTCCCACGATCCGGTCCGGGTCCGCCGTCATCCCAGCGCCTGCGTCAGCCCGCACCTCATACACCGGGATCCGCGAGTGCTGCTCCTCCACAATCCGCGCGCTCGCCCGCTCGATCGGCATGTCCGCGGGCAGCGCGAAGATCTTGCCCCGCGGAGTCATAATCTCCCGCACCGTCACATGGTTCAGCTCAATCGCGCGATGGATAATCTGCTCCTGAAACACCGGCAGCAGCCCCATACGCCGCGTCGCGCTCGCAATCAGCTTCAACTCCTCCGGCGAGTGCACCGACCCCTCGCCCGTCAGCGGCGCGCGAAACAGCCGCAACACCAGCGCCGCCGAATGGTTCATCAGTCGCACCGCCGGCCGCGTCATCCGGATAAACACATCCATCGGCCCCGCAACCGCCAGCGCAATCCGCTCCGCCCGCTGCAGCGCCAGCGACTTCGGCACCAGCTCGCCCAGCAGCACCTCAAAATACGTAATCAACCCAAACGCAATCGCAATCGCCGCCACATGGGCGTATACCACCGCGTGGGCAGGCAGCACCGGCAACCACCGGCTCGCAAGAATCAGCAGCGTGTCCGCCACCGCCGGCTCACCCAGCCATCCCAGCGCCAGGCTCGCCAGCGTCACCCCAAACTGCACCGCCGGCAGAAACTCATCAATCGAGTGCTTCAGCTTCAGCGCGGTATGCGCACCCGGCCGCCCCTGCGCCAGCAGCTGCTCCATCCGCGTCTCGCGCACGCTGATCAGCGCAAACTCCGCAGCCACAAAAAAACTGTTGGCCAGGATGAACAAGGCCACCATGACCGCGCGGAAGAGCATCCATTCCAGCATGGAATGAGTGTAAAGGTTGATTTGCAGTCGATGCGCAAACCAGTCGGACGAAACTCCATTCGCATCGGAACGCGCAGCTTGCAGCAAGGTCCAGGTACCTGGCAGAAATGGGCAAGCCAGCCGGTTCGAACCCAGCGGGATCGGCTTGCAAAAAAATCTGTCGACGAGAATCTGCGGAACAGTCTATATTTTTCGGGATGTTAACCTTAGCGCAAACAGGACCGGTTCAAGAGGTAGGGCATGTCCCGAAGGCAAGGCATGGTATGGAGGCTAGGCGCGATCTCTGTTTGCTCTGTAGACGCCCGCTCCGGCACTAGATGTCGGTGCCCATCGACATAAGGAAAGAGTCGCCGTGTGACTACGGTCAGCTCTATCGCTGTGCGGACTGCTCCTTCGGGATGACCCTCCCGCGGCCCACGCCCGCCGAGATTGCCACCTTCTACGACCTCACAAGCTACTACACCCACGGCGAGTGTCATATGGCCGAGCGAGGCGCAAGAACGCTCTTTGATCGATTGCGTCTCTATCTCGCCTGGAAGTTGGACTTCGGAGAGACCCTGACCGCGGGAATGGTCCATCAAATCCTCGGCGGCCGGCCGGCCGATGTCTGCGACATTGGCTGCGGCGCAGGCGACTTCCCCCTCGAACTGAAGGCCATCGGCCACCGCATTGAGGGCATAGAGATTGATTCGGTCGCAGTGGACCTAGGTAGAAAAAGGGGGGGCTCACCGTCCACACCCGGCTCAGTCGAAACTCTTCCCCGTGCAGTCGTCGGACGCCAGTTCGATCTCGTCATCATGCGGCACGTCCTGGAACATTTGCTGGATCCGATCGAGGCAGTTCGAACCACCAAGAGCCTGGTTCGCCCCGGAGGTCTGTTCATCTGCGTCGTTCCCAACAACGCCGCACAGGGCCTCGCCAGCGCCGGTGAGACATGGGAGCCGCTCGACGTTCCGCGGCACTTGAACTTCTTCATCCCGGAAAACCTGCGCACCATCTGTCAGCGTGCCGGACTCACTCCTCCTCACGCGCCTGGAGGCTCTTGGTCCGGTCGGCGTTCGCAAAGAAATCGGCGAAGTACGACCAGGTTGGCATCATCGCCCAAATGCCCTGAATCGCGCTGCCCAAGCTCAGGCCCACCTTAGATCACGCCGCCCCAGCTCCCGCCCGCACGAGAGAGATCCACCCGCCGCTGGCGTCTCCATCGCCCCACTGCCTACGCAAGCACCTTCACGATCGACTTGTCGATCGTGTCCTTGGGCACATACCCAACGATCTGCTCGGCCACCTTGCCGCCCTTGAACAGCAGCAGCGCCGGAATCCCCCGGATCCCATAACGCATCGGCGTCGCCGTGTTCGCGTCGACATCCATCTTCATCACCTTCAGCTTGCCGTTGTAATGCGACGCAACCTCATCCACCACCGGAGCCAGCGCCCGGCACGGCCCGCACCAGGCCGCCCAGAAATCCACCAAAACAGGGGTCTCCGACTGCAACACTTCCTTCTCAAAATCGGCGTCGTTGACCGCCGTCACAAACTGTCCTGCCATCTCCAGTTCCTCCCGCTACTGTGCCGGGAGGGCACGTAGGCGTACATCAAGCTTATCTCTCCAAAACTCTAACCATAATAGATGCGCCCGGCGCGCCAGCGGTGCAAATCGCGGGCGACGGGTCGCGTCGTGCCCAAAAGAGTAACGCCCGCTGATCGTCATTGGACGAATCAGCGGGCGGCGTAGCAGCCCTCCCCAGAACTGCACACAGGCACATATTATGGAGGCGATCTTGCGAAGTAAAGGGCTATTTCAGGTCACTCTGGTAACCTGCCGCCGGGGGCCCCCTCCCGCCGCCAATCGCGGCCCTTTCGCATCACTCTGCGGCCTCAGGAAACTCCAAGGAAACCCCGCCCCCCACCCGCGTCTCGACCACCTCCAAACCGGGATCGCCCGCCGCCTCCCGAATCCGCTCCACAACCTCATCCCCTGCCGCATCAACATCCACCACCGCCAACACCCCCGGCCCCGCCCCGCTCAACGCCACCCCCAGTACCCCGCCCTTTCCGGCCAGCGGCAGCAACCGCTCCAGCAGCGGACAAGCCGCCATCCGGTACGGCTGGTGCATCCGGTCCTGCATCGCGACCTGCAACAGATCGCCCCGCCCCAGCGCAAACGCAGCCACCAGAAGCCCCGTACGTTGCACATTCGCCACCGCATCCGCCCGGCTGTAGCTCTCCGGCAGCATCGCCCGTGCCCGCCCCGTCGATAGACTCGCCTCCGGCAGCACCAGGAACAGCCTCCACCCCACCCCCTGCCCGCACGTCGCCGCCACCACCCGCCCCGCCTCCACCGCGGACACCGTCATATACCCCAGTGCGCACGCCGCCACATTGTCCGGATGCCCCTCCCGCCGGCCAGCCTCCTCCAGACACTCCTGCGTCCCCCACCCCAGCCCGCCAAAGTGGTTGGCCAGCATCACCCCGCCCAGCAGCGCCGCCGCGCTCGACCCACACCCCATCCCCAGCGGGATCTCGTTCGCAATCCTCAGATGCAGCGGCAGGGGCTCCCTTTCCGCTTGCCTCATGACGTCCCGGAAAGTCTCATAGATCATGTTGTTAGCCGTGCGCCCACACCGGTCCGCATTTCGCCCGGTCGCCTCAATCGTCAGCGGCCCGCCGCCGTCCTCCGCCCGCTCCTCCGCCTCAATCGTCAACGAAAGCTCCATCGCCAGCCCCACAGCATCGAAGCCGGGACCAAGGTTCGCGGAAGTAGCCGGAAGACGGAGTCGAATGGGACGCATGGAAGGACATCCATGATTCTACTCGGGATGCTGAGAACAGCGGGACGCAAACACCGCGGCCTCACATCGTCGTGCCTCGCCGCTCACACCGGCTGCACCACCTGCGCCCCCTGCATATACGGCTCCAGCGCTCGCAGCACCACATCCGAGTCCGCCTCCAGCACCATCGGCGGCTTCCTCAACCGCTCGTGCTCCGCAATCTCCGCCGCAGTCGCCCCAGCCGTCTCCGCCGCCGTCAACAGCGCCCCGCGGTGGTAGTCGATCGTATAAGCCGAGTCCTTCAGCGTATGCCCCGTCAGGATCAGTACCACCCGGTCCTCCCGCGTCACCCTCCCCTGCGCCACCATCTTCTTCAGCCCCGCCAGCGTCACCGCCGACGCAGGCTCGCAGCCCACGCCCTCCGCGCCAATCTCCGCCTTGGCCAGCGCAATCTCCTGCTCGCTGGCCTGCTCGCACCACCCGCCCATCTCTTCAATCACCTTTGCCGCCTTCTTCCAGCTCGCGGGGTTGCCAATCCTTATCGCCGTCGCCCGCGTCTCCGCCTCCACCGGCTTCATCTCGCGGTTGGCGTCGTTGAACCACAGATACAGCGGGTTCGCCCCCTGTGCCTGGATCACGCTGATCTTCGGCACCCGCCGGATCAACCCCAGATGCTTCATCTCCAAAAACCCCTTGCCCAGCGCAGACGAGTTCGCCAGGTTCCCGCCCGGCACCACGATATGCTCCGGCACCTGCCACTCCATCTGCTCCAGCATCTCCATCGCCGGAGTCTTCTGTCCCTCCAGCCGGTATGGGTTCACCGAGTTCAGCAGATAGATCGGGAACTTCCTCACCAGCTCCAGCAGCAACCGCACGCACCCATCGAAGTCCGTCTTCAACTGCACCGTCATCGCCCCGTAATCCATCGACTGCGACAGCTTGCCCCACGCAATCTTCCCCTCCGGAATAAACACCAGCGACCGCAGCCCCGCTCGCGCCGCATACGCCGCCATCGCCGCCGACGTATTCCCCGTCGACGCGCACGCCACCCACTGGAACCCGCGCTCCACCGCCACGCTCAGCGCCGCCGTCATCCCCGTGTCTTTGAACGATGCCGTCGGATTCATCCCCTGGTGCTTCGCCAGCAGCCAGTCGATCCCCACCAGCTGCGCGCACTGCGGCATCTCATACAACGGCGTATTGCCCTCGCGCAGCGTCACCACATTGTCGAAGTTCTTCACAATCGGCAACAGCTCGCGGAACCGCCAAACCCCGCTCTGGTCCACCGCCATCGTCGACGTCCGCCGCTCCTGCCACAGATGCCGCATCCCCCCCGGATTCGGCAGCCGCACGTCAGCCGCTGCATCGACACCAGGACTCCACGGATACACCACCTCATACAACCCATCGCACTCCGGGCAGCGAAAATCCGCCGTGCTCGCCTCGGCCGCAATCCTCGCCCCGCAGTTCGTGCATCGTAGTTGATGGGTCGCGTTCATCGTCGTACCGTCAACCTATTGTATGCGCCGAATCAAGCGACCAAAGATATCCGAGGTATCCACCCGCATGACCCCTTCGCGCCCCACTCGCCTCGCCCTCACCTTCGCCATCCTCCTCGGCCTCGCGGCATCCAGCCCGACGCGAAGCAACGCGCAATCGTCCCCACCCCGCGAGGTCCACGTCCTCGCCGCCGCCGACCTCCAATCCGTCCTGCCCAGCCTCGCCGCCGCATTCGAGCACGCCACCGGAATCAAACTCATCCCCACCTTCGGCTCCTCCGCAACCCTCGCCACGCAGGTCCTCAACGGCGACCCCGCCGACCTCTTCCTCTCCGCCGACTTCAGCTACCCCGAACAAATCATCGCCGCCTCGCTCGCCGACACCGCCTCGCCCATCCCCTACGCCCGCGGCACCCTCGTCCTCTTCGCGCGCAAAGACTCGCCCCTCCAGCCACTCACCCAGAACACCCTCTCCGACCCCCGCGTCCAATCCATCGCCATCGCCGACCCCATGCACGCGCCCTACGGCGTCGCCGCCCAGCGCGCCCTCTTCAGCATGAAGCTCGAGGACAAGCTCAAATCCCACATCGTGATCGCAGAAAATGTCGCTCAGGCCGCGCAGTTCGTCGAGTCCGGCAACGCCCAGCTCGGCTTCATCTCCCTCACCCTCGCCTCCTCCGAACACATGCAACAGATCGGCTCCTTCATCCGCATGCAGCCCGGCACCTACCCACCCCTTAATCAGTGCGCCGTCGTCATGAAGAGCTCCGCCCACCGCGCCGACGCCCACGCCTTCCTCGACTGGCTGCGCTCCCCACCCATCCAGCGCAACCTCGCCGCCCTCGGCCTCGACCCCATCCAATAACCACGACAGATTTTCACGCTGACCGCTGAAAGCTGACAGCTGACCGCTGTCCAAGAAAGAGCCTCCCTCGCCTCATCGGCCGGGTGCCCCATCCATCGCAGCGCGATGCTCCCTGCGGGCGGTCTTCGCTCGCTGGGGCGGCAAGATGGGTGGGATGTAAAAGGGCAGACCGACCCACCCGCCACTCGCCACTCGCAACTCATAACTCACAACTCACAACTCACAACTCACAACTCACAACTAAACTAACTCCAGCATGGACACCCAAGCCCTCTTCCTCACCCTGCGTCTCGCCCTCAGCACCACCATCCTCCTCCTCCTGCTCGCTCTTCCCCTCGCCCGTTGGATCGCCGCCGGCTCCGGCCCCCTCCGCGCCCTCGCCCAGGCCATCGTCGCCCTCCCGCTCGTTCTTCCCCCCACCGTCCTCGGCTTCTATCTCCTCGTCGCTCTCGGCCCGCTCACCGCCCCCGGCCGCTTCATCATCCACCTCCTCGGACATCCACTCGCCTTCTCCTTCTCCGGCCTCCTCGTCGGCTCCATCCTCTACAGCCTTCCCTTCGCCGTGCAACCCCTCGTCTCCGGATTCCGTGCCATCGACCCCGCCCTGCTCGAAGCCGCCGCAACCCTCGGAGCCTCGCCCCTTCGCGCCTTCCGCACCATCACCCTCTCTCTCGCCGGACCCTCCATCCTCACCGCCGCCGTCCTCACCTTCACCCACACCGTCGGCGAGTTCGGCGTCGTCCTCATGCTTGGCGGCAACATCCCTGGCGCCACCCGCACCCTCTCCATCGTCCTCTACGACCAGGTCCAGAACTTCGACTACGCCGCCGCCAACCGCACCGCCCTTACCCTGCTCGCCTTCTCGCTCCTCACCCTCGTCGCCATCTACTGGCGCCGTTCCGAGAGGAGGTCCCTCCTTGCCTGACCCCACCACCCCTCACCTCACCGTCCAGCTCCGCCATCGCATCGGCGCACTGAATATCGACGTCGCCTTCCAACTCACCCACCCCTGGACCATCCTCTTCGGACCCTCCGGCTCCGGCAAGACCACCATCCTCCGCGCCATCGCCGGCCTCCTCCGCCCCGACTTCGCTCACATCGCCGCCGATAAGAGCTTCACCCTGGTCGACACCGCAGCCGGGATCTTCCTGCCTCCACACAAGCGCGCCATCCCGCTCGCGCCCCAGCAACCAAGCCTCTTTCCCAACATGACCGTCCGCGAAAATCTGGCCTACGGCGCGGGCCGCTCAGTCGATGCGAACTCGCTCTCCACCTTCCGCATCGAGCACATCGCAGACAAGCATCCCACCGATCTCTCCGGCGGCGAAGCGCAGCGCGCCACACTCGCCCGCACCGTCGCGGCCACCGGCCATCGCCTTCTGCTACTCGACGAACCCTTCACCGGTCTCGACCTCAATCTGCGCGACGAACTCATCGCCAACCTCCTCGCGTGGCAACAGGAGCACCGCACCCCAATCCTCTCCGTCACTCACGGCATCGCCGAAGCCTTCCAGCTCAACGCCGAAGTCATCAAGCTCTCCGAAGGCCGCATCCTAGCCCAGGGCCCCGCCGCCACCGTCCTCGCCGAAGACCGCTCCCGCCTCCTCACCCAGCTCAACCCCTCCCTCACCACCCAGCCCACACCCTACATCCCATAGCCGCACGGGCTTGGTCTCCAACACTCAAGAGATCGGTGCCATCGGTACCATCGGTGTTAAGCCTCCTGCAAGATCACCACCCCAGCATCACCGGCTCCTGCTCCAGCCCAATCCCAAACCGCGCCTTGACCTCGCCCACCACCGCATCCCGCAGCGCCACAATCTCCGCCGCCGTCGCCCCACCCCGGTTCACAATCGCCAGCACATGCTTGCCCGACAACCCCGCCCGCCCCATCGCAAACCCCTTATAAAATCCCGCCCGCTCCATCAGCCACGCCGCAGGCACCTTCACCATCCCCTCCACCCCCGCCGCAAACTGCGGCACGTCACCCGCCCCGCATCGCGCCGCCGCCGCCAACCTCTCCACCACCTCCACCCCCACCACCGGATTCTTAAAGAACGACCCCGCACTCCGCCCATCCTCTCCACCCTGCCCCACCAGCATCCCCTTCGCCGCGCGAATCGCCCGCACCGCATCCGCCGTCTCACTGAGCGATGGCCGCACCACCCCGCGCTCTGCAAAATACCGCTTCACATCGCGATACTCCACATGCGCCCCACCCCCCACCGCCAACCGATACACCACACGCAGAATCGCATACCGCCCCCGCTCCGTCGTATTGAACAAACTCCGCCGATACTCAAACCCGCACTCACCCGCGCTCAGCTCCACTACCCTGCCCGCCGCAAGATCGATCGCTCCCACCCTCACAATCGCGCCCGACACCTCCTGCCCATACGCCCCCACATTCTGCACCGGCGTCCCGCCCACGCTCCCCGGAATCCCCGCCAAACACTCAATCCCCGCCCCACCCCGCTCAACCGCCAGCCGCACCACCGCATCCCACTCCACTCCAGCCCCCGCCTCAATCCGCGCAAACCCATCCCCTTCATCCACCCACTCCAACCCACCCCCCGCAACCCGCACCACCACCCCCGCAAACCCCGCATCGCTCACCAGCAGATTGCTGCCACCACCCAGCACAAACAACGGCACACCCCGTTCCCGCGCAAATTCCACCGCCTCCACAATCTCCTCTTCGCTCCGCGCCTCCACATACCACCTGGCCGGCCCACCCACCCCAAGCGTCGTATACCCCGCCAGCGAAACATCCTCAAGAATCGTCACGCCCCCAGACTACAACCAGCACCTGCATCCAGCCCCAACTGGCGCGCCGCCCCCATCGCCGTTACAATCAATGAAGCAGCGCCCAATCAACCGGCCGCGCCCCAAGGAGGGACCACCCATGTACCCAGAGATTATGCTCATCCCCATGCGCGAAGAGCTTACCCGCGCCGGCATCAAGGAAGCCCGCACCGCCTCCGAAGTCGACGCCGCCCTCGCCCAGCCCGGCACCACCATGCTGGTCGTCAACTCCATCTGCGGATGCGCCGCCGGTAAGATGCGCCCCGCCGTCCGCCTGGCCCTCCAGCACGGCACCCTGCCAACCCAGGCCGTCACCGTCTTCGCCGGCCAGGACCGCGACGCCACCGAGCGCGCCCGCACCTACTTCGCCGGGCACCCGCCCAGCTCCCCCGCCATCGCCATCCTGCGCGACGGCCAGCTCGTCTACCTCATGCAGCGCTCCGCCATCGAGACCTCCACAGCCCCCGCCATCGCCCAGGAACTCACCCGCGCCTTCGACGCCTACTGCGTCACCACCACCGCCTAGCGGTTCGTCGAGCCCGAATCAGCAATCCGCCTCCGCTCGCCAATCCCAGGCCGCCCGGCGGAGCTTCTCTTCCATACCGGGGAATAGCCTTTTCTCCGCCTGCTTTTCCCTCCCCTGGACCGTTCATCTCCCGCCGCCTCCTGGCCGATGAGTCTAAAAGGCCATGTCCAGCACTCAGCGCATCCACCCAGTTTTCGTGGGTACTACCCAGTCGGAGCAGTTCGGCGAATCCTCCCACACGGAGGAGTTCGCGCCCCAGGGCTCCATCCTCCTCGGCGACAGCGTCGCCGTCCTCCGCCTCCGCTCCCAGATCCAGCACATCGCCCCCCACTACCGCACCGCCCTCATCCGCGGCGAAGCCGGCACCGGCAAACAGCTTGTCGCCCGCGCCATCCATGCGTTTTCCCCGGGCGCCAGCCGCCCATTCGTCATCGGCAACACCTCCGCTCTCGCCGCATCCATCGCCGCCAACAGCCGCCCCGGCCAGCCCCACCCAACCGCCGCCGGCTCTCTGCTCGAGTCCGCTCACGGAGGAACTCTCTTCCTCGACGGCATCGGCGAACTGCCCTCCGCCCTCCAGTCCGCGCTCTTTCGCTTCCTCCGCGCCTGTGAGGAGCGTCGCGCCGCGCCAGCGCAACCCGGCCGCGCCAGCCTCCGCCGCCCCGACACCCGTATCCTCGCCGCCTCCGACCGCGACCTCCGCACCCTCGCCGCCATCGGCCAGTTCCATCAGGAGCTCTACGCCCACCTCTCCGCAGTTGAGATCGTCGTCCCGCCCCTCCGTCAGCGCATCGAAGACCTCCCTATCCTCGCTGCCTGGCTCCTGCGTCGCCTCGCCGGCCGCACCGGCCAGAACCCCAAGATGCTCGCCGAATCGACCCTCGCCCAGCTCCAGGGCCGCCCCTGGCCCAACAATCTCCGCGAGCTCGACCGCGTCCTCACCCAGGCCGCCGCGCTCGCCGATGGCGCCCTCATCGAGCCGCGCCACCTGCTCGCCCTCGTCGGACCCACACACTCCAACCCGGACGCCTCAACCGCGATCAAGATCGAGCGCCTCCACGACGTCATCCAGCAGCACGTCCTCGACGTCCTCACCCGCTGCGGCGGCAACAAACTCCGCGCCGCCGAACTCCTCGGCATCAGCCGCTCCACCCTCTACCGCATGTTGGGCTCGAGCGCCCCCGCAGACCCACTCCCCGAATAGCCCCGCGGGCCGCCACCGCAGATCGCTGATAGCTCACAGCCGGCTGATCGCTCACAGCCGGCCGAGAGCTGACAGCCGATAGCTGAAAGCTGTCCACCAGGAACCTGCCTCCACTCGCCCCACAAAGATAGGGTGCCCCATCCATCGCGGCTTCATCGCGATGGCGGGACGGAATCACCCTCCCGCTCCGCCCCACCACACGCCCGCGATTGCATATCATGAATCCAATGAAATCCCTCCCCCTCATCGCCTGCCTCTGCCTCAGCCTCGTGCTTGTCGTGCCACTCCACGCCCAGCTCAGTCCCCAAGCCGCCTCCGCCCAGCCAACCCAGCCCGCCCCCTCCCGCGAACTCGCCGCCCTCCTCAACGACATCTGGCAGGACAAGCTCAAGCACGAGCCCGAATACGCCACCACCCTCGGCGACAAGCGCTACGACGCCGAACTCTCCGACCTCTCACCCCGCGCCATCAACGACTCGCTCAACCGCGGCCGCGGCTACATCGAGCGCCTCTCCGCCATCGATACCTCTGCCCTCAACCCACAGGACAAGCTCTCCGCCGAACTCATGCTCCGCTCCCTCATCGAAGACCAGGAGGCCGCGCGGTTCAAAGAGTGGGAGATGCCCGTCGATCAGTACGCCGGCCTCCAGGTCGACCTGCCCCAGCTCGTCGGCCACACCTCCTTCGACACCACAGCCGACTACGACAACTACATCGCCCGCCTCGCCAAGGTCCCCGCCTACTTCACCCAGACCATGACCAACATGCAGGCCGGCATCGACGACAACCGCACCAAACCGCAGTACCTCATGCAGAAGGTTCTCACCCAGACCCAGGCCGTCGCCGTCCTGAAGGCCGCCGACACGCCCTTCGCTCAACCCCTCAAAAAATTCCCCGCCTCCGTCACCCCCCAAGACCGCAAACGCATCTCCGACTCCGTCCTCGACGCCATCGCCACCCAGGTCCTGCCCTCCTACCAGCGCTTCGCCAAGTTCCTCATCTTCACCTACATTCCCGCCTGCCGCAAAGACCCCGGCCTCTGGGCCCTCCCCGACGGCGACGCCTACTACACCCTCCTAGTCCGCCAGAGCACCACCACTGACAAGACCCCCGCCCAGATCCACCAGATCGGCCTCGACGAAGTCGCCCGCGACGAGACCCAGCTCCTTGCCATCGTCCATCAGCTCGGCTTCTCCGACCTCAAGTCCTTCGCCGCCGCCCTCAAAGCCAATCCCAAAGAGCACCCCGCCTCACCCGACGCCCTTGTCGCAACCTACAAGGGCTATATTGCCCAGATGCAGCCCCACCTGCCCGAACTCTTCGGCCGCCTGCCCAAAGCCCGGCTCGAAGTCGTCCCCATGCCCGCCTACCTCGGCCCCAACCAGCCCCAGGCCTTCTACGACCAGGGCACGCCCGACGGCAAGCGCCCCGGCAACGTCGACGTCAACACCTACAACTTCGCCGACCGCTCCCTCGCCGACGTCGAGGCCGTCGCCTACCACGAGGGCATCCCCGGCCATCACCTCCAGATCTCCATCCAGCAGGAGCTCACCGATCTCCCACCCTTCCGTCAGCAGGGCTACTACACCGCCTACACCGAAGGATGGGCCCTCTACTCCGAACGCCTCGGCAAGGAAATCGGCTTCTACCAGGACCCTTACTCCGACTACGGCCGCCTCGAAGCCGACATGTGGCGCGCCATCCGCCTCGTCGTCGACACCGGCGTCCACTCCCAGCACTGGACCCGCCAGCAGATGGTCGACTACTTCCACGACCACTCCACCATCGACGAAACCAACGTCCAGTCCGAGGTCGATCGCTACATCGCATGGCCGGCGCAGGCCCTAGGCTACAAAACGGGCCAGCTCAAGATCCTCGAACTCCGCGACCGCGCCAAGTCCGCCCTCGGCCCCAGGTTCGACCTCAAAGCCTTCCACGACCTCATCCTCGACTCCGGCGCCCTGCCTCTCGATGTCCTCGAGCAGCAAGTCGACGCCTGGATCAAAAGCCAGCCCGCCAGCCAGCCCTTCCCATAGCCCCTGCATCGCACGACCCACATCCAGAGTCAGCGACAGGTCACGCTCTGCTTGCCGCGATCCTTCCGCGCCCACATGCCCCGGCAGAGGGGGGACGCTACCTCGATAGGGTTACAGACGCTCCCGCGAACCGAGACATAGCATACCGCTTAGTCATAACCATTAAGGAACGGGACACAATCCAACCCTCGCTAAATGTGGTCAATCTGGAACAGACTTAATCTTCGGTCGCCGCGGAGTATCGACTAACCGCAAGACGCGGCAACGCATCCCACTCACTGGGCCCCAGGCACCTTAGCAAGAAAAAATTGAACGCTATATTTCCAAAATTTGGAGCGTACCGTGCATCCATCGACGCAATTCGCAGATGAAATGATATCCACCCGTAGGACATTGCATATCATCGACACAATTTTTATGGACGACAACGAAGTCCTCGTCCACTTCTCCGACGGGACCGGTGCCATCTACGAAGCCGAGGAGCTGGAGAAGCTCAGGCCGGCGCCCAAATACATGGTCCCCGCCGAGACCCTACCCAATTCCAAGGCCTACGCGGAAGTCGCGTAGCCGCCCGCTCCTCGTGCCCTCCGTTCTCGCTACTTCTTCGCAAACGACCGCACCAGGATCACCATGTTCCACATATCGTCCGGCTTCGCCCGGTCTCCCTCCGCCGGCATCTTTCCCTTGCCGTTCTTGATGATGTAGAACAGCTCGCCGTCAGCCATCCCCTTCAGCGCAACCGGGTCGGTAAAGTCCTTCATGTCGGTCAGCTTTAACTCGCCTGCCAGGTCGCCCTTGCCGTTGCCGTTCACCCCATGGCACATCGCGCAGTCGTATCCGTAGATCGTCTTGGCGTGCGCCTGCGACTCCGCCGTCGGCGTCACCGGGTTCACCAAAGTCGCCGCATCCGTCGGAATACTGGTCGCCGGAGCAGGTGGCCCGGGCGTCGCCTGCTTCATCAAACCAAGGAACAGGACCGCGGGAGCGGCAAACAATATCTTCAGCATAAGGGCCTCCAGAAGGTCCAGTGCGGCGACGCCCCTCGCAATCCATCGCGAGAAGCCTCGCGGCACAAACCGAGTCTCCTCTCGCCCGTCACCCCCTCGCTGTGATGCCCGTCACTCTTCTACTCCGGGCTCACCCGGACCCGCCGGCCCAACCCCTCCATCTGGTAGCCTGTACCGCATGAGTTCGACGCCCGAAGAGACCCCCCACGCGCCCAGCGCGCTCCCCGCATCCGCCGTCCTGCCCAACCTCCGCGTCGCCATCCTCGGAGCCGGCAAGATGGGCGGCATCCTGCTGCAAGCCTTCCTGAAAAATAGTCTCCTACTTCCAGACCAGATCGTCGCCACCGTCCAGCACCCGGATCGCGCTATGGCCCTCTCCGCCCAGTTCGGCGTCGAGGTCTCCACCGGCAACCTCGCCGCCGTCACCCACGCCGACGTCATCCTCCTCGGCGTCAAGCCCACGCAGATTCCCGCGCTGATGGCCGAGATCGCCCCCGCCCTCAACCCCGCCAAGCTCGTCCTCTCCTTCGCCGCCTCGGTCAAGACCCGCGCCATCGAGGACGCCGCCGGCTGCGACCTCCCCGTCATCCGCGCCATGCCCAACACCCCCGCCATGCTCGCCGCCGCCATCACCGCGCTCTGCCCCGGCCGCTTCGTCTCGCCCGAACAGATGGCCATCGCCCAGCGCATCTTCTCCACCGTCGGCCGCACCGTCATCGTCGACGAGAGGCACATGGACGCCGTCACCGGTCTCTCCGGCTCCGGCCCCGCCTTCCTCTACATCATCATCGAGGCGCTCGCCGAGGCCGGCGTCAACGTCGGCCTGCCCCGCGATGTCGCCACCCTGCTCGCCGCGCAGACCACCCTCGGCTCCGCAAAGATGGTGCTGGAAACCGGCTACCACCCCGCCCTGCTCAAAGACCAGGTCACCACCCCCGCCGGCTGCACCGTCGACGGCATCCTCGAACTCGAAGAGGGCGGCCTCCGCGTCACCCTCATCAAAGCCGTCAAACGCGCCACCCGCTCCCCCATCATCGCCGCCCAGCCCGCATCTCGACCCCGAGACGCAGGCCTCACCCCACAGCCGCCCCCTCGGCCTCATCGCCGGCCTCGGCGTCGCCGCCTCCAACCACTACTACCGAGAGATCGTCCGCGCCTGCACCGCCTGCAGCGTCGTGCCCAACATCGTCCTCATCCACGCCGACGTCGCCCACGTCCTCCGCCTCGCCGCCGCGGGCCAAACCTCCAAACTCGCAGACTACCTCGCCGCCATCTTCCACCGCCTCTCCCTTGCCGGAGCCGAAGTCGCCGCAATCCCCTCCATCACCCCGCACGTCTGCGCCGCGGCACTCGCCCAGCGCTCTCTGCTCCCCTTCATCAACATCCTCGACACCCTCGCCCACGAAGCCCGCCGCCGCAACATCCGCCGCGCAGCCATCTTCGGCACCCGCACCGTCATTGAGTCAAACATCTTCGGCGCACTCCCCGAAGTCGACCTCATCGAACCCACCCCCGGCGAGATCGACCTCATCCACACCAACTACCTCGAACTCGTCAACACCGCCTCCGCCAGGCCGCAGCAACACACCGCCCTCACCACCCTCGCCCAAACCCTCATCGCCCGCGAGCGCCTCGACGCCATCCTCCTCGCCGGCACCGAGCTCTCCCTCCTCTTCACACCCGCCAACACCCCCTTCCCCCACATCGACGCCGCCCGCGTCCACATCGACGCCATCCTCAACGCAATCCGCTGACCCAGCAAACGAACATCGTAGAACGCACGACTAACAACTAGAATTACCTCATGCATCCCGCGCCCGCGATCCCGGCTCGATCCACCCAGCAAGCCGCCGCCCGCTTCGCCTGCCTCACCCTCGCCTGCTTCATCCTCGTCGTCCTCTGGGGAGCCATCGTCCGCACCTCGGGCTCCGGCGCAGGCTGCGGCGCCCACTGGCCCCTCTGCAACGGAGACTTCTTCCCCCGCCACCCCCGCCTCGCCACGCTCATCGAATTCATCCACCGTTCGACATCCGGCATCTGCACCCTGCTCGACCTCGCCCTCATCGCCTTCACCTTCCGCGCCACTCTGCGCCGCCATCCCGCCCGCACCGCCGCTCTCTCCTCCTTCGCCTTTCTCATCCTCGAAGCCGCCCTCGGTGCCGTCCTCGTCCTCCGCCACTACGTTTTGGACAACGCCTCCAACGCCCGCGTCCTCATGCAGTCCATCCACTTCACCAACACCCTCCTGCTGATGGCCTCGCTCGCCCTCACCGCCTGGTTCCTCACCCCCAGCCGCAGCCAACCCATCAACCTACCCCCCGCCCAGCCTTCCAACACCCGCTGGCCCGCCCTGCTCGCCATCCTCTCCACCATCTTGGTCGGCGCCACCGGCTCCCTCGCAGCCCTCGCCGACACCCTCTTCCCCTCCTCCACCCTCCGCGCCGCCTTCGCCTCCGACTTCTCCGCAACCGCACCCCTGCTGGTCCGAATGCGCTGGCTTCACCCCGCCGCCGCTCTGATCGCCGTCCTCTGCGTCCTTCCGCTTTTGCGCAGCGCGACTCGCCTCAGCCGCGTCGTCCTCACCCTCCTCCTCGCCCAGTTCGCCCTTGGCGTCGCCGACATCCTTCTACTCGCCCCCGCCTGGATGCAGATCCTTCACCTCCTCGGCGCAGACCTTTACTGGGTCGCCCTCGTCCAACTCGCCGCCCAAGCCGTCTGGCCAATCACGTCGCCCTCCGCAACCGAAGCTCCGGTGCCCCATCCATCGCAGCATCATGCGCTGGGTGGGACGGAGCCTCCACCGCTCATGGCTGATAGCTGATAGCTGACAGCTGTCCATGAAAAGCCGTCGTCCATTCGCCCTAGTAAGTCAGGTGCCCATCTATCGCGTCGCGATGGGTGGGTCGTAATCCGCTCGCACCGCCGCCCCACAAGACAAGAGCCCCGGACACGATCGCTCATGCCCTGGGCTCTTGCTTACCACTAGCCACTAATCACTAACAACTGCCCTACTGCGGCGTTGGCTTACCCGCAATCTTCTCCCCCACCTTCTCCGTCCCGTGGGCCGTGTCCTTCGCGACAACCACGGTCCCGTGGGCTGTGTCCTTCGCCGCAACCTTCGTCCCATGCGCCGTCTTGTCCGCCGCAACATCGGTCCCATGCGCGGTATCCTTCGCCGCAACCTTCGTGCCATGGGCCGTCACATGCACCACCTTCTTCGTTCCCGCCACACTCTTGTGCGCGACCTTCTTCGTCCCCTTCGCGGTATCCACCGCCGCATCCTTGGTCGCATGGCCCGTATCCACTGCCGCGTCTTTGGTCGCATGCACCACATCCTGCGCCAGCGCCATCCCGCACGCCAGCCCCACGGCGAGCCCCGCCGCCATCATCCTCCGCGTCGTCCCAGCCACCGCCATCTTCGTCATCATCGAATCCGCTCCTCCGGCCCTGGCACGCAGGGCCTCACTGCAACAGTAGATTCCGCACACCTCCCTCAAGATGCACCGGTCCCGCTCGCCGATGGCGCATACCCCCTCGAATCGGTATATTTCTCTACGTCTGAGAAATCACCTCTAAGCTGAACCGCCCGGCGCGCGCATCTCGCGTATCTAGAAGAGAAGCCCACGCCGGCAGAACGGACCAACCACCCGATGCACCTGCTCCTGCCCGCACTCTTCGCCCACCCCGGGACCGCCCCTATCTTCCTCGCCGCCCAGCTCACCCACCTCGCGCCGGTCGACTACGCCATCCTCGGCCTCTACTTCGCGATGGTCATCTTCATCGGCTTCTACGTCAAAGGCTCAACCAACACCAGCGAAGAGTTCTTCCTCGCCGGCCGCGAGATGTCCGCCTGGATCGCCGGCCTCAGCTTCGTCTCCGCCAACCTCGGCTCCCTCGAACTCATGGGGTGGGCCGGCGCAGCCTACCAGTACGGCATCCTCGCCACCCACTGGTACTGGATCGGCGCCATCCCCGCCATGCTCTTCCTCGGCATCGTCATGATGCCCTTCTACTACATCTCCAAGACCCACTCCGTCCCCGGCTACCTCCAGCTCCGCTTCGGCGAAGGCGCGCGCGGCCTCTCTGCCATCTGCTTCGCCTTCATGACCGTCCTCATGTCCGGCGTCAACATGTACTCCATGGCCCTCGTCATGAAGGTCGTCCTCGGCTGGGACATAAACTTCTCCGTCTGGGTCGGCGCCATCACCGTTGCCGTCTACGTCATGCTCGGCGGCCTGCGCTCCGCCATCATCAATGAGGTCCTGCAGTTCGTCCTCATCTGGGCCGGCGCCGCGCTCATTCCCATCCTCGGCCTAATCGAAGCCGGCGGTTGGACCAGCCTAAAGGCCCAAATCGTCACCCGCATGGGCGACCCCGCCTACGTCCACCTCTGGTCCACCATCAACAGCTTCGACACCAACCCCATGGGCGTCCACTGGACCGGCATCGTCTTCGGCCTCGGCTTCGTCATCTCCTTCGGCTACTGGACCACCGACTTCCTCGTCGTCCAGCGCGTCCTCTCCGCCAATAACCTCCGCGCCGCACGCCTCGCCCCCATCATCGGCTCCGCCTTCAAGATGTTCGTGCCCTTCTTCGTCATCCTCCCCGGCCTGCTCGCCCTCGTCCTGCTCAAGGACTCCGCCGGCCATCTCATCCAGCTCTACCCCGACGGCTCCGACATGGTCGTCCACCATGGCGCGCACTCCTTCAACGAAGTCCTCCCGCTGATGATGGTCCGCTACCTCGGCCCCGGCCTGCTCGGCCTCGGCATCACCGCGCTCGTCGCCGGCTTCATGTCCGGCATGGCCGGCAACGTCAGCGCCTTCTCCACAGTCTGGACCTACGACATCTACGGCGCCTACATCAACAAAAAAGCCTCCGACTCGCACTACGTCTCCATGGGCCGCTGGTCAACGGTCGTCGGCATGGCCGTCTCCGTCGGCACCGCGTACCTCGTCAGCCATGCGGCCAGCATCATGGACTACGTGCAGGAGCTCTTCAGCTTCTTCATCGCGCCCCTCTTCGGCACCGTCATCCTCGGCATGTTGTGGAAGCGCGCCACCAAGGCCGGCGGCTTCTGGGGCCTCTTCGCGGGCACCGCCGCCTCCATCTTCATGTGGGCCGCCGTCTCCCACGACCCCGCCAACATCCGCTTCATGATCCTCAAGCCCCACGCCTCCGCCGACACCATCATCCGCGTGCAGGCTATGGCCGCCAACCTCTACCGCGCCCTCTGGGCCTGGTGCGTCTGCGTCCTCGTCACCATCGTCGTCAGCTACATGGGCAAGCCCATGCCCGAGTCCTCCCTCACCGGCCTCGTCTACGGCTCCACCATCATCCCCGACGACGGCTCAACCAAGCTCTACGAGAAGCCCATCTTCTGGGCCATCGTCGTCGCCACCGTCCTCTTCGCCCTCAACATCTGGCTCTGGTAACAACCGATGACAGCACGCTCATACCGCCCCTTAAGATCGTCATCCCGACCGGACCCTGAGCGCAGCGAAGAGGTAGCGGAGGGACCCCCGCATTTCGCCTTTGTATTTGAATTTGTGTTTGTTTGTCATTCTGACCCTGAGCGAAGCCGAAGGGTCAGAATCCCCGCATCTGCTCTTGTTTGTCATCCTGTTTTTGCTCGTCATCCTGAACGTAATGCAGGACCCCCGCATCTGCCTTTGCACGAGAGGGCCAACGGCCCGACACATACCAGCCTAGCCGGACCGGGGTCCCCGGCGGGCGCACTTGCCCGCTGGGGTGGGAAGGCCTAGGTAACCGCGATGAATAGAGGGAAGAGGGCTGTAAGCCCGACACAAGATCCGTCCGCGCCAACACCGCCAAACCCGCATCATTTGTTTGTCATTCTGACCCTGAGCAAAGCCGAAGGGTCAGCATCAACCGCCCCAAGGAGCCCCAATGACCGCCCCGCATCCCCACCACGTCGACCCCAGCACCGAACAACCCCTCTCCCTCTGGTTCTTCGTCGGCATCCTCATGCTGGCCAGTGGCCTCATCATCCTCGCCGAAGGCATCTACGAGTTCTCCCACCCCGCCACGACCATCCTCGCCAACCTCCACCCAGCCTTCTGGTGGGGCCTGATGATGACCGCATTCGGCGCCTTCTACACCCTCCGCTTCCGCCCCGGCAAAGACTAGCCCACACCCCGGGTGCCCCATCCTCGGCGCGGTTTCATCGCGACAGGGTGGGGTATCGACCCTGAGCAAAGCCAAACGGGTCGACCGCCCCACCCCGCGCTACACCATCACTACTGCACCTTCATCACCTGCCCGCGAATCTCCCCGCCCGGGTTCGCCGCCGTATGCACGTTGAAGTACCACTTCCCATCCAGCAGGTCCTTCGCCTGGTCTGCGGTCAACGTCGCCGTCCCGTCGATCGGGCTCACGATCGGCTTCGTCTTAATCGGCACCTGCGGCCCCGCATTCACCCCAACCGCCGCCGGCCCGTGGAAGTGCGCCGCCACCGCCGGCCCCGTCAGGTCCCTAAACTCAATGTGGTACGTGAACACCTCGGTCGCAGTGTCCAGCGTCGCGGTCACCGTACCAGTCCCGCTGCTCGTCTTCGGCGGCACCTCGGTCGCAGCATCCAGAGTCGCCTTCAGCTTGATCGTCTCCGCCCGTGCGGCGAAAGACACAACTGAAAGCGCCGCGACCATCGCAGCGCAACGAATCCGTCCATTCCTCTTCATCATGTTTCCTCTCCTTTTGATATGGATCTCTGATTTCCAGACCGTCGAACCCAACCATCCTACCTCGTCAACATCACTCGCGGGGCAAAGCCGTCTCCGCTGCGACGCACGCGAAGCCATCCACTTCCATCCACTCTCCCCAGCAATAAGGACATCGTATAGTTTCTAGACACATTTTTTTGCACCGCCCCACCCCCAGGAGACCCATGCCCAAGCAAATGACCCTCGGCGTCCTCGTCGGCAACCGCGGATTCTTCCCCTCGCACCTCGCCACCAGCGGCCGCCTGGAGATGATCGCCGCCCTCGAAGCCGCCGGCATCCAGCCCATCGTCCTGCACCCCGACGTCACCGCCCACGGCGCAGTCGAGACCTACGAGGACGCCAAAAAATGCGCCGCCCTCTTCAAAGCCCACGCCGCCGAGATCGATGGCCTCGTCATCACCCTCCCCAACTTCGGCGAAGAGCGTGGCCTCGCCGACGCCATCCGCCTCGCCGACCTCCGCGTCCCCGTCCTTATCCAGGCAACCCCAGACGCCCCCTCCAAAATGTCCATCGCCTTCCGCCGCGACTCCTTCTGCGGCAAAATGTCCATCTGCAATAACCTCAAGCAGTACGGCATCCCCTACTCTCTCACCACCCTCCACACCGAAGCCCCCGGCTCGCCGGAATTCAAAGCCGACCTCGCCTGGTTCACCGCCGTCTGCCGCGTCGTCCGCGGCCTGCGCAACTCGCGCTTCGGCGCCATCGGCGCCCGCCCCACCGCCTTCAACACCGTCCGCTACTCGGAAAAACTCCTCGAGCGCTCCGGCATCACCGTCGAAACCCTCGACCTGTCTGAAGTGATGGGAAGGATCGGGCGAATGTCCGACTCGGACGACACCGCCCAGGCCAAGCTCGCCTCCATCAAAAAATACATCCCCGTCGGCGACACCCCCGACGCCGCCCTCCTCAAGATGGCCAAGCTCGCCGCTGTCATCGAGTCTTGGATGGCCGCCTCCGAACTCAACGTCTCCGCCGTCCAGTGCTGGACCTCCATCGAGGAGTTCCTCGGCATCGTCCCCTGCACCGTCATGAGCATGATGTCCGAGAGCCTCATCCCCTCCGCCTGCGAGGTCGACATCCTCGGCACCCTCTCCATGTACGCCCTCACCCTCGCCAGCGAGACCCCCTCCGCCCTGCTCGACTGGAACAACAACTACGGCGAGGACCCCAACAAGGCCGTCTGCTTCCACTGCTCCAACCTTCCCAAGCACTTTTTCAAGGAAGGCGTCAAAATGGACTACCAGCTCATCATCGCCGGCACCGTCGGCAAGGAGAACACCCACGGCACCCTCGACGGCACCGTCAAAGCCGGCCCCATGTCCTTCGCCCGCTTCTCCACCGACGACTTCACCGGCACCATCCGCGGCTACGTCGGCCAGGGCGCCTTCACCAACGACCCCCTCAACACCTTCGGCGGCGCCGGCGTCGTCGAGATCCCCAACATGCAGTCCCTCCTCCGCTACATCTGCGAGCACGGCTTCGAGCACCACGTCGCCGCCAGCTTCTCCACCACCGCCGCCCCCATCCACGAAGCCGCCACAAAATACCTCAACTGGCCCATGCACTGGCACCAATGACCACCAAGGCCAACCAGGCGGAGGGAGCGGAATCCTTCACGCGCCTCATGTCTTTGCATTTCGGAGGGAGCAGGGGCCTTCAGGCCCCTGAATACATCTGCTCTCTCCACGGGCCTTCAGGCCCGGGTCTTCTCTTTATGCAGATGAAGAGGCATGGGATCCAACGGTCCACGAGCGGCGGAACCGAAGGAATAGGCGTGCGCCGTTACCGCAAGTCCTCGCCGAACGCGGTTTTCCTCGACATATCGCACGCAGTTTAAAAACTTCTCTTCGCTCAAAATCTGGCTCTCGTTGAAGCCGCGCATCCACACATCGTGTTTACTCTTCAAGCGGAAGGAAAATCCGCCCTTGATGAACTGCATCGCCTTTTCCAGCGAAACATCTGGAGCGGGCGTGATCAGAGCGCGGAAATGCTCGGGCATGATGACGAATGCGTGCAAGAGGAATCTCCCCTGGCTGCGATAGTCGAGGAGGGTGTGCTCAAATAACTCCGCCGTAGCCGTGACCTGAAAGAGGCGGCGACGTTCGGCCGTGACAGCAGTCACCAGATAGGTGCGAGTTTCCTGCGGAGCGAACCGCATCTGAGCAGCATAAACGAGATGCCCGTGGCTGAAGCCACTTCTGGATCGGGCTTTATTTCAGGGGCCTGAAGGCCCCTGCTCCCTCCGGCACGCATGCATCCCTACTGCGCCGCCGCCTTCGCCGCCTTCGCCGCCACCACCACCTTCACCCCCGTCAAATCGCTGTGCACCGCAATCGCCGTTCCTCGTCTCCGGCCCCACCGCCGGCGAGTTGGATTTCTGGCCGACTCGGTGCTCTAAGCCGCATGAGGAACTCCTGCCTTCTGCGAGAACAATACGGGAAGCCCAGTAACGTTTGCCAATTGGACGCCCCACGAAGCGAACCGTCAACGATCACACCGCCGTCCCGGATCGGTCGCAGATAACCCGCCTGCCCATCCATTTGATCAACCCGCAAATCCCCGAGTACACTGGATCGCCGACGCGCCAAGAACCCATCCCTCAATGGTGATATCCATGAAGCTGCAAATCCCGTCGCTCCTCTGCGCCTCCCTTCTGCTCGCCGCCGCCGCGCCCGCCCAACCGCCCGCCGCGCCGGCAACCCCGCCCGCGCAGACCCCAGCCGCAACACCCGCCCCCTACACCCCGCTCGCCCCAGGCCAGGCAGACTACAAACCCACCATCCCGCCCTGGCCCGGCGACCTCTCCGTCTGGCCAAAGGGCGCCTCGCCCGCGGAGCTCGGCAAGCACCTCGCCGATAAGTTCGCCGCCACGCCCCTCGGCCGCGGCATCGCCTACCCCGACGTCTGCACCTGGTACGGCGCCCTCACCTTCGCCGAACTCACCCACGACGACGCCCTACGCGACCAGCTCATCGCCCGCTTCACCCCCGTCCTCCCCGGCGGTCCGCAGGACCGCCTCATCCCCCAGAAGCGCCACGTCGACAATTCCATCTTCGGCGTCGTCCCCTTCGAGATCGCCATCCTCACCAAGAACTTCCCCACCTACGACCCCCGCTACCTCAAGCTCGGCACCATGCTGGCCGACCGCCAATGGGAGCCCTTTCCCGCCGACATGCCCGCAGCCTACCCGCCCGATGAGCTCGCCAAAATGGAGCAGGCCGGCCTCTCCGGCGAGACCCGATTCTGGGTCGACGACATGTACATGCTCACCATGCTCCAGCTCCAGGCCTACCGCGCCACCGGCGACCGCAAGTACCTCGACCGAGACGCCCACGAAATGGTCGCCTACCTAGACAAGCTGCAACAGCCCAACGGCCTCTTCTACCACGCTCCCGATGTCCACTACTTCTGGGGCCGCGGCGACGGATGGTTCGCCGCAGGCATGGCCGAGATGCTGCGCACCCTCCCCGCCGACCACCCCGACCGGCCGCGCATCCTCGCCGGCTACAAACTCATGATGGCCGCGCTCCTCAAATATCAGGGCGCCGACGGCATGTGGCGCGAGCTCATCGACCACCCCGAAGCGTGGCCGGAGTCCTCCAGCTCCGCCATGTTCAGCTTCGCCCTCATCACCGGCGTCAAGCACGGCTGGCTCGACGCCGCCACCTACGCGCCCGCCGCCCGCCGCGCATGGATCGCCGTCGTTGGCTACGTCGACCAGAACTACGACGTCACTCAGGTCTGCGAGGGCACCAATAAATTCGACAGCCTGCAGTACTACCTAGACCGCCGCCGCCAGACCGGCAACCTCCACGGCCAGGCCCCCGTCCTCTGGGCCGCCTCAGCCCTCCTCCGCGACGAAAAGTGAAAACACCTTCGCGCCCTCCGCCACTCGATCGCCGAACGCTGACAGCTGAACGCTGAAAGCTGCCTCACGAAATGTCCGTGTGTCATGTCGAACTCGCAGTAAAAAGCTGCATCTACAAAATAAGGCCTTCCCTGATTGCGAAATCCCGCAATCTCCGCCATACTTAGGTGTTGGGTTGCGAGAGCCTCCGGTCCCGTTCTATTTTCGACCGCCCAGGTCCTCTCGCCTCTTTTGCCCAAACACATCGTCTTCTGTTGAGAGGTTTCCCAAAGTGTTGATGATTCGCCTGGCGCGCGTAGGCGCCCGCAAGCAACCCCATTACCGTGTCGTTGTCATTGAGAAAGATAGAGCACGCAACGGCCGGTCCATCGAAGTCGTAGGTACGTACAACCCCCGCACCACCCCCGCAGCGCTCGACCTCAAGCGCGACCGAATCGACTACTGGGTAGGCAATGGAGCCCAGATGTCGGATCGCGTCGGCAAACTCTTCGCCCAGCCGGTCTCCGAGTCAGCCCCCGCCGCCTAGTTACTACATAGTTATCTAGTAACCAGTTTCCAGTGCCCAAAGATGCCGTAACTGACTGTTTTTGCTGCTCGTTTCACAGTCTGCTCACGTAGACTCTACCCAGGTTGAACCCCCGAAAGGTCGGCCTGCGTGAACAGCCTGCTTCCTACAGGTTGTGGCCACGCCGCCACGCCGCCAAGCAACGCGATTCCTCCTCTAAAGACCTCACCAGACTGAGGCAATGGGTTGATAATCGGACCGGCGCGGCACTACTCCCAAGAGGTGTCTGTGATGAATGAAGCTACACCAACTGCCAACGTCGGACCAGCAGAGCAGATGAAACAACTGATGCTTGAGATCGTGCGGGCCTTGGTCGATCAACCGGACGATGTCGTCGTCGAACTCGTCCAGGATAGAGATGCCACCGTCATACAACTTCGCGTCGCCCACCAGGACATCGGCAAGGTGATCGGAAAGCAGGGCCGCACCGCACGCTCCCTGCGCACCATCCTCGGTGCCGCCAGCATGAAGCTGCATCATCGATTCTCCCTAGACATCCTGGAGGACGATCAGCCGAGGGACTGACCCTCAGCTGGTCCGTCCGGCATGACATCCTGGACCGCTCGTCGTCTGCCCCACGCACCGTGAGGACCGCAGCGGCACGCCGCTTCATGCCCAAGAAAATCCAGCCCGTCCGGCGCACGCAAGCCGTTCTCTTACAGGGGTAATTCGTGGCCTCGTGTCTGCTCGCCATTCTTCCCCACGGAAAACGGCGCGCCGACCGATTGTCCCCTCCACCGCAACCGGAGAACTGCTCTACCATCCAACTCATGGATCGCAATCCGACATGGATCGTGCTGGCCCAGGTCCTGCGCCCCCAAGGACGCAAGGGAGAGGTCCTCGCCGACCTCCTCACCGACTTCCCCGGCCGCTTCGCCAGCCATCCCCGCGTCTTCCTCGCACCCCCCGGCCTCGCCGGACCCTCCGCGCCCAATACTGCGCCCGCTCCCGCCCCATCCGCACCGCCTCAGCCCGTCGACGTCGCCTCCCACTGGCTCCCCGTCGGCCGCAACGCCGGCCGCATCGTGCTCCACTTTGCCGGCATCGACACCATCGAGCAGGCCCAGCAGCTCGCCGGCAAACAGGTCCTCGTCCCCTTCACCGAACGAACCCCGCTCGAGCCCGGCGCCGCCTACGTCTCCGACCTCATCGGATGCACCGTCTACGATCGCGGCCAGCCCATCGGCCTCGTCGACGCCGTCCAGTTCCCCACGTCGCCCGACGGATCCCACCGCCTCAAAGACGCCGCGCCGCTGCTCGCCATCGCGTCCCCCGAAGGCGGCGAACTCCTCATCCCCTTCGCCAACGCCTTCATCCTCGAGCTCGACCTTGCGTCCAAATCCATCCGCATGGCCCTGCCCGAAGGCCTCACCCAGATCAACCACTCCACCTCCCCACCCCACCACTAACCACTCACAACTCACAACTCACAACTCACAACTCACAACTCACAACTCACAACTCACAACTCACAACTAGAACTTATACGCAATCCCCAAATTCACAATCGGATACAGCTGGAAGTGCTTCATCGGCTCGTTCAACTCTCGCTGCTCCTCCACCACCCCCTGCTCAATCTCCGGCGTCGTCACGCTCATGCACCCCGCCATCGCGATGCACGCCGATCCGCCTAGATTCAGCTGCGCCGCGTACGGCCCCGTGTATGCCGCGCCCAGCTCCAGCGGCACCGTAAAGTGCCGCCTGCCCTTCGCAATCACATTGCTGAAGCCGAAGGTAAACATCGGCATCATCGTCCGGCTGAAGCTGATGCTCGCGCTCCCGTTCACCGGGTCGGTGGGGCTGCTCGTGAAGTTCTGCCCGCCCAGGCTGAACTGGTTCCCGCCCGGCACAAACACCGTCGCCGAAGCCGCGCTGTGGAAGAGGATCACTCCCGGACTCAGATGGAACCCGCAGCGGCACGGAAAGAAATCCAAACTCGCCTGCCCCGACTTCAAATGCAGCTGTCCCTCATAGTTCGCGCCGTCCACGCCAAGCTCATAGCCGGCGTTGAGGAAGTTCGCCCCGCCGCGCAGGTTGAGCCAGCGCTGGATCGGCGTCGCAATCTGTCCCCCAAATCCCAGCGTGCCCGAGCTCGTGGCAGATGCAATCCGAGAGAAAGGCAGCAACCGCCCACCCGATTTCTTCTTCACCTTTGGCTGCGGCGTCAGCACAATCGCCGCCTTCGCCTCCGGCTCACCCAGCGAAGAGGACGTACCCGCGCCCAACGGTCCCGCGGTACTCGAACTCGCAATCTTGTCCGCTGCGACTGGCGCACTCACTCCTGCGCTCCAGGAGGCAGCCGACTGCGCCCACCCCGCGCCGCCGCTTAGTCCAACCATCACCGCCGCAACACACACACATCTCCTGCTCCACATCGCTGGGGCCCTCGCCACTCCTGCCAATTAGCATCTCGTCAGCGTGATCCTAGCGTATCGCGCCCCTTTCGGGCGCTAAATACACCATCGGGTGTGTTCCACTCGACAAAAGTAGTACGATCACGCAGCTACCTCTATCTATCGGCATTAACGATGCGCTTCGACATCCTCACCATCTTCCCCAACTTCTTCTCCGGCCCGCTCGAACACGGCATCCTTAGCCGCTCCATCGCCACCGGCGCCGTCGAGGTCCACACCCACGACCTCCGCGCCTTCACCCACGACCGCCATCGCACCGTCGACGACCGTCCCTTCGGCGGCGGCGAAGGCATGGTCCTCAAGCCCGGACCCATCTTCGACTGCGCCGAATCGCTCCGCGTCGCTCCCAAACCCACCCGCGACCTCACCCGCGAGTCCGTCATCCTCCTCTCCGCTCAAGGCAAGCCCTTCACTCAATCCATTGCCCACCGTCTCGCCACCCTCACCCGCGTCGTTCTCATCTGCGGCCGCTACGAGGGGGTGGACGAGCGGGTGAGCGACTTGCTGGCAGATACAGAACTCTCCATCGGCGACTACGTCCTCTCCGGCGGCGAACTCGCCGCCGCCGTCCTCCTCGACGCCGCCGCCCGCCTCCTCCCCGGCGTCCTCGGCCACGCCGACTCCGCCCGCTTCGAAAGCTTCGGCGCGCCCAACGAAGACTCTCCTGGCTCACCCGGCGACCCAGCGCCCAACCTCACCCCCGACGGCGTCCCCCGCTCCACCCACGGCGCGGGCGGCATCCTCGACTACCCCCACTACACCCGCCCCGCCGACTTCCGCGGCACGCCCATCCCCGACATCCTTGCCAACGGCGACCACGCCGCAATCCGCCGCTGGCGCCGCCAGCAGGCTCTCGCCAAGACCCTCCGCAACCGCCCCGATCTCCTCACCCACGCCCCCCTCACCCCCGAAGACCGCGCCCACCTCGCTTCTCTCGACCCCTCCCAAACGCCGTCATCCTGAGCGAAGCGCGCAGCGCGTAGCCGAAAGACCCCGAAGCCGCATAGGCCGCCTCAACCGATCATCTCTTTCGGCCACACAAGGGCGAATTTGTCTTACATTGAAAGACAAAGTAAGATAACCCCATGCCCACCTCCACCCGTACCTCCCGCACCTTCACCATCAGCTTCCCCCCCGACCTCGCCGAGCAGGTCGAACGCCTCGCCGCCAAGGAGAGCCGCACCACCTCCGAACTCTTCCGCGAGGCCTTCCGCGCCTACCGCGCCCAACGCATCAGCGCCCTGTTTGAAGACTCGCTCGCCGAAGCTCGTGACGCTGGCTCCCAAGGCTACGGGCCCGAAGACATTGAGCGCCTGGTGGACGAGGATCGTGCTGAGCGCTGGGCCGCACGCAAGTGACGGTGGTCTTCGACTCCGGCGTCTGGATCTCTGCACTTCAATTTGGAGGAGTTCCTATGCAGGCCATCCAAGCCGGACTGGTCTCCAGCGACGTGCTGACATGCACCTAGATCGAAGACGAAGCCATTCGAATCCTGCAAAGAAAATTCCAGCGCTCTGCTGAATCAAACAGACGACGGCTGTCATCCTTCCTCGAAGGTGCAACGCGTATTACGCTCACCGACTCGCAATCCGGCATCTGACGCGACCCCAAAGACGACTTCCTCCTCGAATGCGCCGCCCTCGGCAACGCCGACCTCATCGTCACCGGCGACAAAGACCTCCTCTCCCTCGAATCCTTCCAGAGCACCCGCATCCTCACTCCAAGACAATATTTGGACCTCGCCCAGGCGCACCGCCCGCGCTAGAGCCCAACCCCATCCCGTGCTAAACTAAACCTTCGAATTCGCAACAGGAAAGCCCCTATGTCCGTCCATCCCATCATGCAAAAACTGGCCGCCAAGCTTGAGCGGACCGACCACCCCTCCTTCGGCCCCGGCGACACCGTCCGCGTCCAGGTCAAGATCCGCGAGGGCGAGAAAGAGCGCCTCCAGGCCTTCGAAGGCATGGTCATCGCCACCCGCAAAGGCCCCCAGGGCACCTTCACCGTCCGCAAGATGAGCTTCGGCCAGGGCGTCGAGCGCATCTTCCCCTATAACTCCAAAGTCATCGATCGCGTCGAAAAGGTCCGCTCCTACGAGGTCCGCCGCTCCAAGCTCTTCTACCTCCGCGGCCTGCGCGGCAAGGCAGCCCGCCTCACCGAGGTCGCCCGCCCCTCCTAAGCCCATCGAACCGTGCACAGCCTCACAGCACAAAATAGGAAAAGGCCACCAGGATCGCTCCTCGTGGCCTTTCCTCTGCCCGATAACCGCCAGGCGGAAACCTTCGCTCTAGAGCATCTTCACTGTGGGTGCTTCCAAGGCCTCGGGTCTCAACGCCGTTTCTTCCCAAGGAAAATGGCACTCGGAGACGTCCAGCTGGTTCGCAGCAACAGTGAAGATGCTTCTACGGAGTCGGCGCAGCCGGCTGCGTCGGCGCAACCGCCGCCGTCGACGATGACGACGCCGAAGGTATCACCGGCAGCGCGCATGGCGTCATATTCAGCGCCTGTTTCGACCCCGGCGGCGGGCATCCCGGAGGCGCCAGCACCGGGCGCAGGTCCTTCGGCAGCGGAGGAGGGACCACCGCCCCGGCCTTCGCCACCTGCGCATTGGTCGCGCCCGGCCACGCATACGGCGGCAGCGGATTGGCCCCATAGCCCATCACAGGAAATGCCGAAGGGAATTTATAGCCCGTATCCAGATAAGCGAAAGCCGGCACCGGCTTCTTGCCGTTCAGCATCCGCTTGTCGGATGCGATCTGGATCGTATGCCCCTTGATGTTCAGCGTCAGCGTATTCCCGTTGAACGCATTCATCTGGATGTCGCTCTGCGCGAACCAACCATTCGACACCACCACCGTGCCCACCCCCGGCGCCCAGATGTACAGATACTTCAGGTCGGCGATGTCGTAGTTCATCCGCGCCTTGCCCGTCCATCCATCTACCGTCAGCGTCCCCTGCACAATGTCCAGCGGCGTCAGCTTGGGCTGCTTGCCCTTCTTCCCTTTGAACTTGTCGGCGAGCTTCTTCACCGCCTTCGCCGTCGCTGCATCCATCGGCGTCTGCGCTGCGTCCGCAGCCTCTTTCTTGCGCTGCGCCTCCGAGGTCGCCGTCGGGATCGCAATCGGTGCCGTCGCCGCATCAGCCGCCGCACCGGACTTCACATCGGACTTCGCATCGCCCGTCACCGACGCCGAAGCCGCCTCCGGCACAGCCGTGTCCGCCGGAACCGCCTCCTCCTGCGGGACCGCCGCCACGGCTGCACCCTGCGCAGTCGCCGTCACCGGCGTGGCCGTCTCCGCCAGCGCCGGGGCCGCCCCGCCGGCATTCGTCTCCTGCGCGAACACCGCAACCCCGCCGCCCATCAACCCAATCAGCACCGCAAGAATCGTCTTGCGCACCAGCCCAACAACCGCAACGGGCAAAATGTTTTCGATGGTCATAGCGTTACTCCTTCTCCCAATCGGCCGCATCCAACCCAGGCGAAACCGATGCGGAATTGCGCGCGTTCGCCTGCATGGGGCTCACGCGTCCCCACGAGAATACATCGGCATCCACAGCCCCAAAGCGTCATCCACGCGAACGAAAGTTGTAGACTCATACCCAATATGGGCAGCCCTTCCGCAGCAAATCCCCGCGTCAATCCCCGCCCCAGCAAGCGCACCCCCGCCCACTCCAAAGCCATCGCCGCCGCCACCGCCAAGCAGCGCATGCTCAAGCTCCTCATCTGCTCCGACGCCCCCGAGCAGGCCCTCCGCTACCGCGGCTTCCACTCCATCGCCGGCGTCGACGAGGTTGGCCGCGGCGCCCTCTTCGGCCCCGTCGTCGCCGCCGCCGTCATCCTCCCCGAACGCACCTACTCCCTTGCCCGCGCCGGACTCAAAGACTCAAAACAGCTCACCCGCGAAGAACGCGAGAAACTCGACCACCGCATCCGCCGCACCGCCCTCGCCATCTCCATCGCCGAGATCGACGCCGAGACCATCGACCGCGTCAACATCTACCAGGCCACGCGCTTCGCCATGCTCACTGCCGTCGCCGGCCTCACCCTCCAGCCCGACCACCTCCTCATCGACGCCATGCGCCTCGACCTCTCCTCCCTCGCCTACCCCTGCGCCCAAACCCGCCTCTTCTACGGCGACGCCCTCTCGCTCTCCATCGCCGCCGCCTCCGTCATCGCCAAGGTCCACCGCGACCGCCTCATGCGCGAGGCTGACGCCGCCCACCCCGGCTACGGCCTCGCCTCCCACAAGGGCTACGCCACACCCCAACACCGCCGCACCCTCGCCACCCTCGGCCCCTGCCCCCTCCACCGCCGCTCCTTCGCCCCAGTTAAAGCAAGTGACCGCGCCCAACTCCCCACACCCACCACCCCACTCCTCTTCGACGAATCTCTCCTCGACGACCTTCTCCTCGAACAATCCGAACTCGAAGCCGCCTCCGATTGAGAAGCCACCGCTCCGCTGACAGCTCACAGCCCATAGCTGACCGCTGGAACAAAAAACCGCTTTTGCCTTTGCATTTGCCGTTGCCGTTGCTCTTGTACTTGCTCGTCATTCTGCGCGACGCGCAGAATCTCCGTAGTTGTCTTTGTGCGGCCACCACCGCCGGGCGCCCCAGGTCTCGCTTCTGAGACCTGGGAATCGCGCCACAAATCCATCCCCGCCCCCACCACCCACTACAATAAAGTCTCCGAATGACCACCCCCCTCAAACTCCTCTGCGTCACCGCCCACCCCGACGACGAATGCTTCGCCTTCGGCGGAGCCCTCGCCCTCGCCGCCGACGCCGGCGTCGAAACCCACGTCATCTGCTTCACCGACGGCCAGGCCGCCACCAACCGCGGCGACGCAACCTCCAGTGAACACCTCGGCCAGATGCGCCGCGCCGAGTTCGTCGCCTCCTGCAAAATCCTCGGCGTCTCCCACTACGAGCTGCTCGACTACCAGGACGCCCAGCTCGAGTTCGCCGACTTCTCCGCCACTGCCGCCAAACTCGTCGAACGCATCCGCCGCATCCAGCCCACCGTCGTCCTCACCTTCGGCGGCGACGGCGCCGTCAACACCCACCCCGACCACACCATGGTCTCCGCCTTCACCACTGCCGCCTTCCACTGGGCCGCCCACCCCAAACGCTTCCCCGCCCTCGGCCCCCGCCACACCGCGCAGCGCCTCTTCTACGTCACCACCAGCTTCTTCTTCCCCGACCGCCCCGCGCCCATCCCCGCGCCCTGGACCGTCACCCTCGACATCACCCCCGTCAAGCAGCGCAAGTTCGACGCCTTTGCCGCCCACACCTCGCAAGTCCCCCTCATGGCCCGCTTCCAAACCTTCTTCGAAGCCCACGCCAGCCAGGAACTCTACACCCTCGCCGCCACCCCCACCCCCCAACCCGCCACCCCTGCCACCAGCCTCTTCACCGGCCTTTGAAATGAGGCAGCCAATATAATCGATGCGTGAGGCCGGTGAATCAAATGTGGATGGGACTCTTCAGAGCTGTACCGTTCGCAGCGGTCACTGCGACATGCCTAATCGCCCAAACCCCCAACGATCCAGTTGTAGCTTACTCAGTCGGAACAACCCTGACGCTAGCGAACGCATCAGGCGAAGCCACGGAGCAAATCAAACTCAACCACCCCATATACGGCTTCGCCCTATCCAAGGACCGTAGAAATCTCATTACAGTAACGCCCGCTACCGAGCACGGCGGGCAGTTAGCGTTGCTGAACCTGCGAACCCACATCGAAACACGGCTAACCCATGGAAGAATGTATTTCAAACATCTGGAGAAGGGAGAAACGGAGGTCTACAGTGACCCGCAATTCTCGCCGGACGGCCACAGTATCGTGTTCGGAGTTCACGGCAACCTACCTGGCGACGGAAACGATGCATACGAAAATAGCGGCCCAGTCGCAATAATGGACCTGAGAGGCCACTTTATAAAGATTCTGAAATCGACAACGGACATCGATGGGCAAGGAGAATGTTCGGAGAGCGACCCGATGTGGTCCCCAGATGGCAAATGGATATTGTTCAACTGCGAAGATGGCGCATTCATCACAGACATCCAGGGAAAGACTCTTCGCAACCTAAAGCTAGAGCCAGAAGGCGACTGGGGAACGGGCGCTGTCTCCTGGGTTGGAAACGGATGCGTACTGTATACAAGAACTCCACAACTGCAGGGCTCCTGGAATCATGACGGAGACGAACTTCGCCTTCTGAACCTGCATACCAACAAGGCAGAGGATGCCAAGAGACTAATGAACCTGCCCAACTTGAAGATCTCTGGCCTTATTGAAGCCTCAGATCGGGCACTCATCAGACAGAGCAACTCTGGGGACGAGCTTTTCATAGAAACGAGCAAGAAAATGTGGGAGTTCCCAAACGCACAAGCTCTCCGCACAACGAACGGAGCATCTGCGCACGTAATCGGCGGGTGGTCGTCGAACATAGAACCGCGCGAATGCGAATAAAACTCTCAGCTCACTAAGCAAGCCTGAACAAGCCCTACCGCACCTGAAACTCCGGCGACCCCATCACCAGCGCCGTCAACAAACTCAACATATCCCCCGGCGCCGTCCCCTGCTCATTCGCCTGCGCAATCTGCCCGTGGATCAGCTCATTCGTCTTCGCCGACACATCCCCGCCCACCAGCGCCCCCTCCAGCACCCGCAGCGCAATCTCCGTCCCCGCCGGCGTCTCCGCCTCAACCGCAGGCCCCAGCGTCGTCATCGTCGCCTCCGTCATCGCCGCGTGAGGCCCCTTCGCCGGCCGCACCCCCGCACTCGCCGCCTGCACCCCGCCCGCCCCCTCACTCAACAAACCCAGCGCCACCACCTTTGCCGCATCGAACGTCTGCCCCGCAAACTTCCCGTTCGTCAACTGATACGCAAAGTTCAGCCGGTCCACCAGCGCGCTCGTATTCATCCAGTGGTCCGCCGTAACGTAGTACCCTGTCGGCGGCTGCGCATAGTAGAGCGGCATCCCCATCGCCTTCATCGAGTTCACCAGCGCCCCCGGGTTCGACGGGTCCGTCAGCGTCGTCCGGTACGCCGACGCCAGAAACTCCATCGGCGTCTTCACCTTGTTGCGAAAATATTTCCGCGAATTAAACTCCGGACTCCCCACCAGCGTCCGCAGCACCGCCTTGATGTCCCCATCCGACTGCAAGAAACTCTTCGCCATCCGCTCCACCAGCGCCGGCGGCGGATCGTCCGCCACAAACCGCTGCGCAATCTTCCAGCTGATAAAGTGCGCCGTCTGCGGACTGTGCGCCAACAGATTCAGCGCCTCCAACCCCTCCCGCATCCCCTCATTCCCCGGCGTCATCGCCAGCGCGACAGCCCTCTGCTCGGCCCCAGCCGCAGCCCCGCCCATCATCCCATCCGTCCCCATCTCATCCATTGCCGCCGCAGCCTTCACCACCGGCTTCGCCGCCGCCACACTCGCCCCCTGAATCACAAAATCCGCCCCACTCCCCACCCTGTGTCCCATCCACGTCTTCGTCCCCGGCTCATGCTTCTTCGGGTCGAACTGGAACGGCCCCGCCTGCTGTGGCCTATCCACTGTCCACCCCGTCAGGATCGCCGCCAGGTTCGTCACATCCGCCTGTGTATAGCCGCCATTCACCCCAACGGTGTGCAGCTCCATCACCTCGCGCCCATAGTTCTCATTCAGCCCCTTGTTCCCTGCCTTCGACTTCGGGTTCGCCGGGTTCACCCCATTCGCCAGCGAGTCCGGCCCCACGCTCAGCCAGTTGTCCAGATACACCATCATCGCCGGACTCTGCGCCGTCGCCAGCAGCAGGTCGCCAAACTTACCCAGCGCATTCTTGCGAATCACGTCCCGCTCATAGCTCGTTGTGTACCACTGGTCTGAATCCTTCGCGATGTACACATTGAAGTGGTTGAACCAGAAGTCCGTCATCACCTCCTGCAGCTGCCGCTCCGCCAGCACCGCCCGCACCATCTTCGCCTGCGCCAGCTCCTCGCCAATCCGGTACTGCGCCCCCACCCCCGACTGCATCGCCAGAAAAATCTCCCGCTCCCGCGGCGCAAAGTCCGCCATCAACTCGTTCTTCTGGTCCCCGCCCACATACGTCGTAAACGCAATCCGGTCTTCCACCGGCATCTTCGCCAACGCCGCCATCCGCGCGCCCTTCGCCAGCGCAAACAACTCCCCCGCAACCCGCGCCGCTGTCGCCTGTCCCACCGCTTTCTCCGCCGCCTTCTCCTCATCCGTCGGCTCCGGCGGCAGGTTCCCATTCGCATCCGGAGTGCGCCTGGCCTTCTCCTGCTCCAGCTTCGCCACCTGCACCTCATACATCGCCGCCAGCAACGGGTCCGCCGGATACGCCCGCTTCCCATCCGCCACCTGCTGCACCGTCCCTCGATCCGGATACACCAGCAGCGCCTGTTCAGCGCTCATATTGAGCGTAGGAAAATCCCCCAGCCGCTTATCCAGCGCCGGGTCCTTGATCGCCTCCGGCGTCAGCTGCTGCTCTAACCACTTGTCCACCCCCATCGCCATCACCCGGTCCACATCGCCCGGGCGCGCCCCGAACGTAAACCGGCCCAGCAGCTGCACCGCCCGCTCCCGCTCCGTCAGCGGAGCCAGCGCCGCCGCCTTTGCCCCCGCAACCTTCCCCGCGCTCTTCGCCTTCACCCCCGGCGCATGGTTCGCAATCGCCTGCGCCCACACCGCTCCCCCGCCCGCCAACCCCAGCGCCAGAACCGCCGCCGCAACTCCGCGCATAGCAAAGCCTCTTCCGTCTTAGACCTCATCCATGCGGATGAAGTTGCGTTGGATCCACGGTCATTCCATTAGGCAAAGAAAAGCTAGCTGCTAAAAGCTAAGAGCTAACAGCTAGCTTCTTCCTGACACTCCACCCCACTCGCGCCAGCAACAACACCGCCAAAACCAACGTAAACGGCAGCGGCTCCTTCACCCCCTTCTTCACCAGCCACCAATAATGCACGCATCCCGCAATCGCCGCCACATACACCACACTATGCAGCCTCGCCCACGCCTTCCCACCCATCGCCCGCAGCACAAACGCCGGCGACGTCACCGCCAGCGCCAGCAGGAGCACCCACGCAAACAACCCCACCTGGATAAACCGCCGCTTCTTCAAATCGTCCAGTATCGTCGGCCACACCGCCTTCCACTCATCCACCACCACCCCCACATGTCCCGCCCGCACCCCCGCCGCCACCGTCGGCAGGTCGTACCCCGAGAACAGAAACAGATACGTCGCCAGATGCAGCGTCGCATAAAAAAACGCATACAACCCCAACATCCGCCGAAACCGGATCAAATTCCCCAGCCGCGCACTCAGCCGCCGCACCGGCGTCACCGCCAGCGACACAATCAGCAAAAACAGCGCCCAGTACCCCGTCTCATGCGTGATGTACAGCACCGGGTCTGCCATCAACCCCAGCGCCCCTGTCTGATACATCCACAGCAGCTTCAAAAACGGCAGCAGGCACACCCCATGCACCGCCACCTTCACCCAGGGAATCCATCGCGTCGGCATACCCGCCCAGTCTACAGCGGGTCCCTGCCTCCTGCCGTTATCGGATCAGGGTGGACCAGCCGCCCAAGCACAAAACAAGAACTGTCCCGCCAGACGCGTATGTTACTGCTCTAGTTGAAACCCGGTCGCCGCTGTAATAAATCTCGTCCCTGCGCCGCCCGGCAGCCAGAAGAATGCCAATGACCGGCGACAGAACCGCCAGATCGATCAGAGACTCAATCGCCCGCCGTCGTGTGAACGTCCCCTCAACCGCATATCCGATCGAACCAATGCAGAGAGCTACGAGTATCCCCCAGCAAAACCTGTAGCAGCCCATCAACCAGCTCCCCGCGCGTGTCCTGGCGCGCTCGCGAAACTCCGCCACGAAATCCCTGCCCGCAACCGTCCCTTGTGCCCATTCATCCCTCCAACTCCGCCAAAAGATGAGGTCTTCCCGCCACCTCACGCGCGCCCGTGTCCCAAACGTTCAGAATCCAACTTGTTCCGGTAAGCGGCCCAAATGATCGCGCCATAGACCGATTGCAACACATAGCTGAGGCTTGTGAGCAAGCCAAAGGTAAACAAGACATCCCAATAGAGTCTCTGGTCAGCCTGGTGGTCGACGTTTGCGGAAATCTCCTCGAAGTAATTATTCAGGGCCTCGCGCTGCGCCGGCGAAGCCCTATGGTCGGGCTTCATTTCCTGATGTGCAAACTCCAACGCCTCACTGCTAAGCTCGCCGTCCTTTTCATCGTAGTCGTCAATTGTTTCCGAGATTCGTATCAGCAGGACCGCTAACAGAGCAACAGCGAACATGGCAATGGCCAGCCTATGCCACCACCGACTGCTTAGACCTAACTGCCGGAACTTCGTTCGGAATGGAAAAAGTACGCTGAGCTCCATGCGCTCATTCTAAACACAGCGCGGTTCACCCTTGGGGCTTTTTTCGCAAGTCGATGATTTGCTGATGCAAGAGTTTGGCGGTGAGAGAGCGGGTGAGGGCGTCGACGGCGGCCTGCTGCGCGGGGGTGAGGGGCGTGGCGGTGGCGGCGAGTTTGGCGGCGGTGCGGGCGAGCTCGGCCTGGCGGAGGGCCTCGGCGGTTTGCTGGAGGGCGAGGATGGCGGGGACGGCGTCGCGGGATTCGAGGCGCTGGTGGTACTTGTCCACCTCGGCGGCGACGATTTTTTCGGCGGCGGCGGACTCGCGGCCGCGGTCGGCGAGATGGGAGGCGGCGACTTGCTGGAGGTCGTCGATGTCGTAGACGAAGCAGCCCTCGACCTCGTTCATGCCGGGGTCGACGTCGCGGGGGACGGCGATGTCGATGAAGAACATGGGGCGATGGCGGCGGCGCTCGAGGAAGGCGCGGCCATGGGAGCGGTCGAAGATGTGACGGTCGGACCCGGTGGAGGTGATGACGATGTCGGCGCGGCCGGCTTGGGCGTGGAGCTGGTCGAAGGGAATGACTTCGGTGGTGCAGGCAGGTACCGATTGGGTGGAGATGAGGTTGGCGATCTGGCCGGCGATAAGGGCGGCGCGCTCGGCGGTGCGGTTGGCGACGAGGATGCAGGTTGCGCCCTGCTGGATGAGATGGCGGGCGGCCAACTCGGACATCTTGCCGGCGCCGACGAGGAGGACGGTCTTGCCCTGGAGGCCGCCGAAGATTTTGCGGGCGAGGTCGACGGCGACGGAGGCGATGGAGACGGAGGAGCTGCCGATCTGGGTCTCGGAGCGGACGCGCTTGGCGACGGAGAAGGCGCGCTGGAAGAGGGGTTCGAGGGCGGCGGCGACGGCGCCGATTTCGCGCGCGACGGTGTAGGACTGCTTGACCTGGCCGAGGATCTGCGGCTCGCCGACGACCATGGAGTCGAGCGAGCTGGCGACGCGGAAGAGATGGCGGACGGCCTCTCGCTCGCGGTACTCGTAGAGGTGGGGTTCGACGGTGGCGGCGGGGATGGCGAAGTATTCGTGGAGGAAGCGGAGGAGGTTGGGGGCGGCGGCGGCGGGCGCGGGGTCGTGGGTGGGGTCGGCCTGGAAGGTGAGGAACTCGACGCGGTTGCAGGTGGAGAGGATGAGGGCCTCGTGGATGCCGGGCTGCTGGGTGAGGGTGCGGACGGCATCAGCGAGGCGGGCGGGGGGGATGGCGAGGCGCTCGCGGACTTCGATGGGCGCGGTGGTGTGGTTGACGCCGACGAGGACGAGCGAACCTGCGGGGGCGCGGGGCGGGGCGGCTTCGGGGTCCGCGGCAGGAGGCACGATGGTGAGGCGCTGGGTCGATTGGCTCATGGCGTGGCGAACCTGTGCACGGCGGAGAACTGGTTGGCCGCCCAGACGGCGAGGACGACGAGGAAGACGAAGCTGGACAGGTAGACGGCGCGGCGGCCGCGCAGGCCGGAGCTGCGGCGGATGAAGATCATGGCGATGTAGGCGAGCCACATGGCGAAGGCGAGCAGGATTTTGGGGTCACGGAAGTAGGCGGCGCCGAAGTCCTGCTGGGCGATGACGGAGCCGATGAGGAGGCCGGCGGTCATGCAGGGAAGGCCGAAGAGGAGGGTCTTGAGGGCGATCTGGTCGATTGTCTCGAGCGGCGTGTCGAGCGGTGGGAGGAAGCGGTGCGTGGAGGATTTCGATTTGAGGCGGCGCTCCTGAATTAAGTAGAGGAGCGAGGCGAGCAGGGAGCAGAGCAGCGCGGCGTAGGCGGCGAGGAGCAGGACGATGTGGAGGTATATCCAGCCGGAGCGGAAGGGGACGACGAGGTCTTCGTGCCCGGGGCGGAAGGCGGCGAGCATGGCGAGGAGGAAGGCGATGGGCAGCAGGAAGATTCCGATGGAGACGCTGCGGTAGCGGGCGTAGACGGCGAGGAAGGCGAGGGCGAGGATGAGGGCGAGGAGGGACTGGATCTCGTGGGTTTCGACGGGGAGGCGATGGTGGGCGGCGTTGAGGGTTTCGGCGAGGGAGACGAAGTGGAAGAGGACGGCGGCGACGGCGGCGGGGATGGCGAGGCTGCGCCACGCGGGGCTGACGCGGGCGGGGTTGGCGGAGAGCGCCGCGGGCAGCACGGCAAGGGCGGCTACGCCGTAGAGGAAGACCGCGACACGGAGCCAAAGGAGGGTCATAGAATAGTTAGGGCCACTTTGCAGTATATCCGGCGGGCGGGCGCAGCCGTGAGGCGGCGAAGGTTGGGATTGCGGGCCGGGCATCTTGTATTAGGGTCAGGGAGGGGCGGTGGTTTGGACAGTGATGTTGGTCACAGGGGTGGGGAGGGTGCGGAGATGGAGCAAGCCATTTTGGGGCGTGAAGATAGGCTGTTTCGTGAGCTGTAAGCTTTGAGTCGATCAGCTCTCAGCTCAAAGGACGGGTGGTTTGGGTTTGACGCGGGGGGGGCGGGAGGTAGTGGAAGCGGATGAGGTAGATGCTTTCGCCGCGGCCGTGCCTGGCGACTTTGAGGAGGTCGAGGACGCCGAGGAATCCTGATTCGCGCGCGAGCTGTGAGGTTATGTCGGGAAAGCCGATGGGTTCGATGGAGTCGACCTCGATGGAACCTTCCTCCATGCGGTAGCGGCCGCCGACGGTTACGCGGGGGCTCAGCCAGAATCGGACGGTGCAGGTGATCTCTCCGCGGCGGACTGGGTCGCGGAGGCGTTTGGCGAACATCATGTTGAGAATTTACCGCACGCGGACTTCAGTGGCGCGACTTCCCGGGCTGGCGGTGTACATCCCGCCCAAGCAAAGCTTGGATGGGGTACCGGGCTTCAGGGGCGGGGTGCGGTATTCTGGCGGTTCGGTGAGCGATGCGATGAAGGTGGATGCGGCGAGGGCGGCGGCAGAGCAGACGCCGGTGATGCGGCAGTACTTCGCGGCGAAGCAGGCGCACCCCGACTGCCTGATGTTCTGCCGCATCGGGGACTTCTACGAGCTGTTCTATGAGGACGCGATTGTGGCCTCGCGCGAGCTGCAACTGACGCTGACGGCGCGCGACCGCGAGAAGAAGCAGCCGATGTGCGGCGTGCCGTATCACGCGGCGGAGCAGTACATCCAGCGGCTGCTGCGCAAGGGCTACCGGATCGCGCTGTGCGAGCAGATGGAAGACCCCAGGCTGACGAAGAAGATTGTGCGCCGCGAGGTGACGCGGGTGCTGACTCCGGGGACGGCGGCGGATGCGGGGTTGGGCGCGGAGCAGAGCAACTGGCTGGGGAGCGTTGCTGTTGTGGGGGCGGGTGCGGCGGCGTGCGTGGGGCTGGCGCTGGTCGATCTGTCGACGGGCGAGTTGCGGGCGACGGAGTTTGCGGGGGTGGGGGCTTGGGCGCAGTTGGCGGATGAAGTGGGGCGGGTGAGGCCGGTGGAGGTGTTGGTGGGTGAGGGGATGCGGGTGGGGACCAGTCAGCCGACTCTCGGGGACCAGATTGGGAGGGATAAGGCGGCGAGCGGTGTTCATCCCACCCATCGCGGTGAAGCTGCGATGAGTGGGGCACCCGGCTTTGGGGGCGCGCCCTCCCAGGTCTCAGAGGCGAGACCTGGGGCACCCGGATTTGTGGCGGGGGGTTGGTTGGAGGGGGTGCGGACGCGGACGGCGCTGGAGGATTGGGTGTTTACGGCGGAGTACGCGGTGCCGCTGGTGCGGCGGCACTTTGGGGTGCAGGCGCTGGACGGGATGGGGTTGGGCGGACATGAGGCGGCGGTGGTGGCGGCGGGGGCGTTGCTGCACTATCTGCAGAAGACAATGCAGGGCGGGCTGGAGCATGTGGATGCGGTGCGGTTTTACGAGCGGGCGGAGGGGCTGGCGCTGGATGCGGTGAGCGTGCGGAACCTGGAGCTGGTGGAGCCGCTGTTTACGGGCGAGTCGGTGCAGACGACTCTGTTTCATACGCTCGATGCGTGCTGCACGCCGATGGGCAAGCGCTTGTTGCGGGCGACGCTGCTGCGGCCGTCGAGCGAGCTCGGGGAGATTGAGACGCGGCTGGATGCGGTGGGCGAGGCGGCGGGGGACCTGCGGCGGCGCGAGGCGGTTCGGCGGGCGATGGATGGGCTGCTCGATATGGAGCGGCTGCTGGGGCGGGTGGCGCTGGATTCTGCGGGGCCGCGGGAGGTGATGGCGCTGGCGGGGACGCTGGGGTGTCTCCCGGGGTTAAGGGAGGCGGTGGGGAGGTTTGAGGCGGGGAGGTGGAGGGAGTTGGTCGAGGGGTCTTCGGGGGTACATCCCACCCATCGCTCCGCGATGGATGGGGCACCGAGCGTCAGTGGCGAGACTTCCCAGGTCTCAGAATCGAGGCTTGGGGCACCCGGTTCTGTACCGATTTCAACAGGACTTCCGAAGGAAGATCAGGGGATTTCCACAGGGATTTCCGGAGGGTTATGCACAGGGATTTCCACAGGATTGGATGGGATGGAGGACTTGTATCGGCTGATCGTGGAGACGGTGGTGGAGGAGCCTCCGGTGAGCTTGGCGGATGGCGGGGTGGTGCGGGCGGGGGTGGATGCGGAGCTGGATGAGCTGAGGGAGCTGGGGCGGTCGGGGCGGCAGGCGCTGGCGGGGATCGAGGAGCGGGAGCGGCAGCGGACGGGGATTGGGAGCCTGAAGGTGAGGTTCAACTCGGTGTTTGGGTATTACCTGGAAGTGACTAAGGCCAATGCTAGATCGGTGCCGGCGGATTATGAGCGGAAGCAGACGCTGGTAAATGCGGAGCGGTTTACGACGCCGGAGCTGAAGGAGTATGAGGCGAAGATTTTGGGGGCGCAGGAGCGGTCGGGGGAGATCGAGCGGCGGATATTTGGGGAGCTGCGGGGGCGGCTGCTTGAGGCGGCGGGGCGGATGCGGGCGACGGCGCGGAGGGTTGCCGAGATCGATATGCTGGCGAGTTTTGCACATCTGGCGGCGCTGGGGGGGTGGGTGCGGCCAAAGGTGGAGGATTCGGCGGTGCTGGAGTTTGTGGGGGGAAGGCATCCGGTGGTGGAGCGGAGGTTGGAGGAGTCGGGTGGGGGAAGGTTTGTGGCGAATTCGTTGTCGTTGGAGGGGTACGACGCGGGCGGTATACATCCCACCCATCGCGGTGAAGCTGCGATGGATGGGGCACCCGGCAGTGGTGGGTCGACTTCCCAGCTCTCAGAGGCGAGACCTGGGGCACCCAATTCCATCGCGCTGATTACGGGGCCGAATATGGGGGGGAAGAGTACGTATCTGAGGCAGGCGGCGCTGCTGGTGGTGATGGCGCAGGCGGGGTGTTTTGTGCCGGCGGAGCGGATGCGGCTGGGGTTGGTGGACCGGATCTATACGCGGATTGGTGCGAGCGACAACGTGGCGCGGGGGCGGTCGACGTTTATGGTGGAGATGACGGAGACGGCGGCGATCCTTAACACGGCGACGGCGCGCAGCCTGGTGCTGCTGGATGAGATGGGGCGAGGGACGGCGACGTACGATGGGCTCTCGCTGGCGTGGGCGGCGGTGGAGCACCTGCATGAACGGATTGGGGCGCGGACGCTGTTTGCGACGCACTACCACGAGCTGACGCTGCTGGCGGAGCGGCTGCCGCGGCTGAAGAACTTGCGGGTGACGGTGAAGGAGACGGCGGGCGGGATCGTGTTTCTGCATACGGTAGAGGCGGGGGCGGCGAGCAAGAGCTATGGGATCGAGGTGGCGCGGCTGGCGGGGCTGCCGGCGGGGGTGATTGCGCGGGCGCGGGAGGTGCTGAAGCTGCATGAGCGGGCGGAGACGCAGCAGGTGGCGAGCGCGCTGGAGCCGGCGGGTGGGGCGATGCAGATGACGATGTTTACGCCGCTGTCGCAGCGGATTGTGGATCGGATTGCGGCGGTGGATGTGGATGGGCTGACGCCCAGGGAGGCGCTGGGGTTGTTGGCGGAGTTGCAGGCGGAGATGAAGGGCAGTGGTTAGTTGTGAGTTGTGAGTTGTGAATGCGGGGGTTCGGTTGGCGAAGGCGATGGTGGTGGCGGGGGTGATGAGCGGGACGTCGGCGGACGGGGTGGATGTGGCGGTGTGCCGGATTGCGCCGGGGGTGGGGGATGGGGTGCGGGTGAGGTTGTTGGGGCATTTGGGGGTGGGGTATCCGCGGGAGGTAAGGGCGGAGGTGATGCGGGTGATGGAGGGTGAGAAGGCAGGGGCGGGGGAGTTGAGTAGGTTGAATTGGAGGTTGGGGGAGATTTATGCAGATGCGGTGGTGAGGGCTTCGAAGGAGTTCAGGTTCAAGATTGCGCTGGTGGGGATGCATGGGCAGACGGTGCATCATGAGGCGGGTGGGATGCGAGCGCTGGGTGCGTTGGTGCGTTCGACGTGGCAGATGGGGGAGGCGGCGGTGGTGGCGGAGCGGGTGCGGTGTCCGGTGGTGAGCGATTTTAGGCCGGCGGATGTGGCGGCGGGGGGGCAGGGCGCGCCGCTGGTGCCGATGCTGGATTGGTGCCTGTTCCGGTCGAAGATTAAAAACCGCGTGTTGCTGAATTTGGGCGGGATTGCGAATATGACGGCGATCCCGGCAGGGGGTGGGTTGGAGGATGTGGTGGCGTTCGATAGCGGGCCGGGGAACATGGTGGTGGATGCGTGCATGGGGGTGTTGTTTGGGAGGCGGTTCGATCGCGGTGGGGCGGTGGCGCGGCGGGGGCGGGTGTTGCGGGGGGTGGTGGGGAGGGTGATGCGGGAGGCGTACTTCTCTGCCCTGCCGCCGAAGTCTTGCGGGCGGGAGGAGTTTGGGGCGGAGTTTGCGACGCGGTTTGAAGGGATGTGCCGGGACGCGGGCGGAAGCTATGCGGACGTGGTGGCGACGGCGACGGCGTTGACGGCAGAGTCGGTGGTGGAGGGGTATCGAAGGTTTGTGATGGAGAGGTTCGAGGGGTCGAAGGTGGAGGCGATTGTAGCAGGGGGTGGGGTGCGGAATGGGACGCTGATGGAGATGCTGCGGGAGGGGTTCGGCGGGCTGGGGGTGAAGGTGCGGGCGATGGAGGAGGTTGGGATTCCGGCGCAGGCGAAGGAGGCGGTGGCGTTTGCGCTGCTGGCGTGGCTGACGTGGCATGGGAGGTCGGGGAATGTTCCGGCGGCGACGGGGGCGGGGCGGGCGGTGGTGCTGGGGAAGGTCTCGTTCGGATGAGACTGATCGCTGCATCAACGATGTTGCTTGCTCTCTGCGCGGTGGGGTGTCATGGGGTAGGGCGGGAGGCGGGGACGGTGGTGGTGGTGATTGAGAGCAGCCCGAACAATCTGGATCTGCGGCAGGGGACGGATGCGCAGTCGGCGCGGGTGGGTGGGCTGATCTTCGATGCGCTGGTGAAGAAGGATGAGCACGACAACCTGCGGCCGTGGCTGGCGAGGAGCTGGGAGCAGCCGGACCCGTTGACGTGGGTGATCCATCTGCGCGATGGGGTGCGGTTCTCAGACGGGCGGCCGCTGGAGGCGGCCGATGTGGTGTGGACGATTGAAAGCCTGATCGACCCGAAGCTAACGGCGGGGCTGCCGGGCGGGGCGCTGGTGAGTTCGGTGAGCGGGAACTTTGCGAGCGTTGACCGGGCCGAGGCGCGAGACCGGCTGACGGTCGTGGTGCATATGAAGCGGCCGGATGCGGGGCTGCTCTTCAACATGAGCGATGGGCTGTTTGGGGTGGTGCCGCGCGGGGCGGGCAGCGACTTTGGACTGAATCCGGTGGGGTCGGGGGCGTTTAAGTTTGTGAGCCAGCTGCAGGACAAGGAGGTGGTGGTGCAGAGGAACCATGCGTGTTGGAGTGATGGGTTGGGCGGCATAGATCCCACCCATCGCGATACGGCCGCGATGGATGGGGCACCCGGGCATTCGGAGATTGAGCGGGTGCGGTTTATGGTGGTGCCAGATGGGACGACGACGGCGCTGGAGCTGAGGAAGGGATCGGCGGATGTGAGCAGCAATGCGCTGACGCCCGACATGGTGTATGCGCTGCGCGATGCGCCGGGATTGGAGACCTCGCGGGCGACGGGCACGAATGTGTGGTATCTGAACTTCAATGTGGGGGTGGGGGCGCTGCGCGACAAGCGGGTGCGGCAGGCGGTGGCGTTGGCGATCGACCGGCCGGCGATTATTGCGCCGCTGTGGCGGGGGCACGCGCGGTTGGCAGAATCGCTGCTGCCGGAGGGTCACTGGGCGGCGGCGACGGCGGAGGAGTTGGCGCAGTATCCGCATGACCCGGCGCGGGCGCAGGCGCTGCTGGAGGCGGCGGGGTATCGCGCGGGGCGGGACGGAGTGCGGGTGCGGTTGGAGCTGAAGGTGTCGACCGAGGAGGAATCGCGGCTGCTGGCGGCGGTGCTGCAGCAGCAACTGCGCGCGGCGGGGATTGCGGTGACGATCCGGTCGGCGGAGTTTGGAACGTTTTATTCGGATGTGACCAAGGGGGCGTTTGAGATGTACGTGCTGAAGTGGGTGGGGTCGAATGAGGACCCGGATATTTTTCGGTATATGTATTCGTCGGGGAGTTTTCCGCCGAAGGGGGCGAACCGGGGGCACTATGTGAATGCGCAGGTGGATGCGCTGCTGGCGAAGGCGGCCGAGGAGAGGGGGCCGGCGGCGGAGGTGGAGGCGCGGCGGCGGGCGGAGTATATCGAGGTGGAGCAGATATTGGCGGATGAGATGCCGTCGGTGCCGCTGTGGTATCCGGACAGCGAGGTGGTGCACACGACGCGGCTGGAGGGGATACGGGCGCGGGGGGATGGGAGCTTCGATTTTTTAAGGGATGGGCGGGTGCGGTAGGAAAGAAGCCAATACAGAGATTCTGGCCTTCGGCTTGGCTCAGGCCAGAATGACGGCATTTGAGGGCGATAGGTGGGGCGCGCGACTTATTCGGCGGCTTGGTGGGCGAGGGCTTCGATGACGGCGATGTTGGGGAGAAGGTCGTCGGGGAGGTTGTGGCGGGCGCGCAGGTAGGCGGGGGAGTTCCAGGTGATGGTGACTGCGCCGGTGGGGTCCTGCGCGATGAGGAGTTTGAGTGGGAGGTCGATGGCGATGGATGGTGCGGCGAGCATGAGGGGCGTGCCGGCTTTGGGGTTGCCGAAGATGACGACTTTGGTGGGCGGCATGTCGAGGCCGGCGGCGGCGGCTTCGGCGGAGTGGTCGATGACGGCGAAGAGCTTGACGCCTTTGGCGGCGAGGAGTTGGGTAAGGCGAGCGACGGTGTCGTCGACGGAGTGGCGGGAGGGGATGGAGATGAGGCCGGATTCGGGAGGGGTCATGGGTGCCTCCATTCGCTGTTGTGGGGAGCGTGAGCCAGGTCTGAAATGCGGGGGTCCCTCCGCTCCGGCGGCAAAGAACGCCGCCTTCGGTCGGGATGACGGCTCACTAGGGGGATGAAGGCTTACTTGAAGCAGTGCGCGGTTGGTTGCCCCCCAGGGATTCAAAAGAATTGATAGCAAACAGGTTATCTATGTTTTCCACAGTCGTACCCTAACAAATACCCCACATAAGAACTGGCATTACGGCGATCTGCGCCCTCCGTCGGACTTCTTGGCATCGGTGGGACACACTCGCCTCGATGGCCAGATCCCTTCGGGGAACTTTGAGAGCCACATTACCAAGTCTGAATTGCCAAACGGTTCCGGATCGGCAACCCGGTAGAGGGCCCGGTCCACCCGCACCAGATGTGCATCATCTCGGAGCGCGTAAAGCGTCCTCGGATGTATCCCCAGCCTCATTGCCCTCCGTGGGTTGAGGACAACGCCATTCGCTTGCTGCGGAGGCTGGAACTGATAGGCATGGATAGATTCATCGGATAGTAATACCTCTTTCCAAGGTTTATATCCAATCCGCTATCGACTCTTGTGATGTATTTGCTTTTCGGTCCACTTGGGTGAAGCAGAGGGTTGACCGATTCTCACTGTTCAGCATGCGATGGTGCGTGGCCGCACCCCGAGACATTTGCAAGGAAATCGAACACCAGTGCTTTCAAACCGAGAACCCAGACTGCTGTCAGGAAAATGCGTCTCAACCAGAGATTCCCCAATCGAATTGCGAATCGCGCCCCGAAGACGGCTCCGCCAAACATTGCCACTCCCAAGATGAGTCCGAGTCGGTAGTTCACGAGTCCGTGACACATGAACACAGTCGTCGCTACCGCCGACGAAAAGACGTTCATTAGCTTCGTTGTTGCAATAGCCTCCACAAAGGAAAGGCGGAATACCGTCACATACACCGCAGTAAGAATCGTGACATATCCGCCGCTGAAGAACCCTCCATAAATTCCCAGCAGGAAGGTGAGCGCATATCCAGTAAATTCGGCCGACTCCGACGGTATTACTGAGACATCCTGCATTCCCGACTTCCGATAGACAAGCGAAAAGATCGCAATTCCAATCATCGCCGCTGAGACGATGACTGGCACGGAACGGGTTGGAATGAGAAGCAACAGAAACGCTCCGATGATCGATCCTGCCAAGGTCAACGAGATTAATAGGGGAAGTCTCTTCCGATTGACGCCCTGGCCCCGTAGAAATGGAAATGCGCCACCGACGCTCATAAACGTGAGTGCGAACATATTGGTTGCAAGCGCTGCACGTGGTTCGATGTGAAACTGAAGCATCGCCGGAACGGTTATAAGCGATGTGCTTCCAGTGACGACGCTAACCGCACTGGTCGCCACAAAGATAAGGATCAACCACAGCAGCGGCATTCCGGTCATATCCTCGATCCTATAGCAAGCTCAGGCCTTGGACTTTCTCTGTGCCGCTGTATCCAGGACCATGACCGCCTGAATCGTCACCCACGTTGACAAATTCTCAAGCCCCAATTAACTTTTGATCATGGTGTCATTCCCACATGTGGTTTGTTGTCGCTCGGCATCCTTTGCCGGCGAGCTGGGAGTGCTTTACACCGACACAGCGCGTAATCAGTAGTAACGATCACGTGCTCCTGCCGATAAGCCCGCTTGCCAGCCCTGCTGGAGCGGGTTTCATAGTCTGGACGTAAGAAACTTGCCTCCAATTGGAGCCGGCCCAGATGGCTGGCGGCGGGTCCTTTCCCTCGAAAGACGTTTTCGCTTCCCGGAGGCCGTGAATGGCCCGGATGCCATGGGTCCCAGGCGTTAAGGCCAAACGCATTTCTTATAGAACCAGGCGTCGTGAAAGCTTCTGCCTTTATTTGCTTCAAGCTAGAGTGAAGTCATCCATGCAATTTATTGACAGACATCTGCGTCGTTGTTGCTGCGCTAGCAGCTCCGGCAGGCGTGTGTCCCTAGTTTCGAACGAGTCGGATTCGTAAACTATTGCCCGCTTTCCGGATACTCCGAAGCGGGCTTCTGTTTCTCTGCGAGCCCTTTCCCAAACGCCATCTCGCTTGATCGCGATGAATACCTTGCCGCGACCCAGTGATTGGGTACCCCGGTCCGATTGCGGGGGAACGAGAATCATGGGACAGACTCAGTCAATTCGTATACAAGATCCCGCAGATTTACCCCTCGTGCAAGGGCTCAACTCCAATGCGAAGAGCAAAGAGGAACAGGTCTCGCGGGAATCGCAACAGGAAATTTCCTGGCGTGTCCTCTTGCATGATTCAGACCGTGGCAGCTCATCACTGCAAGGTACGTTGAGAACCAATCTAGCTGACGCTATATTGGAGGGTCGCATCCCCGAGAGTACACGGCTGCCTTCGACGCGTGCGTTATCCTCGCTGCTAAAGGTCGCTCGTATAACGGTGTCCATGGTCTACGATGCGTTGGAAGCGCAGGGCTTAATCGTCGTGCGCGAACGAAGTGGGCATTATGTAGCGAAGCGGTCTCCGGACAGGCAGGAGTTGGCGAAGCGAGAATCATCTGAGACCGCCGCAAGACCGGTGTGGGCGTCGCATCTACCTGCGTTGCCGCCGGGAGAGAAGCGGCTGGAGAAGCCGCGCCACTGGCAGAAGTATCGATATCCCTTCGTCTATGGGCAGGTCGATCAGGAGCTGTTTCCTCTGCCGGACTGGAGAGAATGCAGCCGATTGGCGCAAGCGACACCGGACAGCGGCCATTGGTCTTCAGACGCATTTGATGGGGACGACCGCTTCCTGATTGAGCAACTCTGCACCAATGTGCTGCCCAAACGGGGCATCACGGCATCGCCGGATGAAGTGCTCATCACGATGGGGTCGCAGATGGGAGCGTTCCTGCTCTCTGAGTTGCTGGTGCAACGTGGGACCACTGTGGCGCTCGAAGACCCGGGTTATACAGAGGCTCGCAACCTCTTCCTGCGGCGCGAGGCGAATATCCTTCCAATGAGCGTAGATGAATCCGGCGCTATCCCGCCCACAGACATCGCTCCCCTCTCCGCCATCTATTTGACCCCAAGCCACCAATGCCCGACCGGAGCGACGCTCACAATTGAGCGGCGCCTGGCATTCTTGAATCTGGCACGCCGCAATCAGTCGCTCATCATCGAAGACGACTACGATGCCCAGGCACACTTCGGCAATCCGCACCCCTCCACGCTGAAGGCGATGGATGCATCAGGCCACGTCATTCATCTTGGCAGCTTTTCGAAGGTCTTTGCGCCGGGACTTCGCATTGGGTACATGGTCGCCGACCGCGAGTTGATTGCACGGGCACGGCATCTAAGGCGTCTCATCATTCGACACACGCCGGGCAATAATCAACGTGCTCTTGCGCTCTTTCTTGCGCGCGGTCACTATGACCGGTTACTGGTCCGCTATCGAGATCTGTTGCAAATCAGAGCGCGTGGACTTGCTGAAGCCGTGCGGCGCTACCTTCCTACGTGGGGATTTCGTGAGCCGGAGGGCGGATCGGCGCTCTGGATACAGGCACCTGCGGAATCCAATATGACCGCTCTCAAACTACAGGCCAGAAAGAAAGGAATACTGATTGAGAGCGGCGATAGCTTCTTTCATGCCGCCCAACCGCCCCAACAATTTGCCCGACTGGCCTACTCAACCATCGATAGAAATCTCATAGAGCCAGGGATACGTCTGCTGGCGCAGGTCGCATGGGAGCAGCGAAATAGTCATCGGCAACAGGAAACGAGGCCCTCGGGTTCTGAGGCCTAGTTAGGACCAGTTGGAATTGTGCATAGGTCCACCCATCAAAGCATCTCGCATTTCTTCTTAGATCGCTTAGATTACAGACATAGATCATGGACATTGCTTACCCAACCTCGCGCTTCTGTTGTTGCTGCTCAGCGCTGGCTGTTCCGGTAGGCATGTGTCCGTAGTTTAGAGCGATCTGCTCCGTACTGCTGCCCGCCACTGGAACTCCGGAGGCGGGCTTTGTCTTTTCAGGCCAAAGTGCCTCCCCGGTGACAACTCCCTGTTCGAGTGCTGCTCCTCGGAGCAAGCCGCGGTTTCTGTGTGCGGAAGATCATCGACCGGAGAGACTCCAATCAACAATGCCCCGTTTCAAAATGTTCGGGACGTTATCCGCAACTTCGCAACATCAACCGGAGAGGAATTGAACAATGCTAAAGAAGCTTGCTGTAATGGCCATGTTGACTACCGCCGCTTTCGCCCAGGATGCGGCAAAGCCGGCTGCTGGCGCTAACGGAGCACGCCCACAGCGGGCCCCTGTCCGCGCCAAAACACTCACCAATGCTGAGTTTGACGGATACCTCGCTCACCCGGAGCAGGTGTTGCTCGTCGATGTGCGCCGGCCTGATGAAGTGAGTACGATCGGTGGTTTCCCGGTGTATCTCAGTGTTCAGATCAAGGATCTAAAGGCCCATCTTGCCGAGAT
>JBEKDS010000017.1:0-117960 GCA_050014235.1 Acidobacteriaceae bacterium
ACGGCCACCATCAACTGGACCACCTCGGTGCCGACCAACAGCTATGTGCAGTACGGCTCGGCTGCAGGCGTATACGGCGGGTACTCGGTGCAAACAGCCCTCACCACAACGCCACAATGCTCGCTCCCGTACGTGCCCAGCGGCACCATCCACTACCAGCTGGTCAGCACCGATGCCTACGGCAACCAGGTCACCTCGCCCGATATGACCTTCGTCGAGCCGTAATACCATCGCGGGGCCCACGGCCCCCAAACGCTGGCCCAACCCGGCATAACTTCACACAAACAGGGGGGAGGCGTACGTCACTCTCACCCCAATTCCGCATCTCACCAAGCGTAGCCGCATCACTCAACGCCGGAGCGCGCCATGTCCTTTGGAATATATGCAATCGGCTATCTCATCCTCATCATCGGCATAGCCTACCTCGCCCACCTGATGCACATCCCGCAGGCCTACATCGTCGCCATCGCCGTCATCCTCTTCGGCGCCGGCATCGTCACCGGCGTACAGAAGACCCGGGGCAGGGACCCCAGCTAGAACGCATGGTGCTGAACGCTGACGGCTGATTGCTGATCGCCGGTATCCAAATCCCGGCATCACAGCTCGCGCCCCCCAAATTTCCAAGCACCCCCCAAGTACACTATCCACACAGTGGACACCTCAACCATCGTCATCCTGGACTTCGGCTCCCAGTACACCCAGCTCATCGCCCGCCGCATCCGCGAGTTCAACGTCTTCTCGGTCGTCCTTCCCTGCACCGCCTCGCTCGACGAAATCCGCGCCCTCGCGCCCCGCGGCCTCATCCTCTCCGGCGGCCCCTGCTCCGTCTACGACGTAGACGCCCCCGCCGCTGACCCCGCTCTCCTCGCCCTTGGCGTCCCCATCCTCGGCATCTGCTATGGCCTGCAGTTCATCGTGCACCACCTCGGCGGCCGCATCTCGCCCGCCCCCGCGCGCGAGTATGGCCACGCCGAAGTCGAACTCCTCGCGGAATCCCCCCTCTTCCGCGGCCTGCCCCGCACCCTCGACGTCTGGATGAGCCACGGCGACGAAGCCCGCACCCTCCCCGCCGGCTTCACCCTCCTCGCCCAAACCTCCAACGCCCTCGCCGCCATTGCCGATCCCGAACGCCGCATCTGGGCCGTGCAGTTCCATCCCGAGGTCGCCCACACCCGCCACGGCATGGAACTCCTCCGCAACTTCGTCCGCGACCTCTGCCACGCCACACCCGACTGGACCCCGGAGCACTTCATCCAATCCACCGTCGAACGCATCCGCTCCCAAGTCGGCGACGGCCACGCAATCTGCGGCCTCTCAGGCGGCGTCGACTCATCCGTTGCCGCAGTCCTCGTCGCCCGCGCCATCGGCGACCGCCTTACCTGCATCTTCGTCAACAACGGCGTCCTGCGCAAGGACGAGTTCGCCCAGGTGCAGTCCGCCATGCGCTCGCAACTCGGCCTAAACGTCGTAGCCGTCGACGCCTCCGCGCGCTTCCTCGCAAAACTCGCCGGCATCACCGACCCCGAACAAAAACGCAAAGCCATCGGCAATGAGTTCATCTCCGTCTTCGACGACGAAGCCCGCCGCATCTTCGAGTCCGAATCCCACCACGCCGGCGAGATCGCCTGGCTCGTCCAGGGCACCCTCTACCCCGACGTCATCGAGTCCTCCAGCGTCCACGGCCCATCGCACACCATCAAGAGCCACCACAACGTCGGCGGCCTTCCCCCGGACATGAAGCTCAAGCTCATCGAGCCGCTGCGCGACCTCTTCAAAGACGAAGTCCGCCGCATCGGCCGCGATCTCGGCATGCCCGAGGAGATCATCGACCGCCAGCCCTTCCCCGGCCCCGGCCTCGCGGTCCGCATCCTGGGCGAGGTCACCGCCGAACGCGTCGCCCTCCTCCAGGAAGCCGACGCCATCGTCACCACCGAGGTCCGCGCCGCCGGCCTCTATCGCAGCCTCTGGCAGTCCTTCGCCGTGTTATTGCCGATCAAAACGGTTGGAGTAATGGGAGACCAGCGCACCTACGCCTACACCTGCGCGATCCGCGCGGTAAACTCCGAGGACGGCATGACCGCCGATTGGGCCCCACTCCCCTACGAACTCCTCCGCACCATCTCCAGCCGCATCGTCAGCGAGGTCCGCGGCATCAACCGCGTCGTCTACGACATCACCTCAAAACCCCCCGGCACCATCGAGTGGGAGTAGGCTATTCGCCCCAACGAGGAATAAAGCTGGCCAACCTGCGCCTGCAACGATCCAGGCTCGGCGAATTCAAAGCTGCTTGGCTCGGAGTCCATCTGGCTATGACAAATTCGCTCAAACACCCGTTGTAATCACGACCCTGCTTCGCAGTCGACCTTGCCCTGGGAACTACTCGCGACTTGATTGCGTTTAGCGGTGATCGGGATGCAATCGCCATCAAGGCTGCCTTCGGATCCAATAGGTCGTCTGGTCGCTCTGGGCACATGCACCATTCTCGTCTTCGGAGAGTGATATCCCAAGCTCCACGTCTGGATCCTTGCGAGCCGCTAGACAGCGTACCTTCGAGAGCCCGCCTCTTTGCGAAAGGCTGCTTTGAAGCCCCCCGCCCGGCTTCGCAATGTCACGAAGGAATCGTACTGCATCCAGAAAATTAGATTTCCCGGACGCGTTCGCACCAACAATGAAGACACGATCCGCGAGCTCTACATCTATGGCCCTAAAGTTCCGCCAGTTCTTAAGCTCCAACCGCGAAATCAACATGCAAGCATTCTAGCTGACAGCATTTCCATCACCAGCACCCTCACCGTCCCAAAATCACAATATCCACCCTCCGGTTCCGCGCCCGCCCCTCCGCCGTCTCATTCCCCGCCGCTGGATGAAACTCCGCATACCCCGCCACCGACATCATCTCCGCATGGACATTCGCGTGCCTCAACAGCAACCGCGCAATGCCGCTCGCCCGCGCGCTCGAGAGCTCCCAGTTCGACGCATACTGCGCCGTATGGATCGGCACATTGTCCGTATGCCCCTCCACCCGCAGCGTGCTCTCCGGCAGCGCTGCCGCAATCCGCTCCAGCACCGGCATCGCCCCTGCCCGCACCTCCGCCGAACCCGAATCGAAGAACCCCGACTCCTCCAGCGAGATCACCAGCCCGCCAGGCGAATCGTATAACCCAACAGCCCCGTCATCGATCTCCGGCCCCGCAATCTCCCGTAGCCGCTCCTTCACCAGCAACATCTGCGTCTGGTCCGCGGCCAGCCCCTGCATAACGTCCTTGGGCGCATCCGTCCCGCCAGCGCCCGGAGCCTCCCGAATCGCCTCCGCAATCCGCGAGTGCGCCTCAAACACCCCCATCTCGTGGAACGCCGACTGGATCGACACCGCCAGCTGGATCTTCTTGATCTTGTCCGACTGCCCCGTTGCAAACAACACCACAAAAAACGCAAACAGCAGCGTGATGAAGTCCGCATACGAGACCAACCACCGGTCGTGATTCACCGTCGCATGTCTCTTCTTCCGCGTCATCCCGGCACCACTTCCGCATCCATCGCCTTGCCATCAAACAGATACGTCCGCAGCTTGATCTCCAGCATCCGCGGGTTCATCCCCTCCTGGATTGAGATCACCCCCTCCAGCATCATCTCCTTCACCATCTGCTCCTGCTCCCGCCGGATCCTCAACTTCCCCGCCGCCGGCAGAAACACCAGGTTTGCCAGTCCCACCCCATAGATCGTCGCCACAAACGCCACCGCAATCCCCCTGCCCACCTCATTGATGTTGTCCAGATGCTGCATCACCTGGATCAGCCCCAGCACCGCTCCAATAATCCCCACCGTCGGCGAAAACCCTCCCGCCGACTCAAACACCTGCGACATCCGCTCCTCATACTCCGCCTTGTTGTCCAGCTCCAGTTGCATGATCTGCCGCACCGCCGCCGGTTCCGTCCCGTCGATCGCCAGCATCAGCGCCTGCCGCAGAAACGGGTCCTCTACCGCTGGCAGCTCATCGTCCAGCCTCAGGATCCCACCCTTCCGCGCCTTCACCGCGAACTCCACCAGCTGCCCCACCACCGCCTCGCCGTTCTCCGCCCGCGCAAAGAACACCCGCAGGATCTGCTTGCCCGCCGCCAGGAAGATGTTCATGGGAAACTGCAGCATCACCGCGCCCAGCGTCCCGCCCAGCACAATCATCATCGCCGTTGGCTGCGTCACTTGCGCGATGCTCCCACCCTCGAACATCAGGCCGCCCAGGATCCCCGCAACCGCCAACACAACCCCTGCAACGCTGGCCAAATCCATATTAAGTAGCCTCTCCCGCCCGCTGCGAGTGGGAACCGCCCGTCTGTGCTGCATTCATCGCCATTTGCCCAAACAGCGCGCCCAGCGCAACCGCCGCGTCCGGCCATGCCATCGTCAATATCCGCGCGCGGAACTCCATCGTCAGCGCCATCACCTCCGCGCATGTCTCGCGCACCACAATCTTGTCCCCGGTCAGCAGCGTCAGCACCGTGTCCGGCGAGGCCTCCGCGTACTTCAGCAGATCGCTGTTAACAAATAGTCTTTGTCCATTCAATCGAGTCAGCTCAATCATCTCGTCCCGCCTGGTTCCGTTATCGGCCTCCCACCCCCACTGTCAAGAAATGGGACATATCCACAGCGCACCCCGGTAACGCCGATGAGGTGTGGGAACGCGATGCCTCCCGCTCACCGTATCCGGAACCCCGGAGCCGGGTCCGGGGCGGGCGGGGCGCTTGCAACTAACTCTGCAACACCATAGGAGCTTCACCCATGTCCCTAAGCATTCTCAACAACATCGCAGCGCTCTACGCCGAGAACGATCTGAACTCGACTCAGTCGAACCTCCAGACCACCCTCCAGCAGCTCTCCTCCGGTTCGCGCATCAACTCCGGAGCAGACGACCCCGCCGGTCTCGCCGTCTCCGATGGCCTCGGCGCGAACGAAGCAGCCCTCACCCAGTCCTCGCAAAACGCCACCGACGGCATCGGCCTCTTGCAGACCGCTGACGGCGCGCTCTCACAGGTCACCGGCTTGCTCGACCAGGCAGTCACCCTCGCCACCGAGTCGGCCAACGGCACCCTCACCGCCGGCCAGGTAAGCTCCGCCAACCAGGAGTACCAGAACATCCTTTCCCAGATCGGGAACATCGGCGCAACCACCAACTTCAACTCCTCCAACGTCTTCAGCGCCAGCGCCACCAACATCGTCGTCACCGACGGTACCTCGGCCGGCCTCAACACCTACGCCGACACCGTAGGCACGCTCACCACTGCCAGCGTCGGAACCACCGCCGCCGCCGCGCCCACCACCGCCGCCGCCGCGTCCGTCAGCACCGCTCCCGTCGCGGCCGTCGCTAACGCCGCCGGCGTCTACACCCTCACGGCCAACGCAGCTTCCGACACCCTCAACGGCACGCTCTCCTTCACCGTCGGCAGCAGCACCACCGCGACCAACGTGAGCATCGCGGCCAACAGCACCCTCACCCAGGTCGCGCAGGACCTCACCACCGCCGGGCTCAACTCCACAGTCTCCAACAATGTCATCACCATCACCGGTCCGACCTCCGGCGCCAACGCCGCGGCTAACACCGTCAACTTTACCTCCAACCTGTCTGACACCCCGGCAACCACCGCGGTCTCGGGCAGCGCCGTCGGCACGACCGCAGTCGCGGGAACGGCATCCACCGGCAGCCTCTCCATCGCCAGCGCAGCCTCCGGCGATACCTTCGCCGGTACCATCATCCTCACCCAGGGAGGCACCAGCCACACCGTTACCATCGCGGCGGGCTCGCTCCTCGGCTCCGCATCCAGCGCTGGGACCGTGCAGAACCAGATCGTGACCCAGCTCGGAGGCACACCCTTCTCGCTGGCTTCGGTCAGCGGCACCGCAACCAACCCAACCTTCAACTTCTCCGGCCTCAACAACACGACCGCCATCACCACCACCGGTACCTTTGCCGACACCACCAACGCTACCTCCGGCACCGTCACCGACAACGCCGGCGTTGCCGGGACCGCCAACGTCCAGGGCACCTTCGTCCTCGGCGCGCTCGGTTCCGCGAACGACACCTTCGGCTCGGGTGTTGCCAACACGCTGGACATCAATGGCACTAGCCTCTCCGTGGCTGGACTCACGGCCACCCAGGCGAAGACGCTGATCAACGCCAACTCCACGCTCAACACCGCTGGCATCACCGCTTCAGTCAACGGCAGTGGCACGGTCCTCACCATCAGCGGCAACGCCAACGGATCGGCGCTCACCGTCCTCGGAAACGGCGGCGGCGCACTCGCCCTCACCGACCAGGCGCCTAACAACACGCCGATCACCTCCGCGGGTATCACAACCGCTCCGGTAGGCACCGTGGCAGTCGGCGGCAAGAGCACCATCACCCTCGGCAGCTCCGGCGATACCCTCTCCGGCACCCTCACCGAGATCGTCAACACCGGCGCCTCGGCAAAGACCGCAACCCTGGCCGTGGCGGCCGGCACCACCGGTCAGCAGCTGGCAAACGAGATCAACGCCAGCAGCTCCTTCGCCACCGCAGGCCTGACCGCGGTCTACAACTCCTCCAACTCCACCGTTGTCCTGACCGGCCCAACCGGCGCGGGCAACACCATCGCCAGCACCGGCACCTCGCTGACGGACACCAGCAGCGCGCTGCCCCAGGCCGGCGCCAACTTCACCACGGCCGCGGTCTCTACTCTCACCGCGTCCACCGCATCCACCATCCTCACCACCGTCACCGCCGCGGTCGCCGACGTCGCCTACCAGCGCGGCACCATCGGCGCCGACATCAACGAACTCACCTCCGCTTCGGGCGTGGCCAGCTCCGAAGAGGTCAACCTCACCTCGGCGCAGGACTCCATCTCCGCCACCGATTACGGTGCGGCTGCCTCCAACCTCTCCAAGTACCAGATCCTCTCCCAGACCGGCATCAGCGCTCTGGCCCAGGCCAACAGCGTGCAGCAGGAAGTCCTCAAGCTCCTCCAATAATCCTTGGCGGAACCTCAACCCGGGCGGCCCCAACCAGGGCCGCCCGGTCCTCTTTTCTCAAGTAGAAACCTCTAATCCACCACCCCCAACTATGGCGCACCACCTGCTCCAAGCAACATCACTCACCCGAGAGGTCCCATGGGAGCCGTAGGCATCAACTTCGGATCGGCCACCAGCGGCGACGGATTCAACGTCACCACCACCGTCGCCAGCATCGTCGCCAACCTTCAGCAGGTCGAGGACCCCTGGAACACCCAGCTCACCTCCCTCAAATCCGACGACACCACCCTTACCTCCATCGGCACTGACCTCGCCAGCCTCTCCACCAGCCTCCAGGCCCTCACCAACTTCGACGGCGTCCTCGCCGAAAAGGACGGCTCCAGCTCCAACCCCGACGTCATCGCCCTCACCTCCGCCGGCCCCACAGCAACCGCCGGCAGCCACGCCATCACCGTCTCCCAGCTCGCGCAGACCTCCTCCGAGTACTCTGACCCAATCGCCGCCACCGACACCATCAGCGGCGGCCTTACCATCCAGGTCGGCCCCTCCGGCACGCCCCAGACCATCCCCGTCGTCAGCGGCTCCTCAGATACCCTCGCCACCTACGCGGCCGCCATCAACTCCGCCGGGATCGGCGTCTCCGCCTCCGTCATATCCGATACCACGGGCTCCCGCCTCTCCCTCGTCTCCGATACCAGCGGCGCCGACGGCCAGCTCGCCATCACCGGTTCCCTCGCCGACGTCACCACCCCCGCCAGCACCCTCCACATCAACACCGGCCTCACCGGCCAGGACGCCCTCCTCAACGTCGACGGCGTCGCCATCGACAGCGGCTCCAACACCGTCTCCAGCGCCATCCCGGGCGTCACCTTCCAGATCCTCGCCAAGACCACCACCCCCGTCATCGCCGAGGTCACCAACGACAACACCGACGTCGAGACCGCCTTCCAGACCTTCGTCACCGCCTACAACACCGTGCTTACCGACCTCAACACCCAGGAGGGCAACACCTCCACCGGCACGCCTGAGCCCCTCTACGGCAACCCCATCGTCGCCCAGCTCCAGAGCGCCCTTTCCTCCGCCCTCACCACCGGCTCCGCCAGCGGCTCCATCTCCTCCCTTGACCAGCTCGGCATCACCGTCGACAGCACCGGCCAGCTCTCCCTCAACACCTCCACCCTCGACTCCGCCCTCAATTCCAACTACTCCGATGTCGTCGGCTTCCTGCAGAACTCCGGCAGCTTCGGCCAGACCCTCTCCACCAGCCTGGACAACCTCGGCAGCTCCGACCCCACCGGCGCTATCACCCTCGCCCTCGCCTCCGACTCCACCCAGGAGACCGCCCTCAACGACAACATCACCAAGCAGAACGCCCTTATCGCCACCGACTCGGCCTCACTCACCACCCAACTCAACACCGCCAACCAGGTCCTGCAATCCATCCCTCAGCAGCTCGACGAGATCAACGAGCTCTACAGCGCCCTCACCGGCTACAACACCAGTTCCTCAAGCTAGGAGACCCCCATGGAAACCGCATACCAGCAACAATCCCTTCGCTCCGCCAACGGCGTCGAGCTCATCATCGCCCTCTACGACGGCGCCATCCGCTTCCTCTACCGCGCCATTGAGGCCGTCGAAGAGAACGACGAGATCGGCCGCCGCTACGCCGTCAAGCGCGCCGTCGACATCGTCATGTACCTCCAGGCCCGCCTGCGCATGGACATCGGCGGCACACCCGCCGCGACCCTCGCAGACTTCTACGCCGCCATGTTCAAAATGACCCTCGAAGCCTCCCACCAGGCCTCAGCCAAGCAGTTCGCCGAGGTCATTGCCTGCCTGCGCAACGTCCGCGACGCATGGCACGTCGTCGCCCGCGACCCCGAGGCCCAGCAACTCCTCCCCCGCGAACTCCGCACCCAGGCCGAGCGCTACGCCCACCCCTCCCCCGCCCACAACATCACCATCACCCGCACCACTCACACCCTGCCCCCCGCCTCCGACGACGCCCCCACCCACACCTCCTGGTCCGCCTGATGGTGTCGGCCCACCCTTCAATAGCGTCGTCGCCAAAAAGCCCCGTCAGCCCCGACAATGCCGTCATCCCGACTGAGCGCCCCTGAGCGAGCCGAAGGCGGGTCGAACGGGGCGCGAGTGGAGGGACCCCCGCGTTTCGCCTCTGTCTTTCCCTGAACGCCTGGCATCTGCCAACCCCGCCGTCATTCTGCGCGTCGCGCAGAATCGCTGTAGTTGCCTTTCATGCAACCACGGTGCCCATCCATGCGCATCGCGCACGGGTGAGACGCGACCACCTCGCTCACGCAGACAGCTGAAGCTGATCGCTGAAAGCCGACCAGTGACCGCTGACCGCTGACCACTGACCACTGACCACTGACCACTGAAATCCAAAACCCACCAACCACAGAAACTCGCACCCCAACACTCACAACTCGCCACTCACCACTGCCCTACTGGATCTCATCAAACAAGCTCTGCTTCTCCACCGTCGCAATCACGCTCATCAGCGCCTGGTTCTGCGTCTCCGCCGCGCTCAACTGCGTCGCCACCGTCGCCGGGTCGGCCGACACCAGTGTGCTCACCGCCGCCGACCGGTTCACCGCATCCGTCTGCGCATATGTGCTCGCGGACTCCAGCCGGCTCAGTGAGCTGTCCAGCACGCTCCGTTGCTGCGATACATTGCTCAGCGCCGTCTGCAACGCCCCGATGTCCGTCGTCGCCGTCGGCCCCACCGTCCCGCCCGCAAAGTCCGCCACCAGGTTGTTCAGTGCCGTCATCACATCCGCGCCCGGCGCGGTAAACACCGCCGACCCCGCCAGCCCCGTCTGGATCGTCTGCCCATTCTCCGTCGTCACCGACCCCACCTGCGCGTCCCCGTTGTACGTCGTCGTCGCCGGAGTCGTGCTCGAATCCACTGTGAACGGCTGCACGTTCCCCTGGCTTCCCGCAAAAATGTAACTCCCCTGGTAGCTTGAATTCGCCAGCGACACGATCTGGTCGCGCACGCTGCCCAGTTGCTGCGACAAAGTGCTCAGGTCCGACGCATCGTTCGTCCCGCTGTTGCCCTCAACCGCCAGCGACAGCGCCGACGTCAGTTGCGTCACCACGCTGCCCAGCGCCGAATCCGTCACCTGCATCATGCTCTGCGCCGTCGCCGCCGTCTGCACAAACGAGTCGTCCTGGCTGATCCCCGAACTCAAAAACGAAGCCTGCCCCGCCGCCACCGGATCGTCCGCCAGCGTCGTCACACTCAGCCCCGTCGAAAGCTCCTGCGTCAGCTTCTGCTCGCTCAACGTCGAGTCGTTCAGCGATTGCACCAGCCCGCCCACATAATTTGGATCAACCCGCATCGCTCATCTCCGCTCCTAACTCACCGTCGTCTCTTCGCCCAGATTCAGCGCCGAAGCCATCACCTCGTCCACTATCGTGAACACCTTCGCCGCAGCGTCGTACGACCGCTCATACAGCGTCAGGTTCGACGCCTCCTGATCCAGCGACACGCTCGACTCCGAACTCTGCTGCGTCGTCAGTTGGGTCAGCGACGCCTGCTGCGTCGTGCTCTCGTTCGCCGCAGTCGATGCCGCGTCCCCCACCTGCGTCAGAAAAGACGCAAAATACCCCGCCGGCGTCTGGTTGTTCAAGCTCACCTGCGCCTGGTTCTGGATCGCAGCCAGCGCCGCCGCATTGCCGCTTCCCGTCGCGCCCTCGCCCACCGTCGCCGCCGCCACCACATTCGGGTCCGACGCCCCAACCGCTATCTCCGCCGCCGCATTGCCCGCATTCGGACCCAGCGCGAAGATCCATCCACCAGGGTTCCCGTTCCCATCAATGCCCGCCACATTCTGTGCGTTCACAGCGTTCCCAACCCCATACGCCAGCAGATTCAGCTGCGAGAGATACGGCGCCAGTTGCTGGTCCCGCGCCTCAATCACCCCGCCCAGCTGTCCGCCCGTGATCCCCGAGGTAATGTCCTGCCCGCTCGCCGACAGCACCGTCGCATTCCCGCCGCTGGACCCCGTGCTCAGCGCGTAGGCTACCCCCCCGCTCACCAGCGGCGCGCCATTCCCCGTCGTCAGTGTGATCCCGTTGTTCTCCGTCTTCGTCTGGTCGAACCCGATGCACTGCGAGAGCTGCGTCAGGTCCTGCTGCCGCTGGTCCTCCAGCGTCCCCGCATCCGCGTTCGGACTCGTACTCGCAATCTGCAGGTTCAGCGACGCAATCGACGCCGTCAGCGAGTTCACCTGCCCCACAATCCCCGGGATCTGCTGATTCAGCCCCGTCCGCAACTGCCCAATCTGGCTCGACGCATTATTGAAGTCGCTCGCCAGCGTCTTCGCAGCATTCAGCACGCTCGTCCGCACCGACCCATCCGACGGACTCGCCTGCAGCGCGCTCAACGAATTGAAAAACGCGCTCATGTCCGTCCCGATCGTCGTCGACACCGCCGACGAACTGCTTGCCGTGATCCCAAAGATCGACTGCAACTGGCTCAGCGTCGCGCTCAGCTGGCTCGCCGAGGCCTGCGTCTGTGTCTGCTGCTGCACCCGCTGGTTCAGGACCGGGTCCCGCACCGACTGCGCGCTCACACTGGCGCCCTCGCCCGAGCTCGCATTCCCGCTCAGCGACACCGAATCGTTCTCCTGCCACACCGCCAGCTCGTCGGTATACCCCGGCGTGTTCGCGTTCGCCACATTGTTCGAGGTAATGTCGATCGCCTGCTGGCTCGCCAGCAGCGCATTCTGCGAGAGGTTTAACAGCGCGGTCAGCGCTCCCATCGCCGGCCCCTCTCCGCGCGCACGCTGCCGCGCAGCCGGCGCAGCACCTCAAGGTTGCTGTCCGTCGCGCGCAGCAAATCGCCCAGCAGCCGGTGCCCCGCCGCCAGTCCCGCACGCTCCGCGCCATTCATATGGATTTCGCTCGTCCCGCCAGCTTCCGCCAGCATCGCCTCGGCCCGCGCCGCCAGCTCTTCCAGCTCCTCCGCGCGCAACCCGGCCAGCGCCTGCCGTGTCTCCGCAATCAATCCGCTCCACGCATCCGTTCCGGTCATCTCTGCTGTTACCTTCCCGGCCCTGCGCGTCGCCCGCTATTGCAACAACGCGCCGATCAACTTGTCCGCTACCGCGCTCGATGAGACGCTGTACGTCCCCGACGCAATCGCCTGCTGCAGCGCCGCAACCTTGTCCCCGCGCACGTCGCTGCCGGAGAAAGCCTGCACCAGCGCTCCGCCCGTCACGCTCCACTGCGCATCGTCCGTACTGCTGCCCGCCGAACTCCCCACAACCAATGTCGCCGCGCCCGCCGCAGTACCTGTCTCCGCCTTCGCGGTCTTCTCCGCACCATTCGCCGGCGTCGCCTCGGCCCCGCCGTAAACCCCTTGCGAACTGCCAATCCCATTCGTATAGCTCACGCGACACCTCCGCCTACGTTCACTACATCGGCCTCCCCGTCGCAGGCTTTAGTACCAATCCCGGTTTTATTTTGGAACTCCCCCAAAAGTTTATTTTCCAACTAAACTCTCATCTCGCCCTCGCTGCCTTCTCCCCCTCCACTTCTTCCACCACCTTCTTCGCAATCCCTAACCCCCCGCCCTTCGCAATCGCCGTCGCCACCGACTCAGTCCCAAACCCGCTCAACGTATCGCCAAACCCTCCGCCCTCTTCCTTGTCCCCGCTCCCATCCTCATCGCCCTCGCAAAATCCGTGCTCCTTCATCGGCTTCAGCATCTCCTGCAACAACATCCCCTCAAACTGCTGCGCCGCATCCACCAGCTTCTTATGCTGCAAACCCGCCGCTCCCGCACCTGCACTCACCGCATTGGCACTCACGCCCGCCGCATTCGCCGCCACAGCCGCCCCCGCACTCACTCCCGCAATCGCAAAGTTCACAGCACCTCCAGCTCCGCCTCAAGTGCTCCCGCGGCCTTCATCGCCTGCAGGATCGAAATCACGTCCCGCGCCGAAGCCCCAATCGTCTGCAAACTCCGCACCAGGTCATCCACCGTCGCGCCCTCCTTCAACTCAATCTTGTTCACCGGCTTGTCCTTCGCATCCACCCGCGTCTCCGGCACCGTCTGCGTCGTCCCCGTCGAGAGCGCACCCGGCTGCGACACCGCAAACTCCGTCACAATATTCACCGCTAGCCCGCCATGCAAAATCGACACCGGCTGCAGCACCACCTCGCCCCCAATCACCACCGTCCCCGTCCGCTCATTCACCACCACCTTCGCCCGCGGATAGTACGGCACCTCAATCGCCTCCACCCGCGCCAGCAGCTCCGGCGCGTCCTCGCCCGGCGCCACCGTCAGCTCCACCGTCCCGCTGTCCACCGCCCGCGCCGCCTTGCGCCCCAGCTGCGCGTTGATCCGCTCCGCCATCGCTCCCGCGCTCTTGAAGTCCGCCTCATTCAGCAGCAGCGAAAACTCGCCCCGCCCCGCCAGTAGCATCGGCACCGCGCGCTCCACATCCGCGCCCAGCGGGATCCGCGCCGTCGTCGGATGGTTCACCTGCTTCGAACTCCCATTCGCCCCCACCGAATATCCACCCACCACCAGTGAGCCCTGCGCCTGCGCATAGATCTTCCCATCCGCGCCATACAGCGGTGTCATCAGCAACACCCCGCCATCCAGGCTCTTCGCATCCCCCGCCGACGACGTCGTCACATCCAGCTTCGACCCCGGCCGCGCAAACGCCGGCAGCGTCGCCGATACAAACACCGCCGCCAGGTTCTGCACCCGGATCCCCGAAGCCGGCACGCTCACCCCCATCCGCAGCAGCATCGACGCCAGCGTCTGCACCGAAAACCCCGTCTGCTGCGAGTCGCCCGTCCCCTGCAACCCAACCACAATCCCATACCCCACCAGCTGGTTGTCGCGTATCCCCTCGATCGAACTGATGTCCTTGATCCGCGCCTCCCGCTGCACCCCCGGCGCCGGCGCGACCACATCCGCACCCCACCCCACCCCACAGCCCAACCCCGCCAACAACCCCGCCAACAACATTCCCCGCATCACAAACCCCTCAATCCCCGCAGCGAACAACGTAGGACGGACAACAGACAACAAGAGCTAGCAGCTAAAAGCTGGGGGCTAACAGCTAGCCCTCAAAAAACCAGAATGTTCTCCAACAACCGCACCAGCGCATTCTGCCGGTGCGTCGAATCGTTCACGATCCCCTTGCCCCGCACCTGCAGCTCCAGGCTCGAGATCGCCGTTGACAGCACCTGGTTCTGCTGTGAGATGTCCTCCGGCCTTACCAGCCCGCGCAAAATAATCGTCTGCGTCTGCTGCGAAAACTCCACCTGCCGCGCCGCCTCGACCACCAGCATCCCGTTCGGCAGCACCTCCACCACCTGCCCGCCAAACGTCGTCGACAAGCTCGAATTCGTCGCGCTCGCCCCGCCCGCGGTCAGCGCCGACGCCGAACTCTGGTTCACCAGGTTCTGCAGTGCATTCCCCGCATGGAGCGTCCCAATCAGCCCCGAGATCCCTGAGTTCGCACTCGACGCCCGCGAGTTCTTCACCGTCCCATCCGTCGATGCCGCCAGATTCTCCTCCACCACCACCTGGATCAAGTCATGTGGCCGCGACGCCCGCACGTCCGTCGACATCCGCGTCAACCGCCCCTGGTCCGTCCAGATCGCACCCTCCGTCGCCACCGCTCCCGAGTTGTCCGCCCGCACCCGCCGCAAATACTCCTCCAGCGACGCCGCCGCCGGCCCATTCGCATTCACCCGCCGCGCATTCGCATCCGCCACCGCCTGCGCCTTCGTCTTTACCGCACCTGCTGCCCCGGCAACCGCACCCGCCGCACCCGCAACCACCGGAGCCACGCTCGCAACCACAGGCGCCAAAGCCCCACTCGTACCCGCCACCGTCTGCGCCTTCACTCCCGCGCACGCCAGCAAGATCGCCGCAGCAGCAATCCGCCCCACAAACGACCGCACCACAATCTTTCCTCGCGCCGGACGCACAATCAACTCGACCGGGACCTGCCGCCACCCATCCCCAAACTTCGCATCGAACTCGTCCTCTTCCACCGCATCCATCGAACCCGCAACCCGCTCCCGCTCCACCGCCTGCAAATGCACCAGCGAAAGATACAAATCCATCTCCCCGCCATCCGCCGCGCGATCCGCGCCGCCAGCCTCCAGCGCCGCATCGCACATCGCCACTGTCATCGGACTCGCTGTGGTCGTCGTTTTCTCTGTCGATCTCATGGCGTCATCTCCGCGCTTCCTGCCCTGCACAAAAGCACGTACCGCGCCAACCCTCCAGCCCAATCCTTAGCGCCACCTCACCCACCGCCGGACGACTCCGCCTTTTACCATTGCTCCTGCGTTGCCTTTGCTCTTGCTCTTACGTTTGCCCTTGCTCGTCATTCTGACCCGAAGGGTCAGAATCTCCGTATTTCGCCTTCGCCTTGGTCTTTACCGCACTTCGACTTAAATCCGCGTGTATCCGCGCGAATCCGCGGTGCCTTCGTCTTAATCCTTCGCTCTTGATCGGTGAAACCGGTGCCCATCGGTGTTAGCCTTCGACTGGCCCCGCCTACCGCACCATCTCCACATCACCCGCCCCGCGCACCACCCCCGCAATCTCCTGCGTCGCCAGACCCGCATCCTCGGTCTCGCGCGTCACCCGCACCACCACCCGCTCCCCGTCCCGCGCCGACGACTCCGCAACCCCGCTCATCTCAATCCGCACCACCGCATCCCGCCGCCACAGCCGCACCCGTTCGCCCGCCCGCACCAGCAGCGGCGCCGCGGCCATCGCCTGCACCGAACGCACCCCCATTAACCCAACCTCACTCGCCCGCACCGCCCCACTCACCGCAACCGCCCGAGCCGGCCAATCCGGATGCGCGCAGTCCTGCCGCATCTCCCACCCGCGCGCCAGCACCGCATCCCACCGCCGCGCCACCACGCGATACCCCTCAGCCCCGCACCCAGCCTGCGCCGCAGCCGCACCCGCCGCAACCACCTGCGCCCGCCCCACAACCGCGCCGCAGGCCCACAACCCCAACCCCACAACCACCAGCCCCAACCGCATCGCCCAACCCCGCCTACCGGATCATCCCATTGATCTGCTGATACATGTCATCGGCCACATGCACCACCTTCGAGTTGCTCTCATACGCCCGCTGCGCCAGGATCATATTCACGAACTCCGCCACCACGTCCACATTCGAGTTCTCCAGATACCCCTCCTGCAGCGTCCCCATCCCGCTGCTCCCGCCCGGCACATCCGTAATCGCATTCCCCGAGGCCGAGGTCGGCTGCAACAGGTTCCCGCCCAGCGACTGCATCCCGCCCGGATTGGGAAACGTCGCCAACTGGATCGTCCCCAGCTGGCTCGAAGTCGTCTGTCCCGGCAGCGTCGCCGAAACCACCCCATACTGCGAGATCGTCACCGTCGTCGCATTCGCCGGAATCGTAATCGCCGGCAGCAGTTGATTGCCGTTCGCGTCCACCACAGTCCCTGCATTGTTCATATTGAAGTTCCCGTCGCGCGTATACCCGATCGTCCCATTCGGCAGCTGCACCTGGAAGAACCCCGCCCCCTGGATCGCCAGGTCCAGCGTGTTCCCCGTCTGCTGGAAGTCCCCCTGCGTCATAATCACCTCGCTCGCAGTCGACTTCGTCCCTAACCCGATCTGTAGCCCCGCCGAATTCGTCGACGTGCTCGCCGCCGAACCCGGCGTCACCAGGTTCTGGTAGATCATGTCCTCAAATTGCATCTTCCGCGAGCGAAACCCCGCCGTAGCCGAGTTCGCCAGGTTGTTCGCCACTGTATCCAGGTTCGCCTGCTGTGCACTCATCCCGCTCGCCGCCGTATACAAAGCCCGTATCATCGCCTTCTCCTTATTTCCCTTGCTGACCGCTCAATCTGACCGTCTCGCATTGCTGACCGCTGAAAGCTGATCGCCGACAGCTGAAATCAAAACCCGCCTCTGCCTTTGCCTTACCGTCAATCCGCGTTCATCCGCGCCAATCAGCGGTCGTCTTACACTCTCCCCAACTCCTCCGCCGCCGTCTTATCAAAATCGTTGTTGAACACACTCAGCGCCTTCTGCATCATCTCCGCCTGCCGCTGCACCAGAATCAGTTGCATCGTCCCATGCACCGCATCCAGGTTCGCCCCTTCCAGCGACCCCTGCTCCACCGGGCTCGCCACCACCGCCGCCTTCACCCCATCCGGCGCCGCAAACCGGTTCGTCCCCTGCGCCACCAGCGCCGTATCCGGCGGAAACCCAAACACCCCCACCTGCCCCGCAATCGCGCTCCCGTCCGCCGTCGTCACCGACACGCTCCCATCCGCCGCCACGCTCACCGCGCCGCTCGGAATCGTAATCGCCTGCCCGCTCACATCCAGCACCGGCTCGCCCTGCGCCGTCTCGAGCACCCCCGTCTCCGACCGCAGAAACGCCCCATCCCGCGTGTACTGCACGCCCTGCGCCGTCTGCACCGCAAAAAATCCCGGCCCATTCAAGGCCAGGTCCAGAGGGTTTCCCGTCGCCGTCACCGCACCCTGTCCCATATCGATCAGGTTGCCGCCCAGCACCCCAAAATCATTTACCGCATCGCCCACCTGCGACGCCGGCGTCTCGTCCCCCACCCCCGCCAGCACGCTGCGAAAATAATCCCGCTGCGCGCGAAACCCCACCGTCCCCGCATTCGCCAGATTGTTGGCCGCCGTATCCAGCGCCTGCGTCCGCGCCAGCAAACCCGTATAAGCCGCATACAATCCGCTGTCCATGCCTCCACTCAAGGCACGTCCCTCGCCAACCCCGCCCACACCACGTTAGAACCCTTTCACCGACCCCCGCCCGCCGGTTGCTCGTCATTCTGACTCCCTTTGAGGGCCGTCATTCTGACCCGAAGGGTCAGAATCTCCGTATCCGCCTTTGCCTTGCTTTCCCAAACCACGACTCAATCCGCGTTTGTCCACGACAATCCGCGGTCGCTTCTCGCCCCTGCCCACGCCCTCAAGCCGCCTGCGTCAGCCGCAGCACCGTCGCCTTCACCTGCTCCGCCGTGAACGGCTTCCGTATATACGCCGACACCCCCGCCGCCATCGCCCGCCGCACATCCGACATGCAGTGCTCACTGGTCACAATCACCACCGGCACGCCCGGCATCAGGTTCTCCGCCCGCATCTGCTCCACAAACTCAAACCCATCCATCGCCGGCATGCAGATGTCCGTCAGAATCAGATTCAGCGGCGCGCCCTGCTCCTCGCACTGCCGCAGCACCGCCAGCGCCTCCACCCCATCCGCCGCGTCGATCACCTCCGCGACGTCCATCCCCGACTTGCGCAGCGACCGCTCCACCACCCTGCGCACCATCGACGAGTCGTCCACAATCAGCACCCGCATCGGCAGCCTCCCAGCGCAGCATCCCGGCGCAGCCATCCCAGCCCCACCGCTCCGCTACCTCATCGGCCAACCCGCCATGCCCATCAGCGCCGCCGCCCCGCGCCCATTACCTCCGTTCCGGTCCCACCTCATACACCCGGTCCATCACGTCCTCCCCACTCCCCGGGGCGCCACCCTCCTCCGTGCGCATCGCCCCGCTCTCCAGCCACATCCGCAGCCAGTAGAACTCCCGCACCCGCACCATCCGCGAGGCCCGCGGCCGCACCTCGTTCAGCGCCGCCGCCACCTTGTCCGCGACCATCCCCGCCTCCTCCACCCGCTCGCTCACCGCCTGCACAAACCGGCATCCGCACAGCAGCCGCCGCGCCGCCGCCAGCTCGCCCTCGGCCACCATCCCACTCTCCACCTTCAGCCCGCTCATCCGCTCCATCGCCAGCGCCGCCGACGCGTCCAGCTTGTCCTCAAACGCCATATACAGGATCCTTTCCCCTGCGACCCGCAGCGGCACCATCCCCAGCCGCTCCACCAGCACCAGCGGCGCCAGCAGCGCCATCTCCTCCGGCTCGAACCCCTCCAGCCCCAGCACCGGGCAGCTCCACTGCATGCTCAACGCTCGCGTCACCCGGTCCTCCTTCAGCCCGCACTCCTCCACCAGCCATCGCCCAATCCGCCCCCGCCCCGCCCTCCGCTGCACCTCCAGCGCGTGCTGCAGTTGCGGATGCGTGATCCATCCCTGCGCCAGCAGCACCAGCCCCAGCGGCATCCGGTGCCGATGCGCCGCCTCACCCTCCGCCGTGCCACCTTCACCCTCCGCCCGCCGCACTGCCGCCTCCACCATCGCCTTCAGGCACTCCCGGCTGCACCCCCACCGGCCCTCGAACATCGGCCGCCGCCGGTCCTTCCAGAACCGCATCCATCCCCACGTGCACCCCGGGTTCCCGCAGACCCGCGCCCCCTCCTCCGCATCGCCGCCGCGCATCGGCTGCCCCACCTGCACCGCCTCTCGCCTCCGCGATGCGGGCTCTCCCGCTGCCAACTCCGCCCTTCGCCGCTCACTCACAATCGCCATCGCCCGTTCGCCTCCTGTGCTCCTTGCCCCATCCATGCGCAGCTCCATCGCGATGGGTGGGACGTAATCCGTCCCCTGCCTTTGCTCGTCCTTCTGAGTCGCAGAGTCAGAACCTCCGCGTTTTGCTCTTTTGCCTCTCCCTTCGTCCTTGCTCTATCCGCGTTCATCCGCGCCAATCCGCGGTCGCCTTCGCTTTTGTTTTGATCGGTGCCATCGGCGCCCATCGGTGTTAAGCCTTCGCCGGCCTAAAACAAAGCCCGAATGCTCTCCAGCCGCAACTGCGGCTCCGCAACCTCCGTCACCAGCAGCGCAAAGTTTCCGCTCACCACCACCACCTCGCCCCGCGCCACAATCCGGTCGCCCACCACCAGCTCCACCGGCTCCGCCGCATGACGATTCAGCTCCAGCACATCGCCCGGCCCCAGCGCCAGCACGTCCTTCAGCGCCAGCTCGCGCGACCCGAACCGCAGCGTCGCGTCCAGCTCAATCTCCAGCAGCAAGTCCCGCGCCGACTTCGCCGCCGCCGCTGCCGCCTGCCCCTGCTCCGTTCCTACCTCCCCAACCCCAGCCTCATCCATCCGCCCCTCCTCTCACGCCGCTCGAACCTCGAACCACGAACCTCCGCCTCAATGCCCACCCTCCCGCTCCGCCTCCGCCGTCAATCCCTTCACCTGCGCCCCACGATGCTCCCCCGTCCGCACCGGCAGCGCATGAAACACCGGCAGCCCGCCCACGCGCAGCTCCGCCATCGAGTGCCGCGGCAGCGGCAGCCGCAGCACCTTCCCCGGAGTCAGCTCCGCCAGCTCCCACGCATTCAGCCGCATCGGCGGAAACTGCAGCACCGCCCCAAACGCCGCCTCCTCCATCAACCCATTCAGCCGCGCCCGCGCCTCGCCCGACCGCCGCCGCGGCCGGTCCCGCTCCGCAATCAGCCGCCGCAGGATCGTATTCAGCACCACCGCAGGCAAACACAGGTTCAGCGACCCCTGAGCCTCCGGCATTCGCACCTCGAAGCTCACACACATCGTCTTCTCCGCCGGCGTCATCAGCCGCGGGATCTGCGCCGCCGTCTCCCGCTTGTCCAGCGCAAACTTCAGCCCCACCGGCTGCCACGCCCCATTCAGCTCGCGCACCACAATCTCCATTACTGACACCAGAATCGAGTCCTCGATGTCCGTCGGCTCGCGCAGCGCGCCCGCCCGTCCTACTCCGCCCAGCAGCAGGTCCACAATCGGCGGCGCCAGCGTCAGGTCCATCTGCAGCACCCCCAGCACATCCAGCGGGTCCAGCCGCGCCGAACAAACATACGCCGGCTCGGGAATCCGCTCCGTAAACTCCGCGTAAGTCATCTGCTCCGCCGACGCCAAACTCACCCCAAACTGCGTCCGCAGCCATCCCCCCAGGTTGTGCGTCAAATTCCGCGCAAACAAATCGTTCACTGAACTGATCGCCTGCATCTGGTCGTTCGAGATCTGCCCCGCCCGGCTGTAGTTGTAGAGCTCCTGCTTCACCGCCGGCCCGGCCTCCACCTTCACCGCGGCCTGCTCCTCAGCCGCCGCCCCCGCCGCGGCAAACATCGCATCGATCTCATCCTGCCCCAGCATCTTCTCCATGCGCCGCCCCTCCACTTCCACTCACAACTCGCAACTACCAACTCACAACTGCCCTACCCAACCGTGCCCACACTGCGTACCCGCACCGCCGGTGGAATCTCCGCCGGCGACAACACCGTCACCCCCGGCAAAAACGGCTCCAACCACCGCCGTATGTGATACCGCGCCGGACTGGGAATCAACAGCACCGGAATGGCCGTCGCCGGTCCCCCGCCCGTGAGCTTCTTCACAGACTCCACAATCCGACGCAAGAACGCCGCCGGCGCAGCCTTCGCGCCATCCCCCAGCAGCCGCCCCGCGCTCTCCGGATCGAACGTCCCCACCACCTCCTGCTCCAGCCCCGGCGCCAGCACCAGCACGCGCAGCCCGCCGTCCGCGTCCAGCAGCGGATGCACCAGCGCCCGTCCCAGCGCCTGCCTTACCGCCTCCACCAGATGCACCGTGTTCTTCGAGCTCTGCGCCGCTTCAACCAGCACTTCAAGAATCGCCCCCAGGTCCCGGATCGAAACCTGTTCCCGCAACAACTGCTGCAACACCTTCTGCACCTCGCCCAGCGTCATCAGCTTCGGCACCAGCTCCTCCACCAGCTTCGGATGGCTCTCGTTCATCGTGTCCAGCAGCCGCTTCACCTCATGCCGCCCCAGCAGGTCCTGCGCATTGCGCCGGATCAGCTCCCCCAGGTGCGTCCCAATCACCGCCGTCTGGTCCACCACCGAGTAGCCCGCCGCCATCGCCTGCTCCTCGAGGCCGGGCTGGATCCACCGCGCCGCCACGCCAAACGCCGGCTCCCTGGTCACCGTCCCCGGCAGCGCCCGCGCCTTCGGGTCGCCGTTCACCGCCAGCAGACACCCCTGCTCCGTCTGCCACCGCCCAATCTCGATCCCGCGCAACGACACCACATACTCCCGCGGCTTCAGCCGCAGGTTGTCCGTAATATGCACCGGCGGCACAATGAACCCAAGCTCCGTCGCCAGATGCCGCCGCAACCCGCGCACCCGGCTCAGCATCTGCCCGCCCTGCTTCTCATCCACCAGAGAGATCAGTTGGAACCCGATCTCCATCGTCAGGTCATCCATCTTCAGCAGGCTCGCAAAGTTGTCGCCCTTCGCTACCTCGCCCGCAACCGCCGGCTTCTTGCCCTCCAGCAGCGCGTCCACCGCATCGCCAGCCGTGGTCTCCGCCGGGACCCGCCGCGCCATCGCACCCACCCCCGTCGCCAGCAGCAGAAACGCGATCTTCGGCATCCCCGGCACCAGCGCCAGCGCCGCCAGCACCCCGCACGCAATCCACAAGGTGTTGCGTCGCGCAAACAACTGCCCCCGCAGCTCCTCATCCAGTTGCCCCGCCGACGACGCCCGCGTCAGCACCAGCCCGCCCGCCACCGTCACCAGCAGGCTGGGAATCATCGTCACCAGCCCATCGCCCACCGTCAGGATCGTGTACGTCTTCACCGCCGTCATCAGGTCGGTGCCCTGCTGCAGCACCCCGATCGCCAGCCCCGCCAGAATATTGATGGCAGTTATGAGGATGGTCGCCAGCGAATCCCGCTGGTTGAACTTCGCCGCCCCATCCATCGCGCCGTAAAACTCCGCCTCCCGCGCAATCGCCTCCCGCCGCCGCCGCGCCCCATGCTCGTCGATCAGACCCGCGTTCATGTCCGCGTCGATCGCCATCTGCTTGCCCGGCAGCGCGTCCAGCGTAAACCGCGCCGTCACCTCCGCCGTCCGCACCGCGCCATGGCTCACCACCAAGAACTGGATGGCAATCAGCGCCAGAAACAGCACGAACCCCACCACATAATTCCCCCCCACCACAAACTGCCCAAACGCCTCAATCATGCTGCCCGCCGCATGGGTCCCCTCATGCCCATGCAGCAGGATCCGCCGGCTCGACGCAATATTCAGCGAAAGCCGGAACAGCGTCAGCAACAGCAGCAACGTGGGAAACACGCTGAAGTCCACCGCCCGCCGCACCTGGATCGCGCTCAGAAACACAATGATCGACGCCGTCATCGACGTCACCAGCAAGATATCCAGCACAAAGCTCGGCACCGGAATCAGCATCACGAAGACCATGCTGATCGCAGCCACCGGCAACATCAGCGCATTGCGCTTCGCCTTCGTCCATCCCCCCTGCACCATCACCACCTCAGCCACGCATCACTCTCCACTCACAAGAAACTCGGGTGCCCCGCAACCTGCCCTGAGCCTGTCGAAGGGTCTCGCCTCTGAGATGTAGGCTCCAGCCTCGTCCGTCCGTCCCGCCAAACGCCTCGCCGATCGCTGACAGCTCATAGCTGATCGCTGAAATTGAACCTGTCGTTGCCCTTGCCTTTGCCGCTGCGTTCCAATTCAAAACAGTACCTCCGCCGTCCGCTTTCCCATCACCCGCGCCCGGTCCTCCGCCGCCTTCTTCTCCCGCGCCGCCTTCTCCACCTGCTGCCGGTAGAGGAACGCCAGAATTCCCGCAACCGCAGCGTACAGCTCATACGGGATCGCCTGCCCCTCCTCCACCTCCTTGAACAACGACCGCGCCAGCGGCGGGTTCTCCACTATCGGCACTCCCTCCGCCAACGCCTCCTCGCGGATCTTCAGCGCATGCAGGTTCCGCCCCTTCACCAGCACCGTCGGCGCCAGCATCGTCTCAAAGCTGAACTCCAACGCCACCGCGTAGTGCGTCGGGTTCGTCACCACCACGCTCGCCCGCCTCATGTCCGCCTTCACCTTCCGCCGCCGCATCGCATTCTGGATCCGCCGCATCCGCATCTTCACCTGCGGATTGCCCTGCGACTGCTTCGCCTCGTCCTTCAGCTCCTGCTTGCTCATCCGCAGCTTCTGGTTCCACGCCCGCCGCTCCATCGCATAGTCCAGCCCCGACCACGCCACCATCACCCACGCCGCATCCACCGCCAGTGAGAAGCACGCCTCCAGCGTCGCCGGCAGCCGCTCCACGCTCATCACCGGCATCGGCAGCACCAGCCCGCGCAGCGCCTTCACCCCCAGCAGCACCACCACCCCCGCCGGCAGCAGCGACTTCCCCATCCGCGTCACCGACCGCAAACTGAAGATGTTCCCCAAATTCGTCATCGGGTTCAGCCGCTCCGGCTTGAACCCCACCGCCTCCCCGTTCACCTGCACCCCGCCCGTCTGCCCCACCCCGGCCGCCAGCGCCGCCGCAAACGCCGCCAGCAGAATCATCCCCATCGGCAGCATCGCCGGCGCCAGAATCTTCAGCACCGCGCCCATGGCTCCTGCGCCCAATCCCTCACCGCCCACATCCATCCCCAGCGCCAGGCTCCGCCCATACACCGCCGCCCACCCCGCCAAAAACCCCTTAGCCGCAACCCCCAGCATCAGCATCCCCGCCAGCATCGCCACCGCGCTCAGCAGCTCGCGGCTGCGCACCACGTCGCCCTTTTCGCGCGCCTTCTGCTTGCGCTGCTCGGTCGCCTGCTCTGTGCCCTTCTCGCTCATCCCGCCACCAGCCTCCCCGCGGCATCCAGCAGCGCCGTAAAGTGCCGCTCAATCCACGCCGGCCACACCGCCAGCGACCCGATCAGCACCGCATAACTCATCAGCGTCTTCAGCGGAACGCTCACAATCATCACCGGTAGTTGCGGCGAGATCCGTCCCACCAAGCCCACCACCACCTCCACTGTCAGCGCCGCAGCAATTACCGGCGCCGCCAGTTGCAGCCCCGCCAGAAACACCCCGCCCGTCATCCCCGCCAGCGCCGCGCCCGTCGACGCCTTCATCGCCGCCTGCCCCACCGGCACCGCCGCAAAGCTGCGCATCACCGCCGCCAGCAGCGTCCGGTCCAGCCCCGCGCCCATCAGCACCAGCAGCCCCATCCAGTTCAGCAGTTGCCCCAGCACCGGCGTCTGGATATTGCTGTTCGGGTCCATCAAGTTCACCAGCGAGAAGCTGAACTCCATCCCCAGCATCTGTCCTGCGAACAGCAGCGCCTCCATCATCAAATTCAGCGCAAACCCAAACGTCAGCCCCACCGCCAACTCTCCCAGCAGCCCAACCATATCCAGCTGCACGCGCGCCTCGGGCAGCGTACCCACCACCGGGGCCAGCAGCATCGTCAGCGCAATCACAAACCCCGCCTTGATCCGCGGCGCAATCGCCGCCGAAGAAAACAGGGGCGCAAACACCATCAGCCCGCTCATCCGCACCAGCACCAGCACCGCCGCGCGCAGAAACCCCGCCCAGTCCGCCACTCCGAACTCCGCCGCTCCCGCCGCCTGCACCATCTCGCTCCCGTCCGCCTTTACTGACCACTAAGCCACTAACCACTACCCACTTTCATCGCTACCCGAGATAACGATGAAAATCCCCCCAAAGCCCAACCGTATACGTAACCAATCTCCTTACAAACCACGGCATCGCCGCCACCGTCACCGCAAACACCACAATCAGCCGCGGCACCACCGTCAGCGTCTGCTCCTGCACGCTGGTCAGCGTCTGCAGCAGACTCAGCGCCACGCTCACCAGACACGCCGCCAACAGCACCGGCGCGCTCAGCACCATCGCCTCCACCAACAACCGCCGCGCCATCTCCGCCGCCATGTCCGGCCCCATCCTCGCCTCCCTCAAACCCCGAACCTTGTCCATCCATCCGCGTTCATCCGCGCCAATCCGCGGCCGCCTTCGCCTTTATCCCCTGCTCTTGATCGGTGCCATCGGTGTTCATCGGTGTTAAGCCTTTGCCTTTGCCTTTGCCTTTGCCTTTGCTTTTGCCTTTGCCCTCGCTCTTGCCTTTGCCCTCGCTCTTGCCTTTGCCCTTGCTCTTGCCCTTGCCTTGCCACTCACCACTCACAACTGCCTCTAAAAGCTCTTAAGCAACGAACCCGCCAGCAAATTCCATCCATCCACCATCACAAACAACAAAATCTTCACCGGCGTCGAGATCACCACCGGCGGCAGCTGCATCATCCCCACCGACGTCGTAATGCTCGCCACCGCCAGGTCCACCAGCAGGAACGGCAGAAACAAGACCGCCCCAATCTGGAACCCTGCCTTCAGCTCGCTCAACATATAAGCCGGCACCACCACCTGCATCGGCAGCTCCGCCATCGTCTTCGGCCGCTCGGCCATCCCAGCCGAGGCGAACAGCGCCAGGTCTTTCTCCCGCGCGTACTTCAGCATGTACCCCTTCACCGGCGCAGCCCCCGCCTCCATCGCCTGCTCGCCCGTCATCGTCCCCGCGCGGTACGGGGTCAGCGCCTGCTGGTCGACTTGTAACATTACCGGTTGCATAAGAAACCACGTCATCATCATCGCCAGCCCCATCAGCACCTGGTTCGAGGGAGCCGTCTGCGTGCCCAGCGCCTGGCGCAGAAAATGAAACACCACCAGCAGCCGTACCAGCGGCGTCATCGAGAGCAGCAGCGCCGGCAGCAGCGTCAGCAGCGTCAGCCCCAGCACAATCGACCACGGCACGCTCTGCCCGCCGTTCAACTGCCCCGCGATCGTGTCCAGCCCCAGCGCCGACGGCGACGAAGCCCCCGCCGCTCCCGCGGAAGGACCCTTCGCCGCGCCAGCTCTTCTCGCACCTCCTGCTGCATTCCTCAACCCGGTCGGGCCCCGCGCCGCCGGCAGTCCAGCCACGGCATTCTCGCTCTGCAGCGCCGAATAAGGGGCCTTCACCACCCGGATCGGGTCCGTACTCACCTGCCCGCTATTCGCCTGCCCTCGCGCCAACCCCACGCACGCAACCGTGCCCAGCAACACCCATCCCGCCCGCTTCAAGGACAACATCGCAACTCCTCAACACTCACACCCACCCCGCGCCCTCCCATCTCCGCAATCGATTGCACGCTATCCCCGCCCGCGCCCACCAGATACCGCCGCCCCTCGCACTCCACCAGCAGCAGTTGCCGCCTCCCGCCCAGCTCCAGCGTCTCCACCAGCTCCATCCGCCGCCCCGATCTGCCGCGCCCCCGCGTCACCCTCACTCGCGCCAGTCTCACTCGCGCCAAAATCCACCCCGCCAATCCCGTCCCACCCTCCGCCGCAGCTCCCTGAGGAACTCCCACGCTCACCGTCCGCCCCGCCAATCCCATACCCGTCATACCCATCTCACCTCTCCTCTCGAACCGGAAACCTGCATCCCGCCTACGCCAGTCGCGTCAGCCGCAGCGCCATCCGCTCCTCCACCGTCTCAAACTCCCCCCACGCCACCTGCACCTCGCCCGTCGCTAGCGGAACGTCCTCCGTCACCGCCCACGCCGTCTCAATCGTCTGCCCGCTCCTCAGCGCCACCAGGTCGCACACCCGGAACCGCCGCAGCGGAATCCCAACCGCCAGCGTCACCGGCAGCCGCGACAGCATCGGCCACGCGCCATGCTCCTCCATCGCCCGCGCGCCCTCCGCCTCGCCGCGCAACACCCCAGCGACCCGCCCGCTCGCCACCTCGCCGCCCGCCTCCGCCATCCACACCTCCCCGCTGCCGTCAGGCGCCAGGCAAACTTCGCCAACCACCCCACTGCACGGACACCTCCAATATCCCCCCGCACACATTGGTTTGAACTCACGAACTCACCGATCCCCTCCATTCCCGTCCCAAAACAGAACCACACTCGCCCCACACAAAAAATGCCCCGCGTCTCCATCCTCGAGACGCGGGGCACCCACTCACAACTCACAACTCATAAAAACTACCGGATCATATTGATCGTCTCCTGCGTCACCGTATCGAACGTCGTCACCGTCTTCGAGTTCGCCTCAAACGCGCGCTGCGCCACAATCAGATTCGCAAACTCCGTCGAGATGTCCACGTTCGACTGCTCCAGCGTGTCGTCCTCAATCGTCGCCCGTCCGCCCGCGCCCGCCGCGCCAATGCTCGCCGCGCCGGACGAAGCCGACGTCTGGTAATTATTCCCGCCGTCAATCGTCAGACCCTCAGTATTCGTCACCGACGCCACCGCGATCTGCCCAATATTCTGCGTCTGCCCGTTTGAGAACGCCGCCGAGATCACCCCAGCCGAATCCACCGAGAAGCTCTGATATGACCCGCTGGCAAAACCATCCTGCTGGCTCGCCGTCACCGTCGACGTCCCCACCGTCTGTCCGATCTGCGCCACGCCATTCGCCCCATACAGGTCCCAGCTCAGATTCATGTCGGCCGCCGCGTCCGTCAGCCCGGGAAACTTGATCCCCGTCACATTCGCCGCCGGCGTCAGCAGTTGGCCTGAAGAGTTGAACGTCAGCGTCCCCGTATTGTTCACCGGCGTGCCCGTCGCATCACCCGGCGGCAGCGTGATCGCGTAGTTCCACGTGTTCGCCGCCGTGTTCGTGAAGTTGATCGTCGCCGCATGGCTCTGCCCCAGCGAGTCGTACATCGTAATCGTCGAGCTGAACGCCCCGCCCACCGCGGTCGCCGCGTCCAGGTTCGCCGTGATCCCGAAGTTGGCCGTCGCCTGCGCCGCCTGCGTCGCATCCACCGGAACCTGCAGCGCCTCCAGCGGCGTATTGGTATTCACCACCCCGTTGGTCGCCACATAGCCCATCACCCCGTCGCCCGTGGTCGTAATCAGATTGCCGCTCTGGTCCAGTTGGAAGTTCCCCGCCCGCGTCAGCTGCTGCAACCCGCCCTGGTTCAGCACAAAGAATCCGTTGCCGTTCAGCGCCATGTCCGTCGAACTCGTCGTCGTCGAAAGCGACCCCTGCGAGAAATCCGTGCTCGTCCCCGCTACCTGCGTGCCCAACCCAACCTGCAGCGCGTCGCCCGACCCCGTGTTCCCGATGTTCTGGTAGAACAGGTCGGAGAAAGTCGTCGTCTGGTCCTTGAACGCAGTCGTATTCAGGTTCGCCAGGTTGTTGCCAATCGTGTCCAGCGCTACTCCGTTGGCTTCTAGTCCCGTCAGTGCAATCGAAAAACTCGGCATAATGCTCCCCTTTTTGTTACAATTTTTTGAAATCCGCGCAGCCTTTGCATCTGTCTCTGTTTCTCCGGTGGGAGCGTGGGGCTTCAGCCCCACGGACCGCGCCATCGATGCGATTGGGCTTTAGCCCTGGAGCAGCTAGGCCAACAGCTCCCTGCCGTCCATCCCCATCGCCCAAACTAACTCCCCGAAACCCCCGAAGTCGCCGTCGTCGCCCCCGCCGCAGTATCCAGCGACGTGATCCCCTGGTTGATCGAGATCAGCTGTTGCAGGCTGTTCACGCCCACCATCTGCGAGATGTACTCGGTCGGATCGGTCGGCTGCGTCGGATCCTGGTTCTTCATCTCCGCCACCAGCAACGTCAGAAAATCGTTCGCCGTAATCGTCGTGCTCCCCGCGGCCGCGGCCGCGGCACTCGCCGCCGAACTACTCGCGCTGCCCGTGCTGGTCGCGCCACTCGCCGCTCCCGTCGAACTCGCCGCCGCCGCCCTCGGCCGCGCCAGCGCCCCCGCCACACTTGTCGCCGAACTCGCCATCTGGTCCGAACTCACTACCTGCTGAATGCTGCTGCTCATCGCCATTCCTCCAATTCAATTCGTCCCGCATTCCAACCGATCGACCCGCAACTCAAACCCACAGCTAAACCCTCACATTCAGCCAGCTCCCGCTCCCCGCCAACCCGATCCCCAACCCAGCCATCGCCGCCGTCGGCAACGCGCCAACCCATTCCCTCACGCCAGCCTCAACACCCGCCGCATCCGCCTCACCCGCAACCGAACCCGCACGCGCCGCACCCGCTCCCCGCGCAGCCTGCCCGCCCTCACGCTGTCCCTGCCCGCCGCCGCGCTGCTCTCCCGCAGCCATCGCCGTCGACGTCTCCGCCGCCCGGTGCACCGCAATCTTGCCCACGCTCACCTGTTCGCCCGTCAGATAACTCGCCATCGCCGGCACCGCCGCCTTCAGCGCCTCATGCGCCGCCGCGCTGCCCGTCAGCGTCGCGCTCACCGCGCCGCCCGCACCCAGCTCCGTGCGGATCTGCACCCACCCGTGCGTCCCGTCGAACACGCCCACATCCAGCTTCGCCGGCCCCGCCGCCAATACTTGATGCCCCGCCAAACCGCCCGCAACTCCAAACCCCGCGTCCCCCGCCGCAGCCTCCAACCCAACGCTCGCCGCGCCCGAACAAGTCTCTCCACTCAAACTCTGCGCGCCCACCGCATGTCCTGCGCTCACCATCGGCGCCGCCAATCCGATCCCCGCAACCCCGCCCCCATGCAACACCGCCGCCGCAACCGCACCTGCGTCCACACTCGCATGCCCTCCACCCGCACTCGCCACCAGACTCCCCGCCGCCGCACTCACACCCTCGCCCGATCCACTCGTCCCGTGCGCTCCCACCGTTCCACTCTGCGCGCTCACCGTCGCCGCCGCGCTCGTCCCGGCCTTCACCTCTACGCCAACCGCCGTCGCCGCGGCAGACGCACGCACGTCAGCCGCGTGCCCCGCAACCTTCCCCTCTGGACTCTTCTCCGCCGCGCCGCCAACCGCAGCCACAACCCGCTTCGCCGCGCTCGGCGCGCTCTTCACCACCGGCGCACCCGCGCCCTCCGCGCGCCCCGCAACAACGACCTCACTCGTGGCCGCCGAAGCCCCCGCAGCAAGTGCAACCGCCCCAACGCCCACCGTCGCGATCGCGGGGACCGCAACACTCGCATCGACCTCGTGCTTGGTCGCCTGCTCCCGGTCCCCACTCTCCGAAGCCCTTCCATCCCGCTTCGCCCTCACCCCAGAAAGCTCGCCCGGCCCCGCACCCGGGACGCGCGCAGCAACCTCCGCCCTCGCCACACCCGCAACATGCACCGCCTCCGCCGGTGCGGCGCCTGCCGGTGCCGCCGCCGCAATCACTGCAGGAGGGACCGCTACCGGCGCGCCCGCACTCGGCAGCGCCGCTGTTGGAACCTGAATCATCACCGCAGCCTCAGGCCCAACCACACTCGTCGCTACGGTCGCGGGGACTGTCGCCGCCGCCTCAGGCACAACCGCACTCGGCGTCAGGCTCTTGCCCTCGGCCCCCGCAGCCTCTGCAATCTCCGGCCCACCCGCTGCCTCTGGCACAGTCGCCTTCGCGGCCCCGCCCACCGGCGCAGCCTCGGGCGCAACCAACTTCGCGGGCGCCTCTATCTTCGCGGCCTTCCACTCACCCTTCGCCGCCTTCCCCGCTCCGCCGGCATCTTCACCCGCGGCACTCGCGCCCGCATCGACCGCCCCGCCCCCCGCAAGCACAGCCGGCTCCAGCGCAACCTCGCGCCGCATCGCCGCGCCAAAACTCTCCGCGCCCACCGCGGACCGCGCCGCCTCAGTGCTCTGTTGTGGCAAAAGCGGCGGCGCAATCGTCTTCCCAACTTCCATTAGCGGTGCATGCATCTCTCTGCCTGGCCCTCACTACACCCAACAGAAAAGCACTCGCACGGCCAAACCCCACCCGCAAAAACCGCCCCGCAATTAAGCGCCCTTCACAATCGCGCCACCCAAATCCATCCCCGCTCTAACGCCCGCCCTGCCTCCCACGCCTGCTCGCGAACCACTCATCCGCCGCGGCCTGCGCCCTGCGGTCCTCCTCCACCCGCGCCGCCCCGCGCGCATCCTCCACCAATTGCTTCACCTGCTCATGCTCCCGCCGGCTCTCCAGAAACATCTCCATCGCCGGCGGCACCTCGCTCATACGCTCCCGCAAAAGATACCCCAGCCGTCCTTTGTTCCACCCCGCAACCTCGCCCCGCGCGTCCGCCATCAGCCACTCGCCGCGGTCTCCTGCCGCCAGCGCCTCCCGCGACTCCACCTTCGCCTCCACCAGCCTCGCGTCCTGCGCGCCGATCGCCGCCTCCACCTCCGCGACCGCACCCAGCGCCGTCTGCAAGCGCCTCCGCCCCAGCTCCTCGCCCAGCCGCCGGATCGCCAGCAATCGCTCCAGCCGCCGCGCCCGCTCACTCACTCGCCAATCTCCAGCGCCATCAGCCGAGCCACCGACTGCTCAAGCCCCACCCGCTCCACCGAATCCTGCTCCAGAAACCCGCGCAGCACCGCCCTCGCCCGCAACGCCTGGTCCAGCTCCGCATCCGCCCCTGGCTTGTACGCCCCAATCCGCACCAGGTCCTCGCTGCGCGCATACGCCGCCAGCAGCCGCCGCACCAGCGCCGCCTTCTTCTTATGCTCCGGGCTGGCGACCGCCGACATCAGCCGGCTGATCGAATCCAATACGTTCACCGGCGGATACCATCCCTCCCCCGCCATCGCCCGCGACAACACCACATGCCCATCGAGCAGCGAGCGCACCGCATCGACCAGCGGGTCCTGCTGGTCGTCGCCCTCCATCAGGACCGTATAAAACGCTGTCACGCTACCACCCTTGAAGTTACCCGCCCGCTCCACCAGCCGCGCCAGCCGCGAGAAGACTGACGGAGTATAGCCTTTGCTCGCCGGCGGTTCACCCGCGGCAAGCCCAACCTCGCGCGCAGCCATCGCATACCGAGTGAGCGAATCGAGCACCAGCAGTACGTGCTTGCCCTTGGACGCGTAAAACTCCGCCACCGAAGTCGCCGCCAGCGCCGCCCGCATCCGCAGCAGCGGCGACTCATCCGACGTCGACACCAGCACCACCGAGCGCTTCCTTCCCTCCTCGCCGAGCGAGTCCTCCAGAAACTCGCGCACCTCGCGCCCGCGCTCGCCCACCAGCCCCACCACCGTCAGGTCCGCCGCCGTATTCCGCGTCATCATCCCGATCAGCGTGCTCTTGCCAACGCCCGATCCGCCAAAGATCCCCACCCGCTGCCCGCGCCCCACCGTCAGCATCCCATCCAGCACCCGCACCCCCGTCGAGAGCGCCGCCTTGATCGGCTCCCGCTCCATCGCGTTCGGCACATTGCCATCCAGCGGCCAGCTCCCGCCAATCCGCAGCGGAGCCATCCCATCCAGCGGCCGTCCCAGCGCATCCAGCACCCGCCCCGTCATCTGTTCGCTCAACGCCATCTGCGGTGCCGCACCCAGCGCCGCCAGCGCGTCCCCATACCGGATCCCCTGCGTCGCGTCCAGCGGCATCGCCAGCACATGCGCCCCGCGGAACCCGATCACCTCCGCCTCATGCCGCCCGCCATCCGCATCCACAATCTCGCAGCACTCCCCCACTGAGCAGCGCGGCCCCTCCGACTCAATCGTCTGCCCGTTCGCCTCAACCACCCGACCATGCCACCGCCACGCCGGCCGCACCGCCAGCCGGTCGAAGTAAGGCGCCAGCGAGACCGCCTCGCTCATTGCACCGGCCTGTGCTGCAAGAGATCGCAAAATCCCTTCTCGATCTCCTCCAGCTGCACGCTCACGCCCAGCTCAATCGTCCCCATCTTCGTCTCCAGCCTGCACTCGCCCAGCTCCAGCCGCGCATCCTCCACCACCCGCGGCCGCTCCGCGGGCTCCGTCGCCGCGAACACCCGCTCCCACGCGACCACGTCCGCCGGCCGCACCCGCATCACGACCCCGCTGCGGTCCGCCATCTTGTCCAGCGCGACTCGCACCACCCCGCTGAGCAGCAGCGGATCGCTCTGCGCCTCGCGATGCAGCACCCGCGCCGCGATCGCCAGCGCCAGCTTCACAATCTCCTGCTCCACGCTCGCGAAGTACCGCTCCCGCGCCGCGCTGAACTCCTTCACCGCACTCGCCACCTTCTCCCGCTCCCGCGCCATCGACGCCTGCAACTCCGCATCCATCTCCGCGCGCGCCACCCGACGCCCCTCCTGCATCCCCGCCAGCATTCCCTCCTGCCGCGCAGCCTCCGCCGGATCGCGCATCGAAGCGTCTCCAAACTCGCGCCCTGGTCCGCGCCGCTCCCGGTCCGCCATCGCGTCCCGGCACACCCGCACCCGGTCTCCGCGCCCGCCCGCCGCCCCATCCAGCGGCTCCATCGCCACCACATCAGCGCACGCAATCGAACGGAACTCAAACGGCGACACCGGCCCCTCCGCCCCGCGGAACGCCCCCACCGTCTCCGCATTCATCACGCTCGCCGGCAATCCCCGCTGCGCCTCAGACGGCAAGCTCATCGTCCGCCTCCAGCTTCAAAGTCAACCGTCCCTCGGCCTCAAGCTGCCGCGCCACCACCAGCATCTCCTGCTGCGCCGCGCCGACCTCCTTGGTCCGCACCGGCCCCATCGACTCCATGTCGTCCTTCAGCATCTCCACCGCCCGCGAGCTCATCGCCTTGAACAGATGGTCCTTCAGGTTCTCCTTCGCGCCCTTCAGCGCCAGCGCCAGCAACCGCTTGTCCACCACCCCCACCAACTCGCGGATGCTCGCCTCCGGAACCGTCAGCAGGTCCTCGAACGTAAACATCAGGTTCCGGATCCCGATCGCCAGCTTCGGCTCCTGTCCCTCAATCTGCTCCAAAATTGTCTTGCTCGAAACCTGGTCCAACCGGTTCAGCAGGTCCGCGACCGCCTTGAACCCCGCATACGAGCGCCGCCCATTCGACCCCAGCGCATCCATTCGCCGATGCAGGATCACCCCCACCTTCTGCGCCATCTCCGGCGAGAACTGCCGCATCTCCGCCAATCGCCGCACCGTCTCCACCCGCTGCCGCGCATCCAGCAGCATCAGCAGCGTCGATCCCCGCTTCGGGTCAAGATGCGCCAGCACCAGCGCCACCGTCTGCGGATGCTCGTTCTCCAGAAACTTGCTCAGCTGCTGCGGGTCCATCTTCTGCAGCATCGCCAGGTCGCCGTGCGTGCGCTCCCGCATCTTCTGCGTCTCCGCCAGCAGCTCCTCCGCCCGCGCCGGCCCAAACGCCTCCGCCAGCAACCGGTGCGCATGCTCCGGCCCGCCGCGCACCATGTACTGCTCGGTCTCCAGCAGCCCGTAGAACTCCATCAGCACCTGCGTCAGTTGCGACTGCGGCACCTCGCCCAGCCGCGCAATCTCGTCCGCCACCAGCTGCACATCCGCGTCCGGCAGGCTCTGAAACAACACCTTCGCCAGCTCGTCTCCCACCGCCACCAGCAGGATCGCCGCCTTCCGCAGCCCGGGCAGCCCCATCACCGGATAGGTATTCCCGGTAGCGATCATCATCTGCGCCGGTGGCGCGTCCTTCGGTTGCGCAGGTGCCGCGGCCGTCGCCATTACTCGCTGTCCTCCAACGTCTGCCCGATCCAGGATTCCAGCAGCCTCGTGCTCTGTGCCGGCTCTCTTCGTATCGTCTGCGAGACGTGCTCAAAGATCGCCTGCGTCTCGTTCGTGTGCGACCCCCGCTCCAGCCGCGCCGCCGCCTGCTCCGCCGCGCTCAACGCCTTCGCCGTCGCGCCCGCGCCCAGCGCCGGCTCGCTCAGCGCCGCCAGCATCTGCTTGGTCACCGGCCGCACCACCATCAGCAGCACCACCAGGCTCAGCAGCGAGAAGCTCAACGTCTTTACCAGCCCCGGCTGCGTATGCAGCACCGAACTCGTCTCGTCCATCACCTTCTCCATCGCCGGCGCCTTCACCTCCGGCGCATTCGAGCTGAAGCTCACGTTCTCAATCACTACCTGGTCCCCGCGCGTCGCATCGAACCCCACCGCCGCCCGCGCCAGGTCCTCCAGCCGCTTCATCTCGTCCGCGCTGCGCGCCTTCCAAACCGTGTGCTCCAGCTTGCCCGCGCCCTCCGTCGTCAGCCGGTCGTTCACCAGCACCGCCACCGTCACCCGCTTCACCCGCCCCGGGCCCTCCTCCGAGTGCGACAGATGCCGCGTCACCGCATACGTCCCCGACTCCTCCGTCACCGTCTCCCCGCCGCCCTGCAATCCACTCTGCGGATACACCGGCAACGCCGCGCCCGCACCCTGCGCCACCCCGCCGTTCACCGTCGCGCTCGTCTGCAGCAACGGAGGCACTGCTCCCGCCTTCGCCGCCGCCGCCGTCGCCGCCGCACCCGTTTCACCCCCAACCGCCGCCTGCACACTCCCACCCGCAGCGGACCCCGGAGTATTGCTCGCCGTCCCCGGAACTCCGCCCGCCCGCGTCCCCGCGCTCGAGTTCTGCGAACTCTTATGCAAACTAATCGCCGCCACCTGCGCCGGGTCGTACACCTCGTCCGTCTTCTCCTCGCTGCCCTCGTCGTAACTCACATTCACCGTCGCGCGCACATTGTCCAGCCCCGCCGTCGGCTCCAGCATCGCCACCAGCTTCTCCTCCAGCGCCTTCTCCGCGTCCCCTTGCGCCGCACCCTGATTCGGCGCATTCAGATTCAGCCGCCCATCCGCATCCACCAGCGTCACATCCCCCGCGTTCAAATTCTCCACCGCTCCCGCCACCAAACTCCGGATCGACTCCGCCTGCTCCGTCGGCATCACCGGCCGCCGCAGTTGCAGCACCACCGACGCCTTCGCCGCCTTCTCGCCATCCCCAAACAACGAGTCCTTCGGCATCACAATATGCACCCGCGCCGACCGCACCACCGCCAGCGTCCCAATCGTGTGCTCCAACTCGCCCTCCAGCGCCCGCTGATAATTCACCTTCTCGTCAAACTCCGACCCCACCCAGTTCGGCTTATCAAATAGCTCATACCCCATCCGCCCCGACTGCGGCATCCCCTTCGACGCAACCTCCATCCGCGCCTTGTCCACCTCGTCCGCGCCCACCTGGATCCCGCTCCCGTCGTCCGTCATCTCAAACGGAATCCCCGCCGCCGCCAGCTCCTGCGCAATCTGCTGCGTGTCCTTCGCATCCAGTCCCGAGAACAGCACCCGCCAGTCGGGCCGGTCCGCATACCACAGCATCCCCGCCACCACCGCCACCACCATCACCGCCGAAATCCCCAGCCACTTCCGCCGCCCCGCGGGCATCGCCTCCACCCGCCCGCGCACATCGCCCGCTAGCGCCCCAACCCGCTCCAGAACGCCCGCCTGCGCGCTGCTCGCCGCGAGCCCCGCCCCGGATTTCTTCGCCTCAGCCACCTATCAACCCCGCAACTCGAACCTCGAACCTCGAACCCTGCACCTCAAACCTCAAAACTGCATCCCCATCATCTGCTGGTACGCTCCAACCGCCTTGTTCCTCACCTGCAACGCCAGCTCAAACGCCATGTCCGCCTTCTCCGTCGCAATCATCGCGTCGTGGACCTCCACGCCCTGCCCGCTCAGCAACCCCGTCACCGCCTGCGAAGCCTTCGCATCCAGCGCCGAAGTCTGCTCCACCATCGACTGAAACATCCCCGCAAACGGCGTCCCCGCCGCCCCGCCCCCACTCACCCCCGCCGCAGTCGAACCCGCCGAACCCACCGAAAAAGCCGCCCCGCCAACCGCCGCCGCCAACCCACTCCCAATCGCCTGCACCACGCCACACCTCCATACGCTTCGCCTTCATTCACAACTACCAACTCACAACTGCCTCACTTCAATATCTCCAGCGAACTCGCCACCATATTCTTCTCCGCCTGCACCGCCGTCGCATTCAGCCCATACGACCGCGTCGCCCCCATCAAATCCACCATCTCGGTCAGCGGATTGATGTCCGGATACGCCACATACCCATCCGGCCCCGCATCCGGATGCTGCGGGTCATACCGCTCCAGCGGCGCGCTCTCATCGCTCACCACCCCCGCCACCTGCACCCCGCCCGGCGCCACAACCGAACCAAACCCCGAACCCACTCCCGCTCCCGAACCGCCCATCAACCCGCCGCCCTCACCACCCCCCAGCAACGACTCCGCAAACCCATCCCCGCCCGCCGCCTCAAACACCACATGCTGCCTCTTATACGGCCCGCCATCCGCCGTCCGCGTCGTCTCCGCATTCGCCATATTCGCCGCAACCACCTCAGCCCTTACCCGCTCTGCCTGCAACGCCGACGCGCTGATATCCATCACCCCAAACAAATTCATCCCAACACCTCGAACCTTGAACCTCGAACCCTGCGCCTACTTGTCCTCATGGATCGCACTCATCACCCGCTGATACTCGCTCTTCAACAGCGAAATCCCCGCCTTGAACTCCAGCTGCGCCTTCGCCAGCTGCATCCCCTCGCGGTCCATCGAAACGTTGTTCCCGTCCGGCCGCGCCGTCAGCCCATCCACATCCGTCGCCTTCACCTGCGGCGTCGCCCCATCCTCCGCCCCCAGCGCCCGCGAGAACTCCCCCGCAAAGTCAAACCCCTGAGTCTTATACCCAGGAGTGTCGACGTTCGCCATGTTCTCCGCCGTCAGCTTCATCTGGTCGCTCGCCAGATCCAGATACTTGCCCAGCGCGTCGCTCGTAGCCGTCGTCACCTGCATGGTCTTCGGCCTCCGCCCCACCTAAAAGCAGTCGCATGGCCACTCCACCCCACCCCCCGATGAGAACCCTCCAATCCGGTCCCTAGGAGCCGTCAAACCCGTCCGGGTGCCTCACATCTCGACCTTGAGATAGGGGCGCAGCCGGGTGCCGGGTGCCCCATCCAAGCTCCGCTTGGGTGGGCATCGTTCGCGGCAGAGAACGACCGTCTAACGTTAAGCACCCTACCCATCCCGCCCTGACCGCCCTGGTGCCCCATCCATGCGCATCGCGCATGGGTGGGATGTAAGACGCTCAGCTCTCTCTCCGACCCCCAAGCGACTATGATCCCATCAGCCATGTCCGACATCCTCCAGATCGGCACCCACTCCGCGATTTCCCCCACCCCCTCCCCCACCCTCCTCCGCCTCCAATCCATCACCATCGCCTGGATGCTCCTCGAACTCGCCGTCTCCGCCTACGCCGCCTTCACCGCCCACAGCCCGGCCATCCTCGCCTTCGCCGCCGACAGCCTCGTCGAACTCCTCTCCGCCACCGTCGTCCTCCTCCAGTTCGCCCCCAGATTCACCCTCTCCGAGCAAAAGGCAGCCCGCGCGTCCGCCATCCTTCTCCTTGTCCTAACCCTCTTCATCACAGCCATCTCCATCGCAACCCTCGCCCTTCATATCCACCCTGCCGTCAGTTGTTCCGGAATCGCCATCACCCTCGCCGCCCTCATCGCCATGCCCATCCTCGCCACCCTCAAGCACCGCGAGGCCCGCCGCACCCAAAACCCCGCCGTCGCCGCCGACGCCGTCCAGTCCGCTGCCTGCGCCTGGCTCGCCCTCACCGCCCTCGCCGGCCTCGCCGCCAACGCCCTCCTCCACCTCCCCTGGCTCGACCCCGCCGCCGCCCTCGCCGCGGTCCCCATCCTCCTCCGCGAAGCACGCTCCGCCTGGCGCGGACACACCTGCGCCTGCTGCTGACGCTTGCTGGTACACTTTCGCGCGATGACCTATTCCAATCCCCTCCACCCCCTCCCACGCCGCAAACCCCTGCACGCTGCTGTAGCAATCTTCATCTTCGCCGCCGCCGCCGCCGCCCAGCCCCCCGCACCCGCCGGGCCCATCTACGCCAACCCACCCGCGCAGTACGGCCCCTACAACGCGGTCTTCCTGCCCGACGGCCTCGGCCTCACCATCCCCATCCCCGACGCCAAAGACACCCTCCTCGACGCCGACACCCCCTGGTCCCTCCTCTGCTGGGTCAACATCCCCGAGCCCATCGCCGCCCCCGAACTCGTCGCCAGCCTCGGCTCGCTCTCCGCCGAGTACGCCCGCACCCTCCGCATCGAGCCCGGCCAGCTCACCCTGGCCCTCGGCGACACCAACCAAATCTCCGGGCCCGCCAACCTCACCCCCAACACCTCGCACCTCCTCGCCGCCACGTTCAACGGCATAACCTTCACCCTCTACGCCGACGGCCAGCCCATCGCCGCCGGTCCACTCACCCTCGGCAGCACCAACGGCGCCATCCTGCTCGCCCCCACCTTCACCGGCCCCAACACCCGCCACTTCGCCGGCCGCATTGCCAACCTCACCCTCCTCCGCCGCGCCCTCACCCCCGCCGATATCGCCGCCCTCCACAAGTCCCCGCCCGACTTCGCCGCCATCACCTTCGAAGAAGCCTCCAAGCCCTGGCCCATCCAGACCCGCGGCCAGGCCGGCTACCGCGCCCCGCAGGAGCCCGCCACCATGCCCCAGCAGCGCGGCAGCTTCTCCGCACCCGTCGCCATCTCCCGCCCACCGCTCGGCAAGTCCCTCACCCAGCTCGACGCCAACGACTGGGCCCTCACCGACGGCTGGACCATGATCGAAGCTCCCAAGGTCCCCGTAGAGGTCAACGACTCCCAAATCTCCCTGCCCACCTTCCCCGCCGCCAACTGGCTGCGCGCCACCGTCCCCGGCACCGTCCTCACCACCCTTGTCGACGACGGCATCTACCCCGATCCCTACTACGGCCTCAACAACCTCACCATCCCCGAGTCCCTCAACAAGCAGGACTACTGGTACCGCAACGCCTTCGACCTCCCAGCCTCGCTCGCCGGCCAGCAACTCACCCTCAACTTCGAAGGCATCAACTACCGCGCCTCCATCTCGCTCAACGGCGTGCACCTCGGCGACATCACCGGCGCCTTCCAGCGCGGCCAGTTCGACGTCACCGCCCTCCTCAGGCCCGGCCGCAACGTCCTCGCCGTCCGCATCTCCCCGCCGCCCCACCCCGGCATCCCGCAGGAGCAGTCCATCCTCGGCGGCCCCGGCGAGAACGGCGGCGCCATGGTCCTCGACGGCCCAACCTTCGTCGCCACCGAAGGCTGGGACTGGATCCCCGCCATCCGCGACCGCGACTCCGGCATCTGGCAGCCCGTCATCCTCCGCGTCACCCACCGCCTCAAACTCGGCGACGCGCAGGTCATCACCACCTTCCCCAACCACGACACCGCAACCGCCAAGCTCGACATCTCCGTCCCCGTCACCAACCTCTCCACCCAACCCACACAAGCCACCCTCAACGCCACCATCGAGACCATCTCGATCCACAAAACCCTCACCCTCCCCCCCGGCGAGACCACCGTCAAACTCACCTCAACCGAATTCCCCCAACTCCTCATGCCCCACCCCCGCCTCTGGTGGCCCAACGGCTACGGCAAGCCCGAGCTCTACCATCTCCAGCTCTCCGTCACCGACGGCCCCGCGCAATCGGACGCCAAAGACATCCGCTTCGGCGTCCGCGAAGTAACCTACGAGCTCAGCCTCTTCGACCCCACCGGCCATCTCCGTCGCGTCGAATACTCCCCCGCCGAAGGCGACGTCGCCGCCCACCCCGTCATCGACGTCTCTCACGACGGCATGCGCGAGGCCGCCGCGCCCGACCCCACCGCCCTCAACCTCCCCCCCAACCTCGCGGATGCCATGCGCGACCGCGCTCGCACCTTCGTCTCCACCCTCACCCCCCTCCCCGTACCCTCACCCACCATCCAACCCTCCACCGACCTCGGCCCCGCGCCCTACCTCGTCATCAAGGTCAACGGCGTCCGCATCGCCGCCCGCGGCGGCAACTGGGGCATGGATGACGCCCGCAAGCGCGTCTCACGCGACCGCCTCGAACCCTACTTCCGCCTCAACCGCGACGCCAACCTCAACATCATCCGCAACTGGGTCGGCCAAAGCACCGAGGAGACCTTCTACGAGCTCGCCGACGAGTACGGCATGATGGTCTGGAACGACTTCTGGGAGTCCACCGAAAACTACAACATCGAAGCCCAGGACCCCGCCCTCTTCCTCGCCAACGCCGCCGACACCATCAAGCGCTTCCGCAACCACCCCTCCATCGTCGTCTGGTGCGGCCGCAACGAAGGCGTCCCCCAGCCCATCATCAACGATGGCCTGGACGCCCTCGTCCGCACCCTCGACGGCACCCGCTACTACTCGCCCAGCTCCAACGCCCTCAACCTCCAGGGCAGCGGCCCCTACCGCTACCAGCCGCCATCCCTCTACTTCACGACCCTCAACCGCGGCTTCTCCGTCGAAACCGGCACGCCCTCCATGTCCACCCTCGAATCGTTCAAAAGCACCACGCCAAAAGAAGACCAGTGGCCCATCGACGACGTCTGGGCCTACCACGACTGGCACCACGCCGGAAACGGTGACACCGCGCCCTTCCTAGCCGAGATCCAAACCGAGTTCGGCGCGCCCACCAGCCTCGAAGACTTCGAGCGCAAGGCCCAGATGCTCAACTACGTCGACCATCGCGCCGTCTTCGAAGGCATGGACGCCGACCTCTGGTCGCCCAACAGCGGCCGCCTCCTCTGGATGACTCAGCCCGCATGGCCCAGCACCATGTGGCAGATCCTCAGCTCCGACTACGACACCCAGGCCTCCTTCTACGGTGTCAAGAAGGCCTGCGAGCCCATCCACATCCAACTCAACCTCGCCACCAACCAGGTCCAACTCGTCAACACCACCACCGAACCCCGCACCGCCCTCACCGCCAGCGCCCGCGTCTACTCCCTCTCCAACCAACTCCTCTCCCAATCCACCGAACAGAAAGACCTCCCCGCAGACGCCACCACCAGCAGCCTCCGTCTCGACCTCGGCCCCGATTACTCCCACGGCACTGTCATCGTCTCCCTCGAACTCAAAGACGCAGCCGGCGCGATCCTCTCGCAAAATCTCTACTGGCTCGCCGCCCGCCCCGAGTCCTACCGCGAACTCACCCGCCTCCCCGCGACCCCCATCCAGCTCACCGCCACCTCCACCCGCACCGCCGGCGAAGTCCGCATCGAAATCCACCTCACCAACTCCTCCTCCACCGTCAGCCTCCAAAACAAACTCACCATCCTCGCCCCCGACGGCTCCCGCATCCTCCCCGCCTACTACTCCGACAACTACATCTCCCTCCTCCCCGCCGAGTCCCGCGCCATCACTATCGACTACCCCGCCTCCGCCGCCAAAGGCCCCGCCACCATCGCCCTCCGCGGCTGGAACTCCATCCCGCAGACCGTCGCGGCGACCGCGAAGCCCTGAGCCATCTGCCAACGCGACCGCCCGGCGTTGCGCAAAGAAAAATGGCCCAAGGGTTCGATCACCTTGAGCCATTTGCACTTCAGACGTAAGTTGGTTGCGGGGGTAGGATTTGAACCTACGACCTTTGGGTTATGAGCGACCCCCGGAACGCGTATGTTGTTGACTTTACGGCACGAATGGCGACTCAAAAGTACCGAAAAGTACGCATTGGACAGGCTATTGGGAGTCAGTTGGGAGTCAGTTGGGAGTTTTCTTTGTTCGTCTTATATTCGCTTTTCAGGAAACCAATTGCACCTTGTTTGGCGCAGGTTTGGGAGAAGAAATGGCGTAAACTGCCCAGCGACCTTTGGGCGGATTTCCCAAGGGTGGCCCTTCCCACCCGCGCCAGATGCGGACTTCAGAAAATCCGCTTTTTTTTATCGGGCGCTATCGGGAGTTTGCGATCTTTTCCAGTCGCGATATCAGGCCCGTTTTCATTGAGGATCGTGTCAATTCCTAGCCCACGAACGTTGGGTCGTTCATAGGGTGTGCGCGTGATGTCCCATTGAGAAGCTCGGGCGCTGTAAACCCCTTTGATTGAGGCGAACCTTTAATAGCGCGTCGCACTATTAAAGGTTGGGATCGTCAGCCCAGAATGAGGGAACACCGGCCACCGGATCGGCTCGTTTCAGTCGCATCGCCGTCCCGCTTTCTTCCTTGTTGGCATCGGAGTGTCAGAAGTAGTAATCTATTTCTGACAGAGGACGAGCCATGGAACGCCTGACCGAATCGATTCTGCGGAAGACGAACGAACTGCCTGAGGGCGCTCCCGTGAGCGCCAAGATGCTCCTGCATCTTGGAAGCCGTCAGGCAGTTGACCAGTCTCTCTCGCGACTCGCTCGGAGCGGCAAGCTGCTGCGGGCAGGAAGAGGCATGTATGTGTCGCCGGTCAAGAGCCGGTTTGGTACTCATGCGCCCTCCGCACATCGTCTGGTCGAAGAGCTGTCCACCCAGCGCGGCGAGATCGTTGCGCCATCCGGTGCCACGTCCGCCAATGCGTTGGGACTCACCACCCAGGTGCCGACGCAGACGATCTATTGGACATCGGGCAGAAAGCGAAAGTTGAATCTTGGCAAGCTCGTCATTCAACTGGAGCATGTCCCCTCGTGGCAACTCGCCTTCGCCAAGGAGCCAGCCGGGGAGATCGTGCGTGCGCTCGCGTGGGCCGGGCCAGAACGAGTCCAATCTGTCCTCGCCGAGATCGGCGGCAAGGTGCCCAAGTCCGAATTGCAGAAGGTGGCTCAACAGGTCTCCCGTTTCCCAGGGTGGGTGGCGAGCGCGTTGAGCCGGAGTGTCGTCAATGCCTGAGAGCTACTTCCGCTTGAGTGCCAGGGACAAGTCAGATGCGCTCAACGCGGCATCGGCGGTCTCCGGTCGCCCGCCTCACCTGCTAGAGAAGGACATCTGGGTCGTTTGGTCGCTTGCTGCGCTCTTCGAATCGCAGTTCGGCTCCCACCTCGTCTTCAAAGGCGGCACTGCTCTCTCGAAGGCGTACAACGTCATCCGCAGGTTCTCTGAAGATGTGGATCTCACCTACGATATCCGGGCCTTGGCACCGCAGTTGGTTGGCAATGCGCCGGAAGGAATCGACGCCATTCCCCCGAGCCGAAGCCAAGAGAAGAAGTGGTCCGATGGAATCCGCCGAGAGCTTCTTCCAGCGTGGCTACGCGACCACGCACATCCGGTCGTCGAAGCGGAATTGACGGCTTTAGGATCTGCCACGAGTCGAGTCACTGAGGACTGCATCTTCATCGACTACGAGCCGGTGACGCCAGCATCGAGCTATGCCCTTCCGAGGGTCAAACTGGAGTTCGGAGCGCGTTCGAGTGGCGAGCCGAGTAGGGTCATTCCTGTACGGTGCGATATCGAGGGACTCATCTCCGGCATTGAGTTTCCAGTTGCAGCCCCTCGGGTCATGAATCTCACGCGCATCTTCTGGGAGAAAGCCACTGCGGCCCACGTCTACTGTCTGCAAGGCGAACCGGGACTCAGCGAACGATTTTCCAGGCACTTCCATGATCTCGCTCGACTCGACGAAGCTGGACATCTCCCGGAGGCCCTTGCGGCCAAAGACGTTGCCGATGCCGTTGCGGTTCACAAGGCCGCTTTCTTCGCCGAGAAGGATTCGGCTGGGAACCGGATCGACTACATGCAGGCCGTACATGGAGACCTGACGTTGGTTCCCACCGCGTCGGCATTCGACGCTCTCAAGCGCGACTATCAGCGCATGATCGAAGATGGTCTGCTGTTCGATGAAGCCGAATCCTTCGAGACGTTGATGAGCAGGTGTGCCGCCATCCAGGCACTCGTGAAGGCAAGTCAAACCAAGTAGTTCGAACTCTCTTCTCTTGCTCCCTTGTCCATCGAATGCATGAGGGGCGAGCGGATACCGATATTTACCCTTCCGTCCAGCACTTACTTATGCGCCGAGCGCATAAGAGAACTCCGGAAAGTCATTGGACGCGGGGCTTGAGCAGCCCATAAGGTCTGGCTATCGCAACTGAATTCACCGTTGCTGGAGGTAGCCAATGATCCGCCAAAGCACTGCACTAAGCCGTCCAAACCGCCTCGCCAATCGCAAGGCTTCACCCTTTTCAATGCAATCTCTGGCCCACGCTTTCCGCGTGATGGCTCCCGCCCTCTTTGCGCTCACATTCGCGAGCGTTGCCCATGCCCAAGGAACGATGGACTTCTCCGGCGCTCAGACGCTTATGGGGACGTTCAAAACATTCGCCGTCTATGCGGGCGCTGTCATCTGCTTTGGCGGTTTGATCTTCGCCGGCATTCGGATGATGAGCGGTCGCTTTCAGGATGCCATTCCGGGCCTCTTCGGTGCGCTCTTTGGCGCTGGCGTTCTTGGATGGGGCGCAGGCTGGATCGGGTCTCTAACCGGGCAGTCGATGTAGGAGCCACCATGCACACGACCAAACGGGGAGAGCCGTCAGCGATTAATCAGGCATTGAACAGGCCGAGAGCCAAGCTAGGGCTTGACCTCTCGGCATGGATGGCCATCGTGTTTGTCTGCGTGACGGTTTTCCTCGTCGGTTTCCGAATGCTGGCAATCCTTAGCTTTCCAACACTCGCGGGCGGCGCATGGTTGATCGTCCGTAAACACCCAAAGATGTTTCAACTGTGGGGCCTCAGCCTCGGCCAGAAGAGCTACTATGACCCGCGCAAATACTGAACAGATCAAACATACCCCGTGGTTTGCGAAAGCGGGAGCGGCGTGCAGCATCGTCCCGATCTCACGCTTTGTAGGGCCGAGCATCTTCGCGCTGAAGGGCGGCGGCTACGGGTGCCTCTTCTCTCTGACGGGCTTAGATGAAGAGGCTCTGACCGACCTGGAGCTTGAAGGCCGCGTTCGTCAGGTCGAAGGCGCTCTGCGCGGACTGCCCGAAGGATCTTGCCTCTATCAGTACACGCGAGTGATGTCCGGGTTCGATCTACCCCGGCAGAAGCAGTATAGGAACGAGGTGACGGAGACGTTCGCGAGCGACCGTCTCACCCATCTCGACAAGACGGCAGCTTTCCGCCGTATCGACCTCCACTGGTCCCTGACGCTGGAGCCTTCACAGGCGAAGGCATTCCAGCGCAAGCCAGACGAGAATGTCGCTGACACATCGAGAATGCTCTCCGATCTTGAGAAGACGGCAACCTTGCTCGAAGGCCACCTCGGCAGCTCCCTCGGTCTCAAGTTGCTGGGCAAGGCCGAGGCCTTCCAGTTCTTTAGCTACTTGTTCAATTTGGAGGAATGGTCAGGCCATGATCAGCTTCGCGCAGACAACGGTGTTGACCGGCAGATCGTCAAGAGCCCGGTTGCATGGCATAGCGATCATGTGCAGATCGGCAAGCGGCACGTTCAGATGTTCTCGCTGAAGACGACCCCGGAGGCATCGCGCCCCTGCCTATTCTCTGGCCTGCTCACTCTCGACTGCGACAGTGTTGTGTGCTCGACATGGCGGGTAAAGTCAACGTCCGCGGCCCGCAGCGAGATCGACGCCCAGGAGAAATTCATCTCGTTCTTCAAAGTCGGCGTGTTGACCCGCGTAATGAGCGGTCGGGACACCGCCTCGCTCGAAACGGGAGCCGGTGCCAAGGCTGCAAACAACAGCGTAGATGACTTGAGCGACGTGATCCGGTCGCTAGACAAGAAGGCCCAGGGCGAGTTCTCGCTGCGTCTACTTCTGGCGACGCGCAGTCCGGAGCAGCTAAGAGACACCGTCCCCACCGTGCATCGGATTTTCGTCGATGCCAGGGCTCAAGTGATGGAGGAGACGCTGGGCAATCTCTCCGCCTTCTATGCCATGTTCCCCGGCAATCACAAGTTCAACGTCTTCCCACTATGGCTTGCAGAGGACCATCATGCTCGTCTCTCCTCTGTGTTCGCGCCTCATATCGGACATCCTCATTCTGAAGATCTTGATTCGGAGTATCTGAACATCTTCGAGACGCGCACACGGACGCCGTTCTTTCAGGACGTGTATGTGGATGGTGTTCGCGTCATGCTCATCATCGGCCCTACCGGCACCGGAAAGTCGGTTCACGGTAACCAGATCATCTCGCTTGAACAGAAGTATGGAGGATTCACGTACATCTTCGACATCGGCGGAAGCTATGAGAGTGTCGTCGAGCTATATGGCGGCAAGGTTGATCGCGTCGGCAAGGATGGCCCACGAGTTAATCCGTTCGCGCTGGAGCCGACCGAGAGCAACATCAAGTTCCTGTATTCGTTCGTGAAGCTCCTGCTTACGAACAGCGGCGCGGAACTTGAGCCGGAAGACGACGACGTGATCCACAAGGCCGTGCAGGATATGTATCTGCTCGACACGGCGAATCGCCGGCTCTCGAATCTGTTTCTTCCGAAGAAGCTCGACAGGTATTTGGCGAAGTGGGTTGGGAAGGGTATTTATAGTGCCGTCTTTGACAACGTGGAAGACAGCCTCTCGCTCTCTCGACTTCAGTGCTTCGACTTCCAGGGCGTGAACAACGAGCAGTACGCCGACCTGATCGAGCCACTGATGGTATGGCTGCTACGCAGAATCAACGACGTTCTCTATAACCCAGCCAATCTCGGAGTTCCCAAACACATCCTGATCGAGGAGATCTTCTCTTCGATGAAGAACAAGCAGTTGCTTGACGGTGCGTTGGCTTCGATCAAGACCGTCCGCAAGAACCTTGGCGGAGTCACCATGATCGGCCAATCCGCCGATGACCTAGGCGCGAATGCCGACAGCATCGTGAACTCCTGCACGTCGTTCCTGTTCCTCAAAGACGCCACCTTCAACCGGAAGCGGTACGCCGAGCTATTCAAGATGAACGAGCAGCAACTCGCTCTCTTCGAGAGCTTGCAGGACCGCGAAGGACTTTACATGCGGCGCGATGGGCTGACAAAGGTCGTCACCCTGAATCTGGACAGCCGCAGCTACGCAACATTTTCGACCAAGCCGAAGGACCGTGTACGCCGGACGAAGCTGATCGAAAAGTACGGACTCTCTGAGGGCATCTCCCGCTTTGCCCAGGGCGAGGCTGTGTAACCCGTATCACCATTTCACAACCAAAGGGCCACTATGAAACCGCCGATGATCCTAACCGTCACGTCTCTTCTCTCCCTCGCCTGTGGCGTTGCTCAGGCATCGCCTGCGACTCCGCCGCATCGCCTTGAGCCGAACGCTCCGCGTTCCGTCACCGTATCCGAAGCGCAGACGCCGCCCGTCATACGGGCCGGGCTGCTGCAGTCCACCCTTATTCTTCTACCCGCCGAGGAGAAGATTGCGACCGTCTTCGGTGGAGACACGGTGGACTGGGTGTTCGATGGCGGCCATGTAGCCAGCCGCTTCATCAGCGTCAAGCCAAAGCTCGCGAACACAACCACTGACATTCACATCGTGTCTGACCACGGCAACGAATACACGTTGCAGCTACAAGAGATCTCCGATGACGCGGACGCGCACTTCGATTCCAAGGTGTTCATCGTGCCCGGTGACAAGGCAGCTAAGGACAGGCTCACCGACATGCCCGTCTTCGTACCCGCCGCTGAGTTGGACAAGGCCAAGCAGGAAGCCGCCGCAGCCAAGGCCGAGCAAGCTGCCGAGCTGAAATCGGAAGAGGCCAAAGCGGAGACCTATCGCAGTCAGTATCCCGGCAGCCTGCACTTCGATTTCGCCTGGGATGAGAAGAAGGGCAAAGAGCTTGGTCTTCAGCAGATATGGCACGACGACAAGTTCACCTACCTGCGCGGCCAGTTTCAGGAGACGCCTGCGCTCTACGAGTTGAAGGACGGGAAGGGATCGCTCATCAACTTCGACTACAACGCCGGCCTGTACACCGTACCGAAGCAATTGGAGACGGGTTATCTGGCGATCGGCAAGAAACACGTTGACTTCCACCGCACTTCCACCGCAACAGGGGAGAAAAACTAGCCATGATCGATCAGAATCCCAACCCGCCCGCTACGGTTCCTGCGCAGCGGGAAGCTGTGGGGCCAGTGAAGAAGAGCACACCCGTCATCATTGCGCTTGTGGTTATCGTCGGCCTCATAGGACTCGCGAACATATCGAGCCTTGTGAGCGGCAAGAAGAGAACCGCACCGCAGAGCGCTTTGCCGATGCGTCCTGCTACTGCAAATCCCCAGCAGGTCTCCAGCTTTGAGACGCAGCAGGCGACGGAAGCGAAGCGAGATTCCGAGGATCAGCAGCGTAGACAGGAGCTTGCCGCCGAGATGCAGCAACTTCAGGCCGCGCAGAATGTGCCAGGGCCGGAGGCAGCAGGAGCGCCGCCCATGACTGCCGCCCAGCGTTCGGCAATGTATGGCGACGGCCCGAACGCACCGGCCAAGACATCCAATGTCTCGCAAGTACAAGCCGAGGCGAAGCAGAAGGCTTTGGAGAAAGAGAAGTTGCACCAGGAGGCACTCAACAGCGACACCGTCGCCATCGACTTCGCTCATCCAACGACCGCTACGGCCTCCACAGGTTCGCCCGCAGCTCAACCCACTGCCGTATCGGGCGAACGTGAGGAGATGTCACCGAGGGCAGCGTCGGAAACTATGGCAGCGTCAGTTCCCGAGGCCGGAGAAGCCAGGAGGGGCGGAGGCGCTCAGACGGCGTCGGATCAGAATTCGAAATCGGCCGGTAAGAGCAATCCGATGGCGCCCTACGACTTCGACACCTATCAGGGGCAGCTTTACCGGGTATTTGAAGGAACCGTTCTGGAAGGTGTCGTTACGAACCATATCGACGGTGGCCTGAACGGGCCAATCCTCATCATGCTCACGACCGACTACTACTCGCACGATCATCAGCAGCTTCTGATGCCGCAAGGTACGAGGCTGATTGGGACAGTCCAAAGCGTCGGTAACGCGCAGCAGCGGAAGATGTTCGTTACCTTCCATCGTGCAATCTGCCCGGATGGGTTCTCGCTTGAGTTGGACAAGTATGTAGGCCTCGACCCGCTCGGCACGACAGGTCTCGCCACCAAGGTTGACCACGGCTACTTGCAGGCATTCGCGGCAGCGGCGGCGGTAGGCGGATTGGGAGGACTCGCCCAAATCGGCAACAGTGGCAGTGTCCTCTCGCCTTCGACCCAGATCCGTGACGGTATATCGGAGCAGTCCGCAGCCGAGGGAGAACAGGTGCTCAACCACTTTCTCAACCGGCTCCCAATCATCACGCTCAAGGAAGGTTCGCGTGCCCGCGTCTACATCGGCACGGACATCCTGATCCCGTCCTACGCGGAACACCGCGTCGATTCAACCCTGTAGCCCGTGCGTACTGGAGCCAGAGATGAAGGTCCGTATTCCCAAAATCGCGCTCTTACTGGCCTTAGCTGTGCCTGCCAGCTACGCCGCAGTCCATATCTTGCGGACAGTCAACGCAAGCGATGCCATCGACACCGTCTTGTTCTATGCCGACGTGCCCGACCGTATCAGCGAGGTCGTGACCAACTTCAAAACGCTTCCGGAGCGCATGAACCCGACCCGCTCTGAGTGCAATTAACCCTCAACCCTTCAGGAGCCTCTATGAAGTTCAACCTAAGTAAACGACGGAAGTATCTGCTCGCGGGCGGGCTGCTTCTGGCAACAGCGACGCCGAGCTTCGCGCTCTTCGGAATCGGAGACATCGTCTTCGATCCAACGAGCTACGCGAGTCTTGTCTCCCAACTCACCACCCTTGAGTCGCAGTACAACATGCTCAAGAACAACGTCACCCACTTTTCGTTCAAACAGCAATGGCAGACGACGCTCAATGCGCTCAAGAACGCGAACGTGGCGAATATGTTCGGTGAGACGGCTGGCGTGAACATCGCGCTCAACAGCAATTCGCCGAGTGCATCGCTCACAGCCTGGAAGACGGCGACCGTGCCGGTCAGCACCGGGACGACCACCTACCTGCAAGGGCAGACGGTCGGCAACAGCGCGCAGCTTTCGCAGCTCGCCATGATCGAAATGTCCGATTCGGTCTCACCTGACTGCCTTACGGCAGTTGGCCAATACCGGGCCGGGCGCAGCCAGAACGGCACCGCGAACAACTCGCTCACGCAGCAGCAGTTCGATACCACGTCAGCGACGAACAGCGAGGTGCAGCAGTTGAACCTTCTGAACGCCGCTCAAGCCCAACAGTTGACCGAGATGCAGTCCCAGGCCGCGATGCATGTCTGCCTTGCCTCTCAGATGACTGTTGCCAACATGCAACAGCGGAACGCCGCAGCGCAGGACTTGAACACGGCGGCGGCGGTGCAGCAGCAACGGACGGTAAATGACACCAGCGCTGCCAATGAGGGCAGCACCTGGACGACCTACTTGCCCTAATTCGGAGAAGAAATGCTGACAGCAATCAATACGAAGATTCTCCTTGCAATCCTTGCGGCACTGACCGTCATAGGCGGTGCCGCCATTTATCAACGCGACCAAGCGGCGAAGACGGCCGCAGCTGCCGCAAAAGCCGCCGAAATTCTTCACTTGCAAAAAGACGACAACGACTACCTGAAGCAGGAAAATGAGGCCCTTCGGAAACAGGTTGAGGCCGACAAGAAGCAGCACAGTTCAGCCGCAGCCCATGAAGGCAACACCTGGAAGACCTACATCCCCTAGCCCCGGACTGAAGCCCAGTCCCAGAACCCAGAGAGAGCACCCGCCATGTCTTCCATTGTGTTGTTAGCCCAAGCCCTTCCCAGCGCGAGTTCCGGCGTTGATTGGCTGTATCAGTTCACGAACAATCTGACCAACCTGACGACACAGAATGGCGGGGCTCTCACTCAGCTCGGGATGACCGAATTAGCCTGCATTTCTTTCTTCATGCTGGTCAGCATGGTCGTGAACTGGCAGACCTCGACGATGACGTTCCGTCTGCATCATCACCCGATTCAAGCGGGCGACCTGACCAAGTTTCTGCTTCAGCTCATCATCTGCTGCCTCTTGGAGACCTACTGGGTCAATCCGTTCCCCGGTGCGAGCTTCGGCATCAACCACTTCTTTTCTTACATCGCCCAGGCGATGGTTGCGGCCTTCGATCAGAGTTCTCTGGATTCGCTCTTAAACCTGTTGAAGACTGCCGGCGATCAGACGCAGATGCCGTCGTTCACCGCACCAGTTCAGATTCTCTGCTACTTCCTTGTGCAGATTCTTCTGGGATTGGCTTCTGCGATCCTGTTCCTCATAAATTGCAGCGCCTTCATCCTCTACGGCGTGACAGCGCTCTTTGGACCGATCTTCGTCCCTTTGCTAATGACGAAGAGCTTCCGATCTAAGTTCTTTCACTTTCTTGATGTGCTGATTGGATTCGCCATGATTCGGGCCGTTGCCGCCGCCTTCATCTTCGTATGGTCGGGGTTCATGAACGTCTTCATCCAGCAGACGTTCAACGGCAACTATTCGATGGAGATGTGGCTCGCAAATCTTATCCCTTGCGTGATGGTTTTCATCGCTTTCATTATCAACATGCTCTTCATTCCAAGCATGACTCAGGCGATCTTCGGCGGTGCCGCAGGCATGGCTGAAAGCATCACAAAGGTGATAGGAACTGCCTCGTCAATCGGGGCCGCAGGAGGAGCATAACGATGTTTCGATTTCTGTTGCAGGTCACCTTTATACGTCGCGTCTTACAGCTCCGCTTTGTACGGCTCCTGTTGATTCTTGCATTTGCTGGTGCCGTGATAGCCGGTCTAATTTACGCATCTGTTGTCTTCCACGCTCTCACCGAAAGGAATCAGGTCCCCTATGTCCAGCACAACTCTACCCATTGAATCTCGCCTAAGCCCCGAGCAATCCCTCTTGACCGACGAGATTGGGAATGAGGTCTACGCTTCCCACTATGCCGAACGGAAGCTCAGCCGATTCGTCATTGGAACCGAAACGGTGCTCCTGCTAGGAGCAATGGGGTTGATCTTCTCTCTGGCACAGCGCCCGATTGCCAACCGGTACATCCGGATTGACGAGATGGGCCGTGCTCAGGCCATCGCGTATACGGACCTGAACTACAGCCCGCGCGAGGGTGAAGTTCGGACGTATCTGACCGATTGGGCCAACTATCGGTACACCGTCAGCCGTGACACCATCGCTAAGAAGTATCCGCTCAACTACTACTTCTTGTCCCAGAACTTGGCTTCGCAGTTGATGGGCCAGGACAATCAAAACCACCTCGTCTCGCAGGTCGTAGGCGGACAGATTGAGCAGAGCGACGTGGAGGTCAAGAACGTCACGATTACGACCATGTCGGATGAGACGGTGCAGGGTGCGACCATCGCCCGCGGAACGGCGCTTGTCACCATCGACAAGCTCTACTCACAGCGGAACTCTCGGGAGCCGAGGACGGAGCATTGGTTGCTGAGTGTCACCTACTACCTCAACCCCAAGCAGGTGAGCGACCAGGCGAGGGTCTTCCCGCAGTTCGAGACGATCAATCCGCTGGGATTGACCATCACCGAGTTCCACGAAAACCGGATGTCCGTCGATCCAATGCCGGTTGGTGTAAACGCTGCCTCACCAGCGACGGCGACATCGCCAGTCGCGGAAGGAACGCGATGAGTTACCACCTCATACTGCCATTTTTTCCCGAGGAGTTGCGTGAGCTATTGCTCGATCCATCCATCTCGGACTTGATGATTAATGGAACCACCGGCGTATACGCGGATCGAGCCGGAGTCGTGCAGCACATTCCTCTGTCCGAGCCGTACACCAACGACCGACTGCAGGCGGCCATTGAACGGGTTGCCAGGATTCTTGGCCAAGATCTTACGACTCAGAATCCCATCCTTAATACCCGCTTGCCGGACGGCTCTCGTGTCGCTGTTGTGGGTGCGCCATCGTCCATCAATGGGCCGACGCTGACGATTCGGAAATTCAACCGCTGGTATAGCTCGGATGAGCTGATCGAATCGGGCAGTATGCCCCGCCACGTTCGCGATACAGTCGTTGACCTCATCGGCAAGAAGAAGAACGGCATCATCAGCGGCGGAACCGGCTCGGGTAAGACGACCTTGATGAAGGCGTTCCTAGACCACATCCCGGAGACCGAGCGGCTGCTCATTATCGAGCAACCGGCAGAGCTGAAAGTCGCCCATAAGAACGCCGTTCGTTGGGAAGCTGTAGAGGAGATTCCGGGGCAAGTCGCCATCACGCCAAGCGAACTCTTAGCGGCAGCCCTCCGGCATCGTCCAGACCGGATCATCATGGGCGAAATTCGCAACGAATGCGGATACGACTTGCTCCAGGCGATGAACACTGGCCACGGCGGAACGCTGTCTACGATCCACGCGAAATCGGCGTGGGATGCGTTGAACCGTCTCTCCAATCTTGCCCTGAGTGCAAGGCCCAACCTCAATCACGCTTTCATGCGGTCTGAGACGGCAGAAGCTATTGATTTCGTGCTCTATTGCGAGCGCGACCCTACAGGCCGGCGTCGAGTCCGTGAATTGATTACAGTCGGCGGCTACAGCCATGCAGACCAGAGCTTCCAGACCGAGGAGGTCTACCGCGCCTCCGCAGCCTAACGCCCAGTCCAAACGCTAGAGAACCCAACCCGTATCTGAGGTCTTACCGATGCACCCTCATGCTCCCATTCCGGCGGCACAGCCCTACCTGTCTCTAAACGCTTTCATCGCGCCGTCTCTGAGCTACGAAGAACGCAACGGCAGTGGCGAGAGGCCATCCTTCTGCGGAACTCAAGCCAGCAGTTGTGAGCTGTGGTTTGGGCGAACATCCGCCGCCGAGAAGCGAGAGGATGACTTCGGTCCAGAGGGATTCATCCGGCTCGTATCCCGCCTTTGCACGGTCACTGCTTCGGGGCTTAACCGGCGCCCTTCGGCACGGCGCTCTTCTGCTTCGACTGCGTCGCCCTTCGGGTTACGGTTTCCAGCTTCGCCGGACCCTCCGCAAATGCAGAGCTTGGCACTTGGGAGCCGGGCCCACTTCGCTTATTAGTGACCCGAGCAAGATCGGGAAATTCAACTCACGGAGATCACCACCATGTACCAGAACAAAGTCACCCTCATCGGCTTCCTCGGCAACGACGCAGAAGTTCGCACCAACGACAACCGCAGCTTCACCACTCTGTCGCTGGCAACCAAGAGTTCCTACAAGAAGGACGGCCAGTACATCTCGCACACCGAATGGCATCGTTGCGTGATCTTCGGCAAGCTCTCGGAGTTCGCCGGCACGCTGAAGAAGGGGGCTCATCTGCAGGTGGAAGGCGAGCTGCGCAGCCGGGAGTACGAGACCAAGAAGGTCGGCAAGAAGCCGGCCCAGAAGAAGACCATCTGGGAGATCCGGGTGAGCTCGATTCTCAAGCTGGACCGGGCGGAGAAGGCCAACCCGGAGGAGCAGGACGCGGACTCCCAACTCAATCTGGAAGCGGCCGCATAAGCCGCTTTCCTCCCATCAACTCGGGAGCCCGGTAGACGCCGGGCTTCCAACCCTGTGAGACGCCCGCAATGAACACGCAGACCGCACACGAATTCCTAACCCGATGCTTCCTTCCCGGAGAGACGATTGCCGTTCTCCTGCGAAAGGAGAACCCGGCGTCGACGACGCAGCGCATCGTGAAGCTGGAGCAAGCCACCGCGCCTCGCTATCTCGCTTGGTTGCGCTACGAGAACCACAACGGCTCGAATGTCTATGTCGCCGCCAATCCGCTCCGTGCGGGCAGTCGCAAACGGACGAAGGATTGCATCGCCGAGGTTCGCCATCTGTATCTCGACATCGACGTAGACGGTGACAGCAGAATCGCTGCGCTCATGGAGTCGGAGGATGTGCCTGTTCCGACCGCGATCCTCTCGACATCGCCGGACAAGTATCAAGTGCTATGGAGGGTCGAAGGCTTCGACTTCGACCGGCAGGAGAACACGCTGAAGTTGCTGGCAATGACCTTCGGTGGAGATTCCGCCTGCACCGACCGCAACCGGGTTCTCCGCGTGCCCGGATTCCGCAACTGCAAGTACGATCCCGCTCACCCAGTCACGGTCGAATACCCCTGCGATTCCACTTACAGCCCCGACGATTTCAGACTGGATGACCGTCTGCTCGGGTCTGGTCAAGTTGTTCGCGGAATTGCTCGGACATACCCCACGAGCAAGAACACACTCTCCGAGCAGGATTGGGCATGGGCTGTTCATCATCTCTCGCTCGGAGTCGATGCCTCTGAGCTGACGGAAATGCTGGCGTCCCGGCGCTCGGATAAGCCCAACCCTCTGTACTACGCCCAGCGCACCATCGACATCGCTTACGCTCGTCTTTCGTTGCTCGAAGGCGCGGCGATTGAAGACGTAATCGCCATGCTGGAGAATCGTCGTTCCGCCGAAGTCCCGACTGCACTTTGCGCCTCCAGAGCGCGGGAGATTGCGACCACGGCGCAGCGGATGATTGCCCGCCAAAAGTTCACTTCACTTCACACCCCAAAGGAGAACCACCATGCCACTGCTTGAAGTCGTTCAAACCCGTCAGATCAGCGCATCCATTCGGCTGACTGACACAACCGCTACCCAGGTCGATCAGTACGCCGCCTTCATTCGCGCTTGCGCCGACGATGTCGTCGAGCAAGCCCTCGCCTATGTCTTCAGCAAAGACCGCGACTTCCAGGACTTCCTCAAGACCCCGGAAGCCCGCAAGGTAGCATCGACGTTGCGTATACGGAAAGTCCCGGCTGCCGAGGCCTCTGAGCTTGCTGCTCAGAAGCCTCTCCCGGCACCCGTTGCCGCTCCGGTAGCCCAGGCGAAAGGCGCTTGATCCTCCACTTCATTCCGGGGCAAAGGCACTGCGGTGCTGCGCACCGGAAGAATGTTGACACTCCATCCCTCGTAGGGTGGCGTTCGATGCGACAAGCGTATGCAGATGTATACGCGGCTCGAATGAGCTACTTACCGGACGACCGTATGCAACTGCATACCGAGCGTATTCAGTTGCATACACCTCTTGGAGGCTGTATGAACACGTTGAAACCAACTCCCGTACTGAAACTCGACAATCGTATTTCCCGTTCACAAAGCCGGTCCGCGCGGTCGTGCGTAGCGCAAGCGCGGGTCACAGAGGAGGAGCACCGCGTCCTGCTTACAGCCGCACGTGTGGACGGGAAAGCCCTCGGTGAGTGGGCGCGGGAGATTCTGCTGCGCGAAGCTCGCCGCTCCGCAGATGACCCACTCTTTACTGAACTCATCGCCACGCGGATGATCCTGCTCAACCTGCTCAAGCCGCTCGCTATGGGACAGGTTGTGACGCCCGAGGACTTCACTCGCATCAGCGCGACCGTGCGCTCGGATAAGCGCAAGGTGGCTCAAGAGATCCAGCAGCAGTACACCAAAGCAACGCCGAGGGAGTTGTAATCATGGCAACCCAATGGGGAAGAAAAGAGACAATCATCTGGCCTCCGCATGTTCCCATGCTGAGTTATACCGCCGTAGCGACGGCTTTACTTTGCACCTGCGTGCTTATCTGGCAGCGGTTCACATCAGTGCTGGAGCCTCTCCAGAAGAGCTACATCACGGAATACATCCGCTCCGGGGCGGGCGGTCTGTTCAACGCACATGAGTCCTATCGGTTGCTCTATCTGGGAGGCGGAAGAGGAAAGCCTCGCCTAGCGTTTCCCGTCGATTTTGTCCCAGGCCAAACCGTGCTTCCAACCGGAAAGACACTCCCTGTCGCCCTGTCGCCGTTGGCGGTCGCCCAGGGATACCATTGGCCCTTCAGAGGGGCCGAACAGAAGTTGGCCGACCAGTCTCTGCACCGTTGGCTTCGCCTCACGGTCTACGAGGGCAAGGGCCCTTTCGGGCTCTTCGCTGTCAGCTTCGTCGAGGGTGGAGCCTGTCTTGCGGTCATGCTCTGGTTCGCTGTTCCGTATGACATCAGGCGTTTCAAACAGATGAAGTACGGGCGTATCTTGCGTGGCCCACAATTGCTTTCGCCCGAGGAATTCAACCGCAAGGAGAAAGGCGATGGCATCGGCTTCAAGACGACTGAGCTGGGCAAAATGATGCGGATTCCAGCGCGGAAGGAAGCGCAGCACTTCCAAATCATGGGCGACACCGGCGTCGGGAAGACCCAACTCATCATGCAAATTCTCCGCCAGATTCGGGAACGCGGCGACTCTGCAATCGTCTACGATCCCGCTTGCGAATACCTGCAACGGTTCTACGATAAGGAGCGCGGCGACATCGTTCTGAACCCACTCGACGAGCGTTGCCCATACTGGGGACCAGCTCATGAAATGGCTTCCAACGCCGAAGCCGATGCCATCGCGGCCTCGCTCTACCAGCCCACGACGGACGCCAAGGATGAGTTCTTCCATCAGACGCCGGCACAGATTTTCGCTCACCTCTTGCGGAAAGGCCCGACGCCCCATCAGCTTGCGGAATGGATGGCAAGCAGCGACACGCTGGAAAAGCTGGTCGCTGGCACGGAGATGTCTTTCTACATCGACCGTAAGGCCGGACCCCAGCGGGCAGGCGTACTCGCGTCGCTCGGCTTGATCGCAAAGTGTTTCCGTCTTCTACCAGAGAAGGATCAGACCCATCGCGCATGGAATGCTCGGACATGGGCGAAGGAACGCAAAGGTTGGATCTTCATTACGTCCCGTCCGCCGGAGCGCGAAACACTTCGCCCTCTGCATTCGCTGTGGATTGACTTGCTTGTCATGCGGCTGCTCAGCACCCCACAGCCAGGTCAGAAGCCAGTATGGTTTGTGATTGACGAGTTGGCGAGTTTACAGAAGCTACCGCAGCTCCATACCGCCATCACCGAGAACCGAAAGAGCAAGAATCCGCTCGTGCTTGGCTTTCAGGGGAAGGCACAGCTTGAGGTGACCTACGGCCATCTGGCAGAGGTTATGCTGTCGCAGCCCGCTACCAAAATCTTCATGAAAACGGCGGAACCGAAGGCGGCGGAGTGGATCTCAGAAGCCATCGGCAAAGTGGAAATCGAACGGTTGAAAGAGACAAAATTTGACGGCTCTCGTTCCGGCAAGAACTTCACGGTTGACCGTCAGATCGAGCCCCTGGTGATGGGCTCGGAGATCAGTGGATTGGACGACCGCCACGCTTATCTCAAGCTTGGGAATAACGTTGCGCGGTTCGACTTCGACTATCTCGACTTGCCGACGCCGACGGCTGGCTTTGTGCCCAGGAAGTCGGCGAATGGGGAGATGGACTTCGATCCCGATACGTTACAGCCGCGCCGTAACCAGACTTCGGCAACGGAGGAATCTGAACCTGTTCCAAAGTCCGAGGTACAGGCGGGACAGGGCGCACCTCTCGCTCTCAAAAGGGCACCGCAGCCTATCCCGTGGCCGCAGCAAAACGAGCATGAACGGGTTCGAGCTGCCACCGACGATCAGGTAATGGATGCCACGATTGAGCCTGACATCGCCGTGCGCCATCAGGTTGAGGTATCACTACCGGCTCACTCCGAAGAGCACGATAACGCCGTTCATCATGGAATTTTCTAGCCATGCTTACCGTCTCTAGGGCACTCAGTTCCGGTCAAGCGCAGAAGTACCACAAGCTGGAATTCACATCGAAGTCCCAGAGTTATTACGGGCAGGGCGATGAGGTGAAAGGCGAGTGGCAGGGCAAACTCACAGCCTCGCTTGGGCTGAAGGGAAACGTCGCTCCATTAGAGTTCTCGCGACTCGCGGAGGGCATTCATCCGCAGACCGAGGAGCCGATGGTCAGGCATCGCGTCGCAATGGATTACAAGAACCCGGATGGCACTACGACCAAGGCCGTTGAGCACCGGGCGGGCTGGGATGCGACGTTCTCCGCTCCAAAGTCCGTTTCGCTAACCGCCTTGGTCGGGGGCGACGATCGGGTGCGGGGGGCGCACCGCGCCGCCGTTACAACCGCGTTGGACGAGTTGGAGCGATATACGCAGGCGCGGATCGGCGGCAACAATCCCGCCGAGACCACCGGCAAGTTCATTGCCGCGAAATTCGAGCACGACACGGCGCGCCCAGTAGACGGCTACGCCGCGCCTCAGCTCCACACCCACGCCGTCATCTTCAATGTGACCGAGCGAGAGAACGGTTCGGCCCGCGCTTTGCAGGAGCGCGCCTTCTTTGAAAGCCAACAGTACGCGACCGCCATCTATCAATCTGCCCTCACCTACCAGCTCCGCAGTCTGGGATATGAAATTGAATCCGGCAGGAGCGGCGCACCGGAGATCAAAGGGTATTCCCAGGAATATCTTGACGCCTCCAGCCCCCGGTCCCGGCAGATCAGAGAGCAACTCGAAAAAAGCGGGTACAGCGGCCCCGAGGCAGCACAGATCGCGGCTCATTCGACCCGCGACCGCAAGCAAACGCTCTCCGGCGAGGAGGTCTTGGCTGCGCACAAAGAGATGGCCGCCGCCTTCGGAAATCAGCCTCAGCAGGTTATCGCCGGCGCCCGCAACCGTGCTCTACAGGAGAACAAAGAGCCGGAGCAAAACACCCTCGCCAAAGAAGCCGTGACGTTCGCCCGCGAAAGCATCTTTGAGCGCGAGGCCGTCGCCGACGAGCGGGCGATTCTCCGCGACGCTCTCAGGCGCGGCATGGGCGAGGCGTCCTATCGGGACATTCGAACGGAGTTCGACAGTCGCCGGGAGGCGGGAGAGCTGCGCATTGTCCAGGGCATGAAACACGACTCAGCCCGCAGCTTCACGACGCCCGAAACCATCGCCGCCGAACGCGCCAACATCCGCTATGTTCAGGAGGGACAGAATGCCATCGAGCCGATGATGACTGCGGAGAGGGCGCGAGAACAAGCCAATACACGATCCTTTCTCAACGACTCCCAGCGTCGGGTTATTGAGGAGGTTCTCAACTCCTCAGACCGTATCCACGGCCTGCAAGGTTTGGCAGGCAGTGGAAAAACCACGACTCTCCAGACGATCCGCGAAGGTGCGGAGACCAGCGGTTATATAGTCGAAGGATTTGCCCCGACCTCGAAGGCAGCAGGTCAGCTTCGCGGGGCCGGAATCGACGCCACGACTCTCCAGAGCTTCCTCGCGCGCGGTCAAAATCATCCTAGCGCCGATCCAGCGAATCGGCATTTGTACATGCTGGATGAGTCCAGTCTCGCCAGCACAAAACAGATGCGGTCGTTTCTGAGCAAGCTCAATCCGGACGACAGGGTTCTCGTCATCGGAGACACCCGGCAGCATCAAGGCGTGGACGCCGGAAGGCCCTTCCAGCAGATGCAGGAAGCCGGAATGCAGACCTCGCAACTTGATCGGATCATGCGCCAGAAAGACCCCGAACTGCTAAAGGCAGTCCAGCATCTTGCGAACAATGAGACGCTCAAGGGCGTTGCGATGTTGGCGGAGCAGGGCCGTGTGACCGAGATTCCAAACGGACGAGATCGTATCGCCGCCATCGCCAGGGACTATGCCGCGCAGCCCCAGAACACCATCATCGTCTCGCCGGACAATCGGAGTCGCCAGCAGATCAATGAAGCCGTGAGGGTTGAGTTGCGGCGGTACGGAACCCTTGCCGAGGACGGTCAGGTGTTCCGAACGCTGACGCATCGTTCGGATATGACCGGAGCGGAACGTGAATGGGCTGCGCGATACAGCAATGGCGACGTGTTGCAGTACACCACCGGGAGCAAGGCCGAAGGCATCGAGCGGAACAGCTTCGCTACGGTCCGTTCAGTCAATGCGCGCGCCAACACCCTCCAAGTCGAATTGGAGAACGGGTCGAGCGTGACCTACGACCCGCGACGTTTGAAGGGTGTTAACGTCTTCCGTGAGGTGGACCGTGAGTTTGCGACAGGCGACCGTCTCCAGTTCACCGTGCCGAACAAAGATCTTGGCGTCGCGAACCGCGATCTGGGAACCGTGACCGTCATCGAAGATAGCAAGATGACTGTGCGCTTGGATGGCGAAACCCAGCGCACCGTAACCTTCGATACATCGGCGTTTCGGCAGTTCGACCACGGCTATGCGGTGACTTCGCACAGTTCTCAGGGCCTCACTGCTGGCCGCGTTATCGCCAACATCGACACCGATTCCTCTCGCAATCTCATCAACTCCAGGCTCGCGTACGTCGCCATCTCCCGAGCTTCAGATGACGCTCGCGTTTACACGAACAATTTGGAGACGCTGGGTGAGCGGTTAGCGTCGGACATTACGAAGAGCGCCGCCGTGGAATTCAAAGAAAAGAGTTTGAGTAAGGAGGTCCGGCAGGCTATTAGTGCGTTTCGGAGCAACGATCCTGCGGCCGCCACTGAATCTCTCAAACAGCAGGGCCGCGTTCACGAGTTCGCAAGTTCAGAGCATCGGCTCGCTTCCATTGCGCTCGATTATGCGTCCCAGATCGACCGCGCTCTCATCGTTGCCCCTGATGCCGCGGAGCGCCGAGAGTTGACGCAACTGATCCGTTCAGAACTGCAAGCCCGGGGCAATCTCTCTGCCGAGAGCCGGTCCGTTCCGGTGCTCATCGAGCGGGATCTCGGCAACCCGCGCCTGGCCGCAAACTACGCTCCCGACGACCGGATCAACTACCGCAAGGGAAGTCCTGAAGAGTACGGGATCGCCAACAACAGCAGCGCCATCGTGGTTTCGGTGGATGCTCGGTCCAATCTCCTTACTGTCGAAACCCGCGAAGGTGACCGCGTCTCTTACAATCCGGCGCTGCTCAAACAACCGACGGATCGGAGCACTATCTATCGTGAAGAATCGCGTGAACTGTCGGAGGGGGAGCGTATCCAGTTCACGGTCGCAAACCCAGACCTTCGCATCCGTGTGGGCAGTCTCGCCACTGTAGAAACACTAGACGAAGATAATGCCATCACTGTGCGACTGGACAATGGAAAGGCCGTGAAGTTGGACGCCGATCAATCTCGCTACTTTGACTATGGCTATGCCGTCGAAGCCACGCAGCAAGCCTCCGCTTACCGCATTCTCGTCACCGGAACTTCTCAACAAATTGCTGAGCAGCAGGAGGCGCTGACGCACCTCTCTTCGCATCTTCGGGATCTCGCCATCTATACCTCTGACGATTCCGGGCTGGCCGTCCAACAAATCGCGTCATCGGCCAGCATCAAGCCAATCTCTGTCCCAGACCTGCCGCAGATTGAACTGGAGGGGATGGGTATCGCGCTGTAGGTCGATGACTCCATTTGGTCTGACATGGATACGTCCTAAAGGAACATTAGCGTTACAACGAAAGAGTCGCCGGAACACTAAAAATTGTCCTCTATCTGCTTCGTTTCAGGTGTCTTCCCCCATCAGCCTCTGTGACGCGTTTCCACTAACCTAGACCTTCCGCGCGGCCCGCCTCCGCCGTGCGCCTTGTCCCTCCCATAGTCGCAGTCCATCCTTTTACTTTCTAAGCTCTGGTGCAGGGCCTGATATACACAAGCCGTACAATGTTGTCACCCGTCTTTCAGAGCTATGAATTCATTGAGCCTGCGTGGGATAAACGTGCTAGGTGTCCGGGAAAGTGCTTCAAGCCTCGGCAAACTCGCGATGATGTAAGGATCACGGGTTTCAAGGAACGCGAGAACATGTCCCCGCGGACTTGCTCGAACACGGAAAACAACGAAGCGGCACTGACCAAGGACAGAGCGTCTATCAACATCTAAGGTATGACGGCGCGTCTGACACGCAAATCGTAATCGTAGCGCTGATAGGCGGCCATAGCGAAAATTCAACCACTGGAATCCACAACCTTTATCGTGCTACGTTAAACAGCCCATATCGCGTAGGGATAGATGGCACAGAGCGGAGAAATAGATGGCACGAAAAGTGTTCTTCAGTTTTTATTACGCCGGTGATGGCTGGCGCGCGTCGCAGGTGAGGAACATGGGGGCACTTGAAGGGAATGCACCATGTTCTGATAACGACTGGGAGACGGTGAAGAAGGGCGGAGACAAGGCCATTGAGAAATGGATCGCCGACCAACTCGTCGGCAGATCATGCACTGTGGTCCTCGTCGGCGGGGAGACGGCCAATCGGAAATGGGTGATACACGAAATCAACGAATCGTGGAACGAGAACAAGGGGGTGTTTGGCATCCGGGTGCACGGTCTGCGCGACAGTGCCAGCAATTTGGGCACATTCGGCTCCAATCCGTTTGATCTGGTGACTTTCAAGAAGGACGGCAAGAAACTGTCATCAGTCGTGAAACTGTACAACCCATCAGGAGCGACGAGCACCGATGTCTACCAGACGATTAAGGACAATATTGCTGCTTGGGTTGAGGACGCGATTAAGATTCGGGCCAATTATTAGCCGTCAATCTGACATGGGTGTTGCGTAGGCCAGAGCTAGAACTATGGAAAGTTTGGTGAGAGCCGGGGAGAACGATGGCCAATCGGGTATTTTTTAGCTTTCACTACCAGGATGTGATCGACTTTAGAGCCAATGTTGTCAGAAATCATTGGATGACGAAGCCAGATCGCGAGGAGGCTGGTTTCTATGATGCGTCGATTTGGGAGACAGCAAAAAAGCAGGGAGACGTAGCCCTTAAGCGTCTCATCAATGGTGGCCTTGAAAACACCAGCAACACTTGTGTTCTGATTGGCTCCAGCACATATGCACGCCCATGGGTGAGATACGAGATCCTGAAAAGCTTCAAGCGCGGCAACCATCTTTTCGGCGTCAATATCAACTCTATAAAGGGCAAGGATGGCCTGACCAAAGTTGCCGGTCCCAATCCATTCAAATATGTGGGTGTGACATTTTCTGCGGACGGGAAAGAAGCTACGCTCTGGGAATTGAGCGGGAGCGACTGGGTAAAATATGACAAGATTGACGGCTCAGCCACGTACTCCGTTAATGTAGAAGACCAGTACCGAAACAAGGGTTACAACCTTTCAGGCTGGTATCCCGTGTATGACTGGAATGCCGACAATGGCTTTACCAATTTCCCGACGTGGGTTAAGTAGCAGGCACGCTTAGGGATTTGCTTTCCTGTAGGCTTTCTCGACCCACTCGCCGAGCTTCCCGTATTCCCATGTATAAACCGGCGCACCGCTCTTGGATAAGGCGGCGGGGATCGGTCCAAGCGGATCGATGCGGCCATTTCTATCTTTGATGTTGTTAATGTAGATTCCAAGAAGCCCGTTCCCCCGGCCAATACTCTTCTCAATTTCATACGTCACATATTTACGCCCGGCTGTCTCAGCGCCAACCAATACAACGGTAACGGTGGTGCCGTTGAGACCGCTATCGATCAGTCTCTTGACAGCATCATCACCCTTCTTTTGGGTCTCTTCCCAAAGAGATGCATCGTGAAATCCGGCAGAAGCTACGCCCTCGATGAGGCCGCTGTTGCGCACGACGTTGACGCGCCATAGGTCCCGTTGATAGTGGAAACTGAAGAATACTTTTCTTGCCATTGCGAGAGTGTACCTCCGTTCGAAAGGGCTGCAAGATCAAACTGCAACGGTCTGGAGAATGTACTGCGTTGCTTCATCTTGAATGGTACCGTCCCTGTGATCGACGATCATTCTGAGGGCGGGATTCCACTTAACCGGCTGAAAGGCTGACTGCGCAAGCACCTTGGATTCCGCGAGCTGGTTGAAAATGATATTGACGCTTGCCGCCACGTCGTTGGTCCTGAAAAGTTCGAGGTTTGCTTCGTCGGAAAGCGAGTTGTGCAAGGCTGAGGGCGCTAGCTGTTTTGCAAGCTGTTGAGCGAAACCCCCAAGGCCGCCGATGAGAAATCGTGGAATACCCCTAGTCGCGGCCATCTCCATTTCCTCTCCTACTCCCGGAACGAACCCATCACCAGTGTGTGATATCCCACCCACGGCCACCATAACGTTTTGAGCGTCAATCAAGACTCTCCGCATTGCTGCGAGGCTCCGGTTACGGGTATCGGGATCAGACACATCCAAGTCACCGAGCTTCTTCGTAATCACAAGCTCAGCGATGTCTTTGAAAGACTCCAGCTCTTCTGCGTCACGATCCTTGGCCCAGAGGTCCGACATAATGAGCGTGACCGGCTTTCGAGATCGATCTGCAGCTTGCAACCGCGCTTGGCGAAGGATGATGGGAGTAAATGCTGGATGCGATCCATGCACGATACGGCCACCATACTTGAAGACCATCCCGCAAAAGAGCGAGACGAACTCCAGGATGCCTCTATCCATCGCTGGCTCAGACCAGGCCGCAATATCAGGAACGGCACCTGACAGTCCGATTTCGTATTCCTCCAGGGAGACATCGAGTTTCGTCAGACTCATGGGGCTCCCAACGCGGTGAAGTTTGAGCTAATCAGTGTGGCAAGTTCCTGATGATGAAGGATGATCAATTCTTCCGTTTCATTTCGGACTATGCCTTCGATTTCAACCTGCGACAGCAGCTCTCCATCGTAGATGAATAACGAATAGTTGGTACGCCCGGTGTCTTTGAGAAACTTGCGGAACCTCTCGACGGCGGGACCGTGTATCTGATCAAAGATCGAGCAATGACTCAATACCGTAGTCTTTAGCCTCACATTCGCTCTCTTCAGCGATTCAAACATGAGCAGGCGTTTATCAACTTCTTTCCAATCGAACCCCTGAGACACAAACTGCTTCTCGACGATGAATGGGACTCGGCATTTCCTCTGGAAGATCTCACATTGATATTTCTCAGCCGCCGCCACTATTTCATCGAGCTGATGATCGGTCAAAGGAGCCTTTGAAGTCGTATCAGGCAGTTCCATTGAAACCCACCGCTGCAATGCGAGCAAAGACCGGAATCGTGGCCCTCTCTTGGGATCGCCTGCCGCCCTGAAGCAAACCGGCAGGATGGGTAGCAGTTGCGCATCCGCTGTATCGACTTCATGCGTAATCCACTCCGACGAAGGCGCTGAGGGTGTATCGAGGAGGAGAACCAGGCTGGCATCTGCTAGCGCGGCGTCAATTTGCTGCTGCACCTTTTCGCCGGGAAGGATCTTGGTGTCTCCATCGAGTTCCTTTGCCTCGTCTTGATACGGACTGTGCCCCACACTGAGAAAGCGAGCGTATAGCTGTTCGGCGATCCCTTTGCCGTCTGTGGCGCGGTATGAGATGAAGACCTTGCTATCTCGCCCTTGCATACGCAGTCCCAACATGCAACCCGCCCGATGAACTAAGCGCCCGGCGCTGCCTTTTGCACCATCGTCATATTCGAGCGCCTTTATGGCTTCTGCGGCCTTCGGCGGCCTTCTGTGAGCCACATCCGTTGCAATCGGCAGCAGTCGCGCGTTCGCCCTAGCGGACGAGAAGTCTGTGATGAAGGCGTTGCCGGAATCGGGGAAAGGCTTTGAGTCGTAAACCAACATCAATAAGTCGTCCCACGACGCGGCGGACGGCCATGCAGAAGTGGCATCGGCGGACCTCAGCGACACGCTGACATGGTCGTTGAATGCAGCCGTGAGGTCGGCTGCGATCAATTCTGCGACGTTCTGGCAGTCAGGTGAATGCAGGATGACGATCATTTACAATCTGGCTTTCGTATTGCAGCATTCTATATGCGTGGATCGCCCTCGTACACTGATTATGTGTCCGTGGCCGCAATCCAATCCCTGGAGGGTTGCCGAAGGGCATCACCCAAGCACAATCTTGCCCCGCACCCGGACGCATCTTGCTCTCCCGGCCAGTTCGCGCCGATCTGGTTTATGGAGCGCTATCGGACATAGTCCCGAAGATTCACCCCAAACGCACTCTCCAGAAAGGCAACTGTCTTTGGTTGCGCATCGAGAGAAGCGCGGACGTGCGTCGTGGTGTAAAGTCCAGCCTTCGGTTCCCATTTTGCCTTAGAGCGATCCACCGTCTGTATCCAGTGGACCGTTGCCACGTATTCACATAGCTCGTTCGAGTCCACATTATCGACCATCCCGGAGCACCGCAGCTTCTGCCTAACGAGGGGCTTACCCTTGATTGTTACCTCACGAATGGGCCGAGCCAGCTAGGTCAACTGCCCCACACCTACAAACCCGTGACCCTTGAGATATGCCGCTACAACATCGCCTTCGTGAAATCCCACCATGGCGTCGCGCCAGCGAAGACCCTGGCCAGCGGAGATGAAGCCGAACTGGACATAGTCCTCCCAGATGCGATGCTCCCCTTCACCGACGTTGTAGTAGTAAATCCCGCAGCGGTAGTCGAAGCCGGTCAGCAGGGTATGGATCGTATTGTGAGGGCGGAAATTCTCGGCGTAGTGGCCTGACGAGATATTGGTTAGCCCCCGCCCGAGTTTCCAAAGCAGCGTTTTCTCGACCAGGAGCGCATCATGCTCTGACAAATCGCGCGCGATCACCCGGATGATCGGGGCAAGCCCTTCTTTGTGGATGTCCGCGATTCGCTTTGCTTTCTGCGAATCCGATCCGTCGGATAGGTGAGCCTCTTTGCGGGAGCCCTTACCCTTACCGTAGTAGAACTCCTCATAGTTCCGAGGATCGATGTATACATACACGTAATAATCGTTCGGCGTGCTCATGTGCCTCCATACCTGTTTATAGTGCCCTTGAAGCCGGTCTCGCGATTTGGGCTAATTCAACATAACGGCACAACGCATTGGCGAGCTGCATTTGACGCGGACTCTGGCATTCCGGCTCTAGCAGCAACGGACTGCCGACTACGATCACCATTCCCCGTGCGCGTGAAGTTGCGACATTCAGGCGGTTGAGACTGTAGAGGAATTCCATGCCACGAGGTGCGTCCTCGGGCGAGGAGGTCGTGAGCGAATAAATGACAACCGGCGCTTCCTGTCCCTGGAATTTATCCACGGTGCCGATTCTGGCCTGCGGCAACTTTGATAGAAGGTCCGATACCTGCGCGTTATAGGGGGCGACGATCAGAATATCCGCAGGTTGCAACGGGCGGGCCTGCCCTTTGTCATCCACCCAGCTGACGCCGGGCTGCAAGAGAGACTCCGTAAGCATAACGATATGGTCTGCCTCTTCGGCTGCCGCATTCTGATTCCCATGATGCTCGACCGCCGCAAACCAAAGATTGGAATCGCTGAGCCAAGGATGTCCCGTGATGGCCTGTCGTTTCAGCCCATCGCGGGCAAGCAGACGCTCTTCGTAAAACACCTCGGACGTAAAGGTGCAGATTGCCGGATGGAGACGCCAGGTGCGCTCAAGGAACAGTCCTTTATCGGGCGCGATGGTCCTGGCTCCTTCCAAGAGATGTTCAAGTGCCGATACTTCGGCCCCGTCGGGATGACTGCCCTTTTGAGGTTGATCGAGCTGCTGTGGGTCTCCGAGCAGCACGAGATTCTTCGCGGCCTGTGCGACGGCCAGCACGTTCGCCAGGGACATCTGCCCGGCCTCATCCACGAAGAGCACGTCCACCGCTTCAAAGTAGTCTGATCGCGACCACAGCCAGGAGGTTCCCGCGACGAGTTGTGCCCCCGCTCGTAGTGCTGCGAGCGGCTCGGCGTTTTCGGTCGCAAAGGTGATTCCGGCCACCGGCATATCTGGCACGTCTCCCTCTTTAACCTTTTGAATGCAGTTCAGTCCCTCAATCCCACATTCCCGGGCCGCTTTAACCACTTCGTCCAGAAGATGACGGATCACCTTATGGCTCATGGCCGTGATGCCGACTTTCCTGCCATGCTGTATGAGTTCGCAAATCATCCGCGCACCGGCATAGGTTTTCCCAGCACCAGGCGGGCCCTGAATTGGGAGCACCGATTCGTTCAGATGCATGGCAATCCGGTTGGCAGCCGCAACAGTACCCTCGCCATCCGCTGAGACGACCGTCTCGTCACCCGCGAGTCGCGGCGGGACGCGAAGCAGCAGATCACGAGCCGCTCGGTAACGGCCCGGTGCATTCACACCATCGAAGACTACCCAATCTCCCAGTCGGTAGAGGGCGTCAGCCTGCTCATCCGAATTGGGACCGGTCTTATCCACGAATACCGCGTTTGGATAGATTTCGGCAGTCTTCCTGGTTTTTTTGATGTCAACGGTGCGGGCTGCTGCGTCGATGGCGACAACTTGTCCGATCTTCTCGCCCCGATTGCAGACCGTGTCGCCCGCTCGGATGTCCATCTCCTGCTTTTCAAACGAATAGCGATCCGTAGGAATTTTGCGCACAAAACTCACGCGCTCGACGAAAGTCAGACCGGCAATGGCCGAACGTTCATCGAGCAGGTCCTCGTCTGTGAGGTCCTTCATCCGGAAGAACTCCCACCACTCGGCTTTCGCCTCGCGGCGATGCCAATCGAGGAGATCGGCAAGCAGCCAGGAAGCCGCTTGTTCAGGAGTTCTCAGCGCAGGGTCAACCGGCACGTTGCGCTTGAGGGCCTCGGCGAGCGCAGCGCTTCGCTGCTGGCGCTCGCTGACAGCCTGAGCAGCTGTCCCCTCCAGTGCGACAGGACGCGGTAGAACATGTCCGGCATTCTCTAGTTGCGTCCGTGCCTGTTCGAGCCAGTCGCGCAACGATTGTGTCGAGAAACAGTCATCGGCGTTGTAGGCGACTATCGCTTCCTTGACTGCATCACTGACCTGCGTGCCGCGCGCCGACTCCAGGCTATGCTGCATGGTCCGCATGGCTTGGCCTGCTTCGTCCAGACGGATCTTGCGAACAAAGCCGTGAAATACCTCCAAGGCTTTCAAGGAATACTGCTCGACACTGGCGCGTACCGATCGTTTAACGACCGTGTGCAGATCAACAAAGAGCTTTGCCCGCAGCATTCGGTCTATTTCGTCTTCGCGGACCCCATACCGTCCCATCAGCCGTTTCAAGGTGGACGGCTCATAAGGCGCGAAATGGTAGACATGCATCGCCGGGTGCTGCGCCCATCTGGCCATCACCAAATCCACAAACCAGATGAAGGCATCCCTCTCCTGCTCAGCAGTCAAACCCCATTGGCACTTATATGCTCCGCCTTCCAATCCAACGCCGAAGAGATACTCCCTCCCATTGAGACCCACGAACGGATCTCCTTCGAGGTCGAAGAATACGTCACCGGGCGACGGCTCCGGTAGGAGCGACAGGCCATGCTCATCTGTTATCTGTAGAACTTCATGTACTGGACCGCCTGATTCGCGTCCGGCAACCTGCACACGCGCCTGCTCACGCACTCGCAAATAGCTCTCACGTGACCCGTGAACGGGGCGATGCAGGAAGGGGACGGGGAAGGCCGCCAGGTCTGCGACCGTCGTCGTCTCCCAAATACCCAGTTGCTTGCGCTGCAGTTTGCTGATTCCGGCCACGAGAGATAGATGATCGTCGTCGCGGCGTTCCTGATCGCATTCTTTTTGCCACCGGCAGACCTCGCAGTGCGGTGTAGGTTCGGGATAGGTCGTAGGCCCGGTGCCATTCGTGCCAATGACCGCAGCGAGGCGAGACTGTACGTAGCGGTAATAGGCCGCGTAATCCAGAACCCGGTAGCGCTCCGGCGCAAACGTTTCGCCGGGCGGTACAACATACATGGCCTCGGGAAGCAATCCTTGCGCCGTTCCAAGCAAATGCGAGTAAAGCGACAATTGCAGGATAGTTGCTGCTTTGGTCTCATGTGCGAGCTTGCAGTCATAGACTTCATATGACCAGTCGCCAAGTGCGGAGGGCCTGTCAACCTTTCGCAGCACATCGGGGCGTCCGAACCAATCCTTGTCACCAAATGCAGCCTGAACGATGACATCTACGCCCGCTTGCATCGCAACCAGCGTCTCAGCAACCAAACTGTCGTCATTGCCAAACGCTCTGAAGCTGACGGCAGCCAGACCGGCAGACTTCAGATGCTCCACATAAGCTTCTTCGTGGGCGATGCCTCGCTCTTGCAGTATCTGAGCGTCGGGGGAATTCCAGGCCGGCGCCGACCTGCTACCCGTCGCTACATGAATATCCAGCGCAGTCAGATGGCGGCAGGCCAGGTGGTTGCTGAGATCACTCGCGGAAAGCCGGATACCGGTCAGACTCTTCTTCATGGCCAGACTCTCTAAGTTCACCACCATTCTAAGAGTCCTATTGTAGGTTCCACTAGAAAGCGTAAATTCAAACCTTCGGCAAGAAAAAACAGCGTCCCGGGGGAAGAGGCTTCTTCCCTCGCTGTAGACGCAGCGGCGCGTCTTCCGCTCCCCATCTCTGCGGGCCTTTCCCGCCCGCAACGCCCACCCTGTAAGCGTCCGCTTCGCGATCAAGAACAGTGAACGGACCGTGCGCTAAGGGGCGCTGCCCCGATCGCGCGGCGACAAGGGGCGTCCCCAATCTTCCGCGCTTCGCTTGTGCAGACCGGCCTTTGGCCGCCTCCGCTTCGCTCCGGTGGGGAGACCCCTCCCCTTGCGCCTTGCTACCCCCGCCTTCGCCAGGTGGCGTTCGGCATTTCAACGCGACGTGCAAAGGCCAACACCCAAGGAGGAAGCACCCATGAACACCAGCAGCAGCGTTACCCCCATCAGCGAAAACCCCAAACAGCCGCAGCAACGGCAGACCGCCAAGGACATCATTGCCGCCAACGTCAAGAGCCTTATTGCACAGTTAGAGGCCGGACACTCCGATGCACTCACCGCGTACCTCGACGCGATGAGCCGATTCCACAACTACAGCTTCGGAAACATCTTAGAGATTGCACGGCAGCGACCCACCGCAACCCGCGTTGCTGGCCTGTACGCATGGAACCAGCTAGGCCGGAAGGTGAAGAAAGGCGAGAAAGGGATTCGGATACTCGCGCCAATCGTCGGCATCAAGCGCAAGAAGGACGAGGAAGCGGAGAAAGACATCACCAAGCAGAACACGCGCGTTTTGGTTGGCTTCCGCAATGCCTACGTCTTTGACGTGGAGCAGACCGAAGGCGCAGAGCTTCCGACCCTGCGGGAGATGACCGGAACGGTAGGCGAGAACCGCGACCGTATTGTTTCCTTCATTGGAGCCCAGGGCATCGAGCTTGTCTTTACCGAGAAGATCGCCCCCGCGCTGGGCATGAGCTACGGCGGAAAGATTGCCATTCTTCCCGGCCAGTCCGAGGCCGAAGAGTTTTCAACGCTTGTTCACGAACTCGCGCATGAGATGTTGCACAAGGCCGAACGCAGGACGACGACAACCAAAGTAGTCAGGGAGACGGAGGCAGAGGCAATCGCCTTTGTCATCGGCAAGGCTGTAGGACTCGAAACCGGAACGGCGAGCGCCGATTACATCAATCTCTATCATGGCAACGCCTCACTCTTGATTGAGAGCTTGGAAGTTATCCAGCAAGCATCCGCCGTCATCCTTGCCGCCTTGCAGCCGCCGACCACAGCAGAGGCAGAAATGCCCGATGCAGAACTGGCGAAGGTGGCGTAGTGCAGACCATCCTTCGCATTCTCAAACAGGCCGGAGGTTGGCACCACGGCCTGTACCTTCGCATCGAGAACCCGCCCTATATGGCGTTGGTCATTGAGGCCACAGACGAGTCAGGTCCGTGCGGACTTCCTGCTATTTCAATCTGTCACTACGGCGAACAGAATGGCGATGCCATGCGTGACCCGGAGATGTGTTTCGAGTTTGGACTGGCAGGAGGGGCGCACCTCAATCCCTTCTACTATCGCAACGATTATGTCGGGGTCGAGCAGTGGAGCCGCACTATAGTCCGCGACCAATACGTTTACCTCGTCAGCTTGCACCAGCAGCATGAACGATTCGCCAAGGTGTGGGACAACAACCTGCGATTGCAGGGCTTCGCAGAAGCCTTCGAGCAGCAACAGACGCCGCGCGCCTAACCCTTTCCCGCCTCGGAGCGGATGGGAAAGTGCGTCCGCTCCACAACCACCAATGCAGTGCAACCGCTCAAGGAGAGCAGCCATGCAAGATTCCAGCGCCTTTCAATTCCTCGCCATCGACCAAATCCACGAGTCCACCACCAACCCCCGCCGCACCTTCGATGAGGCCAAGCTGTACGAGCTTGCCGAGTCCATCAAGCACAACGGCCTAATTCAACCCATCACCGTGCGACCCAACAACCAAGGCTTCGAGATCGTCGCCGGAGCCAGACGCTACCGCGCCGCCCAGCTTGCCGAGTTGTTTTCCGTTCCCGCCCGTATCGTCGAGATTGACGACGCCAAGGCGCTCGAATGGCAGCTAGTGGAGAACAGCCAGCGGGTTGACGTCCATCCTTACGAGGAGGCGCAGGGCTTCCAGCGATTGCTCGACATTCCCGGCTATGACGTTGCCGCCTTGGTCGAGAAGTCAGGCAAGAGCGCCAGCCATGTCTACGCCCGTCTCTCTCTTCTCCAACTCATACCCACTGTGGCGGAAGCCTTCACCCAAGAGCGCATCAGTTCCAGCCACGCCAACCTTATCGCCCGTCTTCCGCAGGAGAGCCAAGGCGAAGCCTTCGAGCAGTGCTGGCGGAAGGACTGGCAGGACAAGGAGCCGCACCTGTTACCCGCAAAGCACGTTGCCGCGTGGATACAAGCCAACCTCTATCTCTCCCTCGCGGATGCACCATTCGACCGGGAAGACCCCACCCTCAACCCCACTGCCGGAGCTTGCATCACTTGCCCCCGCCGCAGCGGATACAACATCGCACTTTTTGCCGACGTGGTTTCTGACCAGTGTCTCGATTCAAGCTGCTACCACAGCAAGGTTGAGGCATTCCTAGACCGGGAGATCGCAGCGCATCCCGGCCTCGTCCAGATTGAGAACGGTTGGCGCAATCCCAAAGAGCAGCGACCCGGAGCGGTGCAGCGCGGCCACGTTCGGGAGCTTGAAGTCGTGATCGACAACCCCGACGCGGAACCCGTGATGCCGTGCGAAGCCGCCAAACCTGCCATCGTCGTTTACGGGAAGCAGTTAGGCCGCAAGCTCACCGTTTGCACGGAAAAGCATTGCCCGGTACATGACCCAAAGGCAGCAGCCGAAGCAGCAGCCCATCCCGTCCCAACGATGGCACCCGCGCCGGAGATTGAGACGGAGGAGGAGGCCGCAGAACGCGAAGCCGAGCACGAACAGCGCATGGCGGAGTACAAGGCCGAACAGGAACGCAAAGAGGAGGAGCGCAAAGAGGAGTTCGAGCGACAGCAGAAGGAATACGAGGCCGAGCAAACCCGACGCGAAAAGCTCTACAAGGCGCGGGTTGCCACGTTCGAGCGCATCATCGCAGAAGCGCCAGCATCGTTCAACCCAGCACAGATGCGTGTCTTCCTTCGCTTGCTTATTCACCTGGACTACAGCTTCCTTGAGGAAGTGGCGACTCACTTCGCAAACGGGGATGAGAACTCGCGACAGTCGGACGATGAGATCGTGTTGGCCGCATTGGACGGCACGGCAGATGGGAAGCTAACCAGTCTCGCCCTGCGCCTCGTCCTCTCTGACCACATCGGCATTCCTCAAGAGAGCCAGCCGGACTTGCTTACAGAGGCCGAGCAGGTATTCGCGCCGAAGAAGCCCAAGGCCGTCAAAGCGAAAGGAGACGGTTCGAGCAAGCCAAAGCCAACAGCGGTAAAAGCTCCGGCAAAGAAAGAGACGAACAAAAAGAAAGCGGCCTAACTCCATCCACTTTGGCCCCGGATTCGTCCGGGGCCGCTTTGTCTCACGACACGCCGAACAAATCGCGCCGGGAGACACCCCTTCGGTTTCTCCCGGCCCCTCATCCCGCTTTGCTACCGGCCCCCGCTCGCCGGCTGCGCGGCAGGAGTCGAGTTCCTCCTCCTGCACCTGCCCCCGATACTCCAAGCCTTTGACGTGAAGCGCGTTACGCACGACTTATGATCGCGCTTTTTGGAGGGTGCGATTTGGTCTGCCGGTAAGAGACGAGCGCCGAGGCTGCGAACGTGCAGAGGCGAGCTGAATACACAGCATGATGCGAAAGGGCGTTAACTCCGATCCGGCAAGCGCCTATATCTTTCACTGGTGTCAGCGCCCACGAAGACATACACTCACACGGTGCCCAGCAAGATGAAATGTGTTCTGCTCACGACAGCCCTCACCGCGACCAGCTTGTTGGCTCACGCTCAGACTTCCGTGCCGTACATCGGGTGCCCCGGCGACGGCCAGACCGGCCCCTACGCAGCAGCAAAAGGTTCACCGAAGCCGGTCAACCTTCCGCCTGCGATAGCTGACCAACTGGCTTGGTACGAGTACAACGGTGACGGCGGACATTTCGGCACCCTCGGCCCACGGGGCTGGAACTGCTTCGTTACTATCGGGTCGAACGGCTGGACTCTTTATGTCGCTCCTGAGCTGCTGGACAGCGCCAAGCTCTTAGAACACAAGAATTGGAACGGCTTCAGGGGTCCGGCCATCCAGCTCTCCGGCTCGGACGGCGGTACATCAGGCCGGTTTGAAGTGGCAAAGGTGGTAGCACGCGTCTTTCCGGCACATCGCAACTACGCTCGCAGAATCATTGCGGAAGGCTTCGGTCGTGCCTCAGAGTATCCCTTTGGCCCTTTCCCATCCGACCACCTCACCTACAAAGACAAGGACCTCGTCGAGTTCACCACTCCTGCTCACCGAAAAGGGCTTGGCACGATTTCCTGGCTACTGCCGTCCGACCAGACCATCACCGGGTTCGCCCTGCTCACCATCGGGCCTGACGTCGACCCGGAACTTCTGCAATTGAGTCTCCGGCTTCCGCCCTCGCTTTCCTTCCTCGCTCCGACCCTCATGAAGCAAGGCGAAGCAGATGCCTCAGGCTAAACCTCAGACAGTGAGCTTGTGTTGCACTATTGGGGCCTCTCACTTGGCGAACGTAGAGACGAAACAGGAGAGACGTATGAAACTCTTACAAATTAGACTTCTGATATTGCCAAATATGATGGAACCAGAGGCTATCAATGGCGTTCGAACGACCTGATTTCTCCTCCCTGAAAAACGAGAGTGATGTCGAGCAAAAACTGATCTATCCGTTGCTCGTTGCCGAGCTTCCGTTCGGTTTCGGCATCCCCGCAAATGAAATCCTTACGAAGCAGAACATCAGGCGCTTGGAAATCGGCAAAGGAAACGACAGAAAATCGTACTTTCCTGATTACCTAGTGCTGATGGGCGGCATTCCCCTTGTTGTGATCGAAGCAAAAGCGCCGGATGAGGATGTAGTAAACGCGTTTCGCGAAGCGAGGTTGTACGCGGCTGAGGTGAACGCGATCTTCAGACCGGGCGTGAATCCATTGACGAAGGTTATCGCGACGAATGGTGGTACGTTGCTTGCGGGATCGTGGGATCACGAGAAGCCAGCAATAGAAATGAGTTTTGATGAACTGTCGCCCTCTTCTGTGAAGATGGGCCAGTTGCACGAGCTGCTTGACCAAACGGCTTTGTCGCGCGACTACGCGAAAGTCAGTGCGGCGGTGAAGCCGAGTCGCACCTGGAAGCCACGAAGGATGATAGGAGGGCTCGCGATACAAGAGGCCGAGATAGGTCACAACACTTTCGGCGCCACGATATCACAAGAGTTCGCACACATCTTCAATCCGGCCTCTACAGAAGATAGGAAGCGTATTGCTCAGGAAGGGTACATTCCATCACGTCGGCGGCAACGCTATGTCGATCCGATTGACAAGGTGATTCGTGCATCGAGTCCACCATCCGAACTTGCCTCGAAAGAGTTTGAGGATACGTCGAAGCCGAAAGAGCTCTTGGACGCGCTAAAGAAAGAGGAAGAGCGGAAGAAGCTGGAGCACAAAGTCCTTTTGATCGTGGGAGGCGTTGGAGTCGGTAAGACTACGTTCATCGATCATCTGCAATACTCTGCGTTGCCGGAAGATGTCATCAAGGGGACGCTGTGGATCAGGGTGAACATGAATAACGCACCCATCAGCAAGGACGAAATCTACAACTGGTTTCGCTTGGAAATTGTCAATAGTTGCCGAACCGCATACCCTGAGACTGATTTCGACGAATTGGATACGATCAAAGCCCTCTTCTCTGTCGAGGTTCGCAAGTTTGAAAAGGGCATCGGCGCATTACATAAGCACGATCAGTCTCTTTACAACGAGAAACTTGCTGAGAGGCTGTCCGAGCTGTCAAATGATCCCCATCAACTCGCAGTCGTATACACGCGCTACTGTGCAACCGAACGTCGCAAACTACCGATCATCGTAGTAGATAACTGCGACAAGCGTACGTTGGATCATCAGCTTCTCATGTTTGAGGTAGCACAGTGGGCGCAACGCGAGTTTAGGGTGCTCGTGATCCTGCCGTTGCGTGAAGAGACGTACGACAACTATCGTGACAAGCCGCCACTAGATACGGCGATCAAAGAACTTGTTTTCAGAATCGAACCGCCGCCCTTCCAGAATGTGCTTATATCGAGGGTGCAGATGGCGATGAACGATTTAAAGAAGAGCGGTTCGACTACCTATCACTACGACCTGCCCAACGGTTTCCACGTCGAATATCCTCAGTCCGACAAAGCGTACTATCTGACGACCATCGTCCAAGCCATCTTTGAGCATGACCTTCAGCTAAGGAGGATCATTCTGGGGCTCTCAGGCCGGAATATTCGCAGAGCTTTGGAGATGTTCTTAGAAATCTGCCAGAGCGGCCACATTACTGAAGACGTAATCTTCCGCATCAGGCAGTCAGAGGGCAAACTCGCGCTGCCTCTCCTCTTTGTAGAGCGTGTCCTGCTGAGGATGAACAGACGCTTCTATGACAGCGATAAGTCCTACATCAAAAATTTGCTGGCCGCAGATGTGAAGGACTCGAATCCGAGCCACTTCACACGTCTATTGATTCTCCGTTGGCTCTACAGTCACTTCAACCAGCAGGATGCGCCTGGCCTCAAAGGGTATTTCCCCGTGAAGGCCATAATAGATGAACTCTCTCTGTTCGGTATCGAGCCCGCGATGCTGAGTCGCGAAGTTGGGTTCCTTACAAAGGCGCATTGCATCATGACTGAAGATTTCAGTAACGAGATAGCGTCTGACGGCGTGCTCGTTCGCCTTGCACCCGCAGGATTCGTTCATCTCGATCTCATGTCGAGCGTCACGTATCTGGCTTCCGTGGCAGAGGATACATACTTTTATAAAGAGCAAACGGCTCAAACCATTGCAGACAACATCAAAAACCTGCAGACTCACTACGACGCGGATATCGCAGTAACAAACGCCCGTGCCGTCACCGATTTTCTTATAGGCGAGCGTCAGAAGGCTTTGGCTGCTGTCGGCGCGTTAGTGGACTCCGCAAACTTCGAGAACCTGTCTGACCTAGCTGATTCCGCGTTCCGCATCGATAAGCTCGAACAGGCGCTAACATCGCGTCCTTGGGCTGCTGCTGCCGAACGGTACAAGCCAAATACTCAGCACGTCGGCAGGGTAGTTAATGTAAAGAACTTCGGCGTCTTTGTTGAGTTAGAGCCGGGTATCACAGGTCTGATAGGCGCAAAGGGTCTCCCCTTAGGGTTTGGCCAGCTAGGGCAATTCATCACTAATGAGCGCCTGATCGTAGAGATACAAAACATCTACCCGATGAAACGACGCATGCTTCTTACATATGTAGGGGAAGCACCCGAGGACACGTCAAACGACGACTGCCAAATGAATCTCGCCCTACCGATTGACGAGGCCGATGCGTTGTTAGCAGTAGATGAAGGTGAGAAGCGTTGAGAGACACCATTGAACCGGGGAGGCTGCATGAAGGACTTGGTAGCATGTTGCGACACCAGCTTACCCGTCGTGAACAACCACAAGTCGGCTTATCGAAAGTAGTTTACAGGGGCAGCTGTCCAGATTCTGCGGCGTGTTCAGCTCGACGCATCAGTACAGGCCCGTTGTTCCTAACATTGTTGACCTTCGGGTTCGCCTCATGCATCTCCATCGCGTCCGACTCGAATGGGCGCAGCAGATCGATTGGTAGCTGCTCCGTCTCTTCGCGATCTAGCCAGCGGTCGTAATCCCGTGAGTGGAGAATCACGGGCATCCGAGGATGGATTCGTGACATTAGCTCGTTTGCCTCCGTCGTCACGATGGCATACGACTGGAGCCAGTGGCCTTCTCCATCTTTCCAAGCATCCCAAACGCCGGCAAAGGCGAACAGATTTCCGCTCGACAACTCGAACGCGTAAGGCTGCTTGGGAGGCTTGCCCTCTTTCGGCCATTCGTAAAACGCATTTACCGGGACCAGGCAGCGTCGTTTCTTCATCGGTTCGCGCCAGGTGCGCGAGGTGGCAATGGTCTCCGCCCGAGCATTGATGGTCGAGAGCCCCTTGATCTCTTTCAAATCTTTCGTGAAGAACGGCACGAGACCCCACCGCGCCAGGATCAATTCGCGCTCCCCAGTATCTCTGCTTTGTCGGATGACGGGCTGGTGCGTGGTAGGGGCCACGTTATAGTCGGCCGCGGGCATCGGCAAATCTGGCGGGGTCGGGTTTGCATGGAAATGCTCAGCAATCCTCTGTTTATCGCTTCGTCTCACATATCGTCCGCACATATATAAACCTCACCACAACGAGTGCAGCCGAGAACGTGTTCCGCGAAGCTGTCCCACTCGGCAATACCGGCAAACGCTGAACTCCGAAGATCGCTAAAGTCCTTCAGTTCGAGAAAAGTGTAATCCGCCGGCCGTGCCCGAGCGAACTCCTCCAGAACACACGTCCCAACGGGGCACGGCAAGAAAACCTGAACGAGGGGATCTTCCCGTGATATCGCTTTGTAGGCCAACACGCCTCCAACCCCGCCACGCAGCGGATTACTCATTGTGGCATATTCGCTTATTATTCGCCTATACTCGACCAATGAAAGTTGTGGGAAACGAGCGCCGCCCAGACTGGCCGAAACTTGGCCCGTCCATCATCATCGCCACGGCGTTGATAGTCGCAATCCGCACTGCCAAGTGGGTGGCAACATCGTCAGCGGACGCCCAGTTTTCAGACGTAGATGTCGAACTGGATAAAGAAGTCAGCTTCGCTGCACGCATTAGCATCCGGGTGATGCACGAACTGCTCCGGCGGCATGAAAGTCTCTTTCCACAGCGCATTGTGCCGATCTACGACGCCGGCTCGGAGAAGGATCACCCACCGTAGGGCTTCGGTAGGTGACATCAGAATTTCAAGGGTGGAAGCGCACAACTTCGACGTATCCGATAAGCTCCGCAGAGTAGCTTCCGTCCTCGCCCCCCTTGTGCTTGAGTTCACGTTCTAAAGTTGGTTCAACGATGCTATTGAATAGTTGAACTCGTTCATCAGCCAAGAAGCGCGGTACAGCCACCTGGCCATGTAAAAGCTGTTCGGACTGGCGCTCTGCGGAAGGAACTCGCGTTCCATCTTGCTTAATGGCAATCGACTGAACCGTCACTCGGCGTTCGCCGTTGGAGGAGGCCGACTCAACTCTCCACAACGATAGGATCGCAGGTGAGCTCGTATCTCCAAAGACTGCAAAGCCAAGCTCTTCCGGGGGCAAACTCCGCCACCGGACAAGCTCCTCTTGTACCATAGGATGATCCAAGCCCATTAGTTCAAGACCATCTTCGCTATTTGCCAAGTCACGGTTCAACGTGAAGCGCGCTCTTACTGAGCCTTGGGGCGTGACGAGCTCATAGGTTTCTTCGTCAAGTTTGACGAGCTTTTGCTGTTTCTCCAAGACCGACATGGACATGAAGCGTACGAGTCTATCGAGACTATTAGAGATGTCAGAAAACGGTCTGTAGTCGTCGAGGCTGAATCCCTCCAGGTCTTGAAACAGGTCAAACACTACCTGTCGCGCTTCTCGCGAATTAGATAGAGCCGCTTCAAGTTCAACGGTTGTACGTTTCAGTTCGGGGTCAGAAAGCGCTTCGTGGTAAAGCCGGTCATAGTTGAGCCGCTCGGACAGCTGGCCCAGTATCTGGGCACGCAGATCTTCGGCGACGTTGCCCATATCGTCAACTTTACCCACGGTGCGCGCGATCTCGGTCAGTTTGTCGTCTAGCAACAAAAAGATGCGGCCCTCAATCGTATCGGAGAGGACGAGGTTGTATACCTGAGCAGTGTGGTGTTGCCCGTAGCGGTGGATGCGCCCAATACGCTGCTCAATGTCCATCGGGTTCCACGGTAGGTCAAAATTGAAGAGGATATGCGCAAATTGAAGATTTATGCCCTCTCGACCTGCTGCGGTACAGACCAAGACCCGTGGACCATCTTTGCCGCGGAACCGCCGTTCCGCGGCTACCTTGGCACCGTGGTCTCCACCGCGTAACACCACTACTCCCTGGCCAGGATACGCTTGATCTATTTCCCGAGCGATCAAGTCCACAGTGCCGAGGTAGGTCGCGAAAATGACTATCTTCTCTTTCGGATTCTGCCGCCAAAGGTGTCCCAAGCCATCAAGCAGCTTTTGTGCTTTGGTCTCCCGGTTCTTGGGAAAGGCGTCGAGCAGATCGCTTATGCGCAGACGTTCCTCTGGCAAATGAAACTCAACTGCAGCCGACGCTGCATCTTCTGCGTTTGCGGAAGAGTATTCGCTACTATCAAGATCAGACGCCATTTCCAGAAGTTCTTCGTCAAGTGTCTTGACCAAACGGTATTTGAGGTCGGCAAGGATTCGATCAACTTCACTGCGACCTACGCTATCTTTCGATAGGGCAAACTCTTGGTGGATGAGCTCTTTGGCCTCGTCTGTCAAGCGTTCTCTGCCTTCGATATCCAATTCGCGATCGCGCAAAAAGGCCTCATGCAAGGTGAGCATTAGCAGACGGCGTTTTAGGGTTCGGCGGACGGCCGCGAAGCTAGATGCGGCGATCTTCTGAAATATCGCCATGAGAAATCCTAGAGCTCGCCCCCGATTTCCTTGGCGTTTCGCGAGATCGAAACCTTCTTCCAGATATTCGCGCAACTTCTCATAGAAAAGACGTTCGTCCGAGTTCATAACGAAAGATTCGGTGTGAACCCACCGACGAGCGAATAACGGAGACCCATCAGGTTGGCAGGCATCGGCCTTTGTGCGTCGGTACATCACGGTATTCAAACGATGCCGGTTCTCCAACATCTCTTCAGGACTGCTAAACAAGGTGGGATTCAGGAGCTGGACCAGCATCCAGAACTGAAAATGATTTCCCTGGTGCGGTGTCGCCGAGAGCAGCAGGAGATCGCGCGAGTGACTCTTCAACGCTTCGGCCAGCTTATAGTTTTCCGTCTTTCGAACCTTACCACCGGTACGGAATGCGGTCAGGTGGTGCGCTTCATCAAACACAACAAGGTCCCAACGCGGCGCGTCGAGCAAGCGTTTTATGCGTGCGGGGCGCTTCAATGTGTCGATGCTCGCGATCAATCTGTCATGTTTGGCAAACGCGTTGGTCTTCCGGTCGGTGATATCCCCTTCAGATCCGAATACTTCAAATTCGAGGTTGAACACCTCGTTCAGCTCTCGGTGCCAGTTGTTGACGAGTCCCGCCGGCACGACCATCAATGCGCGATTCAATTCTCCTCGGCTCGCTAGTTCGCGAAGAATAAGCGCCGTTTCGATCGTTTTACCTAGCCCGACCTCGTCGGCAATCAAGTAACGACGGGGCGAAGCCGTCGCGACACGATGAGTGAGAACGACTTGATGCGGCAAGAGGTCAATCTTGGCGGAAGTCAGAGCAGACGCGCTTTCCATCAAGGGAAGCGCATGTGCCTCGTATGAGAGCCACGCTCTTCGGGCACGCTCCGCGCCACCAGCAACAGAACGTAAGACCCGCTCGGTTCGCGACATCTGCCGCAGCACAGAGCCGACTGGAACTCGACGTTCACCGACGCCAAAAAATGCGCGGAGGTAGCCGTCGCGCTCCATATCGAGGACCACGCCTTGGCCGAGTTCGTTGTGTGCGATCCGTTCACCGGGTTGAAATTGACTCACTACTTCCATATCCCAGCCTTATGTGATCCGTAAGTGGAATAAACCCGCAGGATTGCCGCCTTCACGCAGCAAGATCTCCTGTGGGTATTCGTTTGCCTCACCCCAAAGAAGCCGTCCGAAGTCGATCTTTGATCCTCGGGCAGGTGCTTCACAGAGCCATGACACGGCATCACTAGCCGCCTGGATTTTTAGACGACTTTGGCCGGATGGCAACCAGAAAATCAGCGCCGCCTCTCCTGAGTACGCATCTTGAAATGACAGGACGGCGGCCTTTACCGCGTCTCCAAGCCAAGTCTCAGCATCGCGCGGCGTGAGCAGATCAAGGCCACCTTCCAGACCGGCGACCACGAGCGTCCGGTTCTCATTGCTTGGCAAATCGTCAGGCCAATTGGCTGAAGCCCTAAGAAACTGACGCAGACTCCAGACCTCCGAAGCGGAGCACACTTGATTACGCGCCTCTTCATCCCAAACCCAACTTGTCCCACGTCTCTGCCACACGGTGTCTAGCACTTGCCTCATAGCTCATACTCCTCGAAGAGAGAGCCCTGTTTGGGCTGCGTTGCTTGGCTGGCTGCCCATGCGTTGTAGATCGAAAATGCGCGCGAGGCTGCATTGCGTATTGGTTGATCCGTGCCATTCCGATTAAACCAACCGAGCAGGGACTTGAGTGCCACATGCGGCTTAAAGTTTTCGTTCTTGAGCGTGTCTGACGCATTGATGCCGCTACCGTCCACACAGGCCCCAATGAGGACTAGCGCCTGGTCGAGGTCGGACGTGAGACGACGTCTGTGTTTGCCGGACCACTCACGCGCAAAATCGAGTGGATTGACCCTCGTAATGACCTTATTCTTTTCCGAGCACCAACCGCGTTGTTCGAATTCATCTGGAGTTGTGATCGAACCCTTCAGAAACTTTTGAAGCTGATTCTTTTCCATCGTCGTTGCCTCTCCAAAGGTCCGGAGAAACTGGCGCGTCATTGGCTCGGAGTTTACTGGCGGCGGCTCTTTCCCCTTATCGGCATCCTCGTCGATGAGCTGGTTGATGCCAATCAGAGCGTCTTTGACAGAGATAGTGCGTCCTTCGTCGACGTACACTTTGCCGTAATGCCGTGAAAAGTATTCCAACGCCTTACCACGCCGAATGACCTGAATATCCGCCGCTGGCAAGCCTTCTTTGACGTGGTTTTCGAGCATTGATTGCAGCTGTCGGACATCAGACATCACCTCGCGACGCATCCGGCCCCAGCTCACGGGCTTAGGCTCTTCCGTACGTTTTCGGCACACGTGGATTATGTCGTACTCGATAGTTTGCGAGCCAAAGGTCCCTGGCTTAGCTCCTTCTCCCTTCGTTTCGTCCGATCGAATAGGGTAGGTGGCTTCCAAATAGAAGCCTGCATCGAAAAGAGACTCCAAGACCGCGACCCAAGGCTCGTCTTCACTGTGGTGAAACGTGAAAGCGAGTAGGCCCCCTGGTTTCAGCAAACGGTGCGCCTCATGCCAACACTGCGTCAGGAGCCGTTGATAAAAGCCATCTGCGTTTTCCGGTTCTCGCGCTCGATTCGCTACCGCTTCTAACGCTTTGGGAGTGTGTTCTGCCGAGAAGTATTCTGGATACTTGTCCTTCAAAATCAGGCGAAGCCACACGTAAAAGTAATCAGAGAGTTCTGAGTAGTGCAGCAGTCCTCCGAATGGAGGATCTGTGATCACCAAATCCACTGAGCCTGATTGCTGTTGAACTAAATCAGTAGATGAGCCACACTGAATTTCTGCGCCGAGTGGCGGATCTCCAGGAAACACCTTCTCGCTCTTGCCGCTAATTTCTTTAGCAATTGCCGGTGCGATTCGACTCAGGGAGTCAGCGCTAACAACGTCCCAAGGCCTTTCAGACCAAGCCAAACTTTTCCTCAAGACCTCGACAGTTGATGACCATGGACCGTACCCCATTGGGGCGAACACGCCTACTTCGACGATGTTGCTCTTGGGATGGAAGTTGCTATTGGAAAGAGCAGGCGCCAACTTATCTAGTTTGATGTGCCAGAACGCAAGAGAGCTTTGGTTTCGGAGGAAGTTCTGAAATGCCCCAAGTACATATTCACGCGTGCTCCAAGAGTGCTGACCAGCCTCCGTTATTGCTTTTAGGAGAAGCGCGTTAACAAGCAATTGACGGGGGTTGAACATTGTCCACCAATGCGTGTAGCCATGGTTAGGAATACCTCCGTTGTTCATATGCGTCATGAACCCGTAAGGAAGTTCACTTTTCGGCCAAAAGTCAGCCAAATCCGATGTTTTTCTAGTCTCCCATTCGGTCACAGCTGCGTCGTACTGTCGGGCGAGTTTCTGATCAAACTGTAGAAAGAAGCGTCCACCATAAGATGCTCCCGCCTTATCCCGTTTCGGCGAGTAAGCCTGAGCCGCATAACCCGCCATCGGGCCAGTCTTCGATGTGAGCCTGATGCTTGATAGAACATCTTGCGATGCGCCGCAAGAAGCACATGAAAATGTGGACCGCTTTGGCACTGTTCCCGCGTCTGTTTTGAACGTGACTCGTGTTTCCGGACAAGTAACTTCAGGTGGCAGCACGCCACGCACTTCAAGCAGCGAGATTTTGCTCGCGCGTTCAGAGTCCCACCTCGCTGTGGATTCGGCAGAATCTTGTGCTGATCCACCGAATGAGTTCCCATTCGCATCCACTCCTGCACTGCCCTCTAGCCAACTAGGCTGTACAAGGAGAGTCAGTTCGACCTTCTTGCTTTTCGCCTTTCCGAGTTTGACTAGTGATGTGCGGTGGCAGTGGGGGCATGTGGCTCCCTCTTTGGTGTCCAGTACGCAGAAGGGATACTCAGAGGGATTAACAAATAAGGGCACATCGGGAGCCATCCTGGCAGCGTCCTGCTCGATATGGAAATCACAACCGCAGAACTCACAGGTATGTTCCCAATACCTGATGCTGAGACTTTTCAATGCCATGACAGGACTGCTCATGATCGGTGTGCGGTGGCCGCAACCTGTCACCTGACACGGACCGTGTTTAGCCCAAAACGTATAAATAGTTTCGGGGCCCTTATAGCTGTACTCATGTCGCCGTGCGTGATCAAGTGTGAGCGGATCAAAGTCGGAGCTCTCTACCTTACCTGTTGGCAGATGCGTCCACTGGCCCTTCTCACCATTTGGGCCATCACAGTAGTAGTACGGCATGATCTGTGGTTTGACTTCTGCTTCGATGTCCGCAAGCAGGCGTTCCACTTCCTCAAGTCCTACCTTTGCGAGTTCCTGCTTAACGATGAACCAAGCTATTGGGTTGAGATCGTTTCCCACCATTTGCATTCCAAGTCGGGAGCCCTCGACAAGGGTGGTGCCGCCGCCCATGAAAATGTCCGCGACTTTGAGGTGCTTGTATGAGCCCTTCTTTTGGTGATTAGCGTAGTAACTGTCCCACACAAGCTTGGCAGAATTTGATGGCTCTTCCGGGGCTTTCGTCGCCGCCGCAATCAACATCGAACGGAAGACGCTCGAACGCCGGCGGGCCCACCATTTGGACATCTGGTAGATGGGCTTACCCGCATTACCTTCAATAATTGCCACCTGGTTTACTGGCAGAATTGGGAAATCGACCTCCAAACAAGTCTTGGGGCGATCTGGATCATTGAAGTCAACAGTTTCCAATGCAGCGATTTTGCCCGCGCCGACCGCTCTTGCAATGTCCTGCGTGAGTGTTTCCTTCTTGCTTGCCATTGCCAATGATCCTTTACTTCGTAAGTTCGACGAAAGGGGAGAAAACCTCAAGCAGCGATAGACCACCGTGGGTCATCGTAGGGTATCCACCTTGGCTGCGCCATTTCCAACGGCCAATCGCAAGGATGTGATCACCATGCGGACTGTTGATGTGCATCGCGACCGGGGGGACAAACGGGCCGGTGTCACCAGTCCCAACATTGCCCCGCCCACTCGAAAAAGTCTTTTTAAGAAACGCACCAACCTCGCCGTCGGCATCTGGGAAATAGCCAGTTGCAGCATAGCCGTGGTCAGAAGTAATAACGAGTCGTCGCCCTGTCGCCAAGCGTTCAACTAAAGCCCAGAAGTCATCGCCGCCGAGTTGCTCGGCGGCATCCCGGATCAGGACGTCCAGACCCTGTCCTGCGCCGGCGCCTTCGTGAACCTTGCGATCCGGCCACTGGTGCCATAAAACCCAATTTGGCGTTCCGTTCACCAAGGCCGCACAGTCCTTCCAGGGCAGATCAACGCACTCGGTGTATGCCGGCTGTAGTTTGTGTGCGGATCCTCCGCCATTGTTTTGTAGCTGGCTCCGACTACCAAAGCCCAACGCGTGAGCGAATTCGTTGGTTTCTCCGGGGAGTTCGGAAGCGTTGGCAGTCACTTCGTGCAGCGTGAAACCACGTTCTTTCGCGCCTTGCAGAAGCCATGGAAGCTCACGCAGTGATAGTCCGTCCAGGATCAGGACCGCTTTCGCGGTATAGGGCTCCGACCACCATCGAACGAGATGATCGGAAGTCCGCTCGACCGTCTCTCCAAAGATTCGCCAAAGGTCCCAGCCGGTAGAGGATAGAAAGTGATCGAGCTCGCCAACCGCTCGGTCGCGCTTGATTACCTCACTGGGAGCGTTCGCAATTGTCAGTGGTTTAGCAGTGATTTCAAGCAGTCTCTTGACGATTGCGTTCCAGGCCTCGGCTGCGGGGCTCTTCGTCAGCGTTCCCAAAGTGCTTAAATCCAGAGCCATCAACGATCCTCCCGTTCAAGGCTCAGCTCGAACGTCATTCCGTCCGGTAGCTTCTTGAGCAATTCCTTGAGTTGGGCACCGGTAGCGGACGAGGTCTTGATAGACACCTCGCTAACCTGTGTGGCGGGCCCAATGCCCCAGCCCTCCAGTTTCCCGATTAGGTTCAGCGGGGAAGTGGGCGGATTTGTTAACGGAATGCGCAGTTGCTCTCGCGTCGTTGTGACATTTCCTCCGAAGATCTCAGCAGGGGTCGGTGTAGCGCCGCCCACCGGAACCCCATCTAAAGGGGAAGGCAATTGGATCGGCTCGCTCTCTCCGAACAAGCCGGGAGCATCTCCTCGGACGGGAGGAGCTGTGGGCTGAGGAGTGCCGCCGGTTGTCGGCACCGCAGAAGGGACCATTAGTGCGACTTCGTCGAGTTGACGACCCGTGTAGGAAAGCTTCGGCCGTAGGCGTTTCCAGGCAATCTCCTCATCTTCTCCGGGCAGAGACTGCAGGTACTCAAGGCCGCGAAGATTGATCGCGATTTTGCCCTTGGCAACAAGGCGCAAGATGCGCTCTTTCATCGCGGTTTCGCCGAGCCAGGGGATGCAGTCCATCCCCGCAGGGCGAGGTTCCCGCAACTCTCGCAACAACTTACCTACGGATGCGTTTTCTGAAGCCGCTTCCGCGATCAGTTCCTCAAAGTCCTCCGGTACGAAGAGATCGTTGATTAGCGCTTGCTGAATGGCTTCGGGGATCTGTACTCCTTGCTGCTGAAGGCTTTCGACGCTGAATAGACATTGAGTTGGATCTGCAAAATTCCAACGATGGAGAATTGCGAAGCGGTCAAAACGCCTCTTCAGGTTTTCGCGGAGCGTGCCCTCGAATTCCTTATGGAGCTTCTTGTACTCGGGGTTTTGCCCGCTCCACTCCTGCGCCTTCATTTCGGCTCTCGCTAAAATCAACAAATCGCGATCATGGAAAGCGTTTGTCGAACCGGATCGAGGGAGCAGGAAGCGCACTGCGTTGCGATTTTTCTGCAAGTGTTCTTTCAGCCAACGACCAAGGCGTTGATCTAGCTTTTCGGGATCTTCTGGCAACACCAGAATCGGCACTCGATCATCCCAGTGATCTGGTTGCTCGACTTCATCTAGGGCGCTCCAAGGGTCATTTTGCCAAGTCTTAGGCAACGCGATAACGCGAAAGGCTTTAGCCACCTCTTCGCTACCACCGATAACGTATCGCACCTGCTTAGCAAGTTGCGCTTGATCTGAGCCGTCGGTGAATAGCTTGTCATTACGGGCGCAGGCCATAAGCTTCGCCCGCGGATTTTCTTCCTCACGAAAGACGAGTCGCGCGCCGTCCTGATGAATGTTGAAGCTATTCTCGACGATAGTTGCCAGTTCCACTTGAAACGCATTGTCGTCAACTGGATTGTCGCGCGTGATATCGACTTGGAGAACGGCAGGCTCGGCACCGGCCAGATTTCCAACTGCGATCGAGCGCAGCCAAAGAGCCCCTATGATCTCTTGCAGATGAGGGGCGAGAGTTGCGTGATCGTAAGCGGCTTCCATCACAGAGATAATGTTCTGCTGTGCCTTCTCGCGTAACGTGCGGTGATGCTCATTCGACACCGAATCGAGAAGAGCGCCGATCCCCGAGGTGTCGTCATCCAGGCGAAAATCGCCGGCTGTGAGAATGGGCACCATGTCTCCCCGGCTCTTATATAGATTCGCCAGAATGCGAATCATGTCCCGCGTTTCTTGTGCATCGGTCGCAATCAGCACTTGCTCTTCGAGGAGACGCAGCAAGTGCGGTGCATACGGCCATGATTCGTTGAACTCGTGTCGCTTCCGATCCTGTTCCGCAGGGGGAACACTCAGCAAGCGGAAGTATTCTGAAACATGCCGCGATACCAATGCGCCAATAGTGCCGTTTGCGATTTGAAGGCGATTATCAAACAGGCGATGTAGCAGCATTCGCCGACGATCTTGCTGGATGCGTTCTGCATTTCCACCCGCCTTGAAATCAATTGCAACTGGGTTCACACGATGAATTTGCTGATAGGCGTCGCTGTCGCCATTTCGAACCGAGACAACCAATACCAGTAAGTCTGGACGTTCCTTGGCGATCTCAGAGAGTATCTGAATGAAGTTGAACGCCCAGGACTTCCACGGGTATTGCTTCGTATTCGTGAGACCATCGAACCAAGTTTGAAACTCGTCGAGCAGAAGCATGGTCGGACTGTGTTCCAACATCTCGACGATCAGCGTGTCGGAGGGGATGTCAGTTTTCGATACTCCCATGCCCTCCCATTTCCCCTTGATGTAGGTGCCGTGGGGATGACGCTCGAAGAGCAAGTCCCACAGAAACTTATATCGCTGGCGGTGAAGACTTTCGCCGATGACGAGCATTCCGTCGCGCAGTGTAATTTTCGCGATCTTCGGATCGCCAAGGATTGAAGCCCACGAATCGAGCCAAATGCCAGTAGACTTCGGATCACTTACCGCGTGAAAGAGCGCGGCCATCAAGTGCGATTTACCGAGTCCACGCTCGCCGATGACAACCACGGGACGCCCCTGATCCGGACCGACTGCTTCAATACCCTTCAGAAGATCGTGCGTCGGGTATGTGATGTCCAGGAACTCTTTCGCCGCAATCTGAGTCGCACCGGTATTGGAATCATTCGACAGTTCAATGGCAGTCCCCTTGAGACGTTTGCCCCTAAACTCTTCACGTAATGTCAGACCAAGCATTATTTCCGCTCCCCGGCTTTCCATTGGCTCTTATTCTCCGCAGGCCCTTTGCCCAGCAATTCCGATTCATCCAGCGACTGTTGTTTGATCCAGTCACTGATGTCCGAACGAGAGAATCTCCATGCGCCGCCGACCTTGAAGGCAGGAATCTTCTTGATCGCCGCGAGCCTGTAAATCGTTCGTTCGGTGACTTTTAGATAGTCGGCGACCTGTTTGATCGTAAGGATCTCGCTTTGGCTAGCTTTCGAGGACATGGTTATGCTTTATAGGGTAAATCACGACACGACAGTACAAAATTTTCAACCCCAGGAGGGCAGCAATTCGCAAGCCAATACCAATAGTCGAAAGGCTTGTTTTGAGTGTCCGGCGCGTCATACGGGTCGAACGTCGGATCGCTACTTTTCGTGGAAGTGGAGCCCCCGCTAATCCGGGCCGCTAGCCCCATAACGGCTCTAGTGGACCGCAGCTTCGTCTTGACGAAGGCACCAGACGGGGAGGATACGATTGCAGTCAGTTTGCTTGTTTATGCGTTATAGGGGTGTCTGGCGTTTCTTCGTTGCAAAATCTGGCATCAATCGTCTGCCGGGTGCCTACTGCAATTGACAGTTGCGTTCCGTCTGAAAACCTTAACAGGATCTCTTTCCCAAACTCAGCGTCATCCAAGACGGAGACCTCGGCAACCGACTTGCCGACAACTTCCGGGAATTCAAGCTTCGACTCTGACATCCTCTCGCCTCGCTTCCATCGATCCATGATGTCCCTTATTAGGGGATCGGGTCAACCGTTCACCACACTTCAAAGGTGGCAGGAAAAGCGAAACCGGAGGCTCGGAAATCTCGGAAGGGGCGCAGTCCCGCGATGCGAGATTACTACGCCGGAGTCTTGTCTAAACTAATTTCTGCGCGGCAGGAGGCCGGCCTGACGCAGCGGGAGGTTTCCCTCAAGTTAGGTATGGCACATTCCTACCTGAACAAGTGCGAATCCGGGGAACGAGCGATCGACGTGGCTGAACTCTGGGCCATCTGCAAGATCTACAAAAAGCCAATGAGCTTCTTCGCGCCCGACGAGCCTTGAAGCAGCCTACGACGGTGAGCACTGCGAGGACGGTGAGCCATTCTTGCCGATCGGAAGGATCATTTGCGACGGTTGCAGGACGATTGTCGAACGGGTGACGAATGCGCGAACGAACTCGCTGACAAGCCGTGAATTGTCATCACCCCGCGCAGCGATCCACTCATCCAGGCACAGCGCATCCTCCTCTAGAGGTTTGGCGACAAGCCGCTTTCCATCGAGTTTTAGGGCATTCGCCTTGGTCAGTAGCGCAACTCCACGGCTAGCCATCAGCAAGTGCTCCGCCTCGTCCGGGTAGAGTATCCGGTCAATATGCTTCGGATGGATATGCTCATCCCGCATCAACTTCATAATCCTCTCGTAAAGCAACGGATGTGTCCGCTGCTGGTAGATGATCCAGCGCTCGTCACGAAGGTCTGCCAGCTTGATTGCGCTCTTCGATGCGAGGCTGTGTTCGCGTGGCAGGACTATGTGAAGCGGCGTCTCCGCCAGCTTGGTCATCGTCAGTTTTGCGTTTCGCTCAGGCTGCGTGATGAGCGCTACATCAAGGTCAGCGCTCATCAGCCGGTGTGCCAGATCGGAAGAAGGCTCACTGTGAATGCTGATTTCCAGATCAGAGTAAAGGGGCAATCTGATGGAGTAGAGAACCTCTACCAGGACGGGGTCCACATCCGGTGACTTTCCAATCTCCAGAAAATGCCCGGCCCTGTCCTTCGTCTCTCTAGCCGATCGAATTGCCCTCTCCCCGTGGGCGAGAGAGATACGTGCGTGTTCCACGTAGGATCGGCCAGCATCTGTGATTTCGATTGAACGTCGATCGCGCTCGAATAGCTTGGCGTTCGCCTCGCGTTCTGCGCTCTGAATGCACCGAGAAAGGCCCGATTGAGACAAGCCGACCCGCTCCGCCGCGCGGCCGAAGTGCATCTCCTCGGCCAAGGTGATAACCGCTTCCAAATGCCTCGTTTTGAACCTTTGCTGCATGGCCCGTCCCCAATCTCTGTGAAATAGGGATCAACAATCCAGCAGCAGAAAATGGCGACGTATTCCACCACCGGTACCCCATTTTCCACAGGGGGCGAAGCTGTTGTCAACTTTGATTCCCCCGCCGCTTGGCTTTGCTAACGCGGAATCGACCTTGAGTTCCGCCTGTCAAAGAGCCGCTTATGCGTCCACCGCATAAGCAAAGTCGTGAAACTCATTGGACTTCGATCCTGGAAACCTTCACCTTCAAAGCACGTACTCGGAGGGTTGAATGATCGACGAGAAAAAACCGCCCGCTTCCGAACGCCTGCTCCCCATCCTTGGTCGGGCCGGCGTGGAGGCCCTACTGGATAGTCACGCCGCAGCAGCCCTGCTCGGCGTGCATCCCCGCACCCTTCAACGCATGGTGCTTCGAGGTCAGATCGCAGGTGTCCAGGTGGGCAAGCTCTGGCGCTTCCGGGCCTCCGCAATCGACCATTGGATCGACCAGAAGCAAGCTGGCTAACCCCCGAAAAACTATGTTTTCCGCAGATAAAGCGGCCCGCTCTCGGCTACCCTTAGATCAAGCCATTCGTGCCGTGAGTCGAGGAGGAATCTTGATATCACGAGCGCGTTACCAGTTCGGAAGTCTTACACGCAAGAAGCGGGCGAAGGGATCAGACGCCTGGGAGTTTCGGTACTACGAAACGATCGAGAACGGCACACGGCAGCGGAGGACTGCTACCGTGGGCTCGGTCGAGAAGTACGGTACCAAGGCTCTCGCACAAAGGGCGGTCGAAGCTCTTCTCCTAAAACTCAACTCTGAAACTCCACAGCAGTCCATGGCCGTGGTGACGTTCGGCGCGATATGCGACCGCTACCTTGAGGAAGAACTGCCAGAACGGTATTCGACGGCGAAGTCTTACCGCTCGAATATTAAGAACTACCTCAGGCCTAGATGGGGCGACTATCTGCTCGAAAAGATCCGGCCAATGGCGGTCGAGGATTGGTTGAAGAACCTTTCTATGGCTCCGAAGTCGAAGGCCCATATCCGTAGCGTGATGCACTTGATGTTCGAGTGCGCCACGCGGTGGGAACTCTTCAACGAGCGCCGAAACCCGATTGCGTTGGTTCGCGTGAAAGGTGGCAGCAAGCGCCGGCAACGCCCAACTTCGCTCACTGTGGAGGAGTTCGAACTCATCGTCGCGACACTGCAAGAACCGTGGCGCACGATGGTACAGATTGCCCAATGCCTCGGTCTCCGCGTGAGCGAGATCGCGGCGCTTCAATGGGACGACTTCGATTTCGACAAAAACCAGCTTCTCGTTCAGCGCAGCTTCGTGAACGGCAGGGTGGATGACGTCAAGACCGAATACTCCCAGGACTATGTTCCTCTGCATCCGTCCTTGACCGAGATCATTCTGAAGTGGAGCACGCACGCTGTGGCCACGGAAGAAGGCTGGGTCTTTGCCAACCCTAGAACGAATCGGCCCTACTATCCCACCGAGATCCAGAAGCGGCATCTTCGCCCCTCGGGTTGCTGTGTGGTGGAATGTCCGACGTGCGGGGCAGCACCTGGTGTCTGGTGTAACCAGGATCAGAAAACCGGTAACGGCGTTCGTATGCTTCTACATGAGACGCGCGTGAAGAACTCCGGCAAGTACGGGACCATCGGCTGGCATACGTTCCGCCACACGTATCGTTCGTGGCTGGACGAGACCGGAGCTCCGATGAAGGTGCAGCAGGAGCTGATGCGACACGCTTCCATCCAGACGACGATGAACGTCTATGGACACGCGATGTCGTCATCGAAGCGGGAAGCGAATGGGAAGGTGGTAGAGATGGTGCTCAAGCCGTTGAAAGCGAGCGCCTAAACTCCACTTTTTGCTATTGGGAGTTTATGGGAGTCTGTCAGCATTTCCAGACTTTCGTAAATTATTGATTTGATTGGTTGCGGGGGTAGGATTTGAACCTACGACCTTTGGGTTATGAGCCCAACGAGCTACCGGGCTGCTCCACCCCGCAGCGCTAGTGTACCACGAGTTGCGGGCTGCTCCTCCCGTCCCGCCGCGCAGCGGCGAGTGTCAAATCCCGCCCCACCCGCACGCTGCTCCCCCGCCAATCCACACCTCTCCATCGGCCGGCCCATAGACGCAGAGCCGCCTCGGGCGATACCATTGCGCCCCATGGACTCCACCACAAACTCAATCACCCGCCGCACAATCCTCCACACCGGCACCCTCGCCGCCGCAGCCGCCCTCCTGCCCGCCGAATCCCTCACCCAGCCCCAAGTCCAGTCCCCACCCCACCCCGTCGGCCCCACCCCCCTCAAGCCCCCCACCCCCGCCGTCGATCTCCCTATCCGCCTCGGCATCGCCAGTTACACCTTCCGCACCTTCGACTCCGCCCACCTCATCGACTTCATGCACCAGCTCCGCACGCCCCTGCTCAACCTCAAGGACGTCCACCTGCCCATGACGCCCCTCGATCAGGTCGCGCCCAGGGCCGCCGAATATCGAGCCGCCGGCTTCATCCTCACCGCCGACGGCAACATCACCTTCGATAAAGACGACGACGACGACATCCGCCCCAAGTTCGAATACCTCAAGGCCGCCGGCATCCCCATCGCCGTCTGCGCGCCCACCCACCAGAACCTTCCCCGCCTGGAAAAGTTTGTCAAGGAATACAACATCAAGCTCGCCATCCACAACCACGGCCCCGAAGACCACAACTTCCCCTCACCCTTCGATGTCCTCGCCGCCGTCAAGGACATGGACCCCCGCATCGGCCTCTGCATCGACCTCGGCCACGCCATGCGCGCCGGCGCAGACGTCGTCGCCGCCATCCACGCCGCCGGCCCCCGCCTCTTCGACCTCCACATCAAGGACCTCGCCGACGCCACCTCGCGCGAGAGCCAGGTCGCCGTCGGCGAAGGCATCATGCCTATCCGCGGCATCTTCGAGGCCCTCATCCAAACCAACTACCCCGGCAACGTCGACCTCGAATACGAGATCCACGCCGACAACCCCATGCCCGGCGTCGTCGAAAGCTTCGCTTACATGCGCGGCGTCCTCGCCGGCATGGGCTACAAGTAACTCTCCAAATTCGGGTGCCCCATCCAAGCTCCGCTCAGGTGGGATGTACCACCTCGGGTGCCCCATCCAAGCTCCGCTTGGGTGGGATGTACCACCTCGGGTGCCCCATCCAAGCTCTGCTTGGGTGGGATGTATAACCTCGGGTGCGGGTGCCCCACATCTCGATTCTGAGATGTGGGATTCACGGGTTCCCGCCCCACTCACCCCAAGTTCTTCACCAGCATCGCCTCACCCCGGTCCTCTTCCACCCGCACCGCACACCCCAGCGCCCCCAGAAAATCCCCCACCCCGGTCATCACCTCCACCGCCGCATCCTTCGGATGCAGCAACCTCACCGGTCTTGCCGCTTCGAAAGCATCACCCTCCACCATCCCCCGCACCGCAAAACACCTCTCCCCCCGATAGGTACACGACGCCAGGTCCGTAATGCTCAACGCCACGCCCGGCGTCAGCAGCGCCGTCTTCGGCGGCGCCATGCGATCCACCATACAAAAAATCTCCAGCTTCGACTCCAGCTCATCCGGCACAAAATCCACCGCCACATCCGCCGCCCGCACCGCATCCTCTACCGTCAGCGCCACCCGCAGCCGTCCCGCACCCGCCAGCGCCCCCAGCTCCGCATACTCCTCCTGCGCCCGCCGCAGCTTCGCCGGCATCACGTCTTCCAGCACCACGTCGAACCCCGCTGCCGCGCACGCCAGCGCAAAGCTCCGCCCCACGCGCCCCGCCCCAATCACCGCCACCGTGCGCACCGCAAACGCCCCACCCAGCGTCCCCATCCCACCCGCGTCAGCCACAGCTCACTTCTTGCCTTGCATCGCCAGGATCACGCTCTCGTAGCTCGGGTCGGATTCCTTGATGTGCTCCGCCACCCGCTGCCGCTCGTCCTCCGTCAGCGACGGCAGCACCGTCAGAATCCGCCGCAGCGTCACCGAGATATCGTCCACATAATTCATCGTTCGTATCGCTTCGCCAGAGAGAGGCATCGTTGCTCCTGTAAATTGAATTTCCCTCTCACCAGTCTAACCCGCCCCACCCCACAAGAAATTGTCATCCTGACCCTGAGCGAAGCCGAAGGGGAAGGACCTGCTTCCGCCCTGCCTTGCTTCCCCATCCCCCGTGTGCCCCATTCATCGCGCAGCGATAAGTGGGACGCAGGAGGCGCGCCCGCCATCCCTCCACCTGAATCGTCATTCCCCTCTTGAATTGTCATTCTGGCCTGAGCGAAGCGAAGGCCAGAATCCCCGCATTTGCCTTTGCTCCATCCTCCCTCGCCTTTAATCCGCGTTCATCCGCTGTTATCCGCGGTCGTCTTTACCCCCCCGCCTTCGGCGCCTCATACCGCGGCGCAACATACCCATCCCGGTCCGTCATCACCATCAACTCCGCCAGCTTCTCTGCAGACTCCGGCTTCAGGGCTCCGCTCCCATACCGCCACGTCCAATTCCCCTGGCTCGCCGCGGGCGTATTCATCCGCGCCTCGCTGCCCAGTCCCAGTATGTCCTGCATGGGAAAGATGCACAGGTTCGCCACCGACCCTGCCGCCGCCCGCATCATCGCCCCCACCACCGCCTCGTCCGGCGCAATCGGCCCCAGATAAGTCTCGAGGTTCGCCCGCTCCACCGCGCCGGTGCCGTCACGCCACCACCCCAGCGTGGTGTCGTTGTCGTGCGTGCCCGTATATGCAACCGAATTAGGCACAAATTTGTGCGGCAGATAAATGTGCGCACCGCGGTCGGAGAACCCAAACTGCAGCACCCGCATCCCCGGCATCCCAAACCGCTCGCGCAGCTCCTCCACCTCCGGCGTAATCACCCCTAGGTCCTCCGCGATAAACGGCAGCTCGCCAAACACCTCCTTCAGTCGCGCAAACAACTCCTGCCCCGGCGCCTTCACCCACTGTCCGCGGATCGCCGTCGGCTCGTCCGCCGCAATCGACCAGTACGCCTCGAACCCGCGAAAATGGTCCAGCCGGATCATGTCGTACAGCGCCAGCGAGCGCCGCACCCGCTCCACCCACCACGCGAACCCGCGCTCCCGCATCTCGCCCCATTTGTACAAAGGATTGCCCCACCGCTGCCCCTCCGCCGAAAAATAATCCGGCGGCACGCCCGACACCCGCACCATGTTCCCCTTCGCATCCAGCTCGAACAGCCCCGGGTGCGTCCACACGTCCGCGCTGTCGTAGTTCACAAAAATCGCCACATCGCCCAGCACTCGGATGTCGCGCTCCCTGCAGTACGCCCGCAGCGCGTTCCACTGCTGGTCGAAGAAAAACTGCACCGCCTGCTCCACCGCAATCTCGCGCCCATGCTCGGCCAGCGTCGAGGTCAGCGCATCGTGCTTGCGCTGCGCATACTCCGCTGGCCACTCATGCCAGCTCTTGTACCCGAACCGCCGCCGCAGCACGTTATACGTCGCATAGTCAGGCAGCCAGCTCAGGTTCTCCTCGCAGAACTTCTGGAACCGCGCCTTCTGCTCGTCGTTCGCGCGGTCCAGAAAATTCCCCGCCGCCTCTTCGATCAGCGGCACCTTCTTGGTCGCCACCGCGTCAAAGTCCGCCGGCCCATCGTGCCCCGGCAGTCCCGCCAGCCGCTCGCCCGCAATCCACCCATCCTCCACCAGCCGCTCCAGCGAGATCAGCACTGGGTTCCCCGCAAACGCCGACAGCGCCGAATAAGGCGCGCTCCCATACCCCGTCGGGCTCAGCGGCAACACCTGCCACAGCCGCTGCTTCGCCGCCGCCAGAAAATCCACAAACCCATACGCCGCCGGCCCAAAGTCCCCCACCCCGCCATGCGATGGCAGCGACGTCACATGCAGCAGCACTCCCGACATCCGCTCCTGGCTCATCCCTCACCCTTCCAACCGATTGTTCCCTCAACCCCGGCCGCCGATAGCTGACAGCTGTACATCACAAACCATCCCACCACAAACATCTGATGCAACGCACTCACCCACACACCGCACCATCAAACGAAAAAGGCCCGCCCTAACCCCGCGCCCATTCCGCGCCGGTCAGAAAACGGCCCGCCTCCTCAGAACATGCTTAGGAGCTCTACTGCCGTCGCCGTTGTTCTTGCTTCTGAGATAGGTCCGGGCTTCAGCCCCTAGGACAATCGTTCCTGTCTTTAAACCAAATCCTCACTCCAAACCTACTGTCCCCCCGGCGCCCCCAACGGCCCCGGAGTCGACGACGCCTGCTTCGTATACTTCACCCCGCCGCCCTTCTCATAGTTCTCCGATAGCGTCCCCAGAAACACCCGGAAGATCTCGTCCCGCGAGTCGCCCAACAGATGCTCCCGCGTCTCGTCCATGTGCTGCGCAATGTCCGCCGCGCTGGGCGCCTCTTTGTCCGTCACCGTCAGCACCACGCCGTTCTGCCCCGCGTTGATCGGCCCCGAGATCGCTCCTTGCGCCAGCGTAAACGCCACCGCCCCCGGTCCGCTCATCGAACCGATGTCCGGCACCTGCCCATCCTGCCCCACCAGGTCGCTAGACTTCACCGGCGCCTTCAACTCCGCAGCCGCCTTCTTCAGATCGCCCAGCGCCTTCGCCCGCTCAGCCAGCTTCGCCGTCTCCTGCTGCAGCAGACGCGGCGCCTGCTCCTGGCGGTAGTCGTCCAGGATATGGTCCTTGTACGCCGCAAACTCCGGAGCGTGCGCCGTCTTCACATCCAACACCGAGAACACCGCCATCCCGTCGCCGGTCGCAACCGTACCCGGAGCCGCCCCCTTCTCCGTCGCGAACGCCTGCGTCAGCAGCGCGCTCGCGTCCGAGAGTCCGCCCACCACGCCGTCTCTCGCAACGTAGTCCGTCGTCACCGCGTGCAGCCCATTCGCCGCGGCCATCTTATCCAGGCCGTCCTTCTTGGCCTCGGCCGCCAGCGCCTGCGCAAACGCCTGCTCCGCCGCTCCCTGCTTCTGCTGTTGCAGCGTCTGCACAATCGAGTCCTTCACCTCAGCCAGCGGCTTCTCCCCCGCCGCCTGCTTCTGCTCCGTCTGGATGATGTGGTACCCAAACGACGACCTCACCAGCCCCGACGTCTGCCCCGTCCCCAGCGCCATCGCCGCCTTGGCGTACGCCGGATCGAGCTGCGCCGTCGGCATCAGCGGCAGCTCGCCGCCCGCATCCTTGCTCCCCGGGTCCTCCGAGTACTTCTTCGCCAGGTCCGCAAAGTTTCCCCCCGCCAGCACCTGCTTCAGCACATCCTGCGCCTTCGCCTTCGCCGCCCCATCCGCCTGCGCGTCCGCGCCCGCCTTCGACGAGATCAGAATGTGCCGCGTCTTCACCTCTTCTTCCGTCTTGTAGTCGGCCTGGTGCGCCGCGTAGTACGACTCGATCTCCGCGTCCGTCACCGGCGGCTTGCCGCCGGGGATCTTCGACCCGTCGAACGCCACATACTCAATCTTCCGCGTCTCCGCAATCGCCTGCGCATACCGCGCCGCATTCTGCTTGAAGAACGTCTGCAAGTCGGCATCGCTCGGGTTGATCGTCTTCTTCACGTCCTCCGATGACACCACCGCATAGTCGAACTTCACCTTCGTCGCCTGCGCAATGTACGCCGTGCGCACCGCGTCGTTGGAGACCGTCACGCCCCCCGTCACCAGCGCCTGCAGCCGGTCAATCTCAATCTCCGACCGCACGCTGTCCTCAAAGTCCTTGATCGAGAGCCCATAGCTCGTCAGCAGTGCGGTGTACGCCTCCTCCCCAATGAACTTCCCATTGGGAAAGAACACCTGGCCGTAGCGGTCCTTCAGCGCCCGCCGGATGTCCTCATCCGAGGCGTCCAGATGCAGCTTGTGCGCCTCCTGCTCCAGGATCGCCCGCTGCACCAGCACCTGCGCCGCCTGCGGCATCACATACGGCATCAGCGCCTGCATCGTCGACGCCGGATAGTGCTGCTGCTGCATCTGCCGCTCCGCCAGCTTCGCCACGTCCTCCGTCTTGATCGGCGTGGTCTCCCCGAACAGCCGCCCCAGCGTCCCCGGCGCCCGCACCGTCGCATACACCGCCGGGTCGGAACCCGTCGTCGGGTCCATCAGCCCCGGCACCAGATAGATCACCATCGAGATGCACGCGCCGCCGATGATGACGCCAAAAAGAATCTTGACCAGCTTATTGTCCTGCTGAAGAAAACGAATCATGCTCTACTTTGCAACCCTTGACTTCGCACGTCGATCCCACGACCCCGAACCCGGACCACGACCCCCCAATGCCGGGAGCCCGTCCGCAACCATCCAGCCTGAGACTGCGCATCTGCCCGTTGATTTTGCTCGGGTCCCGGCACGCGGAACTCCGCGCGCCCAACGCCTGCAAGGGCACCACAAGTATAAATCACAGCCCCCACCCCTCCTCCCACGTTGACCCCAACCCGTCATCCCGGCCAAGCCCACCGCCTGAGCCGAGGCACAGCGAGCAACGCCGAGACGCCCGGCGTGTCGGCCACAGCCAATGCTCCTGCCGGAGTATGTTCGCGTCAAAGGGGACAATCCGGTAAATCGCGAGGTCCCCCTACACACCGGAAGGGCACGCGTTCACGCGTGCCGTAAACCAGCTCTGCGCGAAGCGCACACCGCCCTGCCGAAGGCCGGAGCGCAGCCGCAGCCGAAAGCCCCTGACGCAACTTCAGGGGCCAGTCAACCGGATTCAGATTGCTTAGCGATTCAGATTGCTTAGTAAGGATAAGGGTACGGCCGATACGCATAGTACCCCGGCCCGTAGTACCCCGGAGGGTAGCGCCGCTGCAGCTGCTGTTGCCCCGCCGCCGGCACGCCCTGCGCCAGCCGGTCCATCTCCGCCTGCGAGACCGTCGCCACAGTAGCCGGCTGCGCCAGATGGAACGTCAACATCCCCTCCGACGGGATAAACACCTGCCCGGTATGCGATGCCGCCGAAGAGCCCAGACCCAGCAGCCCGCCCACACCGGCCCCAATCGCCGCGCCCTGGCCGCCGCCCGCCGCCGCCCCCACCAGCGCGCCCAGCGCGCCGCCCACCACCGTGCTGTTCACCGACTGGATCGTCTTGTCCGCGCCATTGTGCGCCCACAAATCGGAGACGATCGGATAGCTCTTGCCGCCCAGCGTCACCTGCGTCAGTTGCAGCGAGAGCTCGCCCCGCCCGCTCACCGCGCCCGACTTCTTGGCATCCACCACCACGCCCTGCACCGCCGCGCCCCGCGGAATCGCCACCGCACCGCCGCCCACCACATCGTTCACCACGATGCCCTCAAAATGCTCGCCCGCCTTCGCCTTCGCGCTGTCCAGCATCCGGTTGATCCGGATGCGCACCAGCGCGCCGCTCGGGATCGTCACCATCTCGCCCGCCTCCTGCCCGCCAAACACCGGCTGCGGCAGCGGCTGCTGCGGCCCGTTGTACTGCTGCTGCGGATAAGGATGCCCCTGCGGATAGCCCTGCCCCTGCGGATAGCCCTGTGCCTGCGGATACGGCTGCTGCTGCGGATAACCCTGCTGCTGCGGATAGCCCTGCTGCTGCTGCGGGTACTCCGGCGCGCCCGGCCCATAACTCGGCTGGCCAGCCTGATTCGGCATCTGGCTCGGCGCCGTATTGTCCGAGTCCGGACTGCCCTGCGAAATCGGCGCAGGTGCCTGTTGCCCCGGAGCAGCAATCGTCCCGTCCGATTGCAACTGCCCCGTCGCCGCCGGCTGGCTGCCCAGCGTCATCTCGTCGACCACCTTCTTCACCCCGAAGGTGCGCGCCGCCAGGTTCTCCGCCTCTGTGCGCAGCGCCTCAGTCTCCACCGATCCCGACAGCGTCACCGTGCCATAAACCGTGGAGGTCGTAATTGCCTGGTTCGCCAGGTCCGGCGCGCCCGCCAGCGCCTTCAGAACCCCCGCCTCAATCTGTGCATCCGGGATCACCTTCGCCCCACTAGTAGGCGCAGCCGCGACTGCCGGAGCAGTCCCCGCATCGGGCGCCGCCGTCTGCGGAGGGGCCTGCGCTGCCTGGTCCTGCGCCATCGCCATCCCACCCCCCAGCAAGGCGATCATCGCCGCGCGCCCCAGACCCTTTAGCACTCCAAAATAAATGCCGGCATTCCGATTCATCGCTATCCTCCAAATCCCAGGCCCGCGCGACAAGCCGCACAGAGCCCACACTCTTCAAGACTCGAAATTCAGGAAAAAGTTACGCTCCTGGCGACGAATCCTTCACGTCGTTTGCGCATCTCCGCCCTCCGGCAGGCCGCTCCGCATCGGCTTTGACGGCTGTCGACGTTAAATCTGATGCGGTCCCACGTCACCCAGCATCGTACCCGCCAGTATCATAGTCGCTTTCACCGGCGCACTCCGCCAGCCGACCGAATCGCCTCAATCATACCGCCCCAAACCCACCCAGCCAGTCTCCCCCCGCCCCACCACTCACAACTCACCACTCACCACTCACCACTCACAACTAAAAGTATCTCCGCAAATCCATCCCCGCATACATCCCCGCCACCTGGTCCCCATACCCATTGAACATCAGCGTCGCAATCGTCTTCGGAAACGCGCTCGCATCGATCCGCCGCTCATGCGCCTGCGACCACCGCGGATGGTCCACCTGCGGGTTCACATTCGAGTAGAACCCATACTCATCCGACGCCATCTGGTTCCACGAGGTCTTCGGCTGCTTATCCGTGAACACCACCTTCACAATCGACTTGCCATTCTTGAACCCATACTTCCACGGACTCACCACCCGCACCGGCGCGCCATTCTGGTTCGGCAACACCTCGCCATAGCACCCAAACGTCAGCAGGCACAGCGGATTCATCGCCTCATCCATCCGCAGCCCCTCCGAGTAGGGCCAGTCAAGCACGCTCGGCTTGTCTGGCATGTCCTTCTTGCTCTCATCCGAAATGAACTGCACAAACTTCGCGCTCGGCAGCGGCTCCATCGCCGAGATAAACTCGCTCAGCGAGTACCCGTCCCACGGAATCACCATCGACCACGCCTCCACGCACCGGTGCCGGTACACCCGGCTCTCCAGCGGCCTGTAGTTCATCAGCGTGTCGATGTCGATCGTCTGCGGCTTCTTCACCATCCCCGCAACCTCCACCGTCCACGGCCGCGTGTGCAGCGTATGCGCATTCCGCGCCGGATCGCTCTTGTCCACCCCGAACTCGTAGTAATTATTGAACGTCGTCGCCTTCGCAAACGGCGTCTCCTGGTCCTGCACCACATACTTGCTCGCCACCACATTCAACTTCTGGTCCGCATGCACCGACGCCGGATGCCACAGCCCTGGCACCTGGTCCAGCGCCAACGCCCCCACCCCCACCGCCGCCGCCCCCGTCAAAAAATTCCTCCGGCTGAAAAATCGCTCCTTCGGCGTAATCTCCGACGAACCAATCTTCCCCTCCAAACTCCCCCCATCCCTCATCAGCATCGTCGTCCCTTTCGCAGCCGTCGCTCCACACTGCCAGCCGCCGCCAACCTCTTAGACTCTTAAACTACGCGCCCCGACTCTCTCCGGATTGAAAACCCTCACCGCGGAGGCCCACCCCCGAATAGCGCCCCATGCACCTAGGTGGGATCGTCTCCCGCCCCGCGACATCGTATCCTTATACAAGCACACCGAATGCGCCCAGCGGTCAGGAGCCCACAAGCCCATGACAAGATCCACCCCACACCCGCTCGAAAAGATCCTCGAATCCCGCATCGCCATCATCGACGGCGCCATGGGCACCACCATCCGCACCTACGGCATGACCGAAGCCGACATCCGCGGCACGCGCTTCCGCGACTCCACCAAGGACCTCCTCAACAACGGCGACCTCTTCTCCCTCACCCAGCCCGCCATGATCTCGGACATCCATCGCCGCTTCCTCGAGGCCGGCGCCGACATCATCGAGACCAACACCTTCGGCGCCACCAGCATCACCCAAAGCGAGTTCTTCGTCGACGACCCACGCGAGACCGGCGGCCGCAAAGACCCCGCCTTCTACCAGCGCATCGTCGACGACTCCTTCCTCAACGCCCTCGCCTGGGAGATCAACGAGCAGTCCGCCCGCCAGTGCCGCGAGGCGGCCGACCGCGCCAGCAACGCCGTTGTCGCTGGAAGACCGGCCCGCCCACGCTTCGTCGCCGGCGCCATCGGCCCCCTCACCGTCTCCCTCTCCAACTCGCCCGACCCCGACGACGCAGGCTTCCGCGTCGTCACCTTCGACCAGGTCAAGGACGCCTACAAACACCAGACCCGCGCCCTCATCGCCGGCGGCGTCGACCTTCTGCTCGTCGAAACCATCTTCGACTCCCTCAACGCCAAAGCCGCCCTCGTCGCCATCCGCGAGGTCTTCGACGAAGACGGCCTCACCGCCAGCCACAAAGAACTCCCCATCATGATCTCCGCCGCCGTCGGCCGTGGCGGCGAAACCCTCATCTCCGCCCAGACCACCGAAGCCTTCTGGAACGCCGTCAAGCACGTCCGCCCGCTCTCCGTCGGCCTCAACTGCTCCCTCGGCCCCGACCTCATGTACCCCTTCCTCTCCGAGCTCTCCGACAAAGCCGACGCCGCCATCTCCTGCTACCCCAACGCCGGCCTGCCCAACCCGCTCGCCCCCACCGGCTTCGACCTCGGCCCCGCCGATATGGCCCGCTCCCTCTCCACCTTCGCCGACGCCGGCCTCATCAACATCGCCGGCGGCTGCTGCGGCAACACGCCCGAGCACATCGCAGCCATCGCCCGCGCCCTCGAAGGCAAGCCGCCCCGCCCGCTCGCAAGCCGCCTCCACCCCATCGAGGTCGCCGCGTGACCGCAGCCGCACCCGAAGCCGCACTGGAACCCATCGAGCCCAAACCCCTCCGCCTCTCCGGCTCGCAGCCCTTCACCCAGCAGCCCGGCGTCTACATCATGATCGGCGAGCGCACCAACGTCGCCGGCTCGCCAAAATTCGCCAAACTCGTCAAGGAAGGCAAATTCGAAGAATCCGTCTCCATTGCCCGCCAGCAGGTCGAAAACGGCGCCAACATCATCGACATCTGCATGGACGAGGGCATGATCGACGGCGTCGCCGCCATGACCCGCTTCCTCCAGCTCCTCGGCAGCGAGCCCGAGGTCGCCAAAGTCCCCTTCATGGTCGACTCCTCCAAGTGGGAGGTCATCGAAGCCGGCCTCAAATGCCTTCAGGGCAAAGGCATCGTCAACTCCATCTCCCTCAAGGAGGGCGAAGCCAAGTTCCGCGAGAACGCCGCGAAGGTCCTCAAGTACGGCGCCGCCGTCGTCGTCATGGCCTTCGACGAGCAAGGCCAGGCCGCGACCTACGCCGAAAAAATCCGCATCTGCGAGCGCGCCTACAGAATATTGGTGGACGAGGTCGGCCTCCCCCCCGAAGACATCATCTTCGACCCCAACATCCTCACCGTCGCCACCGGCATGGAGGAGCACAACAACTACGCCCTCGACTTCATCAACGCCACCCGCTGGATCAAGGCCAACCTTCCACACGCCAAAGTCTCCGGCGGCGTCTCCAACATCTCCTTCAGCTTTCGCGGCAACAACAAGGTCCGCGAAGCCATGCACTCCGCCTTCCTCTACCACGCCATCGCCGCCGGCATGGACATGGGCATCGTCAACGCCGGCATGTTGGAGGTCTACGAAGAGATCGACCCCGAACTCAAACTCCTCGTCGAAGACGTCCTCCTCAACCGCCGCCCCGACTCGACCGAACGCCTCGTCGACTTCGGCGAAAAACTCAAAGGCGTCGATACCGTCGTCACCGAGAAGAAAGCCGAAGAGTGGCGCGCAGGCACCGTCGAAGAACGTCTCTCCCACGCCCTCGTCCGCGGCATCGACACCTACATCGAGATCGACGCCGAGGAGGCCCGTGTCAAACTTGGCCGCCCCCTCCTCGTCATCGAAGGCCCGCTGATGGCCGGCATGAGCGTCGTCGGCGACCTATTCGGCGCCGGCAAGATGTTCCTTCCGCAAGTCGTCAAATCCGCCCGCGTCATGAAGAAAGCGGTTGCGCACTTGACGCCTTATATGGAGGCCGAGAAAGCCGAACGCGTCGCCGCCGGCGAAGTCGTCAAGGCCCAGGGCAAGATCCTCCTCGCCACCGTCAAAGGCGACGTCCACGACATCGGCAAGAACATCGTCGGCGTCGTCCTCGCCTGCAACAACTACGATGTCATCGACCTCGGCGTCATGGTCTCCTGCGAGAAAATCCTCGAACGCGCCCGCACCGAAAAAGCCGACATGATCGGACTCTCCGGCCTCATCACCCCCTCCCTCGACGAGATGGTCCACGTCGCGAAAGAGATGGAGCGCCAGGGCTTCAAACTCCCCCTCCTCATCGGCGGAGCCACCACCAGCCGCGCCCACACCGCCGTCAAAATCGCCCCGCACTACAGCCAGCCCGTCGTCCACGTCCTCGACGCCAGCCGCGCCGTCCCCGTCACCACCAGCCTCCTCAGCGACGACGGCAAAGCCGACTTCGTCACCACGCACCGCGCCGAGTACGACGCCCTCCGCCGCGCCCACGCCGCGCCCGCAAAAAAACTCATCCCCCTCGACCTCGCCCGCACCCGACGCACCCCCATCGAGTGGGCACTCGCCGACCTCCCCGTCCCCGAATTCCTCGGCGTCCGCGCCTTAGAGAACTTTCCCCTCGCAACCCTCCGCGAGTACATTGACTGGTCGCCCTTCTTCCACACCTGGGGCCTCAAAGGCATCTATCCCCGCATCCTCACCCATCCCGAACACGGCCCCCAGGCCACGCAGGTCTTCGCCGACGGCAACGCCCTCCTCGACACCATCATCGCCAGCAACCTCATCACCGCCCGCGGCGTCTACGGCTTCTTCCCCGCCAACGCCATCGAAGACGATGTAGCCCTATACACCGACGACACCCGCAGCGCCATCCTCACCCGCTTCCACTTCCTCCGCCAGCAATCCGACCGCGAAGGCGCCGAGCCCTGCCGCTCCCTCGCCGACTTCATCGCCCCCGCATCCACCGCACTCCCCGACCACATCGGCGCCTTCGCCGTCACCAGCGGCATCGGCCTCACCGCCCTCTGCGACCGCTTCCGCGCCGCCAACGACGACTACAACGCCATCATGGCCGAGGCTCTCGCCGACCGCCTCGCCGAGGCCTTCGCCGAATGCCTCCACAAAATCGTCCGCGATCAGTGGGGCTACGGCCGCTCCGAAAATCTCACCCCCGAAGACCTCATCCACGAGAAGTATCGCGGCATCCGCCCCGCCCCCGGCTACCCCGCCTGCCCCGACCACACCGAAAAAGGCCCCATCTGGACCCTCCTCAACGTCGAGGCCAACACCGGCATGAAGATCACCGAGTCCTTCGCCATGTGGCCCGGCTCCAGCGTCAGCGGCCTCTACTTCGCCCACCCCGAGTCCCGCTACTTCTCCCTCGGCAAGATCGGCCCCGACCAGGTCGCCGACTACGCCGCCCGCAAAGCCATGACCATCCCCCAAATCGAACGCTGGCTCGGCCCCAACCTCAACTACGACCCCGCCGAATAGCCCCGCTAAAACTCCCTCCTCCCCTCCATCGCCCTTGTCATCGTCACCTCATCCGCATACTCAATATCCGACCCCGCCGGAACCCCCGTCGCAATCCGCGTCACCCGCATCCCCGGCGCAACCCTCCGAATCTCCCCCGCCAGATACGCCGCCGTCGCCTCCCCCTCCGTCGTCGGCGAAGTCGCCAGTATCACCTCACGCACCGCACGCACGCCCGCCCCATTCTCCTCCGCCCCCACCCCCAACCTCACCAGCAAACTCGCAATCCTCAACTGCTCCGGCCCCACCCCCCCAATCGGCGACAGCGTCCCATGCAGCACGTGGTACACCCCGTTGTAGCTCCGCGTCTTCTCGATCGTCGCAATGTTCGTCGGCTCTTCAATCACGCACACCGCACCCTGGTCCCGCACCGCGCTCGTGCAATATCCGCACGGATCGACATCCGTAATGTTGTTGCACACCGAGCACAGCCGCAGCTTCTCCCGCAGCTCCAGCACCGCCCCCGCCAGCGCCCGCGCATCCGCATCGCTCGCCCGCAGCACATGGAACGCCAGCCGCTGCGCCGACTTCGTCCCAATCCCCGGCAGCTTGCGCAGCTCATCGATCAGCCGCGACATCGGTTCCGCAAATCGCGCCATCGCTCGCCTATTCCATCCCCGGCAGCTTCAGCCCGCCCATCATCGAACTCACCCCCGACTTCATCGCATCCTCCGCCCGCCGCCCCGCCTCATTGAACGCCGCCGCAATCAGGTCCTCCAGCAGTTCAACATCTCCACCGGAAGCGCTCAACGCCGTCGGCTCAATCTTCACCCGCAGCACCTCCTTCTTCCCGTTCATCCGCACCGAAACCATCCCCCCGCCCGCATCCGCCTCCACCACGGTCGCCGCCAGCTTCTGCTCCATCTGCGCCTGCATCTCGCGCGCCTTCCCCATCACCTCTTTCATCTTCGCCATGTCCGCAAAATCCATCGCCCCTCCTACTCGCCCTCGCGCAGATCGATCACGTTCCGTATCTCCGCGTTAAACAGCCGCTGCGCCTGCTGCACCACCGGATGCTCCTTCGCCCGCGCCTCTGCCGTCCCCACCCGCGCCGCACGCACCTTCTTCACCGCAACCGCCGCCTCTGCGCCCGGCAACAACACCAGCTTCATCCCATTCGCGCCCGCGGCCGTCATCGCCCCGCGCACGATCTTCTCCGCCTCCGCGTTCATCACCACGCCCAGCATCGTCTTCGTCAGCCCCGTCTCCACCCGCACCTCACCCTCCGCCACCGTCCACACCGCATCGCTCATCGCATCCGCCGCAGACTGCTGCCGCGCCTCCGCCAGCGCTTCCACCACCGCCCGCTGCATCGCGCTCGCATCCGCCGCCCCGGCCGTCGTCGCAAACACTGCCGGCGGCAACTCAACCTCCCGCTCCTCTTCAACCCGCTCCTCCACTCGCGTCGGCATCGCAAACGCAATCGCCTCCGGCTGCCGCACCGCCTCCGGCATCGCCATCGGCAGGCTCTCAGCCGCCGCTCGCGCAACCGCAATCGGCCCCACCGACACCGCCGTCGCACCCCGCGTCTCCACCATCCCATGCGACACCGCCGCCGCCGCAACCGTCCCCTCCGGCCTTCGCCTGTTGTCCGGCTCGAACGGCGAAAACGCAGGTCTTGCCGGACCCGACACGGCTTGAGTAGCAGGCGTTGGTCTGGGCGCAGCAACAGCCGGACGAGACGCCGCAGCGACTCCGCGACCCCCAACCGCGCTCAACACCTCCTCCATCGGCAACAATCTCCGCAGATGCACCAGCTTCATCAGCCCCAGCTCAAAATGAAACCGCTGCTCCTGCCGATACCCCAATTCATCGAACGTCCGCAGCATCACTTGCAAAAATCGCGTCAACTCCTCCTCACTAAAAAGCGCCGCAGTCCGCGCCGCCCTCTTCTGCTCGTCCGGAGAAACCTGCAGCAACTCCGCGCCCACCCCCGCCGCATCCGCGCCATCCACCCCCAGCCCCGCCACCTTCGCAATCAGCGCATTGCGCAGATACCGCACACACTGCCGCGCCAGTTGCGCCGGCGAGTTCCCCGCATCCAGCAGCTGGTTCGCCACCGTCATCACCTCAGCCGAGCGGTTCCCATCCACCGCCTCCAGCATCCGCTCAAACACCGCGTTCGGCACCGTGCCCATCAGCTCGCGAATCTGCCCCGCGTCCAGCCGCGCCCTCCCATCCTCTACCGGCGCAGACGCAATCGCCTGGTCCATGATCGACAGCGCATCGCGCATCGACCCGTCCCCCGCCTCCGCCAGCAGCGCCAGCGCGCCCTCGTCCGCCGCCACGCCCTCCTGTTCCGCAATCGCCTTCAGCTGCCCCAGAATGTCCACCAGCTTCACCGCATGAAAGCTGAAGTGCTGGCAGCGCGACCGCACCGTCTGCGGAATGTCCTCCGGCTGCGTCGTCGCCATCATAAAAACGATGTGCTCCGGCGGCTCTTCCAGCGTCTTCAGCAGCGCATTGAACGCCGCATCCGTAATCTGGTGCGCCTCATCCAGAATGTAAATTTTGTACTTGTCCCGCGCTGGCCTGTACCGCGCCGCATCGCGCAGCTCGCGAATCTCATCGATCCCGCGGTTGGTCGCCGCATCGATCTCGATCACATCCACCGCATTGCCCGCGCGTATCTCCGTGCAGCTCTCGCACACCTCGCAAGGCTCCGCCGTCGGCCGCGCCGCGCTCCCAATCGTGTTCCTGCAATTCAGCGCCATCGCCAGAATCCGCGCAATGGTCGTCTTGCCTATGCCTCTATGCCCGGAAAAGATATATCCATGCGCGATCCGCCCCTGCGTCAGCGCATTCATCAACGTCACCGTCACATGATCCTGCCCCACCACGTCGGCAAACCGCTGGGGACGATACTTCCGCGCTAAAACCTGATAAGCCATCGAGACTTCGATTGTACCGCCGCGCCAAGCCCCCCCTGTTTCTCCGCTCGACCGCCGCCCAGCCACCCGCCCTCACCCAACCCAGTGCCCCGCTACACCCGCATCGCCCCCAGCCCACTCTCCGCCGCCGCGCCGTCGCCCGAAGCCTCCGGCTCGGCTGCACTCTCCGAGTAAATATGGAACCGGTTCTTTCCCGCCGCCTTCGCCTCATACAGCGCGCGGTCAGCATGGAACAACAGCGCGTCCACATCCTCTGAAGTCTCGGGATACACCGCGCCCCCAATGCTCCCCGTCACCGTCACTGGCGTCTCGCCCAGACACGTCGGCAGCTGCAGCGAGCTCAACAGCAGCCCCGCGCACAAGACTGCGTCCGAAGCCCGCGTCAACCCCGGCATCACCACCACAAATTCATCCCCGCCCATCCGAATCACCGAGTCGGACGACCGCACCGCGTCCATCAGCCGTCTCCCCACCGCCACCAGCAAACTGTCCCCCGCCGCGTGCCCCATCGTATCGTTCGCTCTCTTAAAGCCGTCCAGATCGATAAAAAACACCACCGCCGAAGTCCGGTTGCGCCGCGCCTGCACAATCGCCTGGCCGATCCGGTCGCGCAGCAGGTTGCGATTCAGCAGCCCGGTCAGCGGGTCGTGGTGCGCGATATGCACAATCTGCTCCTCCGTCAGCTTCCTCGGCGTAATGTCCGACGCCGTAATCGCAACCCCGTCCTGCACCTTCACCGCCTGCACCCGCACCCACGAGCTCAGTACGTCCTTGTGCCGGATCGGAAACTCATACGCCAGCGGCTCGCCCGTCAACACCACCTGCTTGTACCGGTCGAACAACCCCAGCGTGCGGTTGATCGGCAACACCTCGCACATCCGCCGCCCCAGCAGCGCCTTAGCAGGGATGGCCACCAGCTTCTCCACATTGCTGTTCAGATACGTGAACACAAAATCGTCGATCTCGCCCATCTCGTCCCGCACCGCCTCGCACATAAAGAACGAATCCATGCTCGACTCGGTCGCCGCATAGAACCGGTCCCGCTCCCGCTCCAGACCCTCATTCGCCCGGCGCAGCTCCTCATGCGCTCTGCGGTCGCGCACCGTCGCGGCCAGTGCCCCGAACAGTACCACCCCCACGCTCAGCGCAATCGCCGCAATCCCAATCGTCGACGTGTGCACCGTATTCTCCGGCGCAACCTCCATCGCCATCCCGCCCCGCTCAAACGTCACCGCCGCCATCGCCGTATAGTGCATCGCCGCAATCCCGCAGCCCATCACCACCGCGCCCGCCCCGCGCAGCCACCACCCCCCGCCCGCATGGGACCGCACAAAGCACGAGATCCAGATCGCCATCCACGAGAACCCAACCGCAATCGCCACCGAAAGCCCCACCAGCATCGGATCGTAGTCGCGCATCGCCGCGCAGCGCATCGCATGCATCCCCACGTAATGCATGGTCCCGATCCCCGAGCCCATCAACACGCTGCCGCACAGGATCTCCGCCCCGCTCGGCCGCTCCTTGCTCACCACCACCAGCGCCACTGCGGAAGCCAGCGTCGCCAGCAGCAGCGACACCAGCACCGTCGGCACGTGGTACCCCACATCCATCGGCAGCCGCACCGCCAGCATCCCGATGTAGTGCATCGACCAGATGCCCAGCCCCATCGACACCGCGCCGCTCGTCAGCCAGAACCCATAGGCCCTGCCCTTCGACGCCGCCAGCCGCTCCGCAAAGCTGAACGCCACATACGACGAAACAATCGAAGTCAGCACCGATACCGCAACCAGCCACCAGACCGTTGTCGTTGGAACCATCTGCATAATTTGTCCGGAATCCCTCAGCGCCATGGAAAGCGGCACGATAGACACACTGGTCCGTCGGCTCCATGCGCCTCAACACCTCCTATCGGCAGACGGGGGGGAAAGTCCAGCAACACCCTGCAACTGACCCAGAGTCGGACACCCGCCGCCGCAGGCGCAGAACCCGCGGCCGCGAGTCGTCCTTCACCACTCCAATCCAGCACCAAACTGTGTATTGCCCCCCGCGCACGCCTTTGGTACTTTGATCCGCATGTTATCGAAACCAGGTGCTCTTGCAGTGCTTCTCCTGACCGCCAGCGCGTGCGCCCAGTCCGCATCCAAACCCATCGAACCCAACGGCGCAGCCCAACAGCCCAACTCCCAGAAGACCTACGCCGCCCTCCGCGCCGCCCTTCCCGGCGCCGACGGCGTCTCCGTCCGGGACTTCACCCTCACCCGCGAAGGCGGAGCCTTCCACTTCGACCAGGGCGACTTCTACTTCTACTCGCCTGTCGAGGGCCGCACCACCGGCGCCGTCTTCACCGGCAAGGGCCGCTTCGACCTCGCCGTCAATGACCCCGGCGAACAGCGCTCCCTCGCCCTCCTCACCAAAGGCGGCCCCATGCAGCAGGACTTCACCTCCCTCGTCCTGCGCTTCACCGACGCCACCGCCGACGAGATCCGCAAAGCCTCCGCCGGCGCATCCCCCGCTCCCGACAGCCACGTCCGCGGCGCCGCCGAGGACCTCGCCAGGTCCTACCGCAAGGACATGAGCGACAACCTCGACCTCCGCATGTTGGCCGACCTCACCAGCCCCGGCCCCAGCTCCGGCCCCGGCCAGTTCTTTCTCGCCTCCTTCCGCATCGGCAACCTCCTCACCGGCAAAAACCTCCTGTTCATGATCGATCCCGAAGGCACCGCCCACGCCGCGCCCGACCAGGTCGAGCTCACCTCATGGAGCGAGACCGAGCTGCAAACCTGGGTCGCCTACAAAATGCAGCACGCCGAGCAGAAGAACATCGGCGAGCGCGTCCGCGTCACCGACGAGCGCCTCGACGTCACCATCGACAAGGGAGGCGCGCTCAAGTCCTCCGCCGAGACCACCTTCAAGGTCCTCCACGACGGCGTCCGCGTCGTCCCCCTCAACCTCTACCCATCCCTCCGCGTCTCCGGCGTCTACAGCGAGAGCGGCGCGCCCCTCGACTTCGTCCAGGAGGACAAGAAGCTCGATCCCGAGTTCGCCGCCATCCTCGCCGCGCCCGCCAGCGCCGGCGATACCCTGCGCCTTCTCATTCAGTACAGCGGCAAGGACACCCTCCGCGCCGACGGCAACGAAACCTACTACCTCCTGCCCGCCGCCCGCGAAAGCTGGTACCCCGCCGGCCCCGGCGGCCTCGGCGACTTCGCCAGCTTCCACATGACCTTTCACATCCCAAAGAACCTGCAAATCGTCGCCACTGGCAAGCAGGTCAGCCTCACCCCCGAGAGCGGCGGCATGATGAAGGCCGTCTGGGAGACCGGCGCGCCCATCCCCGTCGCAGGTTTCAACCTCGGCGACTTCAAAACCAAGGAAGCCAAAACCCCCCAGGGCTTCGACGTCACCGCCTACGCCGATGTCGGCCTGCCCGACCAATTCGCCAATCTGTCGGAAGCCGCCGAAGACACCGGCCAGATGGCCCTCGGCAACCTCTCCGCCGTCCCCGCCCTCACCAACGAGCTCACCCAGGGCGTCGCCGCCATCCAGATCTACTCCGACTTCTTTGGCAAGCTGCCCTACGACCACGTCGCCCTCACCGAGCAGACCGCCTGCAACTACGGCCAGAGCTGGCCCATGCTCGTCTATCTCCCCATCTGCGGCTTCTGGGACCCCACCGTCCGCCACCAGATCTTTCCTATGGAACTGAACACCAGCTACTGGAAGGAGGTCACCCCCCACGAGGTCTCCCACCAGTGGTGGGGCCAGCTCGTCGGCTTCAACAGCTACCGCGACCAGTGGATGAGCGAGGGCTTCGCCAACTTCTCCGTCGGCGTCTTCCTCATGAACACTCAGCCCAACATGGTCGAATACCGCACCTTCTGGAAGGAGCAGCAGAAGGACCTGCTGCAGCGCAACGCCCAGGGCTTCCGCCCCATCGACGCCGGCACCCTCACCATGGGCGAGCGCGTCTCCAACGAGAAGACCGGCGACGTCTACCAGCTCCTCATCTACAGCAAGGGCGCCTACGTCCTCCACATGCTCGAGATGGCCTACTGGACCCCGCAGGACAACGAGAACCTATTCAAGCGCTCCATGCAGCAGTTCGTCTCCGACTACGCCGGCAAGGCCGCCACCACCGAAGACTGGAAGGCCTCCATGGAAAAGACCATGCCCAAATGGATGGACCTGCGCGGCGACGGCAAGCTCGACTGGTTCTTCGACGAGTGGGTCTACGGCACCGAACTCCCCCACTACGCCGTCACCTCCGAGTTCTCCACCACCCCCGACGGCGTCACCAGCGTCCACATGAAGCTCACCCAGGGCAACGTCTCCCCCAGCTTCGTCATGCGCATCCCGCTCTACCTCCAGATGGAGAACGGCGCCACCGTGCGCATCGCCAACCTCGTCATCCACGGCAGCGACTCCATCGACCACACCTTTACCCTCGGCAAGCTCCCCTCCCCCGGCAAAGCCCTCCTCGTCAACTACAACGCCGACATCCTCAGCGACAACTAGAGCCATTCTCTCTAGGCGCACAACAAACCTCCGTCATCTCGACCGGAGCCAAACGGCTTCATCGTTTGGCGTAGTGGAGAGACCCCCGCATTTTGCCTTTGCCTGTTCTTGCTTGTCATTCTGACCCTGAGCGCAGCGAATGGGTCAGAATCCCCGCATCTTGCCCGTCTCGCCCAGGAACTACACCCACTGGGAAAGGCCCTTGTTCCGGCACCGGCACATTGTGCAGCACCTTCAAGCCGTCGCCATCAACCCCTTCGCGGCGGCAAACCCAAGGATCTTCTCTACCGCCTCACGGCTCACCCCGTAGCTCTCCACAATCTCGTCTACCGTCAGCCCGTCTTCAAAGTTATCGAGAATGCCGTCGGCATCCATACGCGTGTTGCCCGCCGTCGCGCGACCACCAAGCTTCTCCGGATCGAACTCAACGGCATCGCACCCATGCCAGTCGTACTTATCCGCAAACCTCGGCTTCCTATCTCCCGTCTCCACTGATATAACCCGCGTTCATCCGCGCGAATCCGCGGTCGCCTTCGCCTTTCCCTTCCCCCTCCGCGCCCTCCTCCTCAGCTCCCCCTCGCTGAACATCGTCCCCCGGCACCCGCCCGCGCCGCAGTAACAATCCTGGCTCTCCTCATCCGAGTCGTACAGGTTGTACTCGTACGTCAGCTCCTCGCCTGCCGCCACGTCGCGGATCGTCGAGATAAACACCCGCCCATCCTCCTCCTGCTCCGTCTCGCAGTTCGGATCGCAGCTGTGGTTGATAAACATCGGCGTCCCGAACCCATCGATCACCGCGTCCGCCCCGCACGCAAACAGATACGTCACATGCCGCCCCTCGTACCGCGCGTCCGCAACCGCCTTGCTCATCCGCGGGCCGTCGTACTCGCACAGCCGCACACCTTTCTTGATCGCCCGCGTCGTATAGCATCCCGCCGCATGGATGGACGAAGAGCGAATGATGAGTCCGGGAAACATCATGGGTGTCGATCTCGCAGAAGTCTTAAGGTGCGGATGCCGGAACCTCAGCCATCCGAGCTGAGAATAACAAACACCCCGTCGAAAAGGGATACTCCCGCGCCCCGCCGCGCGCGTCTAAACTAAATCCGATGCCTGCGCCCCGCCATCTCGCAGCAACTCTCCTCGCCGCCGCCGTCTCTCTAGCCTGCGCCACAACCCGCGCCCAATCCAGTGGCCAAACCGGCGCCCAGTCCGGCTCCCCGTCCCCCACCCCCGCCACCGACTCCGCCCCCTGCTCCATCGCTCCCCAACCCCAGCCCTGCGGCGCCAAACCCTCCACCCCCGCCAAGCCCAGCGCCGCGGAAAAATTCCCCTTCCCCGGAGACACCCCCGCCGCCCCAACCCCCTCCACCTCCGAAACCCCCGCACTCACCCCAACCCCCACCGCAAAAAAATCCGCGGCCGACGCCTTCCCCTTCCCCGGCGAAGACCCCGCACCCCCCCCCCCCCCCGCCCCCGGCT
>JBEKDS010000018.1:0-71507 GCA_050014235.1 Acidobacteriaceae bacterium
GCAGATCCGCGAGCAGCTTCGCCTCACCGTCGAGCTGGTGAAGGAGCGCCAGGAGCATGAGCTGATCAACAACTCTGACTACGGCCTGCTGAACAATGTCGCGCCGGAGTCTCGCGTAAAGACCCGCAAGGGCGCGCCCACCCCCGACGACCTCGACGAGCTCCTCGCCAAAATCTGGAAGGAGCCGGCGTTCTTTCTCGCGCACCCACGCGCCATCGCCGCGTTCGGCCGCGAGTGCACCCGCCGCGGCGTCCCTCCGCCCACCGCCACCATCTTCGGATCGCCATTCCTCACCTGGCGCGGCGTCCCGCTCATCCCCTCCGACAAGCTCACAGTGGATGCAGCAGGCAAGAGCAACATCCTCCTCCTGCGCACCGGCGAGAAGCGGCAGGGCGTCGTCGGCCTCTTCCAGCCTGGCCTTCCCGGCGAGCAGACCCCCGGCCTCTCCGTCCGCTTCATGGGCGTCGATCGCAACTCCATCGCCTCCTACCTCGTCTCGCTCTACTGCTCCGCCGCTGTGCTGACGGAAGACGCGCTCGGGCTCCTCGAAAGCGTTGAAGTCGGAAGCTACCATGAGTACAAGTGACCCTCGCTTCGAATTCGATGAGGACGCCGTCTCGCAGGCGAGATCGGCCGTAGCCGGCGCCTTGCCCGACTGGCGCCGCGCTCCCCGACGTCGTCACGCTGACCCGCATGGCGAACGACTTCTTTCGCACCCTGCCAGGCTCCGACGCAGGTCCCGTTGCCGATCAGGCATTCGCAGGCTCATCGTTGCCCACCTCACCCTCAGCCGCCGGCTCGCCCGGCGTCCCCGCACCCTATGCATCTGCAATCCCCGGTACGGAGATGCGCCAGCCGCAATTCGGCGTCCCCGAACCCTCCATGCCTCCGATACCCTCCATCGATAAAATTCCCAGCGAAGCCGACCTCGCGCGCCTCGCCGGCAGTGGCTTTCCCATCGCCCTCCCCGCGGAGGCGACCTCCTTCACCGGCACTCCCTCCTTGTCGCCCCAAAGCGCGAGCGTTCCCGCGAGTCTTCCTTCGACTGCTTCATTTCCATCGCACGCAGCCATTCCTCAGACCACCACCCTCACATCAGTCTCGCCCTTCAGCCTGCCACTGCCCGCCTTCGCTCTCCCGTTCCCCAACTTCGAATCGTCCCTGCCCAACATCCCACCACTCCCCGCGCTCGGCACCGACGACGCCGCAAAGCTCGCCCTCACTTCCGCGTCGCCACTCTACTTTCTCGAACACGCCGGCGCGCTCTCCCAACCCATCGCGTCCACCCCCCAGCCCACCCAGAGCTTCGCCCCCGCCGTGGTCCCCGTCATTCCCGCGATCGGCCCCATCCGCGGCCAATTCGACGTCACCTCCATCCGCAATGACTTCCCCATCCTGCGCGAGAAGGTCAACGGACACCCGCTCATCTGGCTCGACAACGCCGCTACCACACAAAAGCCCCAGGCCGTCATCGACCGCCTGAAATATTTCTACGAGCACGAGAACTCCAACATCCATCGTGCCGCCCACGACCTCGCCGCGCGCGCCACCGACGCCTACGAGGACGCCCGCACCAAAGTCGCCCGCTTTCTCAATGCGCCATCCTCCAAAGAGATCGTCTTCGTCCGCGGCGCCACGGAGGCCATCAACCTGGTCGCGCAGAGCTGGGGCCGTCAGCACATCAACAAGGGCGACGAGATCGTCATCAGTTGGATTGAGCACCACGCCAACATAGTCCCCTGGCAGATGCTCGCATCGGAAAAAGGCGCCATCCTCCGCGTCATCCCCGTCGACGACAGCGGCCAGATCCTGCTCGATGAATACGAGAAGCTCCTCAGCTCCCGCACCAAACTCGTCTCCTTCACCCACGTCTCCAACGCCCTCGGCACCATCACCCCCGCGCAGCAGATGGTCGCCATGGCCCACCGCTACGGCGCGCGCGTCCTCGTCGATGGCGCGCAGGCCGTCTCCCACATGCGCGTCGATGTCCAGGCGCTCGACGCCGACTTTTACGTCTTCTCCGGCCACAAGGTCTTCGCGCCCACCGGCATCGGCGTCCTCTACGGCAAGCCCGACGCACTCGCCGATTCACCCCCCTGGCAGGGCGGCGGCAACATGATCGTCGATGTCACCTTCGAGAAAACCCTCTACCAGCCGCCGCCCTTCCGCTTCGAAGCCGGCACCGGCAACATCGCAGACGCAGTCGGCCTCGGCGCGGCCATCGCCTATCTCGAAACCATCGGCATGGAAAACATCTCGCGCCACGAGCATGAACTGCTCGTCTACGCCACGCGCGAGCTGCTCACCATCCCCGGCCTCTGCATCATCGGCACCGCAAAGGAAAAGGCCGGCGTGCTCTCCTTCGTCCTCGATGGCTACAAGACCGAGGACGTCGGCGCCGCCCTCAACCGCGAAGGCATCGCCGTCCGCTCCGGCCACCACTGCGCCCAGCCCACCCTCCGCCGCTTCGGCCAGGAGACAACCGTCCGCCCATCCCTCGCCCTCTATAACAACTTCGAAGACATCGAGGCCATGATCGCCGCCCTCCGCCGCCTCAAACAACTACCCGCCTGACCCCTCGACCCTCCGATCGTTCCCCGGAGATCAACCACCACCATCGCTGTTCGGGCGGGAACTCGTCTCCCGGCACGGCCAGCATCACCAACAGGTCGTTCGGATCGGACTGCACTCCCTCGTAGCCGCTCAGAAACTGGTCTACTGCAGCCCCTTCACAAGATAGAGATCGGAAAGCAGCCGCGTAAATCCATAAACATAGGAGCGGCCGTCCTCGCTGAACTGGATGTGGGAGAGGTCGCAGATCCCCGATAGGTCCACCGGGTTCAACTCCTTGAAGAGCTGCCTCTGTCCCGTCTCGATATTCAGCCGGTAGACCTTCACCGGGATCTGGTTCCACTGGGTCACGTACAGGAACTTCGGGTCGGAGGTCCAGGAAAACGTCTCGCCCGGCAGCAAGCCCGGGATGGGCCGCGGCGCGCCCCCATCCACGGGAAACAACTGGCTCGGATTGCCCGCGACATCTCTGGCCGCAATCCATCTCCCGTCGGCAGACGGTCTGCACCAGGTAAATCCCTCCGGAGTGGCAGCAACGGGCTTCCCGCCGTCGACGCTTTGCAGGAAGCACTGCATCTTGTGCCCCGCCAGATGCCCCGGAAACAGCAGCCGCTTGCCGTCGGGAAGCCACAGCACCGGGTGGCCGTACTGCTGGATGCCGCCCGCCTCCACGCGCCGCGCGGTCCCCGCCCCCGTCGGCAGCAGCACAAGTTGCGTGTAATCGATCGTCGCGGCCACCCACCTCCCATCGGGAGAAAATCCCCCCGCCATCCCCTCGCCCAGAGGCACCGGCGGCGAACCGTGCAGGTCGCGCACCGCCACCGTATAGGTCGGCCCTCCTTGTTCTCCCTGCTCGTCGAACACCACCTTGCTGCCGTCCGCCGAGAGGCTCACCGGAACCGACCAGTCCAGCCAGGAAAGGTCCCGCTCCCGCGTGGCCCCAGGCGTCATGGCCATGATCCCGGCGCGTTGTTCGTCGCGGGTCAGCAGTAGCCGGCCGTCTGGCGCAATGTCCTCGAGCGTGACCCCGCCCGGCGCGCTGTACTCCAGGCGCAGGTTGCCCTGCAGATCGACCGCATAGATGCGCCGCTGCAGTCCAGCCTCCGTGGCCGCGAACACCACCTCGTTCCCGCGTGGAGACCACGCCAGCCCCTCCTCGCTCTCCCACCCCGTGGAAAGGTCCCTCTTGTGCCCGCCAAGGTCAACCACCGAAACCACGCCCCGGTCGTCCATGTCGGTCGGGTGGTCGAGGAACGCCACCTGCTCTCCCTCCGGCGACACCCGCGGGTGGCTGATCCAGCCCATCGTCTCGTAAAGAATGTGGCCCACCGGAAACTCCAGACGCTCCATCCCTCCCATCTCTCGAACAATCGCCAGGCTCTTTCCATTCGGCGCCCAATCCGCCCAGTCGACATCCTCCGCGATCGGACGAGGCGACCCGCCCGTCAGCGGAACCTGGCCAAGTGTGCCCTCCAGGCTCATCATCGAGCCGGGATGCGGGGCCTGGAGCACCGCCATCTCGCCGCTGGAGGAGACCGCCAGCAACGCCGTGTTCGAGAGCCCCAGGCTTCGCGTGCCGGAAAACTTCGTGTCCGTCGAGAAGATCTCGACCGGCGCGCCGTCCCACGATGCGCCGTAAACCACCCCATGTCCGTCGGGCGCAAACCTCGCCGTAAACACCGTGCCATGCCGCACTGTCAGCCGCTGAAACTCCGGTGCCTGCGGCCGAGCCATGCTGCGTCCCAGCAACACACCCCCAGCCAGCAGCACGCCCGCGCAGACAACCCCAAACAGTGCCAGCAGCCACCCGCTCCCGCCCCTGCCGCCGCCATTCCTATCCCCTTCGATCGCGGCCTCAACCGGCCGCATCTCAAGCGCCCGACCCTCCAGCACCGCAACAAAGCGATACCCGCGCCGCGGCACCGTCTCAATAAACGATGGGTTGTCCGCCGAATCGCCCAGCGCCGTCCGCAACTTGCCCACGGCGACGTTTACCGCGTGGTCGAAGTCGCCGAAGCTCTCCTCCGGCCAGATGCGCGAGCGCAGCTCCTCGCGGGTCACCAGATCGCCCGGCCGCTCCAGCAGCACCTGCAACACCTTAAAAGGCTGCTCCTGCAGCTTCACCCGGCTTCCCGATTTACGGACCTCTCCGGAGTGGAGATCGGCCTCAAACGCGCCAAACCGCACCGTCCGGGTTCCATTCGGCACGTTGGACACCCCGTTCTTGGGAAAGTCTAGCATCCTTGCTCCGCGTCTCCTTCATGCCACACCCGATCTGTGCTTTCAACTATTTTCCCAGGATTTCCCGGGAGAGACTTCTATTCCGCACCTCTCCAGCTCCTCTCCTCGACCCTAACCAAAACTGGATCTATAAGCTAGCTCCCGTGAATTGAGGTACCAGCCCGGCAAACGCAGCATGGCTTCCAACGAGGGAGAATCCATGCGCACACACAATCTTCGGTTGCTTGCTGTTTGGACGGGCCTCGCCCTGGTCGGTCAGCCGGGTGCCCACGGAATTTGGACCGCCGGATCAGCCCGGCCCGCCAGCACCCCCGCCAACACCCCCGCGAACACCCCCGCCAAGACCCCCGCAACTCCCACAGTCGACTTCGAGCTCTATCGCGACTATCTCATCGTCGTCCAGGCCTCCGCCGGCCCTCTAAAGGGCCTCAACTTCCTCCTCGACACCGGAGCCACCCCCAGCGTTCTCTCCCCCGGCCTCGCGCAACAGCTTCACCTCAACGCCACGCCCACCGCCATTCCAGTCCTCGGCGGCAGCGTGCCGGGCGCCGCCGCAACCCTGCCCAGCCTGCAACTCGGCCCCGTCCGAAAGGAAAACCTCCGCGTCCTCATCGAAGACCTGTCCTTCATCGGCAAATGGCTCCCCTTCCGCATCGACGGCATCGTTGGCCTCGACCTCCTCGGCCAAAGCGCCTTCGTCATCGACTACCCCTCCCGCGAGATCAGCTTCGGCCCACCCCCGCCCATGCCCGCCTCGATGTCGACTTCCGTCCCACTACAGATCACCCAGGGCCTGCCCATCGTCACAGCCATCGTCAATCGCGCATCCGTCCGTCTGCTCCTCGACACCGGCGCCCCATCGCTGATTCTCTTCGAGCAGCCGCCCACCCCCGCACCCAGCCCGCTCACCGGCGCCGCGCCGCACCCGTCCGGAAGCATCGGCAGCTTCGACCGCAAACTCACCCGCCAGATCAGCCTCCAGTTGGGCGAAGCCGAATTCGGCAACGAACCGGCATACATCGTCCACAGCCCCCGAGACGCGGGTCACAACTTCGATGGACTCATCGGCCCGGCCGCTCTGGGCATCGCCAGACTCGCCTTCGACCCCGACCGCGGAACCCTGGCCTTCTCCCGCGCCCCTTAAGAAGCCGTAGCACCCTTAGCGCCTTCACCGACTGGATCCCGACCTATTGGAAGCCCAGCTCCTGGAGATCGGACCAAAACTCGCCGCGCCACTCTTCTATTGCGGAAACGCCGCTATTGCAGAAACGGCTCCACCGCCGCAAGAAACTCCTTGGGCCGCTCCATCGACGCCACGTGCCCGCACTGCGGCACAACCACCAGCCTCGCTCCGGGAATCTTCGCCGCATAGTCCTGGCCGTCCGCCAGCGGCAAGACCGCATCGTCCCCTCCCCACACCACCAGCGTCGGGATCGTGATCCCCGCCAGCTGGTCCCCCACCGTCTCGCTCGCCACCCTGGGGTTGGCCCGGTACAACCGTTGCGTCATGCCGTCATTCGCCTTCAGCTTCAGGGCAAACGCCTGCCGCACGAACTCCTCCGTCACTCGCGACTTGTCCCAGATGATGATCGCGACTCCCGCGGCGTCCTTCAGCGAACCCGACACGGGAGCCGGCCCGTTGGAGGTCATCGCCTTGTGCCCCGCCGCATCCTCCAGAATCAGCTTCTCCGGCTTCGGCAGCGCATACTTGCCCGCGTTCTCTGGTGCCAGCGCCTGAAGAGTGTACGCCGCGACGATCCATCCGCCCAGCGACTCGCCCACCAGCGCAAAGTGCTCCACCTTGAGCGTGCGCAGGAACTCGCCCAGAAAATCCACCCACGTCTGAACGCTATAGTCGATAAACGGCTTGTCCGACTGCCCAAACCCCACCTGGTCCAGCGCAATCACTCGATGGTGCGCCGCCAGCGGCAGGATCACCTGCCCAAAGTCGAAGATCGCCTGGCTCGCAAACCCATGCACCAGCACCACCGTCGGCCCCGAGCCAACATCGTAGTACACAATCTTCTGCCCAAAGACCGCCACGCTCTTGGTCGGCGGCAGCGATCCCGCATCGACCAGCAACGGCCCCGGCGCCTGTGCCGCCGCCGGAAGACACCACAGCGCAGCCAGCGCCAACGCGGCCACCCACCCCATCGGAATCCCCTGCGCCTGTCCCGTCAAACCAGAATGTCCTTGATCACCCGCCCCGAAACATCCGTCAGCCGGTAGTCCCTGCCCGCGTGGCGGAAGGTCAGCTTTTTGTGGTCCAACCCCATCTGGTTCAGGATGGTCGCCTGAAAGTCATGGATGTCGCACGCATTCTCGGCTACGTTGTAGCCAAAGTCGTCCGACGCGCCATACACGATGCCGCCCTTCACGCCCCCGCCCGCCAGCCACGACGAGTACGCCTTGCTCCAGTGCGTGCGCCCCGCCTCATCCGGCGAAGCGTCGCCCGGCTTGCGCCCGAACTCAGTCGTCCACACCACCAGCGTGTCCTCCAGCATCCCGCGCGACTTCAGGTCCTTCAGCAGCCCCGCGATCGGCTGGTCCACCTTCCGCGCCACCGGCTCATGCATCTTGATGTCCAGGTGCGAGTCCCAGTTGGTGTACTTGTCCGAGCCCGTGTCGATCACCTCCACAAACCGCACCCCGCGTTCCGCCAGGCGCCGCGCCACCAGGCACTGCCAGCCGAACCCCTTCTTCGTCTCCCGCGTAATGCCGTACAGCGCCAGCGTGGCGTCGCTCTCCTTGCGGATGTCGAACACCTCCGGCGCCTGCGTCTGCATCCCCGCCGCCGTCTCGAAGGTCTTGATCCGCGCCGCCAGCGTCTTGTCCGCGTCGTGCTCCGCCAGGTTGCGCTGGTTGAAGAACTCAATCATCCCCAGGTCCATCTCCTGGATCTCCAGCGGTGTCTGCCGCGTCACATTGGGGATCGGCTCCTGCCCCGGAATCACGCGTATGCCCTGATGGCACGCCGGTAGAAAGCTTGAGTCCCAGCAGCTCGCCCCGCCGTAAGGGATCTCCGGCGCCAGCACAATATACGAAGGCAGCTCCTGGTTCACCGTGCCCAGCCCATAGCTCATCCATGACCCGATGCTCGGCCGCGCCTCCACCGTCGAGCCTCCATGGATCTGCAGCACCGCCTGTGTGTGGTTGGGAATGTCGTTGCGCATCGAGCGGATCACGCAGATGTCGTCCATCATCGCGCCCATGTGCGGGAACAGCTCGCTCACCTCGGTATCGCACTTGGCATAGCGGTTGAACTTCCACGGCGACGCCTTCAGAAAGTCGTCGTTATACTGCTGCCCGCTGCTCGTCTGCAGCTTCGGCTTAGGGTCAAGCGTATCCACATGCGAGACCCCTCCGCTCATATACAGGAAGATCACCCGCTTGGCGCTCGCCGGAAACATCGGCGCGCGCGCGGCCAGCGGATTCTCCGCGCCTCCCTTCCCCGCCGCAAGGCTCTCCCCCATCATCTCGTGCAGCATCCCGGGAAGGATCAAGGACGCGCTTGCCAGCGATTGGATAAAGGTCCTGCGTGTCTGCGGTCTGCGGTCGATCATGGGGTGAACCTCCTGTTGCCTGCTCCTACTGCTAATCCTGCTGCTACTCGAGAAACATGAACTCATTGCTGGAATACATCGCCTGGATCAGGTGCGAAAGCGCCTCCTGCCGCGCCTTCTCCGGCGCATCTCCGCGCTGCTGATACACCTCAGCCACCTGCTGCATAAACTGCGTCGAGCGCTCCACCTCGCCCTTCGCCGGCAGCCTTCCATAGATCATCAAAAACGCCCGGTCCAGCGCATCCTGCCCGGCCGGACGCTCCCCCGCCGGCTTGCCGCTCACCTTCTCGCTCCTCACCGCGCCCCCCCCGGGCTGGTCGCTCTCCAGCAGCCCCGCAAGGTGGTCCGCGCACCGCTTCGGAAACGCCGAGTTCAGAAAATACAGCGCCTGCAGCGGCGTAAGGCTGCTGTTGCGCTGCGCGGTGCTGGTATTCGCATCCGCCCCGTCGAACAGCGTCATATACGGATGCTTCACGCTGCGCTGCACCATCATGTAGACCGTGCGATGGTCGTTCTCATACTTCGCCAGGTCCGGAGTAAACGGGTTCTGCTCCTCCCAGTTCCACTCCGACTGCGCCGGAAACGGCTGCGCCCCCGCCGGGCTCGTATCCAGCAGCCCAGAGTCCGCCAGCAGCGAGTCGCGCACCTCCTCCGCATCCAGCCGCTGCCGCGTATGCCGCCAGAGATAGATGTTGTCCGGATCGACCTCATCGTTGGCCGCCACGTCCCCCGTCGACAGACGGTACACATGCGACAGCACCATCTCGCGCTGCATCGCCTTGATCGACCACCCCTTCGCAATCAGCTCCGTCGCCAGATAATCCAGCAGCGCCTGATTGCTCGGCGGCAGGCCGCGCGAGCCAAAGTCGTTCGGCGTCGCCACGATCCCCCGCCCGAAGTGCCCCTGCCACAGCCGGTTCACCATCACCCGCGCGGTCAGCGGGTTGTCCTTGCTCGCGATCCAGTTGGCCAGTTCCAGCCGTCCGCTCCCCTTCGTGTCCGCCGGCAGCGGCCCGCCGCCCAGCACCTGCAAGAATCCCCGCGGCACCTCGTTGCTCAGCGTCGTGGGGTCGCCGTGGATCATGATCTGCGCCTGCAGCGGCGTCCCCTCAATCACCGCATACGCGCTCTCCGGAAACTCCGGCGCCCGCTGGTACAGGTCCATCCGGCGCCGCTCCAGTTGCGGCAGCAGGTCGTCGTAGGTGCCCGGCAGTTGGATCACACCCGCGATCGCCGTCGCAATCGGCTTCAGTTGCGCCTGGAACGCCTTGATCTCCGGACGCTCCAGCGCCTTCGGATCGCGATACACAAAGCCGGTCTGATAGCGCACATTGTCGCTGCCCGCATGGGGAAACGTCGTGCTCTTCAGAATGCCCGCCAGCGCATAGTAATCCGACGTCGGGATCGGATCGAACTTGTGGTCGTGGCAGCGCGCGCACGCCACCGTCGTGCCCAGGTAAGCATAGCCCAGGTTGTCCACCGCGTCTTCAATCTGCGCCTGGTCGTACGTCGACGCGCCCGCCAGATAGCCCGTCGCAATCACATTCTTCCAGTGCTCCGGCTCACTGGACGCCGGCAGCAGGTCGCCCGCGATCTGCTCCTTGATGAACCGGTCGTACGGCGTGTCCTCGTTGAATGACTGGATCACATAATCGCGATACTTGTAGGCCTGCGGAATGGGAAAGTCGCCGCCGCCGCCGGTCGTGTCCGCGTAGCGCACCACATCCAGCCACATCCGTCCCCAGCGCTCGCCATAGGCCTTCGACGCCAGCAGCCGGTCCACCACATGCTCATAGGCCTTCGGCGAGTTGTCCGCCGCAAACGCCAGCTCCTCGGCCGGAGTCGGCGGAAGCCCCGTCAGGTCGTACGTCACCCGCCGCAGCAGCGTGCGCTTGTCCGCATCCCCGCCCACCTTCAGCCCCTTCTCCGTCAACTTCGCAAGGATGAACCGGTCGATGTCCGTCTCCGCCCACTTCGACTCCACATGCGGCACCTCCGGCCGCACCGGCGGATGGTACGACCAGAAGTTGCGCTCCGCCTCCGTGACCGTCGTGGTCGCCGGCCTCAGGTCCCGCTTCGGCCACGGCACTCCATCCTTGATCCACTGGTCCAGGATCGCAACCTCCTCCGGCTTCAGCGAACCCCGTGGCGGCATCTGCAGCCGCGTGTCCCCATAGTGCACCGCGGAGCTCAACACGCTGCTCTCCGGATGGCCCGGCGTCACCACCACCCCGTCCTTGCCTCCCGCCAGCACGCCCGCGCGCGAGTCCAGCCGCAACCCGCCCTTCGCCGCGCTGGCATGGCAGCCATAGCACTTATTGATCAGCACCGGCCGCACCTTGTTCTCAAAAAACGACTCCTGCTCCGCCGCCATCAACGGCGTCACCGCCGGCCCAGTCTCCACCGCCAGCACCACCCGTGCAGCCGTTGCCGCACCCGGCCCCGCTGCTCCTGAAATCGCTGCTGCCGGAGCTGCTACCGCCGCCGCCACCGGCGCGGTCGCCGCCGCCTCCGTCACGGGCGGCGCCGAACTCTCCCTTATCCACTTGTCGATCGCCGCAATGTCCGCGTCGTCCAGCTTGCCCTTCGGCGGCATCTGCAGGTCGGGGTCCTCATAGTGCACCGCGTGCGACATCAGACTCGATGAAAGGTCGCCCAGCGAGACGATCGGCCCATCCTCCCCGCCCTGCATCAGCGAATCGAACGTGTCCATCCGCAGCCCGCCCGCATGGCCGCCATTCACATGGCAGCCGCTGCACTTGCGGCTGATGATCGGCTTCACATTCTGCTGGAAGGAGATCGCCGCCGGAGAATCCGGCGCACCGCTCTCCTGCGCCAGCGCGACCGGCAGCAGGATCGCCAGACCCAGAACGCCGCTCCAACCTGCAACCCAAGCGCCGACTCTTAACCCTGATGCCATGCCCAGCCTCGCGAGAAAAAATCCCTGCCTTAGGACTTAAAAATTCCTGCCTTGGACCTGGAAATCCTTGCCTTCGCCTTGCCGGCCGCATCCTGCTCCTGCGCGGTTCGGAATTCGGCGTCCGGACGCTCGATACACCTCGGACGGCAACCGGAAAAACCGGAAGTCTAAAGAGGGCTACGCTAAAAGCAGCGCGACTTGAAAGCCCCAGAAATGCAGAAAAAGCGCGGACGCGACCTGATTTTCATCTCAGCACAATCCCGGCCCAAAGTCCAATCAGAGTTACAAAATACAGAATCAGCGTTGCTGATTGGACACTCCCGCGCGAAGCTGATGTATTGAAATCAACACCGGCCGCACCTCAAGCTCCCTCAACCTCGCGCCATCTCCCCGCGCGGCAAACCAACGGAGGCGCCCGCAATGGACCGGCGGCGTTTCATCCAACTCGGCGCTCTCGCCGGCTTCGCCGCCACCGCGGGGTGCAAGCGCCTGCAATCCGACGAGATCGTCTGGGCCCTCGGCTGGCTCCCCGACGTCGAGTACGGCAACCTCTGGGTCGCCCTCGACCACGGCTTCCTCCGCCAGCAGGGCGTCCGCGCCTCCTACCTCCCCGGCGGCCCCAACGCCCCCCAGCCCGTCGTCGTCCTCGCCGCCCAGCAGGCCACCTTCGGTGACGCCGAGTGGCTCCCCTTCCTCGACGCCATCCTCCAGGGCAACGACTTCGTCATCCTCGCCGCCCAGTTTCCCATCCTTCCCACCGGCATCATCACCCTCCCCCGCCGCCCCATGTTCAAACCCGCCGACCTCGTCGGCGGCCGCTTCCTCGTACAGGGCCCCAGCGAGCGCAACGAGCTCGACGCCACCTTCCGCATCAACCACCTGCCCCTGGACTTCACCATGGTCCCCGCCGGCTTCTCTCCCGACGCCCTCATCAACGGCCAGGGCGACGCCTACTTCTGCTTCATCACCAACCAGCCCACGATGCTGGAAAACATGGGCCTGCGCCGCGGCAAGGACTTCTTCGTCACCCGCATCTACGACCTCGGCTACAGAATTCCCTCTTCTCTACTCTTCGTCGCCCGTCCCTTCCTCGATCGCCATCGCCCCCAGCTCGTCGGCTTCCTCCGGGCCCTCCTGCGCGCCCGCGCCGTCAACGCGCAGGACCCCTCCATCGCCGCCCACCTCGCCGTCGAAAAGTACGGCGGCGACCTCGGCCTCGACCTCCAGCAGCAGATCACCCTCAACCGCCTGCAAGTCCCCCTCGAAACCGAACCCGCCGCCACCATCCCCTTCTGGTTCAGCCCCGCCAGCATCGCCTCCATGCTCCGCATCGCCGCCGTCACCGGCCGCAAGTCCCTCCCACCCGCCGAACGCCTCATCGACCTCACCCTCCTCGAAGAGGCCTGGCAATCTCTCACCCCCACAAACCCCGCCCCACCCCCAGCCCAATCATGACCCCAACCCACCCAGCCCACATCCAAGCCCCCACCGCCATCGACCTGCTCATCGCCGGCCCCGACATCGTCTCCTTCGATGACCGCGACACCCTCATCCGCAGCGGCGCCATCGCCATCCACGCCTCCCGCATCCTCTGGATCGGCCCCGCTGCCGAAGCCCTCTCCCGCTTCACCGCCGCCCACAACATCCCCGCTCCCGGCCTCATCGCCATGCCCGGCTTCATCGACTGCCACGTCCACACCGCGCAGCAGTTCCTCCACGGCAAGCTCCCCTCCATCCGCCGCCGCGGCGAGCTGCGCAGCCCCATGTGGCAGCGCTACCTCATCCCCTTCGAGAGCTGCCTCGAGCCCGAGGACGTCTACCTCAGCGGCATCGCCGCCTACTCCGCCATGGTGCGCAGCGGCACCACCTGCTTCCTCGAGGCCGGCGGCCCCTTCCCCGATGAGATGGGCCGCGCCGCTGACGCCATCGGCATCCGCGGCCGCATCGCCATGTCCACCATGGACACCACCGACGACCTCCCCGCCCACTCCCGCATGGCAACCGCCGCCGCCCTCCGCGCCAGCGAAGAGCTCGTCCAGCGCTGGCAATCCCACCCTCGCGTCAACGCCTGGCTCTCCCTGCGCCAGCTCATAGTCAACACCGAGGCCCTCCGCCTCGGCATGCGCGATCTCTCGCACGCCCTCAACACTCCCATCCACACCCACCTCGCCGAAGGCACCTACGAGGTCGACTTCGCCATCCGCCACTGGAACGTCCGCTCCGCCGAGTACCTCGAACGCACCGGCTGTCTCGACCGCCACATCCACGCCGCCCACTCCGTCCTGCTCAGCCTCAACGAGCTCGACCTCTACGCCGCGCGCGACGTCTCCGCCTGCCACTGCCCGCTCAACAACTACACCATGGGCACGCCGCGCGTCCTCGATATGATGCGCCGCAACATCCGCCTCGGCCTCGGCACCGACGGCGCAGCCACCCGCGCCAGCCTGGACATGTTCCAGGTCGTGCATGGCGCGGTCCTCGGCCAGCAGGCCGTCAACGGCACGCCCTACCACATCGACCCGCCCGTCACCCACGAGCAGATGCTCAAGCAGGCCCTGCGCGGCGGCGCCCGTGCCGCCCGTCTCGAAGCCGAGATCGGCTCGCTCGAACCCGGCAAGAAAGCCGACATCGTCCTCGTCGCCGCCACCGACTACGACCAGTTCCCCAACCTCGACCCCGTCATCACCCTCGCCGAAAGCACCGTCGGCCGCGACGTCCGCACCGTCATCGTCGATGGCCGCGTCGTCCTCCAGGACGGCAAGCTCCTCACGGTCGATCACGCCGCCATGCGCGAACGCGTCGCCCGCAACTATGAAAGGATCATGTCGCGCTTCGATCGCGCGATCCAATAGCCATGGCCACCGTCCAGCTCAGCGGCGTCAGCAAGGGGTTTCGCCTCGGCCGCCAGCGCCGCGTCGTCGCCCTCAGCGCCATGGACCTCACCGTCAACGAGGGCGAGTTCGTCGCCCTGCTCGGCCCTTCCGGCTGCGGCAAGAGCACCATCCTCCACCTCGTCGCCGGCCTCGACCAACCCTCCTCCGGCACCGTCACCGTCGACGGCCTTCCGCCCTCCGTCCTCCAGGCCCGCCACGAGCTCGGCATCGTCTTCCAGGAACACGCGCTCCTCCCCTGGCGCACCGTCCAATCCAACCTCGCCCTCCCCTTCCAGATCGCCGGCCGCGCTCCCGACCCCGCCCGCATCGCCGCCCTCATCGGCCTCGTCGGCCTGCGCGGCTTCGAGACCGCGCGCCCCAGCCAGCTCTCCGGCGGCATGCGCCAGCGCGCCTCCATCGCCCGCGCCCTCGCCCTCGACCCCAAGCTCCTTCTCCTTGACGAGCCCTTCGGCGCGCTCGACGCCGTCACCCGCCGCGCCCTGAACGTCGAGCTCCAGCGCATCTGGCAGCAGGACCGCATCACCACACTCCTCGTCACCCACACCGTCGAAGAGGCGCTCTTCCTCGCCGACCGCGTCCTCGTCCTCAGCGGCCGCCCCGGCCGCATCCTCCGCGAGCTCCACGTCCCCTTCCCCCGCCCGCGCACCGTCGAGACCACTCGCCTCGAAGCCTTCCACCGCCTCGCCGACGACCTCACCCTCAGCCTCGAACCCACCGAAGACCCATCCTCCATCGACAACTCAGACAACAATCCAGAGACCCCAGACCCGCTGCCAAACCCCGATCCAGAAGAGAATCTCTCATGAAAGACCACCCCGCCCGCCGCGCTCTCTACCGCGCCCTCGGCCTCCTCGCGCTCCTCCTCACCTGGCAGATCAGCGGCAAGTCCGGCATCGCCGGAAAGACCTTCCCCGCCCTCACCGACGTCCTCCGCATCTACACCGTCGACTGGCGTCGCGCCCTGCTCCTCCGCGCCGCCATCGCCACCACCACCTCAGCCGGCATCGGCCTCCTCCTCGGCGCAGTTCTCGGCTGCGCCACCGCCCTCACCGCCCGCCTCATACCCATCCTCAGCCCCGGCCTCAATCGCCTCGCCGTCGTCGTCAACGCGCTCCCCGCCATCGCGCTCGGCCCCATCCTCATCGTCACCGCCGGCCGCCTGGCCACACCCATCCTCCTCGCCGCTATCCCCGTCTACTTCCTCCTCTACGTCGCCGCCGGCTCCGGCCTCAGCTCCGCCAGCCTCCGCCTCGAACAGCTCTTCACCGCCACCGGCGCAACCCCCTGGAAGCGCCTCCGCTATCTCGACTCCATCGCCGCCCTCCCCGCGCTCCTCAGCGGACTCAAGCTCGCCGTCACTACCGCCATCATCGGAGCCGTCGTCGGCGAGTGGTTCGGCGCGCCCACCGGCCTCGGCATCGTCATCCTCAATACCATGCAAAACTTCCAGATCCCCCTCATGTGGGCCACCGTCCTCGTCGTCGCCGCCATCTCCCTCTCCGCCTACTCGCTCATCGGCATCGCCGAACGCGCCGTCCAGCGGAGGTCCGCATGACCGCCGCGCTCACCTGCTTCCTCCGCAAATCCTGGGCCGTCCTCCTCCTCCTCGCGCTCTGGCAGCTCTGGGTCAGCACCACCGACCTCAACTCCATCGTCGTCGTCTCCCCCCTCTCCGTCGCTCACGACCTCCTCCTCCACGCCCCCGTCTACCTCATCCCCGCCCTCTGGACCGCCAGCTTCGCCCTCGCCGGCCTCGCCCTCGGCATGGCCGCCGGCCTCGCGCTCGCCATCGCCTGCTGGTGGTCGCGCATCCTCGCCGGCCTCCTGCAACCCGCCGCCCTGCTCCTCACCGCGACCCCCGTCGTCTGCCTCATCCCCCTGCTCGCCCGCCTCTTCGGCTATCAGGGCCGCACCGAGCTCATCACCGTCGCCATCATGACCTTCTTCCCCAGCTTCGTCTACGCCGGCGCCGGCCTCCACCAACTCCCCCGTCGCTCGCGCGAGCTTTTCCAGACCCTCCATGCCTCCCGCGCCAAGCGCCTGCTCCTCCTCGCCCTCCCCGCCGCCGTCCCCAACCTCGCCGTCGCCCTGCGCGTCGGCACCGCCTACAGCATCCTCGTCACCGTGGTCGCCGAGTTCCTCATGCAGACCGGCGGCCTCGGCGACATGTTCGCCGTCACCATGCAGCAGTTCAATCTGCACCGCGCCTTCGGAGCCAGCATCGTCGCCATGGCGCTCTCCACCGCGCTCTACGAGGCAGGCACCGCGCTCGAACACCGCGTCCGCCGCTACTTCACGTAGCCCATCCGCTCCACAAACATCGCATTGAACGCCGCCACATCCACCGCGCGCACCACCTCCGCCACCGGCTCTCCCAACCCCGGCCCCTTGCCCGGAGCCCAGCTCAGCGTATCCCCATACCCCGCCGCGCCTGAGTTCGTGTCCACATCCAGCGACATCAAGTCCTGGTGCACAATCAGCTTCGGCGTCAGCCAAACCGCCACCGTCAGCTCGTCCCACATCGGCAGCTTCAGATACGGATACGCCGCAATATACCTCGCCGCCGGCGTGCCCTCCTTCTGGATCGCCGCCAGAATCTCCTGCGAGAACGCCGTCTCCACCGTCGCATCCGTCGGCACCACCACCACCCGCTTCCATCCCGCGTCCAGCGCAATCTTTGCCGCCTCAGGGTCCCAGCGGAAGTTGAAGTTGCTGCGCGGCGTGTAGATGTACTGCAGTGAGAACTCATCCGTCTTCGGCGCAATCGGATTCAGCCCTGCGCCCATCAGAACAAACTCCTTCGCCGCCGCTGCAAACCCATCGTCCAGCCGCACCGCCAGCGCAATATTCGTCAGCGGCCCCAGCCCCAGGATCGTCACCTCGCCCGGATACTTGTGCACCTCGCGCACCAGAAAATCCGCCGCCGTCCCTTCCGCCGCGTGCGTATGCGGAGCGCCCTCCGGCATCGGCGGAATCATCTCCGGCGCGTGGTACCGCGGCCGGTACACCGTGCTGTACTCCGGCCACTCCTCCATCCACGCGCCCTTGTACGCCAGCTTGCCGTACATCCCCTCCCAGCGCTTGGTCGCCTCCATCGTATTCACCAGCGGATACGTCGACCCCCGATACACCGGCACATCCGTCCGCCCCACCAGCTCCAGCATGCGCAACACATGCGCGACCTCCTCGTCCTGCCAAGCATCCCCGCTCTCCACCGTAATCCCCAGCACCTCAACCTCCGGCGACTCCAGCGCCAGCAGGATCGCCAGCTGGTTGCTTCCCCCCGGCCCCGCAGCGTCTTGGTCAAGAATCACCTTCCGCCGCGCGCCCTGCGCCCGCCCCACGCAAGCCAGCGCCGTCACCACCGCAACCAACACCGCTACCCGCCGCATCCTCATATCGCCCTCCATCCCCGCTGCTAAGGCACCCGAAACTTCGTCACATCCAGCTCCTTCACCGCCCGCTCCTCATGCGGCGTCCCCTCCGGAGCCCAGTCGTACGGCACCGCCTGCGCCCGGTACGTCAGCGGATTTGCAAACGGCCGCCCATTCACCATCGTGTGCCCCATATACGGCGTCACATACTCCCAAACAATCTCGCCCACCGGCGTGATCTGAAAGATCCGCCCATTCATCCCCTCATCGATCAGCGTGTTCCCATTCGGCAGCCGCGCCGCGTTGCTCACAAACGAAGTGTAAAAACTCCACGTCGGCCGCCCTGAATCCTCACCCGTGTACTGCCACACAATCTGCTTCTTCACCGGATCGATCTCCAGCACCCGAGAACCCGCATAGATCCCCAGCGCCGCCGGCGGAAACCCCGCCCCACCCTCATCGTCGTACAGCAGCAGGTCTCCCGCGCCCGGCAACCCCTCGGCGATCAAATGCGCATTGTGCTGCCCCGAGATCTGGTCCACCGGCCGCGGCACCGTCCTGTTCCCGATCCGCTGGTCCGGCGAAAACTCGCTCCCCGCAAACACCGGCCCCAGCCGCCACACCACCTTTCCCGTCTTCTTCGAAACAATCAGCACCACATTGCCCTTCCGCGCGTCGATCATGATGTTCTCCGGATCGAACCGCTGGTCGCCCGCCTCGAACCACCGGTTCGGCCCCAGCACCTGCATATCGTTGATCTCCAGATACCCATACGGCTCCGGCAGATTCCGCCGCACCCGCTCCCGCAGATACGCCATCCCCGCCGCCGGAAACCCAAACTCGCTCAGGTAGTCGCCCGCCACCCACCTCCACACAATCTTTCCCTCCGGCGTCACCTCATAGATCGCCTGGTCCCCAATCACCTTCGGCCCCAGCCCCGGCACCGCCCGCGGAATCGCCACCAGCAGCAGCGTGTCGCCGTTCTTCAGCCGCGCCCAGTCATGGTTCTGCCGCGCCGCGCCGCCCGGCGCCTGCTCGCCCCACTCCCACACCGTCCTGCCGTCCCAGTCCAGCTCGCCCACCGTCTTGTCGGTAAAGATCCCGCCCCTCGGATCGTCAATGCTTGAGAGCTGCAACAACACATGCCCCCGCGCCCCCCCCACCAGCTTCGGGTCGATCACCTCACCGGGGTTCCCCGTATGCGCCCAGCGATGCACCTCGTTCCCATCCATGTCGATCAGGTGAGTCGCCCCATCCAGACTGCTGAAGCACACATAGCTGTTGTAGGCCCGCGCCGGATCGTAGATCGTCACCCCCGTCGGATACACCCGCGGCGACGCGCCCCGCAGTCGCACCGTGATCGCCGCACACACCACCGCCGCCGCAATCAGCACTACCCTGCCCACGCGCTTCACTCCCAAAGACAGCAAATCCCCACCTCCCCGCAATCTAACAACAGAAACGCCGCTAACCCTACGGCACCGCCGCCGCCGAAGCAGCATCCGGCACTATATCCAGATCGATCCTGCGAATCGTCCCCGTAAACGCAAACGGGCTCTCATAGTCCCCCACCGGCGACGCGCTGTCCTCGCCCACATCGAACGTATCTTCAAACGAGAACCCCGTCGGCACCGTCTGCGGAATCCGCGCCACGCCCGCAACCGTGCCATTCACCAGCAACGTCGCCGTCGCCGCCTTGCCCCGCCCGCCGCCGTCGTACGCAAACCGCAGCACGATCGTCGCCGGCCCCGCCGCCAGCGCCTCCTTCGCGGCAATCGTCGTCACCTGCTGCTGAAAGAAGTTATAGGTGTACGTCGGCCGGCCATCCTTCACAAACAGCGAGAACCCGCCGCCCACGCCCCCATCCGCCATCAGCACCCCATTCGCCCCGCCCTCCGGCACCTCAATCGCCGCCGTAATCGTATGCGAGTGGTTCTCGTACTGCGGCGTCATCGAAAAATACAGATGCCCCGTCCCCGTGTAATACGTAAAGTGGTTCCCCTCCGGCCGCGGCTGCCGCCCAGCAAACCGCGGGTCCAGCGGATACACATGGTTCTCCTTCGCCTGCTCGTCGAACAGCCCCTCCATCTCCTTCAGCTTCTCCGGATACTGCTTCGCCACATCGAACGCCTCCGAGTAGTCCTCGCTCAGGTGATACAGCTCCCACGGCTGCTGCATCATCGTCTCCGGCGCCGGCGAATAGATCCACGCCAGTAGCCCGCTCCGCGCCGCTGCCATCCATCCGTCGTGGTAGATCGCCCGGTTGCCCAGCATCTCGAAGTATTGCGTCGTCCTCGCGCCCGCCACCGACGCCGACGCAAATGTCGGCAGCATGCTCATCCCATCCACCCGCTGCTGCTTCACCCCGTCCACCTCCACCGGCTCCGGCAGCCCCGCCGCCGCCAGGATCGTCGGCGCCACATCCGTCACATCCTCAAACTGGTCGCGCACCCCGCCCGCATCATGGATCCCCTTCGGCCAGAACGCCACCATCGGGTCGCGCGTCCCGCCCAGATGCGACGCGATCCGCTTGCCCCACTGGAACGGAGCATTCCCCGCCCACGCCCAACCCACCGGATAGTGCGGCTCCGTCTTCGGCCCGCCAAGCTCATCCAGCCGCTTCACCGTCTCCGCCGCGTCCTCCGGAATCCCATTCACCTGCGACATCAAGTTGGCCGTGCCATACAGCCCGCCCTCCATGCTCGCGCCATTGTCCCCCGCAATGTAAATAATCAGCGTGTTGTCCAACTGCCCCGTATCTTGGATCGCGTCGATCACCCGCCCCAGCTCATGGTCGCTCTGCGCCGTGAACCCCGCATACACCTCCATCAGCCGCTCCGCCACCTTCTTCTGGTCAGCCGTCAGCGAGTCCCACGCCGGAATCGCCGCCGGCCGCGGCGTCAGCGCCGTACTCTGCGGCACCACCCCCAGCTTCTTCTGCCGCTCCAGCACAATCTCCCGATACCGGTCCCACCCCATATCGAACTGCCCCTTGAACTTGTCGATCCATTCCTTTGGAGCCTGCAGCGGCGCATGGCTCGCGCCCGGCGCATAGTAAAGGAAGAACGGCTTCTCCGGCGCCAGTGACTTCTCCGCCTTCAGCCACCCAATCGCCTTGTCCGCCAGGTCCTCGTTCAGGGTGTAATCGCCCTTGCGTCCCGGCGGTGCCACCATCTCCACCGGCTGCGTGCCCAGTGTCAGCTCCGGATACCACTGGTTGGTGTCCCCATTCAAAAACCCGTAGTAATAATCGAACCCCTGGTGCGTCGGCCAGTGGTCCAGCGGCCCCGCGGCAATGTTCTCCTTCTCCGGGATCAGGTGCCACTTGCCAAACGCCGCCGTCGCATATCCGTTCTCCCGCAGCACCTCCGGCAGCAGCGCCGCGCTCTTCGGGATCGAACCCGTATATCCGGGAAAGTCCGTCGCCAGGTTCGTAATCACGCCCACCCCAACCGCATGGTTGTTCCGCCCCGTCAGCAGCGCTGCCCGCGTCGGAGAGCACAGCGCCGTCACATGGAACCGCGTATACCGCAGCCCGCCCGCCGCCAGCCGGTCCAGCGTCGGCGTCGGAATCAACCCGCCAAACGTCCCCGACTGCCCATACCCCTCATCGTCCAGCAGCACCAGCAACACATTCGGCGCTCCCGCCGGCGCGCGCAGCGGCGGGAGCGCCGACGGCACAGAGTCCTTGTACGTCGTCCCAACCGTCCCTCGGAACGGCGGCGGCGCGATCGGCAGCACCGTGCGGTCCGGCTCCTGCGCCCCCAGCGTGTGCGCCGCCCCCAGCACAACCGCCGTCGCCAGCGCGGCCAGACGCTCCATCAACCGGCTTCGCCCGTCGCTCTTTGCCTCGGCGCCGCCCGAAGCCGTTCCGGGAAGCAGTTGGATGCTCATGTTCACCTCGATCTAATTTGGCGAACTCGAAACCCTGGGATCGATACGGCGGGACAAGACCGGTGCCCCTTGCGCAGAGAGAGGGTGGGCATCGATGGGGGACCCGCGAACGCGGTCCCCGTTTTTGCAGCTTGGTCAGTGCCTGAATCTGTGCCTGAATACTACTGCGATTCCCCGCCCAACTCCAGACCCAATCTGTAACCGGTTTTGTCCGCATGCCCTACACGCGCCCGCCACACGCTCGCCCCGCCTCTGCTTGACACCGGCCCACTCGCCCGTTAGGGTCACTGCTTGAAGAAACGCCCGTACTTCGCCGTTGGCTGCCGCGCCGCGTGGATTCGCTGAGGAACCTCCATGTTCGTTCCCGCAACCTTCGCCGCCGCTCTGTGGATGACCATCCTCAGCACCTGTTGCTGGGGCTCCTTCGCCAACACCTTCAAGGTGACCAAAAACTACCGCTTCGAGCTCTACTACTGGGACTACGCCCTCGGCATCTTCCTCATCTCGCTTGCATTCGCCTTCACCCTCGGCAGCGCCTACGGTGGCCCCACCAGCTTTCTGCCCAACCTCCACCAGGCCGACGCCATCAACCTCTTCTACGCGGCCCTCGGCGGCTTCATCTTCAATATCGCCAACGTGCTCCTCATCGCCGGCATTGAGATCGTCGGCCTCTCCGTCGCCTTCCCCATCTCCATCGGCATCGCCCTGGTCGAAGGCGTCGTTCTCAGCTATCTCCTCCGTCCCCAGGGCAGCGCCGCCCTGCTCTTCCTGGGCGTCGCCATGGCGCTGCTCGCTGTGATCCTCGTCGGCAAATCCTACGGCGCGCTGCGCACCTCCGGCGCAGCGGTCTCGCGCAAAGGCGTCTGGGTCTGCATCGTCTCCGGTCTCCTCATGGGCATCTTCGCCCCCTTCATCACTCGCGCCATGAACGTCGGCCACACCCTCACTCCCTACACCACCGCGGTCGCGCTCACCTTCGGCGCATTCCTCTGCTGTTTCGTCTTCAACCCCATCCTCATGCGCAGACCCCTCGTCGGCGCTCCCGTCGCCCTCTCTGCATACGCCCGCGCGCCCTTCGCCTATCACCTGCTAGGCCTGCTCGGCGGCGCCATTTGGGGCACCGGCGCCGTCTTCAACTTCGTCGCCGCCAGCAAGGTCGGCGTGCCCATCTCTTACGCCATCGGCCAGTCCTCGCCCATGATCGCCACCGCCTGGGGCGTCTTCGTCTGGCACGAGTTTCGCGGCGCCAACGCCAAGGCCCGCCTCTATCTCACCGGCATGTTTGCCGCATACATCCTCGCTCTGGTGCTCATCGCCAGGGCCTACGCCGGCTGAGGCCGAGTCCGAAGCTCCCGGGAAGAATCATGTCCTCAAAATCCGTCACCGTCATGGGCAGCTTCGTCGCCGACCTCGCCTTCCGCACCGCCAAGCTGCCCGCCTGGGGCGAGACCTTCATGGGCAACTCGTTCCATCTCGGCCCCGGCGGCAAAGGCTCCAACCAGGCCGTCGCCGCCGCCCGCGCGGGCGCCAAAGTCAGCTTCATCAGCAAACTCGGCCAGGACCCCTTCGGCGACCTCGCCCGTACCACCTATCGCGCCGAGGGCATCGACACCCGCCACCTCTTCGCATCCCAAACCCCCACCGGCGCCGCCGCCATCATCATCGACGCGCGCACCGGCGAGAACTCCATCATCGTCGTACCCGGCGCGTGCTTCGAGCTCACCCCGCAGGAGGTCGACCAGGCGCGCGACCTCATCGCCGCCTCCGCCGTCTTCGTCACCCAACTCGAACTCGCCCTGCCCACTGTCGAGCACGGCCTCAGGCTCGCGCACTCGCTCAATGTCCCCACCATCCTCAACCCCGCGCCCGGCTGCAAGCTGCCCGACTCCATCTTCCCCTGCTGCGACTACGTCACCCCCAACGAGACCGAGACCGAAATCCTCACCGGCATCGCCGTCAAAACCCCCTCCGACGCCGAACGCGCCGCCGCCGTCTTTCTCACCCTCGGCGTCCGCAATGTCCTCATCACCCTCGGCGCGCAGGGCGTCTTCGTCAGCAACGGCCGCACCGCCGCCCTTGTCCCCGCCTTCAACGCCGGCCCCGCGGTAGACACCACCGGCGCAGGCGACGCCTTCAACGGCGGCTTCGCCGTCGCCCTCTCCGAAGGCAAGCCCATCGTCGAGGCAGCGCGCTTCGGATGCGCCGTGGCCGGCATCTCCGTAACCCGCCCCGGCACCGCGCCCTCCATGCCCAGCCGCGCGGAAGTCGACGCGCTGCTACGCAACGGATGACGGCCGGCGTAGATCGTCCTGCGCTCTTCGGCGTTCGCCGCTCGAACGAATCACACCGGCCGGCAGCAGCCTCTAGAACGTATACCGGACCGACACCTGCGCCCGCCGTGCATTCGTCCCGTCCGGGAACCCGCCCGACGCAGATCCCGCGTCCAATCCTGTGGTCCCGCCCACCGCCTGCTGCGTGAGGGTGCCCGTCTCGGTCGCTGAGTTCCAGGTCGACTTGTACGCCAGTTGCACCACGCCCGTGTACCGGATGTGGTTCAGTGCGTTGATCGCCTCAAAGCTCGCCTGCAGGGTCTGCGTTTCGTGGATCCGGAAGGTCTTCGTCAGCCGCGCGTCCAGCTGCACCGTGTGACCCAGCGGCAGGTTGGCCGTCGGCAGGAAGGGAGCGCGGGTCCCACCGGGGGCTTCTGCGCCGATGCCGCTCAACGTGGGGGTGGTGAAGTAGAGCCGCGGATCGGAGCTGCTCACCGTCAGGGTGGAATCGAGGTACTGCGGCGTCGCATAGGTGAAGATCGGCGCCAGTTGCCAGCCGTTCAGCGACTGCGTCTTCCACTCCGAACCCTTCACATCCGGCGTGTGCAGCATGGCCGTCATCACAATGCGGTGCCGCTGGTCTTCGAGCGAGCGGCCCTTCTCAAACGCATAGCCGCTCTTGCCGTTGATGATCGAGGCGCCGTTGAAGTACGTGTCGCCCTGATCGCTGAAGTAATAGTTGCTGGAGAACGTCCCTTGACCCAGGTCCTCGGAGTGCGAGTAAGTGTACGCGATGTTGCTCTGCAGAAACTTGTTCTCCCGCTGGTGGAACTCCGCGATCATGCCGTCGTACCACAGCCGTCCGCCGTTGTCGATCTCCAGGACCCTGCTGTACGCCGGGTTGTAGGTCGTGTTCCCGTTAGCGGAGTTGAAGTAGACCGGCGTGCTGAAGGATCCCGTCTGCACCCCGGAAGTATTGATGATCGAGAAGGTGTCGATGCCGCTGGGAGGCCCCGCGTTCAGGTCGGAGCGCTGTAGGAACTTCAAACCGCGCGATCCGATGTAGGCAAGACTGACGCTCGTGCTCTTTCCGAACGATCGCTCCACCCCTAGACTCCACTCCTGCACATAAGGAGTAGCCAGCGTGGGGATGGCGAACCCAGAGTTGATCGAACTTGGACTGAGCACGGAATTGACCTGGGAGAGGCTGGTAAAAGTGTTGGGAAACACCGGTGCGGCGGGGAACTGGGTCGCGCTCGTATCGCCGAGTGTGAAGGATTTGCGAACCGTGCCGCCAAGCTGTTGCAGCCGGGTAATCGTCGCCCCCGGGAGCCGGTTGTAGAAAATGCCGTAGCTGCCGCGGACCACCATCTTGGCGTCGTCCATGGCGTAGGAGAATCCAATCCGCGGAGAGAAGTCCGTCTTGGGTTGATTGATCTTGCCCACCGCTGGATCGGTGGCCGCAAACGTGGGCAGAGGAGGCTGGGTGAATGTCGCGAACTCATAGCGCAACCCAACGTTAAGCGAGAGCGCCGAAGTCACCTGGTAAAGGTCCTGCGCAAAGAAGTCGTAGTCCCGGATCGTGATGCGCGTCTGCGGATGCCCGACCGCCTGCGCAAACGTGGAGTAGTGCTTGCCCGAAGAGGAATACGGCGAAACAGCCGACACCGGATCGGTCGGCTCCGGAGTCAGGTCGTACGCGAAGTTGGTGAAGTTGGTGTACGTGTAGCCGCCCGGCCCGCTGAACACCGCGTTCTCCACGCTGCGCAGATAAGCCAGATCGATGCCGTACTTCAGCTGGTGCTTGCCCTTGCTCTGCGAGAAGTTGTCGCTGAAGTCAAAGCGCTTCTCCGTCGGCTGGATGTTGGGCAGCTGATTCAGCGACACGCCGAACGTCGAGATGCCCGCGATCGTCAGCGAGGAGTGGACCCCGTCCGGCGGCGCAAGATCGGTGGGCAGCCCCTGGAACCGGCGGTCCGCACTGAAACCGAATCGCGCCTCGTTCACCATGGAAGGGGAAACAAGATACGTGTTTGCCAGGTGAGCATTGCGAACGTGCGTCCCGACGTTGTAGTTCTCGCCGGAAGCGCCGGTCCCGTCCGTGGTCGCCGCCGCGTTGGTCCCGTCGTGGGTCGCGGTGTAGTTCACCAGGTTGAAGTGGGCGCTGTACGAGCTCTTCGCGCTTGGCCGGAAGTCGAACTTCACAAAGGCCGCGTTCTGATGCAGGTTGCGTGCGATCGTGCTGGGGATCGACAGCCGGTTGATGAACGTCTGCACGTTGGCGCACTGCAGCGCCGTCGCATTGCAGATTCCCGGCAGCAACTGCCCCGTCGTCGTGTTGATGTACGCCCCCTCGCTGAACATGCTGCTCACCAGCGGAAAGTTGCGGAAGGTGCCCTCATAGCTCGAAAAAAAGAACAGCTTGTCCTTGATGATCGGGCCGCCCACCGTGCCGCCGTACTCCTGGCGAGACTCGGGAGGGTTGTACGGCGTCGAAACTCCATTCACCAGCAGCTTGGAGAACAGATCAGTCGCGTTCAGGCTCTGGTTGCGGTAGTACCAAAAACCCCCTCCATGAAATTGGTTGGTGCCGCTGCGCGTGATCAGATTGATCACGCCGCCCGACCCGCGTCCGAATTCAGCCGAATAGCCAAGCAGCTCCGTGCGGAACTCCTGCACCGCGTCCATGCTGATGTTTGACAGGATCGACGTGTCGCCGCCCGCGTTCTGGATAAACCACTGCTGCGTGATGTCCACGCCGTCCAGCAGGAATAGGTTGCCGGAGGGAACGCCGTGGAAGGACACCTCGCCGCTGGTGGTATCGGGAACAACCCCTGGGGCGAGCAGCGCGAACTCATCGGCCCGGCGGCCATTGATCGGCAGGTTGTTGATCTGATCCTCGTTGATCAGATCGGACACCTCGGTCTTGCTCAGGTCGATGATCGGCACCGTGCTCTCCGACACCGTCACCGATTGGCTCGCGCCCTCCAGCGATAGCTGCACCGGGATCTCTACCTCTTCGCCGACGTGTACCGTCACCCCCTCCGTCTTCGATTGGTTGAAGCCCGACACGGTCACCACCACGCTGTACCCCGGCGCCGGCGGAAGCGAAGGCGCGAAAAACAGGCCGGCATCCGTAGTCGTCAGCTTGCGGTCGATACCCAGGCTCGTGTTGATCACCTCCACGCTCGCCTTGGCGACCACCGCGCCCTGCGGATCATGCACACTGCCGTTCAGCGCGCCCAGCCCGGCAAGTGACTGCGCCGGGGCCATCGTCGCCCCACTCAGCAGGAACGCACACACCAGCACGAAAGAGACGAAACACTCGATAGAGCGGGGACAGTTTTGCGATGAAGATGAAGATGATGAAGACATTGCCGATACCTCCTCAAGACTGTGACGGCGACGGCCCGCAGCGACTTGTCGCATGGGGACCCGAACGCCTTGGGGCCAAAACAGCGCAACGGAGGTTACATTTCTCTTCCGGTTCCAGCGTTGCAGGGCAGAGCGACAGCGTGGCTCTCACAAGAGGGCACTTAAAGGAACACGCCGCCTTCGTCAGCGGATCAGGCCACCGCCGGCGGGAAAATACACGATCGGCTCAACCGCCGCCAAAGGAATATCTGTTACAAGGCGATGAATCGGTGCAAGCAAATCTGACGAATGAATGATTTCTCTCATAAAAACACGCGCCGCTGCGGCTGTCCAATCGAAACTCTGGAATAGCTGATTCGTGGCAGCGATCACACTTCGGTGCCCAATTCCACAGGCCGCGCAGTTGACTTCCACCCCGCCTTGTGACAGTTTGATATAAAGCCCCATTTCTTTTTTCGATCAACGGAGGTTCTCCACTGGAACTGAGAAACCTCAGCACATTTGTCGCTGTTGCCGAGAAGAGAAGTTTTGTGCAGGCGGCCATGCAGTTGCACCTTTCGCAACCTGCCATCACCGCGCAGATCCAGCGCCTTGAGCAGGAGCTCGGCGTGCAGCTCCTCGATCGCAATCGCCGATCGGTTAAGACAACTGTGGCCGGCGAAATCTTCCTCGCCGGCGCCCGCGCCACTCTGGAAGCCGCCAACGAGGCGGCCAAAGCCGCGCAGCGCGCCGCCAGCCAGCAGACTGAGCGCCTGCGCGTCGGCTTCCCGCCCTCCGCGCTGCATGAGATCGTGCCCAACATCATGACCGAGTTTCACAAGCTCTACCCCCATGTGAAGCTCGATCTGTACTCCTACCACACCAGCACCATCATCGCGGAGCTGCAGAGGCAGTCGCTCGACATCGGCTTTGTCCGCCTCCCCGCCCAGGCCAGGGGCCTGCACATCATCCCCGCCCATCAGGAGCCCGCCGTGGTCTGCCTGCCCATGGGACATCGCCTCTGCGACGCGCAGCGCGTCACCTTCGCCGACCTCCGCGACGAGCGCTTCATCATGTACGGCAGAAAGTGGGCGCCCGGCTTCCACGACCGCATCATCGCACGCTGCTCCGAAGCAGGCTTCTCCCCTCAGGTCTCAAACGAGATCGACGAGATGTACGTCGCGCCCGCCCTGGTCGCCGCCGGCGAAGGCATCGCCATCCTGCCCAAGATGGTCATCTCCTCGCCCGTCCGCCATGTCGTCGTCAAGGACCTCATGTCCTCCGACCTCAGCTCAGAGCTCGGCATCGCCACCCGCACCCTGGACCGCTCGCTCCTCATGCGCACTGCCGTCTCCATCTCGCGCGATGTCTGCAAGCGCTTGTCCATCATGCAGGCGCCTGTCCATTAATGGGCCGCCCGCGCCCGTCTGCGCGCGATCACTCCGCGCAGCATGATCGAACCCGTCTATCACGCATTCAGAAAGTATGATTGGCCGCCGCCGCCGCCATTGTGCTTCAATCGACCAACCAACCCAGCGTTTCTTTGCGGTTTCCAGCGATTCTTTCCGGCTCTTTTGTCCCATTTCATGCGCATGGTTCGCGCGCACTCGCACCGCAGTCGCCAGCGACGCAGGCACTGGCCCCAATCGCCGTCCGCGGTCCACACTCGGCAATCTGCCCATTTGGCAATCCGTCCGCTTACTCACACACCGTCGCCAGGCGCGCAGCACCGCCGGCAAACCCAACAGCTTCGACCAACCTTGCGAGGAGGACGAAATGGAACAGCTTCTCACCAACCAGACCAGCGAGGTGGGCGCAGGGCTCACCCGCCGTGAGTTCATCGCCGCCACCGCCATCGCCGGGGCCGCCACGCTGCCCGGGGTCGCCTTTGCCCAGGCGGTCGCGGCCGCCGCGCCCGGAGCGGTCGACCTGCTCATCGTCGGTCCCGACGTCGTCACCTACGACGATAAGGACACCGTCATCATGGATGGCGCCATCGCCGTCAGAGGCAACGCCATCGCCTGGATCGGCAAGGCCTCCGACGCGCGCACCATGTTCACCGCCAAGGACACCATCAACGCATCCGGACAGATCGCCATGCCCGGCATGACCGACACCCACTACCACACCGCGCAGCAGTTCCTCCGTGGCGTGCACCGCGTCACCCATCGCAAGGGTCCCGGCTGGAAGAAGACCCTCATCCCCTTTGAGAGCGGCCTCGAACCGCAGGACGTAAAAAACAGCGGCCTCGTCGGCTACACCTCCATGATCAGCGCCGGCACCACCTGCTTCCTCGAGGCCGGCGGCCCGCATCCCGACGAGATGGGCCAGGCCGCAGACGAGGTCGGCATCCGCGGCAGAATCTCCCTCAACACCTGCGACATCGATGGCGACGGCGGCCCGCTGCCCAAGTCCCACATCATGACCACCAGCCAGGCCCTCACCGAGAACGAAGCCCTCGTCAAGCGCTGGAAGGCCCACCCCCGCGTCAACGGCTGGCTCTCCCTCCGCCAGATCCTCGTCAACACCGAGGAGCTGCGCCTCGGCATGTCCAAGCTCGCCGACGAGCTCGACTGTGGGATCCACACCCATCTCTCCGAGGGCACCTACGAGGTCGACTACACCATGGAGAACTGGCAGCTCCGCCCGCCCGAGTACTTCGAGAGCATCGGCATCTTCAACAAGCGCATGCACTGCGCCCACTCCATCTACCTCACCCCCACTGACGTCGACTGTTACGCCCGCCACGACGCCTCCGTCGGCCACTGCGCCTTCGGCAACTACAACGGAGGCCCGCACCGCCTCCACGACATGATCCGCGCCAAGATCCGCGTCGGCCTCGGCACCGACGGTCCCGGCGGACACGGCACCCTCGACCTCTTCCAGGTCGCCCACTGCGCCGTGCTCGGCCAGGCCATCGGCTACGGCGCGCCCTTCCACGCGCAGGGCCCCATCAGCTCCGCGCAGATGATCAAGCAAGCCTGCCGCGGTGGCGCCGCCGCCGCGCACCTCGGCGACAAGACCGGCAGCCTCGAGGTCGGCAAACTCGCCGACATCGTCCTCGTCGGCCACGACGACTATGACCAGTTCACCAGCATGGACCCCACCATCACCCTCGGCCAGAACGTCATCGGCCACCACGTCCGCTCCACCATCGTCGACGGCCGCGTCGTCATGAAGGACCGCGAGTTCCTCACCGTCGACATCGAAAAAATGAAAGCCAACGTCAAGGAGCGTTACCCTATCATCATCTCCCGCTACGAGAAGGCGATCCTGCTCACCAGCGGCTAAGCCTCCTTCAGCGAAAGGTGTAAATTGTTCCGTCCCCGGTTACATCAGCGCTTCACCCCACTCTTGCCCTGGCTGGCGTGCGTAGCGCTGTGCGGCTCCCTGTCCGCCCAGCGCTACGTCATCGCCGACCAGGACGCCTCAGGCCCCGGCGGTTCGGACATGATGTCGCTGCTCGTCTTCCTCCAATCCCCGGACATCCATCTCCTCGGCATCACCGTCGTCACCGGCGACTCCTGGCGCGACGAAGAAGTCGCACACGCCCTCCGCCTCGTCGAGACCGTCGGCCGCACCGACGTCAAGGTCTACCCCGGCGCGGCCTTCCCCCTCGTCCGCACGTCCGCATGGACCAAACTCGCAAACAAAATCTACGGCGCCGCAACCTACGAAGGCGCCTTCTCCGATCGCCGCATGGAAAAACCCTGGGACGCCATCCCCCCCATGCGCGAAGGCGACCCCACCACCCACGCCGCCACCGAAGACGCCCCCCACTTCATGGTCCGCATGGTGCATAAGTATCCCCACCAGGTCACCATCTACGCCGCCGGCCCATTGACCAACGTCGCCCTCGCCGTCCGCCTCGATCCTCACTTCGCCGAGCTCACGCAGGAGCTCGTCGTCATGGGCGGCAGCATCGTCCCCCAGACCCAGGCCGCCGAGTGGGTCAACAGCCCGCGCCATGAGTTCAACTTCTGGTTCGACCCCGAGGCCGCCAGCATCGCCCTCCAGGCCCCATTCCCCAAAATCACCACCACCACCATCGATGTCTCGCTCAAGACCCGCCCCGATCCTGAAGTCCTCGACGGCCTCGCCAAGGCGCACAGCCCCGCCGCTGAATATGTAACCAAATTTGTCCGCCGCCCCGTCCTCATCAACTATCTCTGGGACGAGCTCGCCGCCGCCGCCTGGATCGACCCCACCCTCATCACCGCCGAGCGCTACGTCTATATGGACGTCGCCACCGGGCACGGCCCAAACTACGGAGACACCCTCACCTGGGCCGAGCCCTACAAGCCCGATCTCCCCTTGAACAAAGTCCACGCCCAGATGGACGTCGACCTCCCGCGCCTGCAGAAGTTCCTCGTCGACCGCCTCTCTCAGCCCGCGCCCCACACCTCACCCTCCACCGATGAGCTCGTCAAATGACATCGCCTCTCAGCAAGGCCCTCCTGCTGGCCGCAGCCGCATTCGCCCTCTTCGCCCCACGCCCCATCCCCGCCCAGTCCCCACCCGCCCAGCCCTCTTCCGCACCCCTCAAGGTCATCTACGATCAGGACACCGACGGCATCATCGGCGACAACACTGACCCCCTCGTCATGCTCCTGCAATCCCCAAACATCCAGGTCCTCGGCGTCACCGTCGTCACCGGCAACGGCTGGCTCCGGCAGGAGACCGCCGACATCCTCAAACTCCTTGAAGACCTCCACCGCACCGACGTCCCCGTCTACATGGGCGCCGAGTTCCCCCTCGTCCAGTCCCGCTTCACCCCCGCCCGCATGGTCAAAATGTACGGCGGCACGCGCACCGACCCCTTCCTCGGCGCATACGGCGAGTTCAGCCCCGGCCCCGATGTCGTCAAACCCCCGCCCGGCGGCATGCCAACCACCCAGCCCGCTTCCGGCCCCGCCGCCGAGTTCATCATCCAGCAGGTGCATCGCTACCCGCACGAAGTCACGCTCTACTGCGGCGGCGCGCTCACCAACGTCGCCCTCGCCATCTCCCTCGACCCCTCCATCGTCCCCCTCACCCGCGAGATCGTCTTCATGGGCACCAGCCCCCAGATGCAGCCCAAGACCGTCAACGTCATCTATGACCCCGAGTCCGCCGCAATCGTCCTCCACGCCCCCTGGCCCAAACTCACCCTCATCACCGTCGACCTCGCCGAAAAACTCCACAAAACCCCGGAGATGGCCGACGCCATTGCCCGCGGACAGAACCCCGCCGAGGCCGCCCTCTACGAAGAGCTCGTCATGAAGCCCTACCGCGAGCACCGGCCCCAGCAGTGGTTCCGCATGCCCGACGAACTCATGGCCGCCTACCTCATTGACCCCTCCATCGTCACCGAGACCCGCCGCTACTACGTCGACATCGACCTCATGCAGGGCATGAGCTACGGCGCCTCCATCTATTGGGACGAGACCCCCCGCGGATACGCCGGCATCCCCTGGCCCGACACCCCGCAGCCCAAGCGCCAGAAGCCCATCCCACCCCCCGACGCCCGCGTCGCCAACGTCCCCTGGGACTTCGACACCGTCCGCTTCACCGCGCTCTTCCTCAAGCTCATGACCGGGCCCATGCGACACTAGACCCCGAAGAGCAGCGGACCACCTCGTACGGAGAAGCCCCCACCCCATGCCCGATCCCAACTACCAGAGCCGCGACGTATGGAGCCGCACCCTCAGCCTCCACGGCTATCCCATCGACGAGCTCCGCTCCGTCCTGCAAAAGTCCATCCGCCGCGGCCGCATCGAAGAGGCCGCCCTCGCCGCCTACGAGCTCTTCGCCTCCGGCCCCGAGACCGAAGAGGTCCTCTGGCGTCGCCTCGAAATCATCGCCGCCGAAGATGTCGGCCTCGGCCTGCCCGCCGCGCCCGCCATCCTCAACGCGCTCTACCTCCAGGCCGGCCGCATGGCCGACCCCGGCGACCGCTGGATCTACTGCGCCCACGCCGTGCGCCTCCTCGCCACCGCCAAAAAGGACAACATGTCCAACGAACTCGCCGGCTGGACCAAAGAGGTCGTCGCCCGCGGCGAGCGCTCCGTCGTCGTCGAAGACTTCATGGTCGACATGCACACCCGCCGCGGCGCACAGATGGGCCGCGACGCCGCCCACTGGTGGAACGAAGGCGCCCGACTCGAGGACCGCATCGAGTCCTACAACCCCAAATGGGGCGACTACCTCCGCAAACTCGCCGGCGCCAAAACCGAAACCCCGCCCGCCACGGAGTAGACCGGCAAGACCCCTGCGTCCAATCGCTCCGACGCCGCCGCCCCAGCATCCGCCGCCCCACCATCCCCCCGCTCAAAAATGCCAGATCAAGTCCCCGGAAACCGTCAGCGCCTGTGTCTTGCCCAACCCCACCGGGTTCGGCGCCGCCCCCTGCGACACCCCCTCCAAATTGGAGATCGAAGCCCCCGGCTGGATATTCAGCCCCGTCACTCCATACTTCGCAAACGCGTGAGTGTAACTCAGCTCCGGCCGGAACGTGATCGTCGAGCCCGCCCAGAAATCGAACCCCACCATGTGCTCCTCATACCTTCCCGGCGTCCCCGTCCGCTGCCCTTTGATGTCGTCCACATACTCATTGCGGATGTTCAGCGACGCCGTATTGTTCCAGAAATTATGCTCCACATAGTTCGTGATCGCCCACTCCGGCGCATAGCACCGCGCCTGCTGCCGCGCCACCGGCAGCCGCGGGTCCTCGCACACCGCGCCGAAGTTCAGGTTCACCCCGCCCGGCCGCTGGTAGGTCACCTCCGGCCACGGAGTCTTCGCCGTCGGCAGATATTGCCCCGTCGAAGTGTTCGTCTGGTTCACCGCGTTGTACCAGTACATATTCGGCACCTGCCTCATGTACTGGTACCAGGCCTCCGTGTCCGTGTGCCAGTGCGCGTTGATCCGGTGATACCACGTCTCGTAATACGCCGCCAGGTTGTTGTACGCGTACTTCGAGTCGTTCACGCTGTTGGCGCAGCTGTTCAGCGCGTCTCCGCCCTTGGACCACGTGTAAGTCGCGCAGAAAGTCCCTGTCACCTTCGCATCCGTCGTCCACGGCATCGTGTCGCACCCCGGCGAAATCCCCGCCTGCACCGTAAGATGATCGCTGAACTTGGTGGTAACCACCGCGCCCGTCTGCGTATAGCAGTCGTAGGTGTATAGGATGGAATGCGAGTAACTGTAGTTATTCGGCGCTAACTGCGCTTCAATATCCGGCAGGGAAACATAGCGTCCCACGCGGATATTCATCCCCTGTTTTACCTTGGGAAAGTAGAAATCGTAGTACAGCATCACCGGATCAAAACCATATTGGCTGTTCTTCAGCAGTAACTGCTGGCTCAGCATCCCCTTCGCCGTGGTAAACCGGTAGTCCGTCCCATATAACAACGTAATCCGGTAGCCCCAGTCGAAGTGCGTCTTCTGCGCCGTGTCCGGATATCGCTCGAAATAAAGCGCCCCCTGGTCCAGTTGGACAACGTTGGCATACACGTCGTACGCCGAGGGCGCATTCGATGCAATCCCCTTCCCCGCATTCGTCTTGTTGTTCGTCGATCCGTTGGCCCCGATCTCCACCCACCCATAGATCTTCGTGACGTTCTTGTTCTCATTGATCGCCTGCATCAGCGGGTAGGTCTGCCCATCCGGCACCCCAATCGTCGGCGTGCCCCCGATCGGCCAGTCCGACGCCGGATACGGCGGCGAAAACAACGGCCCAGGATAACCCCGCCGCGGCTGCTGCGGCACCGCCGTCCCTGGCCCGTTGCCCGCCCAGTCCGCCGCGTACGCGCGCCCCAGCCGGTGCATAAAGCTATGGTCGAGCGGAGCGGCCGGCACCGGAACCGGCGCCGCTGGCGTCCCCTGCAACTCCAGGTTCGCCACCGCGTCGCCGCCCGCGGCAACCTCAACCGTCGCGGCCGGCTCAGCCTCCCTGCCGCCATCCGCCACTCCCAACGTATAGGTCCCCGGAAGAAGCGCCGCCGCCCGGAACTCCCCGGAGGCACCCGCGGTCAGCACCGCAACCACGACTCCGTCCACGCCGCGAAGCGCCACCTGCGCGCCAACCGCTGGCGCCCCATCCCCGCGCACCACCGTGCCATGCACGCCCCCGGTCGCGGGTGCAACCGAATTGCCGGCGGCGCGCGACGCCACAGCGAAAGCCGGAAACAAGAGAAACACAACAATGCGGCACAACAACCTTCGGGACCCGGTCTTCATCGGATTGGTCGGCTCTCTCTCATCCGCGCCGGGCCGGCCTTGCTCTGCCGCCGGGCGGTCCATTGTCAGTTACTGGCGTCTGTCAGTTACTGGCGCCTGTCACCTACTGGCGTCTGTCAGTTGCTGGCGTTGTGGCTTCGGCAGGTCCTGCTCACCCGGGCAAACTTTCCCTGGCTTGGGAACGGCGCCGCCGCGGCAGGAAATTCATAGCGGAAGCTGCTCAGATGCGCCGAATTGTCTAACTCGCCTAAAGGCGCTCTACGAAAGAGCGGCATCGAAATAGGGTATATTCCGATGCCGCTTCTACGTACTTGACGGTTTGTCCCGGATTGTTGGCCGGGAGGGTTGCGAGCTAGAACTTCACCATGATCGCGAAGACGAGCTTCTGTTCGTCCTTGCGCAGGTCCGGCTGCCACAAGTAGTCGGCGCCCCCGGATATTGCCGGGCAGCTATAAGGGACCTTCGGGTTGTTCATAGCGACTTGATCTACTTTGCTTTGAGCAGCGCTATAAATCGTCTCTCCTAACGGGTTGGAAGCTACACTGCCCGGATTCGCATACCCATTGACTGTGGTGTTGGGACTCGCGATGCCGAGGCCAACCCCAGAGTCAAACGAAGCTGAGCCGTTGGTGCAGACGTAGTCGCCGGAGGCTCCGACGGGCGTCTGCGTATTGGCACCCGGAGGCGTCATGCCCTTGCGGCCGTTCCAGTAGGGAACGTTCGCATGGCGATAGCCGTACTCCAGCAGGTAGGTGATGAATTGCCGCGGCATGTAGGTGAAAGTCACCGTGCCGTCTGTTGCGACGTACGGATCGCCCGGGTTCTGCGAGAAGTACGGCGATTCGTTCAGCGCCGTGGCCTCGTTGATGATCGGAGTCAGCACCAGGTAGCGGCCGGGGTTGTTGATCTGCCCGCCGCCAAATGTGAGTGCCTGCCGGTCGTGGTTGAACCAGGTGCGCTCGTACAGCATGTACCCGATGAAGCTCTGCTTCGGGTTGAGCGTGGGGTAGGCACCCGGGTTGGACCCATTCGCCTGGTGGCCGGTGTGGAAGCAGGAAACGCCTTGAGGATAAGTTATACCGATGGCGCTGGGCTGCCCTAATTGGGTCCCACTGACCAGAGCGGCAGACTTGCCGAATTCGCAACCGGCATCGTAGGTGATCGAAATCGCCTCCCGGTCGACGAACTTGGTTGGCCGCTCGAAGAACTTGAACTCCTCGCTGTTGTCGGTGTGGATACGCGCACGGTCCGGCTGACCCTCGTCATCCTCGCCCATGCCGTAGTTGTTGGAGATCGCATTGAACCAGCTCCCGTGTGTGTACTTGATCTGGCCTCCCATGCCCGGCTTGCTGTTGAACCGGCCATAGGTCTGCCAGCCGTTGATGAACCACGGCTCGATCTTGAGGTGCGGCGTGGGGAAGAACTGGAAGCGAAGCCCGGTAAAGAACCACGGCGTGTTCGACGAGACAAACGACGGCTGGTATGACCAGTTGTCGAAGTTGTAGTAGCCGTACAGTCCAATGTACGACATAAAAATGCCGGCATCGAAGTTCCACCCATGCAGCTTGTTGATGTGGTACCCGCCGTACATCTCAGCCATATAGCGGTACGCGTTGTCCAGGTTCCAACCGCCGCGGCTCACGCTGGCGTCGTTGCGCGGCGTCGTCACCGAGTACAGGCCGAACTGGCTCATGAACCTCGCATGGACGTTCGACAGATAGAAGTCGCCGCCCAGCCCCAGCTGCTCCACCTGGAACTCCTGTGACCGGAAGATTTCGCTCGATCCGCTGATCGTGTCGTCCTCCGGGTGGTTGAAGTCCAGGTTGTAGTTCGTATCCACCCGGATCTCAGGCACAAAGTGCTTGGTTGCCAGCGGCTCATCGTGGTTGTGCGGCGAGCCCTGCAGCCACGTCCAGTCCCCGTCCGAGAACGGGGCGATCGGCTCCTTCATGGTATTGGGATCTTCGTCGCCCGGTTGCACGACCTGCCGCGCCTTCAGGTCGGCCTCCAGGACTTCAACCCGCTTCTTCAGCGCATCCAAATCATCCGCGGGCGGGGCCTGCGCCGGAGTAGCTGCGGCGGCGGCAGCAGCCGCGGCCGCCGGAGCTGCGGCGGGTGTGGTGGGTGCCGCTCCCTCCGAGGCAACCAGAACAGACTGTGTTGGGGAACTGGAGCTGTTTTGTGCCCTGCTCGAGGTCGGCATAACAGACCCGATCGCGATCAAGGCTCCGATTGCGGCGAAAGGTACAAATTTATTGTTCATAGGCCTCACGTTAGGAATAAAAGTGGTGGTAAATGAACCCGTGCAGATTGGACCTTGGGGGGACTGCGGACATGCCAGTTAGTGCGACCTACACTGCTGCCCTCGACGGGATGCAGGGGTACCCGAAAGCCGGGAAACGATTCCGCTAAGACCGGGGCAACATCAGTAAGTTAGTATCAGTGATGTCCGAATCTGAACACATGCAACATTAGGATCGCGTAAGGATTCAAAAAAAGTTTTACTGGTCATTCACGATGAGCAACCCACCGGCAGAAGTCCACCCTCCCCCGAACCAACCCAGCCCCCACAGGCAATCCATTCGCCAAAATACTGAAATATTAACTATCTAAGCATCAATATCCCTGGAACCTAACGCGATCTTCATGCAATCCTTACGTCCCGCGCCTCGCCATGTAACCTGCGACCAATAGATTTGCCAGCAATAATCTCCGTCGATAACTCCCCCACCGAGCATCAGGAGAAACAATCCCTCCACCTCCACTTACCATCTAGCAATGCGCCCACTTCACGCTTCCTCATGGCCGCGCTTTGCCGCTATCCCCTCCAGTTGCCGCCGCCAGTCCAGCTCCTCCACAAACCCGCGGCTCGACCGCCACTCCGCCTGCACCTTCACAAACAGCTCCAGAAACACCCGCGTCCCCAGCAGCCCCTCAATCTCCTTCCGCGCCGCCGTCCCAATCGCCTTCAGCATCGCCCCCTGCTTGCCAATCAGGATCGCCTTTTGCCCCGCCCGCTCGCAATAAATCGCCGCCGCAATCTTCGTCACCGGGGACTTCGCGTCCGGCGAGGGTTTTCTTTTTTTCCCTTTTGCATTAAGCCGAACAACCGGCTCCTCCCACCGCTCCACCACCACCGCCGTCGCATACGGCACCTCCTCGCCCGTCAGCAGCAGAATCTTCTCCCGGATCAACTCCGCCGCCAGAAACCGCTCCGGCTGGTCCGTCACCTGGTCCCGCGGAAAGTACCGATGCCCCTCCGTCAGCAGCCCCACCACCGTATCCAGCAGCACATCCAGCCCCTCCTTCTTCCGCGCCGAGATCGGCACCACCGCCGCAAACCCATGCAGCCCGCTCCAGTGCTGGATCAGCGGCAGCAGCTCCTCCTTCCGCACCGCATCGATCTTGTTCAGCACCAGCACCACCGGGCAGTCCAGCCGCTTCACCAACCCCAGCGCAAACGCATCCTCCGCCGCACTCTTCTCCATCCGCCCCGTCACCTTCACCGGCCGCCCCACATCCCGCCTCGCAGATGTGGGATTCGCGCCACTACCTTTCCCAGGACCGTCATCCCGACCGAAGCGCGCAGCGCGTAGCGGAGGGACCCCCGCATTGGCCTTATGCTCGTCACGCCGAGAAGTGGGAGCCTCACTCTCCACCTTCGCCAACCGATGCGTCGCGTCCACCACAAACAACACCACATCCCTCGTCTCCAGCGCATCCATCACCTCCTGCATCATCCGCCGGTCCAGCTGCGTCTCCGGCCGATGCACCCCCGGAGTATCCACCAGCACCACCTGCGCCGCCGGCCGCCCCGCCTCGCCCTTCCCCTTGCCGCCGCCCACCTTCTTCTTCGCCGGCACCTCCAACACCCCAAGCACCCGCGTCCGCGTCGTCTGCGGCTTGTGCGTCACAATCGCCAGCTTCTGCCCCAGCAGCGCATTCAGCAGCGTCGACTTGCCCGCATTCGGCCGCCCCACAATCGACACAAACCCCGACCGAAATCCCATCCCCCATTATCCCCCAGTGCCTCCCGCCCCCCTTCCGCGAACCTCCCCGTCAAGCCTTCAGCGGAACCGCCCACCCCCACCGAAACTTCCCCCCTCCCTCGTCCGTCTCCCTCACATCGTGGCCCGCCCGATTGGTTTGCCACCATTTCTCTCATCGGATAGACTTGCCCGCCATGAAGCCAACCGCCCTTCTGCCTCTGCTCGCTCTCGCCCTCGCTGCGTCCGCCCCCGCCCAGACACCCGCCCAGACACCCGCCCAGCCCGCGGCCCAGACACCCGCCCAGACACCCGCCCAAACCCCCGGCCAGCCCAGCGCCCAACCCCGCGCCCGCCGCCCGCCTCCGCCACCGCCGCCGCCTCCCGCGCCTGTGATTCCGCCCCCTCCTCCTCCCGCCGTCGGCACAAAGTTCACCCCGCCCGCCACCGCCCGCACCAAATACAACTTCAACGCCAACTGGAAGTTCATCAAGGGCGAGGTCCCCGGCGCACAGGACGTCGCCTTCGACGACTCCAAGTGGGAGACCGTCACCACCCCCCACACCATGAACGAGGTCGACTCCTTCCGCGTCATCATTGACCACAGCGGCGGCGACCGCGGCACCTACAAAGGCATCAGCTGGTACCGCAAGCACTTCAAGCTCCCCGCCGACGCAGCCGGCTCCAAAGTCTTCCTCGAGTTCGAGGGCATGCGCCAGGCCGGCGAAATCTACCTCAACGGCCGCCCCTTCGGCCTCTATGAGAACGGCGTCACCGCCTACGGCGTCGACCTAACCTCCGGCGTCCAGTTCGGCGACCACGACAACGTCCTCGCCGTGCGCGTCGACAACACCACCACCTACCTCGAGCGCGCCACCGGCGTTCCCTTCCGCTGGAACGCCAACGACTTCAACCCCGACTTCGGCGGCATCAACCGCCGAGTCTGGCTGCACCTCACCGGCAAGGTCTACCAGACCCTTCCCATCTACGACGGCCTCGGCACCACCGGTACCTACATCTACTGCACCAACTACAACATCGCCGGCCACAGCTGCGATGTCACCGTCGAGTCGCAGGTCCACAACGCCATCACCGACCGCCGCACCCCTAGCAGCAGGGTCGCGCTCACCGCTGTCGTCGTCGATAAGGAGGGCGTCGTCCGCGCGTCCATGCAGAGCGCAAACACCGATGTGCCCCAGGGCGCCAAGCCCGTGCTCACCGCGACCGCCCCGCTCACCGGCGCCAAATTCTGGAGTCCCGACGAGCCCAACCTCTACGACGTCTACTCCCTGCTCACCGTCGACGGCAAAGTCGTCGACATCACCAAGACCGTCACTGGCTTCCGCAAGGCCGAATTCAAAGGCGGCGCCGGCACCGGCGGCGTCTACATCAACGACAAATTCGTCTACCTCAAAGGATTCTCCGAGCGCTCCGCCGACGAGTGGGCCGGCCTCGGCGTCGGCTACCCGGAGTGGATGCACGACTTCACCGCGCAGATGATCCGCGACGACCACGCCAACTACATGCGCTGGATGCACGTCACGCCGCAGAAGATAGACGTCGAATCCTACGACCGCTTCGGCATCGTCGAGGTCGCCCCCGCCGCCGACAAGGAAGAGGACGGCATGGGCCGCCAGTGGGACCAGCGCGCCGAGGTCATGCGCGACTCCATCATCTATCTCCGCAACAGCCCCAGCATCCTCTTCTGGGAGGCAGGCAACACCGGAGTCACCGGCCCGCAGATGGAGCAGATGGTCGCCCTGCGCAAGGAATTCGACCCCCACGGCGGCCGCGTGATGGGCTGCCGCTCCCTGCGTGAGCCCGGCGCCGTCGCCGCCGCCGAGTGGTCGGGCACCATGCTCGGCGGCCCATACAGCAACGATGTCCGCGACCGCGAACCCCTCATCGAAACCGAAGACTTCCGCGACGAAGGCGCCCGCCGCTTCTGGGACAACTACTCCCCGCCCTACTACGGCTTCAAGAAAGGCCCTACCGACACCTGGAACTACAACTCAGAGACCTTCGCTCTCGCCCAGATCAAGCGCTACTGGAACTTCTACTCCAACCGCATCTCCAACACTGACCCCGGCCACTCCAAGTTCGCCGCCTACTCCTCCATCTACTTCACTGACGAAAACGCCGACGGCCGCCAGGACACCAGCGAAGTTGCCCGCGTCAGCGGCAAGGTCGACGCCGTCCGCCTGCCCAAGGAGATCTACTTCACCGAGCAGGTCATGCAGAACGAGAAGCCTGACATCCACATCATCGGCCACTGGTCCTACCCGCTCACCCAGCCCGACGGCACCCCCACCGCAAAGACCATCAACGTCGTCGCCAACAACGTCGACGCGGTCGAGCTCTTCGTCAATGGAAAGTCGCAAGGCAAGCTCACCACCCCGGACAACGGCTACCTCTACGCCTTCCCCAACATCGCCTTCGTCCCCGGCTCCATCAAGGCTGTCGGCTACAACGGCAACAAGGTCGCCGCATCCTATGAGCTCAAGACCGCCGGCCCGCCCGCCGCCATCAAGCTCACCCTCCACACCGCGCCCGGCGGCATGCGCGCCGACGGCAACGACATCGCCCTCATCGACTTCGAGGTCGTCGACGCCAAAGGCGAGCGCTGCCCCACCGACGACGCCCGCGTCGACTTCGCCGTCGACGCCACGCCAGCCCCCGGCGCCACCGGCTCGCCCGCCATCTGGCGCGGAGGCTACAACTCCGGCAAAACCGACACCACCAACAACCTTTACCTCAATACCGAAGACGGCATCAACCGCGTCGCCGTCCGCTCCACCATGACCCCCGGCGCCATCAAGGTCACCGCCTCCCGCGACGGCCTCAAGTCCGACGCCGTCACCTTCGACTCCAAACCCGTCGAAGTCACCGACGGCCTCTCCCAGGAGTCCCAGGTCACCCTCTCGCCGTTCACCAAATAACCCACCACGCACCGCACAAGAAAAGGGCAGGGCTTCGGCCTTGCCCTCGTCTATCTGCGCAAACCCCGCGCCTCCTCTACGCTCCCGCTCCCTCCACCAACCCCACCCGCACCCGCTCCACCTTCCTGTCCGTGGACGCCAGCACCTCCAGCCGCAACCCATCCTCCTCCACCACCTCACCCACCAACGGAATATGCCCCGCAATCTCTGACACCAACCCCCCAATCGTGGTCGCCTCATAGTCCTTCTGCAAATTCAAGCTCACCCGCGGCACGCTTGCGCCCGCACCGCCAACGCCCGCCCCACCCCCACCCGCGCCCTCCACATTCTTCGCAACCTCCTCCACCTCGCCGCCCTCCAGCCCCAAACCCTCCGCCGCCGCCCTCTGCGCCGCCTCCAGCTGCTCCGCAAACAGCTCCCGCAGCCGCGACACCTCAAAGCTCCCCGGCACCACAAACGCCCCATCCCGCTCGGCCACCGGCTCGTCCACCTGCTCATGCTCGTCGTGCTCATCCGCGATCGACCCCACAATCGCCTCCAGCAAGTCTTCAATCGTCACCAGCCCCGCCACGCCCCCATACTCGTCGATCACCATCCGCATGTGCTGCTTCTCGTGCTGCATCTCGCGCAGCAGCTCCGCCACCTTCTTCGTCTCCGGCACAAACGCCGTCGGCCGTTGCAGCTCCGCCACCGTCTTGTGCACCGCGTCCGTGTCCAGCACCTGCAGCAGGTCGCGCGCAAACACGATCCCCGTCACACGGTCCAGCGTCCCGTCAAACACCGGCACCCGTGAGAACGCGTTCTCCTTCAGCTTCTCCAGAAAATCCCGCAAGCTCAGCGTCCCCGGCACCGCAAAGATCTCCGGCCGCGGCGTCATCACCTCGCGCACCACCTTGTCCCCAAACTCCACCACACTCCGCACCAGCTCGCGGTCGCTCTCCTCCAGAATCCCCTCCTCCTCGCCCGCCTCCAGCAGCGCATCCATCGCCTCCGATGGGTGCTCCTCCTCCGCCGCGTCCTCCGGCTCCGCCAGCGCCACAATCGAGAGCAGCAGCCCCAGCGTCAGCGTAATCGGCAGGATCAGATAAAACAGCGCCTGCAGCACCCACCGTATCCGCACCACCCACATCCCGTTGGTCCGCGCAAACAGCATCTGCGGCACCAGCCGGTCGAAGAACATAATCAGCAGCACCAAAAGCGCCGCCGTCACCCCAATGTCCTCAATGCTCGGCGCCTGCGCCAGCAGCGGATTCGCCTTCACATGCGTGTACAGCCGTAGCCCCGCAATCAGCGCCACCGCAATCAGCGCCAGTTGCCGCAGCACCGACGCCGACAGCGCGATCGACTCCCGGCTGAGCCGCAGCCGCGGCTCCACCGCCCGCGTCCACGCATCGATGTTGTCCTGCGACTCCCGCGCCAGGAACTTCCCCATCTCGCTGTACACCCGGTCCACATACGCCGCCAGCGACAGCACCACCAACAGCCCCGCCAGCGTCACCGTATAAGGCGCGCTCACTTGCCCACCCGCCTCTTAGCTCGGGTGCCCCATCCTCGACGCGGCTTTATCGCGGCAGGGCGGGGTGCCTTAAGTTCGTCATCCTGAGCGCAGCGAAGGACCCCTGCATTAGCCTTTGTCGATGTCTTCGCCTTCGCCTTCGCCTTTGCCTTTGCTTCTGCATTTGCCTTTGCTCTTGTTTTTCGCTTGTCATTCTGAGCGAAGCTCAGAATCCCCGCATTTCCCCGTTGCCGTTGCTTGTCCTTCCCCCCCACCACCCTTCCAATCAACCCACCCCCCAACCCCAACTCCTGCCTTAACTCCCCCTCCCTCACCTCCATCTCCCCCTCATCCGTCTCATGGTCCATCCCCGCCAGATGCAGCACCCCATGCAGCAGCAGCACCTTCACCTCCTCCTCGAGCGTATGCCCCTGCACCCGCGCCTGCCGCCCCGCCGTCTCCAGTGAAATCGCCAGGTCCCCCGCCAGCTCCCGCCCGCCAAAGAACACCGCACTCGCCCCCGCCGGAAACGACAGCACATCCGTCGCCTTGTCCTTCCCCCCAAACTCCCGATTCAGCCGCCGCAGCGTCCTGTCCCCCGCCAGCAGCACATCCACCTCACCCGCAACCCCCGCCGCCCTCCGCGCCCGCCCCAGAAACCGCGCCAGCCCCGCCGCCGACAGACCCACCCGCTCCCACGCCTTGCTAGAGCCGGCCTTCCCCTCGCCAGCCTTCGTCTCGCCCGCCGCCGCTTCCAGGCTAATCATCCCACCCACGATGCTACTAGAACCAGACGGCGCACCCACATCTTTTCAATCCCCCCCTAACCCTGGGTGCCCACGTCTCGCCTCTGAGACGTGGGAGTCGCGCCGCAAACGCCCGGTGCCCCATCCTTCGCATCGCGAAGGGTGGGACGTAATCCGCTCGCACCGCCGCTCGCACTTGCCGTTGCTCTTGTTCTTGTTCGCGTTCTCGTTGTCTTCTTGTCTTTGTTTCCGTTTCGATTGTCATCCTGAGCGCAGCGAAGGACCCGCTTCTACCTTTGCCGTTGTTTGTCCCGTTGTCATCCTGAGCGAAGCCGCGCGTCAGCGCGGCGCAGTCGAAGGACCCGCGGCTATAGCCCACAACGGAATTGTCGTCCTGAGCGAAGCCGAAGGAACCCCGACGAACCCACACCGGCCCCAGCCGCCCACACCGTTCTGCCAATAACGTTTCACCACTCGATCGAGACCACCTTGGCCGTCTGCGAACCAAGATTCGTAAAGTGATGAATTCCCGGCCGAATCCATCGCACGCTCCCAGCACTCATCGCAACGATCTCCGGCTTACTCGGCGTCCACTCCGACTCGTCGCCGAGATTCCGAACATCGCGAAAGCGGCAGTCCGTAATCGCCACCAGCAGTGTGGCATTTCGATCGCTCCCATCCTCGCTATCCAAGGCAAACCGGTCGATCGTCAATTCCTGATGGGGCGCCTTTGGGTCAACGCGGATCAAACGTGCACTTGACCCGCTCATCACCCGAAACTGCGCTTCCTCTCCATTGCCAAGGATTCCAGATTCGCCAGCAACCACCCTATCAGCGCTCGCGGCTCCACCATTTTTTGAAAGAATGAACGAGCTCAACGCAACCCAAACGGACCCGTACGGCCCACCCGTGAACGCGTACGGCTCACTTGCGGAGACTAAAACCACCGAAGCACGAGCATTCGTGTCATCGAGAAGCGTATGCGCGCTCTGCGCTGAGGCCGCGACATACAGGAGCGTCGTCGCAACAAGCGCCGCGAGCCGCGATCTCCCAGAATCTTGGCAAGTGTTCCGGCCAGCTCTCATCGCGATCTCACTGCGGCTTCGCCACCGCCTTCAACCCCACCTCACCCACCCCACCTTCCAACCCACCCTCCGCAATCCCCCCATCCAGCAGCGGCATCTGCTGCTGTGCCCTTCCATAACTGTCGTACGCCCGCACAATCCTCTGCACTAACGAATGCCGCACCACATCCACATCCTCAAAGTGGCAAAACCGAATCCCCTCCACCCCATCCAGCACCTGCAGCGCCTCAAACAGCCCCGACTTCTTCGGATTCGGCAGGTCCACCTGCGTCAGGTCGCCCGTAATCACCGCCTTCGACCCCACCCCCAGCCGCGTCACAAACATCTTCATCTGCTCCATCGTCGTGTTCTGCGCCTCGTCCATAATGATGAACGCATCGCTCAGCGTGCGCCCGCGCATAAACGCCAGCGGCGCCACCTCAATCACATTCGACTCCAGCAGCTTGTCCACCTTCTGCGGATCGAGCAGGTCGTACAGCGCGTCGTACAACGGCCGCAGATACGGATCGACCTTCTCCTGCAAGCTCCCCGGCAAAAATCCCAGCCGCTCCCCCGCCTCCACCGCCGGCCGCACCAGAATAATCCGGCTCACCTTCTTCGCCATCAGCGCCGACACCGCCATCGCCACCGCAAGGTACGTCTTGCCCGTCCCCGCCGGCCCCAGTCCAAACGTCATGTCCCCCTGCTCAATCGCCTCCACATACCGCCGCTGGTTGTGCGAGCGCGGCTGCACCATCCGCTTCACCCCCGCCGAGCGCTGCCGCCCCGCGTCCACCAGCCCCTTCAGCGTCGCCGCCGGGTCCGCAATCGCCAGCTTCAGCATCCCCTTCAGCTCGCCGTTCTGCAGCGTCACGCCCGTCTTGCGCAGCGCTTCGTAGTCAGCAAAGATCCGCTGCACCCGCTCCACAGACTCTTCCAATCCCGTCACGTGGATCGCATCGCTCCGCAGGTCGATCGTCACCTGAAGACCGTCCTCCAGCAGCCGTAGGTTTTCGTCGCGGGTCCCGTACAGGGGCTCAATTCCAGGGGTTATTTCCAGGGCCTTTTTGATCAAGGGTGTGTCTGACCTCCGTCAGGACGTACGCATACCTTCTCTGCCAGGTTGAACAGCATGGAGTAGTACATCCTTAAGATGGTTGAGTGGGCGTCTGCGATGTAGCGGGTTTCGGCAAAGTTGCTGGGCTTCTCGGCTGCGAGGGAATTTGGACGGGGAGTGACTCGGCCCGATTCCGTCTGAACCCGCCCCATTCGTTCCCATCCCGCGCTCCGCACAGCACAGCGCACCGTCTGTGGGAAAGCGACCGGATTGGCGGGTGGTGCCAATAAGTAGCCGAATATGCGCACAGACTAGCCCCTCCCCCCACCTCCGTCAAGCCAATTTTCAGGTAACGTTGGTCACCCATCCGCACCACGGAACTCCCCACAACTCGCGCGGGCGCCCCGTTCATACGCAGTTTCACCGCGCACGCGTGGGACGCAATCCGCCCGCACCGCCAGTTCTAGTATCGTTACTCTGCTGCCCCGCTACCGGACGATGGACGACCCAACCAGAAGGATCGCCGCGCGTTTGCTGCTTGCTCTAGCCGCCAGCCTGTCCCTCGCCCAATCTCCCACCGCCGCACCGCCCGCCTTCGAGGTCGCCTCCATCCGCATGGTCGACCCACACCCCGTGGAAGACCTCGTCAAGGGAATCGGCCAACTCTCCATGAGCCCCTTCCCCACCAACCTCTTCACCCTCCACAACGCTCCGCTCTCCTTCCTCATCCAAATCGCCTACGCCGTCGACACCCAGGACAACATCTCAGCCATGCCCGGCTGGATGGAATCGCAGGAGTACGACATCTCCGCCAAAGTGGAAGGCGATCAGCAGCTCACGCTCGAGCAGCTGCGCCCGCTGCTGCAACAGCTCCTCGCCCAGCGCTTCCACCTCCTCGTCCACCACCAATCCAAGCTCGTCTCCGGCTTCGCCCTCGTCGTCGCCAAAGGCGGCCCCAAACTCCAGCCGCCCGCCAAACCCAAACGCAAACCGGGCGGCCAGATCCTCCCCAACTCCCTCGATTTCTGGAACATGGACCTCGCTCACTTCGCGACCATCCTCGCCCGTCCCGCCGGCCAGCCCGTCATCGACAAGACCGGCCTCGCTGGCGCCTACGACTTCAAGCTCTCCTACGCCCCCGCCAACGATCCCAACTCGCCCCTGTCCTCCTTCTTCACCGCCCTCCAGGAACAGCTCGGCCTCAAGCTCCTCCCGGCCAAAGTCCCTCTCGAAATCATCGTCATCGACCATGTGGATAGAATCCCCACAGACAACTAACCGCCAGGCCCCGCAATAAAATCCCGCCCCCCAAAGGCCCCCAAAAAATGCCGCGCACCCTCCGAGCACTCGCCGCCCTCCTCCTCGCCACCCCCCTTCTCGCCGCGCCCGCATCCGCCAATCCCCCGCCTTCCAGGCCGCCGACAACACGCTAGCGACTACATGAAGGACCCCGTCGCCGACGCTACCGGACTTAAAGGCTCATGGGACATCGACTTCAAATGGGCCCCCGCCTACCTGCGAGGCATGTCCGGCTCCAACATCATCACCATCTTCGACGCCTTCGACAAACAGCTCGGCCTCAAACTCGCCCCCGGCTCCACGCCGCTCCCCGTCCTCACCGTCGTCAGCGTTGCCGAGCTGCCCACCCCAAATCCACCCGGCACCGCAGATGCCCTCCCACCTCCACCGACCGAGTTTGAAGTCGCCGTCATCAACCCCGGCAAACCCGGCACGCGATTCAGCGGCTTCCGCCTCAACGGCACCCAGCTCACCCTCCAGGGGGCCTCGCTCGGCATCCTGATAGCCTACGCGTGGGAGGTCGACTACCAGAGACTGGCCGGCGCGCCGCCGTGGATCGACACCGACCTCTTCGACATCCTCGCCAAAGCCCCCACCCCCGCTAAGGACGTCCCAGCAGTCGGCAACAGTGACCTCACCCCAATGCTCCGCAGGCTCCTTGCCGATCGCTTCCAGGTCAAGGCGCACCTCGAAGACCGGCCCGGCGACGCCTGGGTCCTCGTCGCCGCCAACCCCAAACTCCGCAAGGCCGACCCCACCGCGCGCTCGCTGTGCAAGCAAGGCCCCGGCGCCGACGGCAAGGACCCCAGAAGCTCCGTCCGTTCTCGCCTGATCACCTGCCAGAACGTCACCATGGCTCAGTTCGCCGAGCTGCTTCTCAACTTCGAGACCGAATACGTCGGAGACTCCGCCGTCTTCGATTCCACCAACCTCGCCGGCGCCTACGACCTCACCGTAAGCTATAGCACCGCACCCGAGGTCTGGAGCTCCACCCACGCCGCACAGCCAAGCCCCGGCTCCCCGGCGCTTCCGCGCCCGGCGACGCCGCCGATCCCACCAGCGCGATCTCCTTCTTCGATGCCCTATCAAAGCAGCTAGGCCTCAAACTTGAGAAACAGAGGCGCACCGTCCCCATGCTCGTCATCGACCACGTCGACCGCACCCCCACCCCAAATTAATCTCCCAACCGCACCGACCAATCCCCTCCCCCAACGTCTACCCAAAATCACCCGCAGAGAGCCTCTGTGTTGAACGAACAATCGCACCACCCCCCGGCCCCGCATCGCCAACCCAATCCCGCACCCCAAGGCGGTTCCAATGCTCAAGACGATCCGGGCCATCGCCTGTACCACGCTACTCACATCCTTCCTCGCCGCACAAGCCCCAACCCCCGCACCCACCCCACCGCCCACCCCACCGCCCGCCGCAACCGCCCCAACCCCCGCCCCAACCCCCACATTCGACATCGCCGACGTCCACCCCAGCCCCCACACCAACGACCCCTTCATGCGCGGCGGCCAGCTCCACGGCGATCGCTACATCCTGCGCGACGCCACCATGGTCGACCTCGTCGCCAACGCCTACAACGTCGACCCCCTCAACGTCCTCTCCGGCCCCGCATGGCTTGAGCTCGACCGCTTCGACATCTACGCCAAGGCCCCGCGCACCACCACCCCAGACGACCAGCGCCTCATGCTCCGCGCCCTCCTCGCCTCGCGCTTCCACCTCGTCGCCCACACCGACATCAAGACCCAGCCCGCCTTCGTCCTCTCCGCAGGCAAGGGCAGCCCCAAAATGAAGCCCTCCGACGGCTCCGTCGACTCCAACGCCTCCGGCAACATCGGAGGCCCCGGATGCAAGTTCAACCCCCCGCCGCAGAACACTGCCCCCTCGCCCGTCCCGCCGCCCATCAGCTTCTCCTGCCACAACCAGACCATGGCCCAGCTCGCAGCCTTCCTCCACGACGACGCACGGCCCTACCTCACCCGCCCCGTCGTCGACTCGACCAACCTCAAAGGCACGTGGGACTTCGACCTCAAATGGAGCTGGCAGCCGCCCAAACCCGGCGACGACGGCACCACCATCTTCGACGCCGTCGAGAAACAGCTTGGCCTCAAACTCGAGTCCAAACCTGCCCCACTCCCCGTCGTCTTCGTCGACAGCGTCGACCAGAAGCCCACCCCCAACCCTCCCGGCCTCGAGAAAACCCTCCCCCCACCCCCACCCCCCGAGTTCGACGTCGCCGTCATCAAACCCACCGACCCCAGCGCCCCCAACAACATGGGCATCATGCTCCGCGGCGCCGACTTCAACGCCACCGGCCTCAGCGCGCAGTTCCTCCTCACCTGGGCCTGGGACGTCAACAACCAGTCGCTCGCCGGCGCGCCGAAGTCGCTCAACACCCAGAAATACGACATCATCGCCAAGATCGTCCAAGACCCCCAGGCAAACCCCAACGCCCCGCCCATGTATGACTTCGACGACGTCCGCCAGATGGTCCGCAACCTCGTCATCGACCGCTTCCAGCTCAAGTACCACATGGAAGACCAGCCCCAGGACGCCTACAACATCGTCGCCGCCAACCCCCATATGAAAAAAGCCGACCCCGCCAACCGCGCCGGCTGCCACAACGGCCCCGGCCCCGACGGCAAAGACCCCCGCATCGCCAACCCCATCCTCTCCCGCCTGGTCACCTGCCAGAACGTCACCATGGCCCAGTTCGCCGAGCTCCTGCAAGGCCTCGCCCCCGGTTACATCAAGTTCCCCGTGCAAGACCTCACCAGCCTCGACGGCGCCTACGACTTCACCCTCAGCTTCTCCGCCGCCGGCGCCGCGCGCAACGCCGCCGCGCCACCACCCCCGCCCTCGCCCGACGGCGCAGCCGCCGCGCCCACCGCATCCGACCCCAGCGGCGCCATCTCCCTCCCCGACGCCATGCTCAAGACCCTCGGCATTAAACTGGAGAAGGTCAAGCGTCCCGTCCCCATGCTTGTCATCGACCACATCGATGACAAGCCCACCGACAATTAACACGTATCCAGCCCTCACCGCACCACGTAGAGGGGAACCGCAGCGCCTGGTTTGGCGTAACAACCACCGTAGGACGGCCCAGGGCCCGAAGGTCAACTGAGTAGAATGCGTTTAGTAGAATGCTACATAGGGTAACGCCCGCGCCTTACCCAAACTCTGATCTCAAAGAAGGCGGTTCGAACGATGACCCCACTCCAGCGAGCTCTATCAAGCGCAGCCCTCCTCGCCCTCCTCTTCGCTCCCGCTCAATCGTGGGCCCAATCTCCCGCGCCCGCCGCCCCCGCCGCCACGCCCCCCGCCCCCGCGTCGGACGCCACACCCTCCAAGTCCTTCGACCTCGCCGACGTCCATCCCAGCGCCCACACCCTCACCCCCAACTTCACCGGTGGCGCCCTCCACGGCGACCGCTACCTCCTGCACAACGCCACCATGGTCAACCTCATCTCCCTCGCTTACGGAATAGGCAACGACAACATCCTCTCCGGCCCCGCCTGGCTCGACACCGACCGCTTCGACGTCTCCGCCCACGCCCCCAGCGGCACCTCCAACGACGACATCAAGCTCATGCTGCAATCCCTCCTCGCCGAGCGCTTCCACCTCGTCCTCCGCAAGGACTCCCACCCCCTGCCCGCCTTCGTCCTCACCGTCGGCAAGGTTGGCCCCAAACTCAAGTCCAGCGACGGCTCCCAACCCTCCGGCTGCGGCGACAATCCCAACGCGCCCAAGGATCCTCCCGGCGGGCCCTCCTACATCTACGTCTCCTGCCATAACCTCACCGCCGACCAGATCGCAGACAACCTCCGCGGCATGGCCGGCGGCTACCTCACCAACCAGGTCGTCAACCAGACCGGCCTCACCGGCGCCTTCGACTTCGACATCAAATGGACCGCGCGCAACAACCTCGCCAAGCAGGGCGCAGACGGCATCTCCATCTTCGACGCCGTCGACAAGCAACTCGGCCTCAAGCTCGAAGCCAAGACCGCCCCCCTCCCCGTCCTCATCGTCGACAAGGTCGACGAGAAGCCCACCCCCAACGCCCCCGGCATCGACAAGGCCCTCCCGCCACCACCCCCCGCCGAGTTCGACGTCGCTGTCCTCACCCCCAGCAAGCCCGACACCCGCATGAGCGGCGACTTCACCGCAAACCAGGTCAAAGCCACCGGCATCCCTGTCAAGTTCTTCATCCAATACGCCTGGAGCCTCAACCCCAGCGACGACGACCTCATCCAGAACCAACCCAAATGGCTCGGCCAGGACCACTGGGACCTCGTCGCAAAAGCCGCGCCCGAGGCCATCTCCGTCGGCCCCGACGGCAAACCCCAGTTCGACTTCGACATGCTCCCCCACATGGTCCAGACCCTCCTCGCCGAGCGCTTCCAGTTCAAATACCACATGGAAGACCGCGTCATCGACGCCTTCACCCTCGTCGCCGACAACCCCCGCATGAAGAAGGCCGACCCCCTCAACCGCACAGGCTGCAAGGAAGGCCCCGGCCCCGACGGCAAGGACCCACGCGTCGCCAACCCCATTCTCGGCCGCCTCCTCTACTGCCAGAACATGACCATGGCCCAGCTCGCCGACCAGCTCCCCAACCTCGCCAACGGATACATCTTCACCCCCGTGCTCGATAGCACCCACCTCACCGACGCCTACGACTTCACCCTCAGCTTCTCCACCGCCGGCCAACTCCGCGCCCCCGCCCCACCCCCCTCCGGCACCCAGCCCACCAACGACCCCAACGCCGCCGCCGAACCCAACGGCGCCCTCTCCCTCCCCGACGCCATGGCCAAACAGCTCGGCGTCAAACTCGTCAAGGAGAAGCGCCCCTCCCCCGGCCGCGGCCTCGCCCACCTCGAACAAACCCCCACCCCCAACTAACCCCGGCCTGGCTGAAAGCCGACCGCTGGTCGCCGAAGGCTCACCGCCGATCGCTGACCGCTGTTCACGAAAACTATTGCGCTGGGCGCCAAGAGATTGCCACCGACCCTGAGCCTGCCGAAGGGGAAAGACCTGCTTCTGTCCCACCCCTGAAACTGTCATCCTGAGCGCAGCTCAGAATCTCTGCAGCTGTTTCCTTGAAGCCGTCATCCCGACCGAGCGCATAGCGCGAGTGGAGGGACCCCCGCAGTTGTTTTTGAGCTTGTCAGTGTTCCTGAAATTGTCATCCTGACCCTGAGCGAAGCCGAAGGGGAAGGACCTGCTTCTGTCTTAGCTCGTCATCCTGACCCACGTGGCCCACCCAACATTCCCACCCCAATCGTCCAACCCAACACACCCCAGGGCCCTCCACCTCGATACAATTTCATAACACGAGGCCGACCCCAATGCCCACCCTCCGAACCCTCGCCCTCCTCCTCCTCGCCATCCCCGCCCCCACCCGAATCCTCGCCCAATCCCCAACCCCCCAACCCACCTTCCTCCTCGCCGACGTCCACCCCAGCCCCAAGCGCCTGCGCCCCTCGCTGCAGTTCACCACCCGCGCCAACGGCTACCAGCTCCGCGACGCCACCATGATCGACCTCATCTCCGCCGCCTACAAGGTCGAGCCCGCCAACATCTCCGGCGGCCCGCCCTGGATCGACTTCGACCGGTTCGACATCTACGCCAGCCTCCCGCCCAACACCCCCGACGACACCACCCTCCTCATGCTCCGCTCCCTCCTCGCAGACCGCTTCCACCTCGTCGTCCGCCCCGGCGCCAAGCCCCTCCCCGCCTATGTCCTCACCGCCGGTAAGTCCCCCAAACTCAAACCAACCGCCGACCCCTCCGCCGGCTCCGGCTGCGACTTCCAGCCGCCGCCCAAAGGCCCCGCCATCGCACACTTCCTCTGCCACAACACCACCATGCAGTCCTTCGCCGAGTTCCTCCACTACGCCGCCCAGGTCCCCCACCCCGTCGTCGACGCCACCAACCTCACCGCCGCCTTCGACTTCGACATCCAGTGGACCGACCAGGACCCCAAACACACCGGCAGCGGCACCATCTTCGAGGCCGTCGACAAGCAGCTCGGCCTCAAGCTCGAATCCAAACCCGCGCCCATCCCCGTGGTCGTCGTCGCCAGCGTCGACGAGAAGCCCACCCCCAACCTCCCCGACCTCGCCTAGCTCCTCCCACCCCCGCCGCCTCCGTCCTTCGACGTCGCCGTCATCCGCCCCAGCAACCCCGACGAGAAAAACTTCGACTACGAAACCAACGGCAGCGCCGTCACCATCAAATTCGCAACCCTCCAGACCCTCATCGTCTTCGCCTACGACACCACCATGGGCAAGATCGCCAACAAGCCCCCCTTCCTCAACGACCAGCATTGGGACATCGCCGGCAAGGTCACCCCCTCCGCCAACACCATCTTCGGCCGTCCCCCCGACCTCGACGACGACGACATCAAGGAGATGCTCCGCACCCTCCTCGCCGACCGCTTCAAGCTAACCGCCCACCCCGACACCCGCCTCGCCGACGCCTACGTCCTCGTCGCCGCCAACCCCAAAATGAAGCCCGCCGACCCCGCCAACCACACCAACTGCTCCCACGTCCCCGCTCCCGGCGCCAAAGACCCCCGCATCGACAACCCCATCCTCTCCCAATTCATCACCTGCCAGAACATGACCATGGCCCAGTTCGCCGAGGAGATCCAACCCCTCGCCTCCGGCTACCTCCCCTCCCAGGTCATCGACTCCACCGGCCTCACCGGCGCCTACGACTTCACCCTCAGCTTCAGCCGCAAGCGCGACCTCCGCGCCGCCGCCGCCTCTGACGACGGCGCCGAAGCCGCAGACCCCTCCGGCGCCATCTCCCTCTTCGACGCCGTCCAGAAACAGCTCGGCCTCAAGCTCGAGAAAAGGTCCCAGCTCCCCACCCCCATCCTCGTCCTCGACCACATCGAACCCCAACCCACCGACAACTAACCCGCGCGTCCGACAGACACGAACAACGGAGAACGTACCACGTAGAACGCGGTTGACGGGATAGGAGACAGAGGGGCCCAAAACTGCCCCCCGGATTGGCCGATAGACATTGGAACCCGCCAAGAAGATGATTGATCTTATGACACGCGAACAGCCATTTGATCTCTTTGTGTTCATTCAAAATCTTGCGATGGTCGAGGCCTGGATCGAGAAGATTCAGATCTTCGGCTCGCGACGTTATCTCGATAACATCAGCTATGGTTCTGACATCGATCTCCTTGTCTACTCGCAAGTTGACACCTCTATAGACAAACTGCGTTCCTCAGTTCAGGATCCATATGTTAACGCCTTCCTTGTCTCCGGAGCACTTGCTACGAGTGTGGCGAATGGTAGCCAGATCCGGCTCCGCGATGCCGATGCCAGCGAACTTGGTGCCGTTACGATCTGGGATCGGCAAAACGGGTGGCTCGCTGGCAATGATTACCGGATCTTGACGATCCTATCGGACAAATCCCCGGCCATGAGCAACTTCAACGCTGGCGCACGCCCCGTCATCATCTTGTGTGCGCTCGCAAGCGAGTATGGATCCGTCGTCTCCCGATTGCCAGAAGGCAAACGGGAACAACATTGGTTATTGGGCTCTTACTATCGGTCGTATGTGAAGACTCCGAAAGGGAAAACCCGCCTCGTCGTCGTGGTGCAAACAGGCGTTGCAAGTGTCAACGCGGCAATCTCTGTCACCCAGATTTTGGGCTATTTTCATAGTCCCGAACTTGCTGTTCTTGTTGGAATCACGGCGGGGTTGAAGAACAATCGACTAAAACTCGGTGATCTTCTCATTCCGACAGCAACGGTGGACGTCGAAAGCGGTAAGCTTACGCCCAAGGGAAAGGAACCGGCGGGACAGAAGCTTGAGATGGATGTCCGTCTTCATAAAGCCTTGGCTACATGGTCTGGCTTAAACGCTTGGAAGAAAAAATGGAAGACTGATTTATCGGGCAAGATTAGGGAGCCTGAAGTCTATACAGACTGCAAGCTTGCTTGCACCGCGAGCGTGATTGCCTTCAAGAAGAAAGCCGCCTCGTACGCGGCCCTTGATCGGAAGATCCGTGGAATCGAAATGGAAGCATTGGGAGTCGCTCAAGCTTGCGGTAATCGTGCTCCCCTTCTTGTGATCAAGGGTATTTCAGACTGGGCCAATGAAAAGAAGAATAACAAATGGCACCAATACTGTATGGACGCGTCGGCTGATTTGGCGATCAGCTTAGTCTCCAAAGGAATCATTTGAGAGAGATTATGCCGAATCGGGCTGTGGCGTAAGATCTTGAGAGACCAGAAATGCCCGGCTTTATTGGGCAGCAGCCCTCGGAGAGATCAACTTGCTTGTGTGCGGTAGGCATATCGAGTACCGTTAGTATGTGCATTCATGGGCTCACTGAACGGAGATTTGAGCTATGGCGATCAAGATTTCAGTCACCGGGTTGGCAAAATTCATGAAATCCGGTCCAGCCACCCAACGAACACTCCTGCGCTCCTATAAGTTTCCGACTGACAAAGACGGAAAAAAGCGACCGCCGATTGTGCGATACAGTGAGGCGCGAGCCGCGATCAAAAAATATCACGAGAGCGGCAACGATGTTGCGACGCTGCTGCAGGCCGTGAGCGATCTACAGCACAAGCTCACCACGATTGATCCGGATAAAGACACTGGTCGCATCAGGGACAACATACGCGCGGTCAACGCGTATATGAAGTACTTCTCGAAGAGCAAATTCGCCGTCCTGGATAATCCGCGTCCCAAATACAGACATTCCACAGTTGAGGTCTCGACGAGTCCAGACCTGTTTGTCGATGAGGGTGGTACGAAGAAGTTGATTAAGCTTGATTTCAATTCATCGCCACTTGATCTGGATTCGATCAAAGTCATACTGAAGGTCATGCACGAAGCGTCGGCGCTCATTGGTCTCGGAGTTGATCCCAAGAATGTGGTTTATCTAGACGTGAGCCGAAATGAACAGCATAGCGGTGCCAAACTGAACAAGCAGCTAAAACGGGATATAGACGCGGCGTGCGAGACCATCGAAGATATCTGGCCCAGGGTGAAACAGGGATAGAGCCCGGCATTCGCTCTCAGCGATAGCGTGACTTGGCTAAACGATCATATGAGTTCATTTTTCGCATCTCTTGGTCAATTGACATTCGCGGATTTGCTGACTCGTGGCTATTTTCACGATCGGGTAATTCCCCCGCTCGGATCGGCTGCGATGCACGCGGCTGTAGCTGACATTACCACGCATATTGGGCCAATCATCGCTGATGCTTCCAATCATAATTTTCGTCTTCGAATCGCGCGCAATCGGCCTGTGCAACATTCGGTTCCCAAACGAAAGCACCTTAGACGTGTTCTCACAATTCCGAATCCACTGCCTTATGCGATTCTCTGTAAGGTGGTGGCTGACAATTGGACCGATATCCAAGCGGCAGCCGGCTCAACGATCTCGCTGAGCACTCCCGTACGATCAGACGAACGAGCTGTCGAAGCATTATTCGACCGGAGCGAAGAAGTTCTCATCCGAGCACGACGTTCGGTTGGCTCTAGATTCCTCGTGAAGACGGACCTGCTTCGGTACTATCCGTCGGTTTATACCCATAGTATTCCCTGGGCGGTCCATGGAAAGGTGGCTGCGCGTGCGGACACACAGAATACCTTGTACGGAAATCGGCTTGATGTGTGCGTTAGGGAGTCTCAAGACAAACAGACCGGTGGTATTCCCATTGGTCCCGACACGTCATTCATAATCGGCGAATTGATTGGATCTCGACTTGATCGTCTTCTGGAAGAACGACTTGCCCCGACACCTCTGAAAGGGACGCGCTTCATCGACGATTACCACCTTTACTTCTCTAGTCGAGGTGATGCCGAGCGTGCAATCGCCGCCATCCACGGTGTAGCGCGTGAATTTGAACTCGAAATCAATGATGTCAAAACCGAGCTGTGTGAGGTACCCGAAATATTTGAACCGGAGTGGAAAACTCACCTCAGAAGCATACAGGTTGGCTCAAGCGAAAACGCCCGATCCATGCATTCGCTGTTCGATTACGCAGCCGAATTTGTTCAAAAATTTCCCTCTGACAGCATCTATACATACCTTGCTAAGAAAATGCTAGACGGAGAAGTCTCCATAGAAACCTGGGCTGAGAGTGAGCCGCTGCTTCTCCGCGCAGTACTGGCTGAGCCGAGTATGCTTCCGGTCCTGGTCCGGCTTTTTGAGATTCATGGCGTTGTTGACTTGGACGGATTGCGAGACACAATAGAAACCCTGTGCGTCTACCATGCGCAACTCGGTCAAGGTTATGAAGTCGCATGGGCGCTCTGGTTGGCGCGAAACACTGGCACCACTCTCGGAGACCGCGTCGGTGAGGCAGTTGTGAGTGTTGACGACGATTTGGTTGCTCTTGTGGCGCTCGACATGCAAGATCAGGGACTCTTGAATCTCCCAAATACCGATCTATGGAACTCATACATGACGCAGGCGCATTTGACTTCGGAACACTGGTTGTTGTGTTACGAGGCTTCTGAGCGCAGCTGGCTCACCGGTCAGACTGGAATTGATTTGATTGGCTCCAACGAGTTTTTCTCTATTTTGAGGGCACACACTGTTCGCTTCTATGACACGCAGGCACACGGTGCCGTCTTTGCCGGATATTGAGTGACTTGGGGCAGACATTTCTAACGTGCAAGTCCAACAAGCTCTGCCAAGATCGACCAATGCCTCGGATGCGGCACTCTCCCCCGTCGAACCTCGGCAGCATAACCGATGGAAACTGCGAGATGTCGGGCAATCTTGTGGTTCGGCAAAGCCACGAGTAGTGGCTGAATCTTCTCCGCATAGAATCTTTCTGTCAGCCATGATGGTTGGTCCGATGGCGACCACTTCCTGCGTGATGCGTAACTAGCTCGTTGCGTCTCGGATCGCTTCGTCTCGGCCTCGGGAGCATGGGAGGCGATCCGACCTTGGGCCGCTGCCTCGGAAAATCGGGGGGCCAATGCCTCCAGCGAACAGCCCGGACATCTCGCATTTGCATCGCCGATTGGGTCTCCGCACCCACGACAGACATTTGGCAGCCTCACTGAGCCATTGGTCGAAGGGACGAAGGTTCTGCCACTCAGGGCGCGCTTGTGGTTCTGAGTCAATCGAGTTGCGGGTGCCGCTGATCGGGTCCGCGTCGTGGACGCAATCTCTTTCACGGCCCACTCCGCGAGAGACGCTACGAGGCGCGCCCAAGCCGGGGAAGTCTCCGCTAGCTGGCTCACCATCTCCGCCATCAGACGGCAGTTTCCATTGCGCTCCTCGAAGAACCAATTTCTTTTCAAAGGCTGACGGAGGATTCGATGGAGAACGTACGCATCAACCTCGGGGCGAATTGGCTCCATCAGGTCGCACGCTAAGCTGTCCCGGTTGGGAGTGTCCATGTGCAGGACTCCCATCTCTGGATCGAGCCCAAGGGCTGCGACAGCCAGACGGCATTCCGCCTCCAGTACCGCATACAGGTAGTTCAAGATCGCATTGACCGGATTCGCGGCGATTCGCGGCGAGCCCGACAACGGAGAGACGCGAGAACCGAAGCTGCGCCAATGCTCCGGTACGCGGGGCAGTTCCTTCTCAGGGAAGGCGATTGGTACGGATTTCCAAGCCTTCCAATAGGCCTTGGCAGCACGCGATTCGATGAAGCGAATCGCATCGATAGATTCAACCTCTGCCAGCTCCGAGCGAAGCTGCTTGATGAGTGTCGATGCTTCATGGTCTTGCAGCAACTCTCGTGCAACACGCTCCTGGCCAGCGAGTTTACGATCAATCAGTTCACGGCTGATTCGGAAGGCGACACCTGATTGGAGTGTCAGCGCCTGGGCGCGGCGCAGTCTGACATCCGAGGACCTGACCGGGCCTGTAGTGGCGAGAACGGTGCCATCCCGCTCCAACATGACAAAAGAAGCGTCTTGGTCGGCGAGCCAGCGCAGGGCCGAAAGCGACACGACGCCATCCGCGCCGACCACAACGAGCCGCTCCAGTCCGTGGTTGACTCGGGAGAAGCGGCCTTTGTACCGATCAGAACCGACTCCATCTTCGACAACCAGGTGGCCGCGTTCCACGCGGACAGTGGTGCCGTAGCCGGAGAGGACCACGACTCCTCGGCGCGGTCGCAAAATGTTAGGAGTGACGGGTTGGGTTAGTTCGATACGTGGGGAAATTCCGTCGCCAGATTTGCACAACGGTAGCGCTTGCGCTACGGTCTGAGTAGCTGCCATTGGAGTCCTATCTCCCTTGGTGGTTAGGGCTTGTCGCCTGCTGCTAACAGGTGGCGAGCCCGCTATTTACGCTCTATTTTATCATTTTGGTTTTTGAACAGGCTCCCACGTTGCGCAGATTCTCTGGACTGTTCGACGTGACATATCCCATTTCTTCTTCTTCCCGACTTGCTCCTGGGCAACACCCTTCGGAATGCCCTTATCTTCTAGCTGCCTGACCTCGTCGCAGATTTCGAGACACTGTTCTGGGCTCTTGGGTATCTTTGGATTCCGCCCGGTTCCGGGTCGTGGGGGGAGGCGCTGAGCCAACTCCAGTGCTGCCAAACGCTGACGAGGAAAATACTCCTTCAACATAAAATTGAGGAATTTCTCAATCAGTGTTGCCGACTGCTCTGGCAGATTCGCGAACACTGTGTCGAATTTTTCTCTGGTATCAATCTGTCCAAGAATTTCGTAGAAGAATTCCGGTCGGACAGAATCAGCCTCTTCCAATGAATATTCCTCTTGCGCTCGCTTGTGCAGCCACGCCGCAGGCGAGGTTTCTTTATCACTAAACGAGTTGCGAAGCCTCGCGATAGCTGCCTCATAGCTCTCGGCCCCGCTTGCGCGGATGAGCAAGACGACGAGTCGGTCACGCCTTCGTTGAAGCCTTTTCAGGGTATCAGTTGTCAATTTGCCAAAACTCCCCCCGATCAGTTTAGGCAATACTTCGCCAAAACTACCAGGGGACTTGTATTGGCAAACGCCACAGGCGAGACTCTGCGCTGTGAAACCTAAACCTCAGAAGCGATCAGATGGCGGGAACAAACCCAAGAAGGTTGCCCATAAGCCGCGAGCCTCGAAGAAAATCACAGCGCCGCGCACCGAAGCCCAATACTCGGCGCGGCCAGAGAGGTTCAAGGATACCTGGGAGCGCGTCCTCTCCGCGATCTCGAAGATGCGGAGCGAGAAGGTCTCGCTCACCCAGGCTTCGCGCGACGCTGGCGTCAGTCCGCGCACCGTAACGAAGTGGGGCAAGTCTGCACTCCGAAAGAAGAAGAGCGGGAAGTACGCCGTCAAGGGAAGCGACAACCTATTACGGCTGGTGCTCATTCCGACTTCGGATGGAACGCGGGAGATTGCTGTGCGCGGTTCCAAGCAAGTCAGCCTGCTCGCCGAATACTGGAATGCATTGCATCGCTATCTTCAGACTGGCGACGCGAGAAAACTCAAGAACTTTCAGGGAAAACACATTACCGATGCGAACGGCGTAGACGTTCCGTTGCCGGTAGACCTCACCGAGTTGAATCGCCTGGGGTCTGCTGGCGTGCTCTCGTTTGAGACTTTGTATGCGAGGACCACATGAAAGGTCCACCGCCGGACCCGATTCGAGCATCCGCGCGCAAGGCCGTAGCCACGCGGCGCGCAGGAAAGAACGCACGTTGCGCTTGCGGCGAGACGCGAGTGAAGGGACTCATACGAAACACCGGCATTTGTGCCGAATGTGAAAGAGAACAGAAAGGTCAGACCATCATGGACAACCATCATGTTGCGGGAAGGGCAAACAGCCCAGCGACCGTTCCAATACCAGCGAACGACCATCGGGATGTCTTAAGTGAGACCCAACGTAACTGGCCAAAGGCAACGCTGGAAAACCGCGAAGGCTGCCCGCTGCTTGTAGCTGCTGCCAGCATTCGCGGACTCATCGACACCCTCGATTACCTCACCGAAAAGTTTGTGCGATGGATTCCGGAGATGTTGGAAGCCCTAAGCACGATGCTGGCTGAGAGATTAGGCCGCCGGTGGTGGCTCAATACGCCTCTGGCTCGATTTGCGCGGAAAGAAAAAAACAAATGTCGAAAATCACGTCGCTACCGATAGCAGTACGAGTCTATCCACGGTCACAAGATGCGATGCAGGAAAATGCAGAGTCGAACGCACAGCGTAGCAAAGTGTGGCGGAGGCCAGACACGATGCTGGTGTTTGACACAGAAACACGAGTTGATACTACTCAGCGCCTTAACTTTGGAAGCTACCGGTTTATTAGTGATGGGAAATGCCAGGAGGAAGGTCTGTTCTTCGGAACGGATCTGTCAGACCGTGACCGGAACACTCTGGAACGGTACGCTGCGGAGCGTCCTGCTAACGCAGCGAATAAGAGACTAAAGCTGCTCACGTTGCAGGAGTTTGTTTCGCAGTTCTATTCAGCTGCGTATAAAGGACGCTGTCTTCTGGTCGGCTTGAATCTTCCCTTCGATCTGTCGCGTCTCGCGCGTGGCTTTGCAGAAGCACGGGGCCGGTTCGCGGGCGGATTTTCTCTGATATTTTCGTCCTACGTCGATGAATCGGGCACTGAACACGAGAATCGATATCGGCCACGAATTGCTATAAAACACATCGACGGGAAACGCGCCCTCAAGGGGTTTACGGCGTGCAAAGACTGCGACTCAACCGATCTCATTCCAGAGGAATCCGCCACCGGCGAGCCAGAGAACGGTTATAAGTTCCGTGGTCATTTCCTGGACCTTCGAACTCTTGCGTTCGCGCTGACGGACCGGGGATATACCCTGGCATCCGCTTGTGAGGCATTCGATGTAGAACACGGCAAGCAGAGTGCAGCGCGTCATGGCGTCGTGGCAGATGACTACATCGACTACAACCGCCGCGACGTTCTGGCGACGGAGGAACTAGCAACAAAATTGCTCGCGGAATATGACAAGCACCCGATAAGCTTGCAGCCAACAAAGGCATACTCGCCAGCGTCAATCGGCAAGGCATACCTGCAAGCGATGGGGATTCGACCGATTCTCGAACGTCAGCCTGACTTTCCGAAGGTATATCTTGGCTACGCCCAGTCCGCCTTCTTTGGCGGACGCGCTGGCGCTCACATCCGAAAGGTACCAGTACCCGTTGTTTACACCGATTTTCTTTCGATGTATCCCACAGTCAATAGCCTCATGGGACTCTGGGAGTTCGTGACGGCTCGGGAGGTCAAGATTGTGGAGTACTGCCAGGATGAGGTAACGGAGTTTCTGAATCGGGTCTCGGTCAATCATCTGTTCAAGCGGGAAGCGTGGAAGAATCTGTCGGCATTCGTGCAGGTGATCCCGGATGGCGACATCTTGCCCTCTCGCAGCAAATACAGCGCGGCGAGCAACGATTGGCAGGTGGCAGTGAACCATCTCCACAGCGACGCCGCGAATCCTGATGCGCTTTGGTATGCCCTACCGGACGTTGTTGCATCTGTGATTCTGACTGGTCGCGTTCCGAAGATCATCGACGCGTTTCGGCTGAAGCCAATCGGCAAATCGCGAGAATTGAAGCCGGCCAGTTTGCGGGGGGCCGTCGCGGTTGACCCTCGGAAAGAAGATTTTTTCAAGGTGGTGATTGAGGAGCGCAAACGAGTTGCGGGCGGCAAGGACTTACCAGGGGCCGAGAAGGCACGGCTGGAGAAGGCACTCAAGGTTGTCGCGAATGCCACGAGCTACGGCATCTATGCCGAGATGAACCGGCAGGAGTCAGATGAGAAGACAACCGTCGTTTGCCACGGCATCGATCCGGAACCATTCACCTGTAGCGTCAATCACCCCGATGTGCCTGGACGATACTGCTTTCCGCCGCTTGCTTCTCTCATCACGAGCGCCGCTCGTCTGATGCTTGCGCTGCTGGAGCATTGCGTCTCGGAGCTGGGGGGAACCTATGCGATGGAGGATACGGATTCGATGGCGATTGTTGCCACGAAGCGCGGGGGGCTGCTCCCGTGTGCAGGCGGATCATCCCTGGTCCGCGAACAACCTGCCATCAAAGCTCTTTCATGGAAGCAGATCGAAGACATTGCCACTCGGTTTGAGGCTCTCAATCCCTACGACCGCAGGGCAATCCCTGGATCGATCCTCAAGATTGAAGGCGACAACTTCGATGCCAAGACTCGAAAGCAGCGCCAGCTCTACTGCCTGGTCATCTCCGCCAAACGCTATGCGCTCTTCCTGAAGGACAGAAAGGGGAACCCCGAACTGATTCGCAAGGGCATCAACAATGAGACGGATCGATGGTCAGAGCATGGGCTCGGGCATCTGCTCAATCCGACCGATCCCGACAGCGAGGACCGGCAATGGATCGGGCAAGCATGGCTCAAAATGGTGCGCGAGGCGTTGGGGCTTCCCACTCAGAATCTTGGATTCGAGGATCGGCCTGCCGTGGGCCGATTGAGTGTGAGCAGTCCCGCCGTGATCCGGCCTTTGGCAAACCTGAATAAAGACAAGCCCTACCCCGAGCAAATAAAGCCGTTCAATTTCTTGCTGACCTGCTACGTCAAGCCGTTCGGTCACCCCAAAGGCGCGGACCCTACACAATTCCATCTCATCGCACCCTATGACAGCAACGCAACTTATTGGCTCAAGATGGATTGGTTCGATCAGTACACGGGCAACGCCCATCGGATCATGACCACGGGCGACAGCGGAGCCAGGCGAACGGCGCGGGTCAAAACCTATGGGGATCTGCTTCGCGAATACGAGTATCACCCAGAATCGAAATCAGCGGACTCAGCCGGAGAAGTCTGCGGCAAACAGACTGTTGGCCTGCTTCGGCGTCGGCACCTTGGCATCGACCTGGTCAGATACATCGGCAAGGAATCGAATCGGCTGGAAGAGGTCGATGCTGGACTTATTCACAACGAAGAGGGTGTCTACACGGAGTACACAGACCAGAGCCGCGATGAATGGCAAATGAAAATCCTACCTGCGCTCAAACGGTTGCCGCTGGCTATCTTGATTGCCGAAACCGGGCTCTGCCGACGTGCGCTGTTGGACATTCGGGCGGGTCGTAGTAGGCCGCACGTCGGGAACCAGATTCGTCTCATCGAAATTGCGACTCTAATGGGTCGTGAGTGTGACAGTCCCGCTCGGAAGCGTCCCCCCTAACTTTCACAAGAGCCACGAAGTAAGATATGACAGAATTGAGCCTTGTACAGGAATTCTTTCATCTTGAAAGGCCAAAAAATGGACGATCCATCTGTGGATGCCGAAGATGCTTTCCCTATAACTGCTGAGGACCTGCTTGCGGGTGATTGGCCTGTCGATCTACAGGTTCTATTGCCATCCGAGGCAAATGTCTTGAGCCAACGTACGCGCCTCGAAGAGGTAGCTCGATGCCTCAAGGCTGGCGAACCGGTTAGTGCAGTCACTGTTAGAGGGTTCCTAAGGTGGTTTTGGGGGTCGCAGAGGAGAGGGCGCTGGATAGTTTCTCACATAAGAGAAGAACTCGAAAGAGCGGGTCTCAGAACCGTCCCGGATTTTGAATCGACCTACCTCGACGCAGATATATCTTTTGAACTGGAGATTCGATCGGTGGATGCGAAGCCTGCTATCCGGGCGGAAATCACAGAATCCATTGAGGTCGCCAAGCAGGCAGTGATTACGACCTTCGCTGATCCGACCTATCGCATAAGTAAGCTAGCGGCGGCGAACCAAAAGCCGGTATCAGTAAAACCCGATTCTAGCCTAACTGAGGCCGTTACTCTCATGATGGCAAACGACTTTTCCCAGTTGCCAGTCATGGTGAATGACCGTGATTGTAAAGGGCATCATCAGCTGGGAGGCTATTGGAACACGGCTTGCACTGGGTCAATCACCTCATTGGGTACGCGACGTGATGGGTCCCCACGCTGAAGTCAGTTCCGAGGCATCATTATTTGCCGCAATCCCCATTATTGTCGAGCATGGATACGCCTTGGTTCGGGCAGGCTCCGATAAGCGACTGGTGGGAATTATCACCACGAGCGATCTCAGTTTGCAATTCCAACAGCTCTCCGAACCGTTTCTCCTTCTGGGTGAGATTGAGAACCACCTAAGGAAGATAATTGGTCCAAAGTTTGGACCAGAGGAGTTGGCTGCTCTGAAGGACCCATCGGATACCGGGAGGCTCATCAAGTCGGTATCTGATCTGGCTTTTGGAGAGTACAAGAGGCTCCTTGAGGAACCTTCAAAGTGGCAGACTCTGAGACTGAACCTTGACCGAGCCGTCTTTGTAGAATTGCTAGACAAAGTTCGCAAGACTCGCAACGAAGTGATGCACTTCGATCCTGATGGTATTGAAGATGAGTCACTGAAGGATTTGCGAGATTTCGCCAGAATGTTGCGTACTCTTCAAACGATCGGTGCCACCTAGCAGATGCCGAGGATGAGCCATTCGGTATCCAGCAAAGCAGGCGGGAAGCGGCTTATGTATCGTGATCTCGTTCCGGCTGAGTAGTCTTCTGCTCTGGCTTTACCCTGCGCGACGCGGACACCGCATCCTCGAATTTCAGCGGGTACAGTTGACCTGCCCCCTGAAATCTCTACCAATTGAAGCTGGGGTTCTCTCGTGACCTAAGCGGCGGAGCTGACGATGAAGAAGAGCCAGTACGCGGAAGAGCAGACCATCGGGATATTGAAGCAGCATGAGGCTGGGGTGAAGACGGCAGACCTGTGCCGGGAGCACGGGATCAGCGCGGCGACGTTCTATGGCTGGAAGTCGCAGTTCTCTGTTGCGCGAGAACCGATCTAATTATCGAGGACCGGGCTAAGCTCGGTCTCCAATGCTCGGATTGCAGCATCCTCGATCTCCGTTGCCCTAGCGAACTTGGCCCAAGCTTTATCCGCAGCATCGCCCAATGCCAATCCTTCCGTTGATGTCGGATATGGAACCGGGACGGATCTGACATCGACATCGGAAAGCGCGTCGACAACAGAGCCAGTCGATAAGGACTTCAGCAGCTTCTGCACCGGGCCACAACTACAGGCGAGATAAAGAAGACCAGGATCAATTCCAGGCTTGGGCAATAGACGATGCACGTGCCCGCTAGCTGCCCAACCAACACGATCGCTCTTCACCATTGCGCAATCGGCAAGGTTATCTTCGGCTCTTCCGTCCGCAGTCATCAGAACCATACCTTCTGAAATCTGGTAAGCTTCTGGTCGCTTCCAGGCGCGACGACTCATCGCCTTCATTGCAATAGGCCTAAACTGGGCAACCTGACGGCCTGACAATAAATTGATGCCGAACTCTTCATCATCGACGTATAACGTCTTATAACGCCCGGGTGGCTTAATAACCGTAGCAATGTCGGCGATGGTCGTGCCGAACCCTGTATGACCAATGAAATCTCTATATGCCGCGTAAATTGGGGCGCTCGGCTCGCTGTCAAACCGATCTATCAATGACGACCTGTACACGGTGAAACGACGCGAGATCTTTGTCACACTCAACATCTGCCGGTAATTCTCAAGCCCGACAAGCCGTAAGAACTCAATCGCTAGATTGTCAAGACTCAGTCGCGCCTCCTCTCGCAAAAGAAATGCTTTTCTAAACGAGCTGATCGAAGATACTTTTAGCTTGGCCGAAACGATAGGGTATCGCAATGAGCCTATCTTCGTTGCATCAAGATGATCGATAACCGAACCGTTTCGATCCCGTCGAACGAGAGATTGGCCAATTCGCGTGTGCATTATTGCCATGAAATAAAAGAGATCATCACCTTGTTCGACACAAATTCGAATCATGTCATCGGTCAATACGAATCGCTCTAGAAATCGATCCACCATCGTTACAGGACCAAGGTTTCTCCCGGATCTAACTATTAGAAGCCAACCACGTTTCAATTCGAGCTTGTCGAAGTTTGCGACCTGCGATCTGCTCAGGATTTCGTTTGAGTACGGCATATATCGGAAGCAATCGTAGGGTACTAACATTCCCTTCCCAAAGCCTTCATCCGCTGTAACTCTCTCAAATCTATTTGGGTGCAAGATATTATTTTGTCCAAATACTTGGCGCACAGTGGCCAAGGACCATTTTCCGCTGTAGACAAGCGCCAAAGGACCCATCTCCAAGAAGAATTTAGCATCGAATCGCAGGGACGCTTGAACGTCCGAGACTCGCGATGTTGTGAGTCTCAAGACGCACCTCTTCGTTGGCCCCGCATAGCTTGCGACATGCTAGCAAGCCAAGCCAGGTATTCCTGAGCCACCTCATTGGTTTCGTCGTCAACAATCGGCTCGAGCGACCGGACGATTACCTCCTCACGATCACCATCTCGAAGGTATCGAAACTTGACCGTCTCTGCTTCCTTAAGGATCACAGTCCCGTCGGGATTTCTTCTGTAAATGGTCTTTCCACGCTTGTTGTGCCCAATCGCATCAGCGATGGCCATAAAGATCGGGTAGTTTCCGTGAGAAGCAGCGGTTTCTCCGGTCGACCACTTTCGCATCAGCACGACGCTTGTCTGGGTATCATTATGCGGTTGAAATAGATCTCTGTGCATGTCCACCACTGCGAGAAGTTGGGCGCGACCGAGGATAGATTTTCTGAAATAGGCCAACCCAGGGTTGTTTAGAAGCCCATTCGGCAGAACAATCGCCATTCGACCGCCGGGTCTGAGAAATTCGAGCGCGCGTTCGACAAAGAGTATCTCGGGGGCTTGGCTCGACTGCAGCATAGGTTTGTGATCGGGAAGTCGGCGGATTCGCAGCTCTCCTCGCCCGCCAGTGTCATCCTTGTCGGTCCAGGCAGCAGCCACTTCATATTGCGAAAGGATTCGAGGGTCATCCACGACGATCTTGGTTCCGAAAGGGGGATTTGTAACGAGAACATCAATGGAGCCTAACGGGACCATTCTTGTGACTTCAGGCGCCCAGCGATGCGGATGTTCGAGTGAGTTGCACTGTGCAAGATTCCCTGATCCATCATTGTTCATGACCATGTTCATCTTCGCAGCGCGAACGAGTGACGGATTGAGGTCCAGTCCGAAGATGTTGTTCTTCAAGTATTCAGTTCGCTGCCTGTAGTACTCAAGCAATTGCGTCTCGGTCGGCTTATCCCGCTTCCATCGACTCTTATGAAGGTCTTCGATTTCGCTCAAAACGTGATTCATTGCAGTAATCAGAAATCCTCCCGTCCCACATGCGGGGTCCAGAATTCGTTCGCCCGGTCTGGGATCCAGCATTTTCACCGCCATTTTGCAGGCATTTCGGGGCGTAAAAAATTCGCCGCGATCGCCGCGCAAATTGCTTCCGACGACTTCTTCATATGCGACGCCCTTCACGTCGACGGGAGAATCGAGCAGCGAATATTGCTGTAGTTCGCTTACGACATAAGTGAGAACTCCGGGGATCATAGCCAGTTCATCATTCTGCTTAAAGATGGTTGGATATCGACTGACTACATGCTCATGGAAGAGCTTCTGGAGCCGATTCTTAACCTTGGCCTGGGAAGACATCGATGTGCGTTCGCTTTGTGAGACATAAAATTGGAGTGTCTCTTCCTGAGAACGTTCATCCTCAATCTTGCAAAAGATGAGCTTCAGCAACTCCCAAAACGCATCCGGCTTTTGAAGCCCCTGGTTGCCCGCGATGTAGTTGTGGCATCGCCTGAATGCGAACAGAAGATTGTCGCCCGTGGCAGGACGCAGGGCATCGCGCGTGGGAGCTTCGGCCTTCTTACTTCCGTTCGCAGGGATGTCGATTGCATCGATAAAGACTTGCTGGCCACGATCTACAGCCTTCTTAAAGCACGCCCGGTCGTCGCCGTTCGACCACATTCCATACTCAGCGTTCAAGCAGGCTGCCAGATAAGACTTCAATTGGCCGACCCCGTCTTCAGAGTCTTCTCTCTTTGTGTCCTGTTTCTTGGTTTCAATGATGACGGACACATTTTCTTGGAGATGGGCCGCGCCTTCTGGAAAGACCGCAAGGTCTACTCGTTTACTCCCAGAGCCAACTTTGATTTTGAACTCTACTCCGATTTGTGACCGGTCATAACCGTATTCAAGCACGAGACTCATCGCGACGTTCTGTCGTACGTATTCCTCGGGAGTGTCGGCGATAAGATTGCCGGTGATGAAGTCGACGATTTTACCGGCAGGAATTGCTGTGAGAGCCGCCGCGCTCGCAGCGACGTCGATTTTGGTTCTGCTCATAGAGATTCAAGATACACGTTTGCTAAGGCGCAGGGGCCACCCCCTTTGCCGAGAGGAGTGACCCGCTCACCCCGCTTAATCCCAGAGCATGACCCAGCGGTTCCAATTGTCAGGCTGCGCAGCTATCAGGTAACGACGAGCGTCCTCGGTTGCCGGGCCTGGCCACCACGATCCAATGACCAGCACATCGATCCCTGGTGGGCCCGGCGATGCACTACCGAATATCGACTCGAAACGCCGGTTGAGTCATCGTATTGGGAAATGGTCACGTACATTGTGCCAATAGTCGCAACGGCGAAGTCAATAACGACGCTTCCCTGTGAGAGTTCGAGAGCGATTACTTCGTAATCCGGCCCGAGATTCTCCGACACTGTTATTCGGATCTCTCGTTCGATTTGTTGCTTGTTCTCACGAGCGTACCCGTAGAGGTAATCGTCAACTTGCTCCGTATCGAGGCTATCGCCTTGAACGATAAAGCGCAGGCTTCCGAGGATTCCGAAAAGTGGCGTTGTTGGTTGTGGCATGCGCAGTGATTATTGCATCTCCAGAAGGTCTTGGAGACTGAGAAGCGCAAACCGGACCCGTGAACTGTCTCAACCCCGATTCCGCCCATTGGCAAATTAGGGGAGGGCAGTTTTGGAGCCCTCTGTCTCCTATCCCAGAACGCGGTTGACCCCACCCCCACCATCCCATACACTTAAAAACCGCAGGGTTGCGGCTCGTCTCACACGCCCAACCCCAATCTCCGCCCTTGAGCGGCCCACAGAAAAGAGTTCCAGCAACATGGCAAATCATGTCTCCTCCCTGAAGCGCGCGCGCCAGACCGAAACCAAAACCGCCGTCAACCGCGCCAACAAAACCAAGCTCCGCTCCACCCTCCGCTTCCTCCGCGAGGCCATCGCCGCCGGCGACAAAAAGACCATCGCCGCCACCTTCTCCGAGACCGTCTCCCTCCTCGACAAGTCCGTCCAGAAGGGCGTCCTCCACAAGAACACCGCCAGCCGCTACAAGGCCCGCCTCAACGCCCGCGTCAAAGCCCTCGTCGCCCCCAAAGCCGCCTGACCCCCTCGGACCTGCTGCTGTTCTTGAAGTTCGTCATCCCGCGCGCAGCCCTTTTTTGAAATTGTCATCCTGACCCTGAGCTTGCCGAAGGGGAAGGACCTGCTGTTGCCCCACTGTTCTTCCAATAACTTTCAACGCCGTCATTCAGACCCTGAGCAACGCCGAAGGGTCAGAATCTCAGTCGCCCGCCTTTGCTCTTGCCTTTGCCTTAACTCACAACTCACAACTCACAACTCACAACCAAACCTACTTCGGCCCCTCCCCCGGCCCATACAGCGTAGGCGCCTTCCGCGGAGCATCCGGCACCGCATCTCCCTCCCCCACACTCCCACCCTCGCCCGCCGCCCCCGCAACCGCCGCCGCGCTCTGCTCTTCCGCAACCGGCGC
>JBEKDS010000019.1:0-66974 GCA_050014235.1 Acidobacteriaceae bacterium
ATCGCCGTCTTGCCCGTCTGCCGGTCGCCGATCAGCAGCTCGCGCTGCCCGCGCCCAATCGGGATCATCGTGTCGATCGCCTTGATGCCCGTCGCCATCGGCTCGCGCACTGCCTGCCGGTCGATCACGCCCGGCGCCAGCCGCTCCACCGGCAGCCGCTCCTTGGTGTCGATCGGCCCCTTATCGTCGATCGGCGCGCCCAGCGCATTCACCACGCGCCCAATCATCGCCTCGCCCACCGGCACCGACATAATGGTGCCCGTGCGCTTCACCTCGTCGCCTTCGCGGATCTCCGTATAGTCGCCCAGCAGCACCGCGCCCACATCCGCTTCGTCAAGGTTCATCGCCAGCCCGGCTACGCCGTGGGGAAACTCAATCAGCTCCCCCGCCATCACCTTGTCCAGCCCATGCACGCGCGCGATGCCATCACCTAGCGAGATAACCGTCCCAACCTCATCCACCTGGATGCGTTGCTCGTAGTTCTCAATCTGCTGGCGGAGCAGCTCGGTTATCTCGTCCGCGTTGATCTTTGCCATGTCTTCCTTCTACCCCAATCCAATCTCAATCCGGTATATCCCTACGCATTCACCAGTCTCTGCTTCAGCTGCTGCAACTGCCCCCGCACCGAGCCATCGTAGACCGTCGACCCGATCTGCACCACCGCTCCTCCCAGCAAGGTCGCATCCTCGGCGTAGCTCGCCCGCACCTGTGCGCCGGCCAGTTTGGCAATCTGCGCCTCCAGGCCCGCGCGCTCCTCTTCACTCAACGGACGCGCAGTCGTCACAGTAGCTTCGGCAGCTCCGGAGTGCTCGTCCATCAGCTCCGCATAGTCGGCCAGGATCTCGTCCAGCTCACCCAGCCTGTCATGCCCCAGAATCACCGCGATAAAATTACGCACTTGCGCGGACATTCCCGCCCGCCCGGCGATCGCGTCCAGCACCTTCACCTTCTGCTGCGTCTCAATCGACGGGTTCATCAGAAACTCGCGCAGCTCGCCGCTGTCTGCCAGCGTCTCCGCAAAGTCGCGCAACTGCTGTTGCACCGCACCTGCATCCATGCCGGCCGCCTCTGTCACCTCAGCAAACGCATGGGCATACCGCGGAGCAACGCTCGTCATTTGTGCATCTCCCCTGCAGATGCGTGTTGCGACCCTACCATGCGGGTCGCCTTCCCCCAGGAAAAACCACGGCTTCGGAACTCCTCAAACAGATGGGAATGAAAGAAATGTATCAATTCTGTCCCTTCTTGGATTCGTCGCCCGTCAGCCGCTGCGCGAACGACTGCACCAGAAGCCGGTCCGTCTCCGCCGAGACCACCAGCTTGCGCGCCGCCTGCTCGATCGCGAGCTCCGCCGCAAACTGCTGCAGCGCCCTCTGCGCATGGCTGGTCGCCGCGGCGATCTCCTGCTCCGCCGCCGCCACAATGTTCTTCTTCTCCGTTTCAACCGAGGCTCGGATGCGCTGCTCTTCCTTGGCCCATTCCCGTTCCGCCTGCGTTCGCATCGCAGCAATGTCGCTATCCAGCTTGGACAGCCGCTCCTCGACGCGGTCCAGTCGCATACCGGCCTCCTCCGACGCCGTCCGCGCGTTCACTAGGTCCTTCTGGATCGCTGAGTTCCGCGCGCGAATCCTCTTTGGCAACAGCTTCACCAACCCCCAGCCAACCAGCGTCGCGAGCAGCAGAAAATTCGCAACCTCGAAGGCCGTCGCCGATTGCTCTGCGTCCAAGCCCATCATCCCGCCCAGCTTGCGCACCATGGGCGAGTGGCGATACGCGTCGTTCTCGTCCTGCTCCTGCTGGCTCTTCTCCGCCGTCTTGGAATCTGTCGCGCCCGCCCGCGCCTCGGGCGGGCTTACCGTGCCTGCAGCCCGCGCAGCGCGCACACACACCTCGTGCATCCGCAACGAAACGCCAAGCACCACCGCCAATGTCAACGCAGCAAGCGCACTCCGCGACAAGATCTTCTTCACTGGGTCGCCCCCGGTCGAATCCCGGCCGGAATCACGGCCCGCACGATCTGCGCGCTCAACTCCGCGCTCATTCCCTCAATCTGCTGACGGGCCACAGCAACGCTCTGTTCAATCTCCGCCCTTACCGCCTTCACCCGCTCGGCGGTAACTCCACGCGCCTGCGCAAGCGCCTCGTCGTGCTCCGCATTCCACTGCTTCACCCGCTGCTCACGCGCCGCAAATATCTCCGCCTTGGCTTTGCGCAGCCGCTCCTCATAGGCCGCGGTCTTCGCCTCAACTGCGGAGATCGCCTCGTGCGCTTTCTCCATCGCCCCGCTGGTCCGCGCATACCGTTCCGCCAGCACCGCGGCCAGAGGACGCCGCACCAGCAGTCCATAGGCGACCACCAGCAACAGAAACAAGACCATCGTCGGCACAGAGCCGAGCACAAGTCCGCCGAGTTGTTTCAGTATTTCATCCATGATTGGCTCAGGCTGGGGAATGCGAATCTTGATGCACGCTCGGCTGACGCCGGGATAGCGTGGGCGAAGTACACCTAGTTCTAGCAAAGGGTTTATGGGGGTGTCAAACCGTCTTCCACCGATATTCGCCCAGGCTAGCTGATATTCGCACACACCCGGGCCCATCCGTTGACCAATCGCGAAATTCCGCTTTGACAAAGCCCAGCGAAGGAATAAACTTTAGTCACCACCAAGACCCTATGTCCTGGGTCGCACAGGTCGCGTGCTTGGGGACACCACCTCCGCTCCCCACCAGGCGGCCTGTTCTGTTTAACCCCTGTTCTGTTTTAACCGTGGAGCTCTGCCCGCCTTCGCCTCGCAAAGCAGCACGTCCAGCCATGCCTTCACTCACAACTCACAACTACCAACTCACAACTGCCTTACCGCCTCTCCCGGAATCTCCCATACCGCGCCAGCAAGGAAGCAGGCCCGCGCGCCGTCAGGTGTACCAGATTGTTCTCGAATCTCTTATCGCGGACCACCGCTCCGGCCTCCAGCGCCGCCAGCGCAGCGCCCTCCGACTGTGGCAGGCAAAGCCGCGATTCCACCAGCGGATCGGCGACCAACGCCCCATCGATCGCCATCAGCAAAGCATCCAATCCGTACTTTGTCAGTCCTGAAACCGCAATCATCGTCCGGCCGCTCCCGCAAGCGGAGTCCTTGCGCGTGATGCGAGCAAGCTCTTCCTCGGGCAGCAGGTCCACCTTGTTCAGCACCTCAATCACCGGCTTGCCCTGAACATCCAACTCACCAAGCACCACCTCGACCTGTCTCTTCTGTTCCTCCATCAGCGGGCTCGATGCGTCGCGTATATGCAGCAGCACCTCGGCCCGCTCCACCTCTTCGAGCGTCGCGCGAAAGCTGGTTACCAAGGTGTGCGGCAGGTTGCGGATGAACCCCACCGTATCCGACAACAAGATCTTCCGCCGGCTAGGCAGCCGCAGCTCTTTCAACTTCGGATCGAGCGTCGCAAACATTCGCGCCGACTCCAGTACGCCCGCCCCCGACGGCGATCCGCTCGGCGCCGCCATCCGGCTCAGCGCATTGAACAGCGTGCTCTTCCCTGCATTGGTATAGCCCACCAACGCAACTACGGGCACCGGCGCAGCCTCGCGCCTCTGTCTCTGCTGGCGCCGAACCCGCCGCACGGACTCCAGCTGCTCCTTCACATGGTCGATGCGCAGATGGATCTTGCGCCGGTCGGTCTCCAGTTGCGTCTCACCGGGTCCGCGCGTGCCAATGCCGCCGCCCAACTGCGACATCGCCTTGCCCCGCCCCGCCAGCCGCGGAAGTTGATATTCAAGCTGGGCCAACTCCACCTGCAATTGGCCCTCCCTCGTGCGCGCATGGCGCGCGAAGATGTCCAGAATCAGCTGCGTCCGGTCAATCACGCGGCACGGAAGCTTGGCCTCCAGATTGCGTAACTGCGAAGGTGACAGATCGTGGTCGAACAGCACCACATCCGCGCCCGTCGACGCCGCCACTCCGGCAATCTCGTCGAGCTTGCCCTGTCCCACCAGAGTTGCCGCATCCGGCTTGGCGCGTCGCTGCACCACCGTCGCCGCCACATCCGCCCCCGCGCTTCGTGCCAGCTCCTCGAACTCCGCCAGAGACGACGCAAAGTCAAGGTCCGCGACCCCGCCATCATACGGAGGGTTTGCTCGTCCCTCCGAAGATTCAGCAGCCATGGAAGCCGCGTCCCGCGCGAGCCTCGCTGCTTCGGTGAGGCGTGGCTTGCGCGCGGTGAACTCTACCGCTACCAGCACGGCCTGCTCCCGAGTGGGCGCAGCCGCCCTCGGCCTGGCCGCGCGCAAAGCGACCGCCTGTCCCTCTATAAGCTCCACTCGGTCCTCATCGCCGGTACGGAGCGCTCAATCGCCCGCCACAGCCGCAGCTTCGGGCGCGGTCGCGGAGGAAGCAGGGTGTCCCGCCGACGCGCTTTGCGGTCTGCTCTCAATCTTCCCCTCCGCGTGCGGCCCAACTCGGCCACTCACCACGGTCGAGATCGCGTGTTTGAAGATCAGTTGTTCCTGCGCATTGTTCTCCAGCAACACGGAGTACTTGTCGAATGACCGTATCTTGCCGGTCAACTTCACGCCGCTCACCAGATAAATGGTCACCGGAGTCTTGTCCTTGCGGACTGTATTAAGAAATGTATCCTGAATATTCTGTGCCGGCTTTGATTCCATGATGCCGATCTCCTTCTGGTTAGCTCGTAACTCTAAAAAATGAGGCCCTCCTCAATCGGGGCCTAAGAATCGGGGCCTAGTAATCGGGGCCTAGGATACGCCCCGCCGACAGAGGTCACAATCAATTGCAGCGCCAAGCCCGGTTACCCAAAGTCTGTTCACAATACGAGCATCAGCCCTCTTTTACAACCCCACTGCGAGGTCTGGAACGCGTTCGCTCATCCAGTTTGCGAACCGTATCGTCTGCCTGGATAAGTCGGGTGGACGTTTTCGTTAGACGCTCCACCTGGTCTAAAGGTCTCAGACCGCCGCGTTGTACGATGGCTCGTGTTGCAAAATTCCCCGCAACCCGTTCCCATGCTCGATCTCTCCCGCCAGTTTGCACCGCTCCGGCAGGAGATTCTCGAGGCCATCGCCAAAGTCGTTGATTCGCAACACTTCATCCTCGGCCCGCAGGTGGCGGAGTTTGAGACCGCAGCCGCAACCGCCTGCGCCGTTTCTGACGCCATCGGATGCGCCAGCGGCACAGACGCCCTCTGGCTGGCATTGGCGGCCGTGGGCATCGGTGACCGCAGCCGTGTCAATCGAAGCATGGCCCCCCCCCAATACGTCATCACCAGCCCATTCAGCTTCTTCGCCTCAACCAGCGCCATTCTGCGCGCCGGCGCCCGCCCGCTCTTCGCCGACATTGACCCCCGCACCTTCAACCTCTCGCCCGACTCAGTGGCCGAACTCCTCCGCGACCCCTCCACCCCGCCGGTCAAGGCCATCCTGCCAATCCACCTCTTCGGCCAGTGCGCCGACTGGGACGCCTTCGAAGCCCTCCAGCGCGACCACCCCGGCCTTCTCCTGATCGAAGACGCCGCGCAGGCCTTTGGCGCAACCTGGCAAACCGCGGGCCAGCCCCTCCGCGCAGCGGGCACCCTCGGCGTCGCCGCAGCTTTCAGCTTCTATCCCACCAAGAACCTCTCTGCCTTCGGCGACGCCGGCCTCGTCACCACCTCAGACCCCGCAATCGCCGCCCGCGTCCGCTCCCTCCGCAACCACGGCATGACCCAGCGTTATTACCACGACGAGCTCGGCGCAAACTCCCGCCTCGACGCGATCCAGGCCGCCGTCCTCTCCGTCAAGCTCCGCCACCTCCCCGCCTGGAACCAGCAGCGCCGCGACCGCGCCGCCCGCTACGACCAACTCTTCCGCGCCGCTAACCTCGCCGCCCCACCCGCCTCCACATCCACAGACGATGGCATCGTCCTGCCCTACACCGACCCGCGCGCCACACCCATCTTTCACCAGTACGTCATCCGCGCCCCCCGCCGCGACACCCTCCGCGCCCACCTGACCGCCCTCAACATCGGCACCGAGATCTACTACCCCGTCCCCCTCCACCTGCAACCCGCCCTCAAAGACCTCGGCTACCAACCCGGCAACTTCCCCCACGCCGAACGCGCCGCCACCGAAGTCCTCGCCCTCCCCATCTATCCCGAACTCCGCGACGACGAACAACAAACCGTCTTCGAAGCCATCCGCGCCTTCTACCAATAAATCTCACCCGGCTATTTCTGCAACAGTGCTAGGCTGTGGTGCATGAATCGGGGATTATTCCGCGTTTTTATCGTCATGTTCTTGGCCGCGCTAGCTATCCAAGCCGGGGCACAAACGATCACAGTTCGCTTGATCAACGGCAAGACTGGCAAGGCCATGAAGAACAAGAATGTAAAGGTGACCTTTTGGTGGGAGGATCCTGCCAGCCGCGACAAGGATAAGAGAAAGCCTTTGGGGAATTGGGGGGGTACGGACGTCTATATCGGCAAACAGGGAACCGGGCATATCGATATCCCACAAAAGGCTACGCTGGTCGAAATAGGAGCGGGCTCGAAGATCGGCAAAGAGCCCTTCAGAGTACCCTACTTTGACTGCACGGAATCGACCCTCCCGCGAATACCCGTCGCAGATGTCCTCGCTCGGGGCTTCATCCCTGTAAACTCGTGTAATAAGAATTTGAAAATCAGAGTGGCGCCCGGGGAAATCATTTATCTGGGCGATCCTATTCCATGGTGGGAGCCGGACTTCGAATAAGGGATTCAAACCTCACCGCTTCTTCCCCTTCCCCTTCTCCTTCTTCTCCTCCGCCACCGGATGCGCCTCCGCCTCATCCTTACTTCCCGGCGGCCCCACCCGCCGCACCAGATTCCCCTCCAGCCGGTACGTCTTCTCGATCGTCTTCCCCGGCGTCACCATCCCCGTCACCGGGTTCGGAACCACTGCACCGGCATCCGCGGCCAACACTTTATACGCAAAGGTCGGCGCCGGCGTCTGCGCCACCCCCGACTTGCCGTATGGGTCAGTCGCCGTACGGATCGTCACCGGCAGATACCCCTCCATGTTCTTCTCGCGAAATGCTGTTTCGTACCGATGCATCTTCCCATTCCACGTAAACACACGCACCTGGTCGAAGTCATACGGCAGCCCAGCGGCATATGGTCCCATCACCGTCAGATAGATTGGGATGTTCTTGTCGGCCTGGTCTGCGCCGGGATCATAGACCGTTGTCAGCACATAAGCGCCCACAATCCTCTGCCCCTCGGAGTATCGCGTCAGTGAGTCCGGCGCGTCCATATCCAGATACCGGGAAAGCAGCCAACCAGTCCGCCCGTGCGCATCGCGCGCCAGCCACCAGTCCTCCATCGCGGGTGGCGGCGCGGCATCTGTCCCCGGCGCACCCGCCGGCTTCGCATCCTTCCCCGCCCTGCCGGCCGCAGCCTTCACGGGCGCTGCGCCCGGCACAGTCGGCTTGGGCAACGTAGCCCTCTCCAGCAGCTGCAGCTTATCGCCCTCTGCCATCCGGTAAAACCGCTCTGTCTCCCGGCCGGGCTTCAGGTGGAGGTTCGCCTCATCCCGCACCACAGCCGACGCCACCGCCGGGTCGCCCCGGTGCGACTCCCGCAGGACTTGAAACGCGTCGTAAACCTGCTCCGTTGCCACCGCCTTCTCATCAATCCAGCCCTCCGCTCCCTCCGGCGACCGCACCCGCACAAACCTCCGTCCGTGTTCCAGCACGACGAGCTTCTCGCCGTTCTGCACGGTACCGGTGCGGTTGGACACCGCGGCCACCCGGTCGCGGAGAAACGTCTGCTGCGCGGTTACATACACGTATTCAGCCGGCGGCTTGGTTCGTAGACTCGAACACCCGCCAAGCATCGCCACCCCTACCCCCACCACGGCGACCCAAGCCCAAGAACGGGCCCCTCCCGCTCGACGCATCCGCATTGGGGACCGAATTGTGCGAAAAATCGCCTTCGCAGAATAGGGCGTAAGCAGGAAACTCAGACTCTTGTCCAGCACATTTTCCAGCATACAAGGCCAGAGGGACCTCCCTAGTGCCGGGTTCAATCCCCAGCCCTTAATTACAGTCTTGCGCGAAGTGCCATCTTGCGCATACAGTTGCCTACGGAAACAAACTCAATACAGGAAACAGCTCGAATCGACCACTGCAATCCAGCCACGTCCGTCGCGCAATCTGTTTCTTCATTTCGCAGGTAAATTGGTAAGGAGGCCCACATAATGGCCAGCAATGAAATTGAAGTCCTCGACCCGGCAACAGCGGTCGAGAAGCTTAGAAAAATCGCGGCAGGTCGGGCGCTGAATCGCAGGCATTTTATCGCCGCCCTGGGGATGACCGGCGCCGCGGCTGGCTCGGGCTTGCTGTCTGGCTGCTCAGCGACGAACATATCGCCGGCCACGACGAGCTCTGGCCCCGGCCAGACGGATGTGCTCACCTTCGCGCTGAACCTCGAGTATCTGGAAGCGACTTTTTACTCCTACATCACTCAGGGCGCCGATTTGCCCAGCGATACCACGGTCGGCAGCGGCACGGTGACCGGAGCGCCCGGCAAGATCACCTTCGCGGGGGCCAGTGCCTCCGCCCTCACGGACATGCTCAACGAGATTTACTTTGATGAGTTGAACCACGTGCGCGAGCTGCGCAGCCTGCTCGGAATCCTCGTCGAGCCCAGGCCGGCGATCAACCTTGCCGCGCTCGGCAGCATCACCGCAAGCAACGCGCTCTCGATCGCGAGACTGTTTGAAGATGTGGGAGTAACCGCATACGCCGGCGCGGCTGCCGCGCTGAGCAACAGCAACCTGACCTTCGCCGCTCAGATATTGGGGGTCGAAAGCTTTCACGCCGGGGCCCTCCGCCTCGGCATCATCCTGCAGAACGCCGCAACCGCTGGCACAGACCCCTATATAGCGGCTGGGGACGGGCTGGAGGTAGCCCCTTCTGACTACTCCGGCGGAGCCGCCGCAGCAGCGGCTGGCCCGACGGCCGGTGCCGGCTTCTTCAGCACCTCCGCCGCAACCGCAACCGCCGCCGACACGACTACCGTAACCACTCCCGCTGGAGCTGTCGTGAATACTCCTGCCGGCTATGCCTATACCCGCACCACATCGCAGGTGCTTTCCATCGTCTACGCGGCTGGTGGCGTCTCGGGGACAGCCAAGGGAGGCTTCTTCCCCAGCGGCGTGAACGGCTTGATCAACACCGTCTAGGCACATCCCGGTCGCAGTCGAATCCGGATTTCGAGGCGGCCAAGGCAAACATATGCAGTCCGAATTTCGTATTGAAAGTCAGTTTGATAAGGAGGCCCACAACATGGCCAGTAATGAATTGGAAGTCCTCGATCCCGCGGCACCGGTCGAGAAGGTTGAGGAGCACACCGCAAGCCGCGTGCTGAATCGCAGGAACCTCATGGCTGGTTTTGGTATCGCAGGCGCCGCCATTGGCGCCGGTCTGGTGTCGCGGCGTTCGGTCAAGAGACCCAGCGTGGTGGAAGCCTCAAGTTTCGCTGCGACGTTCACCCAGACCGACTACCTGAACTACCTGCTCAACATCAAGTATCTGCAGGCCACCCTCTACTCCTTCCTCACTCAGGGCGCCGATATCCCCGTCCAATATACGGTCAACGGCACGTTGGTCCGCCCGACTTACGGCACCTTCCCAGTCAACAACTATCCATCGACAGCGGGGAACGCGGGTGCTGCTGGGGCCGCGACCAACTTCAACACCCTGCCCGTAAATGGCGCGCAGATCACCGACATGCTCAACGAGATCTATTACGATGAGTTGAATCAGCTCATCAACCTGCAGAGCCTTATCGGGACATTGGGCACCATCGCAATTACGCGACCGTCACTCGACCTGTTAGGCACGGGCACTGTCGCAACAACCGGTGTTTCCTCACCGACTTCGATTACAGCGAAGACAACCGCCGGCAGCCCGGTGATTACCCCGACGAGCCTTTCGGGCTTAATCGCAGGGCAGGTCGTCTCAGGGCCGGGCATCCCCAATGGCACCACAATCCTGTCGGTCGGATCGAGCACGGTCACCCTGTCAGCCAATGCGACCGCCACAGCCGCAGCCGCCAGCCTCACCTGGGTCACTTCTAGTGGCTTTACAATCACCACCACCACCGCCTACACCCCAAAGGTGGCTCTGGGCGTACTCCGTATTCTCGAAGATGTGGCCGTCACCGCCTTCGCCGGAGTCGCCGAGTTCTTGAGCGGCAGCAACCTCACTGCGGCATCCCAGATCTTCGCAGTGGACGGCCAACACGCCGGCGCCATCCGCCTTGCCATCATCCTGCAGAACAACGCGACCGCGAACACCGTTCCGGATCTGCTGGCAGATTCAGACATCAACCCCGAGAATGGAAACTTCTACAGCGTTCAGGCGGATGACGTGGCGCCGGTCGACCCCCTCAGCGCAAGCGTCGCCGCCTCCGGCCCAATCGTCGCCACCACCCCAGTACTTACCTCAAGCCAGGAGCAGTTGGCCTCCGGTTGCACCGCCCCCTTCCCGCCGGTGCCTGGTACAAGCCCCAGCATCACCGGCTGCACGCCAACCCAGTATCAGGCCTTCTTCGCGACCACCGGCTCCAAAACGGCATCCAGCAGTTCGCCGCCGATCTCCGGCTTTGCCTTCGCGCGCACCACCTCGCAGGTGCTCTCCATCCTGTACGGTAAGCTCAGCACAACGACCGGCATTACTCCGGCATCGCCGGCGCTTCCTTCAACCGCAGTCCCCCCGATAAGCGCTGTCGTCTCCTCGGGCGGCTTCTTCCCGCAGGGCTTCGGCGGCCAGATCAACATTATCTGACCTCGTGACCCGCGGCCCGAATGTCGCGCACAGCAACCAGACAGGTCCACGCAAAATAGCCCGCATCTCAAATCGGAGATGCGGGCTTTCATTGTTAGCTGGGTTCGTTCCCGCTCTCAATGAGTCGTCGCCAGAGCAACTGGCATTGTGGGATCGGTGCCCGTTGCGGTCGTCGTCGACAGATCGAGCTTGCCCGCAATCCCCGAGTCGAAGCTATACATAGCGAGGTCAGGCGATCCACCACGGGCCGCCGCCAGCAAATAGTCCCCTGTGCGCTCCACGGCCAACGCAGTCACCGACGATCCAGCCGTATACGGCGAATCGGCCAACGCGGTCAGGGTGCCGTCACTGGCTACGCTGTAGCCGGAGATCGTACTGTCCAACTGGTTCGCCACATAGACATCTGTGCCTGCGTTGTTCACCACCACAGAGAATGGCTGGTTGCCCGCCGCGAAGGAAGAGCCGCTTACCGGGGCCAGCGCTCCGTTGGTCCCAATCGAGTAAGCCGCCAGTCCACCGTCCGTCCCGCTCCTGGCGATGTAAAGATAGGAGCTATTCGGGCTTACCGCAAGCGCATTGTCGCTGGTGGTCGTCGTTGGCAGCGACAGTTGTTGGCTGCTCGCAAGAGCGCCGCTCGAAGTCGTGAAGGTATACACCAGGTCGCCCGCCGTGCCCAGCGCGATGAACACCAGCTCCCCGTTAGGAGCGATCTTGATCGCCGTAGGAAGCACCGTGGCCCCCGTGACGGTATAACTGGCCCCCGTCATCTGCGTCAGCAGGCCGGTGCTGGAGTTGATCTGAAACTCATCCACCGTTGTCCCATTGCCGTCGAGCACCAGAAGCCATTGCCCGTCTGGCGAGATGTCCATCGACTTGACATTGGCGTAGCCCACGGGAGAGCCGTTGTTGAGCTCACTGAGCCCGCCGCCCGACTCAATCGCAAATGCGTAGATGGAGCTGTTGCCCGCCGCGAAGACGATCGTGTCCGCCGGATTCACCGCCACCGCCGTCGGAACAATCGAAAGCGAATAAGGCGAGTTCGTCACCGCCGTCAGCGTACCCGTGCCAATCGCGAAGCCGGCCAGCGTCTGCGTGGTCGCATCCGCCACATAGACGTAATCCCCGGAAGCGCCGGAGCTGTTGTTGAGCGACCCTGGATAGACGAAGAACCCGGCGCATCCCATCGCCAAAGTGAGCGCCAACCCGCTCAACGCCGCGCCTGCCCGGCCAAGCCAATGCCTCATCGTCCCGGTCCCTTCACCCTTTTATCTTCGCAGCAGTCCAGCGCGATTGCCCACCCTTTATAATTCCCGCCATACCCTTTTGCAGTAACTCTGCCGCACCCGCTGCCCCTGCGGCCTGTCTCCCTCAGGAGTCGACCTCCTTTCATTCGACTCTCGCTTCAGCCAAACAGCACCCTCTATGGCCGGCCCCGATCGCGGGTTCGAGCGGGTTTTGTCGCCCGCCCGGTAACCTCCGCTCCTTCCGCGCCCCAACAAGGATGTTTGGCCACGGATATCGCTGACGTTGCGGGGGAAACACCGTCGCGGCGGCCGCGCATCGGCATCTCCAAGGTCACCACCGCACACATTACTTCGGTCCGCTTTCGGTCACTTTGCCGTCGCAAAGGTTACTTAGGATCAATGGAACATTACCTCAGATCGTGTCGGTTGCGGGCTCCACTGCCGTACCTTTGCTCCATGTTGACCGACCTCCCCTTCTCCTTACGCCCGCGTGAGCTCCGGCTCGCCGCTTCGTTGGTAGCTTGCCTCCTGACCGCCGGCTGCGCCGCACCCTTGACGCTCGAAAATGCTGATGCGGCGAACGCGTCGACCTCGTCCGCGCGATTCGCGTATGTGAGCAATGTTTTCGATAGCACAATCTCCATGTACACGGTCTCCTCCGCCGGGCAATGGACCCCGACCTCGCCCGCCACCGTCGCCGCCGGCGCGCAGCCCGAAGCCATTGTCGTCGATTCCCAGGGCAAGTTCGCTTATGTGTGCAACATCGGCGCCGCCAACATCGGCATGTACGCCATCAACCAGACCACCGGCGTGCTGACTCCGCTTTCGCCTGCGACCGCTCCTTCTGGTGTTCTGCCTCAGGACTTCACCCTCCATCCATCGGGCAACTTCGCCTACTCCGCCAACACCAGCGATGGCACCGTCTCCGTCTTCTCCGTCAACAAATCCACCGGCCAGCTCACCCCCACCGCCACCGTTCCGGTCCCCGGCTACGACGTCGCCAACCCGGTCGCCGTGACCGTCTCTCCCTCCGGCCAGTTCCTGTACGTCGTAGCGCAATACATTGAGATCTATAGCATCAACCAATCCACCGGTGGCCTCACCATCTTGCCGGAAACCTTCACATTCGCCGGCTATCGGCCGTTCAAGCTCACCTTCGATCCGACCGGCCAATTCGCCTTCATCCCCGACAACGGCTCCTCAAATCTCTACGAATTCGCAGTCAACCCAACGACCGGGGCCTTGGCCGCCTTGGACTCCAGCCCAATCGCCGCTGGCAACCAGCCCTCCGGAGTCGCCATTAGCCCCGCCGGCAGCTTCGTCTACGTCAGCGACCGGCTCGGCAATGCCATCTCCGCCTTCAACGTCGCCAGCGGTACCGGCCAGTTGACGCCGCTCTCACAGAACGCCGCAACCAACGTCAGCGCCCCTTGGCCCATCCTCTTCGATCCCTCCGGCCGGATCGTGTACGTCCTCAACGAGGCCGGCTTCGTCGCCAGCTTCGCCGCAAACCAGGACGGCTCCCTGACCTACCTATCCACCGTGGCCACAGGAAAGGTACCCACCTCCTTCGCCATCGTCCCTCGTTAGCAAAAAGAAAGAGACGGCCCATCGCAGGGCCGCCTCTCTTCCATCTTTGTTTTCGCCCGCCACAAGCTCATCCTTTACAGTGTTCCGAAACGCAATGCTCACTCACCCTCAGTTCAGCCGTTCCTTCTCCGTCTTCCCCACTCGCCCATCCAGCGGTTTCCGCCCCGCAAACCCCTCCTCGGTCGAGTGCCAGTAGCCGATCTCCTTCTCTCCCAGCTTCCAGCACAGCAGCACCGTCCGCCCATCCATCAGCGCAGGAAAATCCAGCAGCCCCTTCTCCAGGTCCTTCACCAGCACCCCAATCTCCTCAATCTCGCCCAGCGCCGTCTTCGCCTCCTCCAGCGCCTTCTCCCGCTCCGCCCGCCGCCGCGCCGCCTTCGCCACATCCACGCGCATCCCGCCCGCCAGAAAGATCCTCTGGCTCAGCGCCTGCATCTCCCCTTCCAGCTCGCCCGCCCGCAGCCCCGAGGCCTGCGCCTTGCGCAGCAGCGACTCCAGCACCGGCAGCAGCGTCTGCGCCTCGCTCAACGTAAAAATCTTGCTCACGCGCCTATCTCCAGCATCCGGTCCAACGCCACGCGCGCCCAGTGCTTCACATCATCCCTCACGCGAATCCGGTTCACCACACGCCCCTCCACCAGGTTCTCCAGCGTCCACGCCAGATGCTGCGGCGAGATCCGGTACATCGTAGTGCACAGGCACCCCGCGTCGTCCAGCGTAATCACCCGCTTGCCCAGCGGCGCAAACCGCTTCGCCAGCCGGTTCACCAGATGGATCTCCGTGCCCACCGCAAAACTCGCCCCCTCCGGCGCGCACTCAATCAACTCGATGATCCCCTCCGTCGACCCCAGCGCGTCCGCCTTCTGGCACACCTCCCACCGGCACTCCGGATGCACGACCACTGTCATCCCCGGCTCCTCCCGCCGCACCCGCTCTACGTGCTCCGGAAGAAACCGCTGGTGCACGCTGCAGTGCCCCTTCCACAGCACCACCTTGGCCGCCCGCAGCCGCTCCGGCGCAACCCCGCCGTCGATCTGGTACGGGTCCCACACCACCATCTCGCCCAGCGCAATCCCCATCGCAAACGCCGTATTCCGCCCCAGATGCTGGTCCGGCAAAAACAATGTCTTCCCCGCCCTCTTGAAAGCCCATGCAAACGCCGCTCCCGCATTTGACGACGTGCACACCAGCCCGCCCCGCTCCCCGCAGAACGCTTTGATGCCCGCCGCCGAATTCATATACGTCAGCGGCACAATCCCATCCCTTGCCGTCACCCCCTGCCGCTCCAGCGCCTCCCAGCAGTTCTCCACCTGCCCAATCTCCGCCATGTCCGCCATCGAGCAACCCGCATTCAGGTCCGGCAGAATTACCCGCTGCCAATCCTGCGCCAGTATGTCCGCCGTCTCCGCCATAAAGTTCACACCGCAGAAGACCATATACCGCGCACCCGTCTCAGCCGCCGCCTTCGACAACTTGTAGCTGTCTCCCGTAAAGTCTGCGAACCGGATCACCTCATCCCGCTGATAGTGGTGCCCAAGAATTACGACCTCCGCGCCCAGCTTTTCCCGCGCCGCCGCAATCCGCCCATCCATCGTCTCGTCCGGCTCAACCAGATAGTGGTCAAGCGAACACGCCTCACCCACAGCAAGCTGCGGAACTTCCTCAACCAGGTATCCACTCACAATCACGCCGCCTTCAGTCTCGCCGACGCGCTCGCCTTCGCTCATCGCAGAAAAGGCAGTCGCATCCGAAACGGGGATGTTGAAAGCATCTCGTACCAGGGCTGCAGCGACCTCACTGTGCCGGCCACTCCTCCAGCCGACACCCAGTCCGCGGGGATGTTGCCGCCCGATCCAATACCGCGCAACTACCGAAGCCGCGCTGACTAGATTCTAGACGAAACTCGCCTCAAACACCTCCCCGCCTCCGTCCGCAGCCCATCGGCCGACGAGCCAGCAATGTCCCACCGCGCCTTCGCTGATAGCTGATAGCTGACGGCTGATAGCTGATCGAAAAAAGCCTTTGCCTTTGCCTTTGCCTCTGCCTTCGTCTTTGCCGCTCGCACCAGGCGCCCTCCGTACCCTCATTCTCAGTGGAGCGGCGCTAGCCGTTGTCCCCCCTCCCATCCAAGCCGTATCATGGAGCCCAGCTATGCCCAGCTTCGCGGACAGCGCCGTCCTCATCGTGCTCGCCCTCCTGCTCTTCGGCCCGAAGAAGCTGCCCGTGCTCGCGCGCCAGCTCGGCAAGCTGATGGCCGACTTCCGCCGCGCCTCCAACGAATTCCGCACCCAGATGGAGGAAGAGCTGCGCATCTCCGAGCAGGCCGACCGCCAGAAAAAACTCGCCGCCCTCGAGTCCGCCGCTCCCGCAACCCCCGCCATCGCCGAAATCGTCCCCGAACCCGAGCAGCCCAACCCCGTCCCGGCCGAGCCCGAACCCTGGACCCAATATGGCCCCGTCGAACCGACGACCTTCGCCGCCGAACCCGCATCCACCATCCCCAATGGCGCCGCCGCACCCGAACCCGCCGCGCCGCACGCCATCGCCACCTCCGGCGACCTGAGCATCCTGCCCCCCACCACCGGCCTGCCCGTCCCCAACACCCCGCAGCCCTCCATCGCCGGCACCGTCCCCGCCCCCGAACCCGAGCTGGAAACAGAGACCCTGCATGGCTGATCTCGACCCGCTCGACCGGGCCCGCAAAGCTGTCACCGACCGCGCCGAACTCCCCGGCATGAGCCTCATGGAGCACCTGGAAGAGCTGCGCAAACGCATCCTCCACTCCCTCGCCTTCCTCGCCATCGGCCTCTGCGTCGCCTACGGCTTCCACTCGCGCCTCTACAGCGTCGTGCAGAAGCCCGTCACGGACATGCACATCCCGCTCAACTACACCCACCCCACCGATCCCATCAACCTCGCCCTCAAGACCTCCCTCTACGGTGGCGCCATCCTCGCCAGCCCCTTCATCCTCTATCAGGTCTGGCTCTTCATCGCGCCCGGCATGTACTCCAACGAGAAGCGCTACGTCCTCCCCTTCATGGGCGCCACCGTCACCCTCTTCCTCGCCGGCGCCTGGTTCGGCTACCGCTGGGTTCTCCCCGGCGCGCTCAACGTCCTCATCCTCAACTTCGGCAAAAACTTCAACCCGATGCTCACCATCGAGGACTACACCCAGTTCTTCATGTCCATCATCTTCGGACTCGGCCTCTGCTTCGAGCTCCCTATCCTCATCTTCTTCCTCGCCCTCTTCGGCATCGTCGACGCCAAGTTCCTGCTCAAGCACTTTCGCTACGCCATCCTCGCCATCTTCATCGTCGCCGCTATCATCTGCCCCATGCAGGACCCCTTCAGCATGTGCCTCTTCGCCAGCCCCATGCTTGTCCTCTACTTTCTGGGCATCGCCATCGCTTGGTACGTCCACCCCTCCCGCCGCAAACCCAAAGAGATGGCCGCATGACCCCGAGCGTCTCCTTCCTCACAGCACTTCCGTCATCCCGACCGAGCGCAACGCGCGCGCGGAGGGACCCCCGCATTTCGCCCCCGCCCATCCCCGCGCGCAACCCCTCTCCCTCAAGACCTGTCATTCTTCGCGCTGCGAAGAATCCCCGCATTTCGCTTTTACTCCTGCTCGCCCTCCTCCACCCCACCCCCACCCCCGCCCAACCCCTCGCCATCTCCGGCCAGGCCATCTACAACCTCACCGCCCAACTCCTCGCCGTCGCCCCCAAACGCTACAACGGCTCCCCCGGCCATCTCGCCGCAGAAAACTTCATCAAGGCCCACTTCAAACCCGAAGCCGCCAAAGGCGACCTCATCACCGACGAGTTCACCGCCACCACCCCCGCCGGCCCGCAGACCATGCGCAACTACATCGTGCGCTACCCCGGCAAGCGCGAAGGCATCATCGTCCTCGCCTCGCACTACGAGACCAACTATCCCCTCCGCGACATCGACTTCGTCGGCGCCAACGACGGCGCCTGCACCTCCGTCCTGCTGATGGAGATCGGCGCCTACCTCCGCACCCATCCGCCCCAGGGCTACTCCGTCTGGCTCGTCTTCGACGACGGCGAAGAGGCCGTCAACCAGTGGACGGACTCCGACTCCCTCTACGGCACCCGTCACCTCGCCGCCAGGTGGTACGCCGACGGCACCCTCCAACGCATCAAGGCCCTCATCGTCGCCGACATGATCGGCGACAAGGACCTCAACATCCTCGAAGAGGAGCAATCCACCCCCTGGCTGCGCGCCCTCCTCAAGCAGGCCGCCGCCAACACTCACAACTCCGCCTACATCTTCAAGACGCAGGGCGCCGAGGAGGACGACCACCTCCCCTTCCTCAAGCGCGGCGTCCCCTCCCTCGACATCATCGACGTCGACTACGGCCCCCGCACCCCCGCCACCCCCGACGGCTACCACCACACCGCTCAGGACACCCTCGACAAAATATCCCCAAAATCGTTACAAATCTCCGCCGACCTCTTCCTCAACCTCATCCGCCTCATCAACCAGCGCTGACCCGCCACAGTTGACTTGTCATTCTTCGCGCAGCGAAGAATCTCCGCATTTCGCCTTTGCCGAGTGCCCCACTCCACCACATCCCCCACCGCCGTCATTCTGCGCGACGCGCAGAATCTCCGTAGTTGCCTTTCATGCCCTCACCAAATCGGGTGCCCTTACAGCCTCATCGCAATGGGTGCGCCGTTGCGCAACGCGCGATCAGCTTCGGTATCATAGAAACCGCCATGCCCTTCCCCATCAAAACCTGCGTCGTCTGCTCCGAAGAGTTCGAGCTCAAACCCGGCAAGCCCGGCTTCGCCAACCGCTGCCCCACCTGTAGCGAACCCGAAGCCAACCCCACCACCCTCGGCCCCGACACCCTCAAGTCCTCCCGCGAAGCCACCGCCGCCCGCCGCGAAGCCATGCGCAACCTCCTCTACCGCAAAGACAGCTAACAGAATCGGAAGGCCGTCATTCTGGCGCAGCCAGAATCTCAGTATTGGCATTTGTACTTAGCATCGTGAGGCCCTCCTACTCGCGATAGCATCAACCCAGTGCCCACCCCCCTCACCTACTGGATCGGCTTCCACCTCGCCCTCCTCACCCTGCTCGCCGCAGAGCTCGCCTACGCGCGCCGCCCCGCCAACCAACCCCCGCTGCGCACCCCAGCCTCCGCGCACCGCACCGCCATCGTCGCCACCACCGGCTGGCTCGCCGCCGCCCTCGCCTTCGCCCTCTTCCTCCACCACACCTTCGGCTCCGCGGCCGCCATCCAATACCTCGCCGGCTACGCCCTCGAACAGTCCCTCTCCGTCGACAACCTCTTCGTCTTCCTCCTCCTCTTCCGCATCTTCCGCATCGACGACGCCCACCAGCCCAAGGTCCTCTTCTGGGGAGTAGCCGGAGCCATCCTCATGCGCGGCCTCTTCATCGCCGGGGGCCTTACCCTGCTCGCCCGCTTCACCGCCGTCACCTACGTCTTCGCCGCCGTCCTGCTCGCCGCCGCCATCCGCCTGCTCATCCCATCCAATCCCGAACAGCCCGACAAACCACCCCGCTGGATCGCCTGGCTCACCCGCCTCCATCCCGTCAGCCCCAGTCAGGACACCTTCTTCGTCATAAAGCGCGGCCGCCCCATCGTCACCATGCTCCTGCTCGCCCTCATCGCCATCGAACTCTCCGACGTCATCTTCGCCCTGGACTCCATCCCCGCCGTGCTCTCCATCACTCGCCAGCCCTTCCTCGCCTACACCTCCAACATCATGGCCGTTATCGGTCTCCGCTCGCTCTACTTCCTCCTCATAGGCATGTTCGCCCGGCTTCGCTTTCTCCACTACGGCGTCGCCGCAGTCCTCGCCTTCGCCGCCTTCAAGATGCTCGCCTCCAGCTGGGTAGACGTCCCACCCCTCGTCTCGCTGAGCGTCATCGTCTCCGTCCTTGCGGTGACGATCGCGGCCTCCCTCTGTGCGCCGGGGCCCAAAGGGTTAGCAGCCGGTTAGGGAAGCGCTTTGCCGCTTACTGTGGGAAAACATTTTCCTAAGAGTCGCATGAGACCGACATCGCCTGACGCTCCCGGCCGCGCTCCAATGGGCCCCTGCCTGCGTAGGACCCCCGAAAATCCCAGCAAATGCAGGCATTTGCCTTAAATGTGCAAACCATTGCGCTTTGGCATCCATCTTGCAATAAGCCCTGGCATAGATAACACCAGCGTTGCCTCTACGGACAGCGCACCGATACCAGAATTGGGGGTTTTTCCATGTACCTTTTGTTTGCCGCACCTGCCTTGTCGCTCGCCGCCATCTTCGCCGTCTCGCTCCGCAACCAATTCGCGGCCCGGACTGACCTCTAATCCGGACCAGCTACCTCCCCGATCGGCAGAGCCAAGGCCAGGAGCCCGAAGCGCTCACGGCTGCATGATCGATCCCCTAGCCAACCGTTGAACAAGGGATGCTGTGGACGACGCCCCACAGCATCCCTGTCCCACATACCGCAAGGCCAGTTGAACGGGGCGCAACCGCCCGAACCATTCAGCCTCAAGAGCTGTCTTCGAACCCTCCCCACACCACTGCCCTGCGATACCATAGCTCCACCGTGCCCTCCATCTCCGTCACTACCCCGCAAGCCACCTACAACGTCACCATCGCCCCCGGCCTCCTCCGCACCCTCCAGCCCCTCCTCCACAAACTCACCGCAAACCCCGCCCAGAAAACAGCCCCCAAACTCTTCGTCATCACCTCCCCCAACATCTGGGCCCTCTGGCACAAAAAATTCCTCGCCAGCTTCCCACCCGGCGCCCAACCCACCACCCTCTTCCTCCCCCCCGGCGAGTCCCACAAACGCCTCGCCCAAGTCGAATCCCTCGCCCAACAACTCGCCCAAGCCGGTGCCGACCGCGACTCGATCCTCCTCGCCTTCGGCGGCGGCGTCATCGGCGACGTCACCGGCTTCCTCGCCGCCATCTACATGCGCGGCATCCGCTATGTCGGTCTGCCCACCACCCTCCTCGCCCAGGTCGACTCATCCCTCGGCGGCAAGACCGGCGTCAACCTCCCCGCCGGCAAGAACCTCATCGGCGCCTTCCACCACCCCATCGCCGTCCTCTCCGACATCGACCTTCTCGCCACCCTCCCCCCCGCCGAACTCCGCTCCGGCCTGCAAGAAGCCATCAAAGCCGGCATCATCCGCTCCCCCTCCCTCTTCCGCTACCTCGAAGCCAACGCCGACCGCATCCTCGGCGGCGCGGGTGCCCCACATCTCGCCTCTCAGATGTGGGATCCTAGCGCCCTCCAGCACGTTGTCACCGCCTCTGTCCGCGTTAAAGCCGAAGTCGTCAGCAAAGACGAAAAAGAATCCGGCCTGCGTATGATTCTCAACTTCGGCCACACCATCGGCCACGCCATCGAGGCCGCCACCCGCTACCGCACCCTCCTCCACGGCGAAGCCATCGCCTGGGGCATGATCGCCGCCCTCCACGTCTCGCTCGCCCGCCGCGCCATCACCCAGCGCGACCACGACCGCATGGCCGCCCTCATTCTCCGCTATGGCCCCATCCCGCCGTTCAAGATCGCCGCCTCACCCCACGCCGCCGCGCAAAAACTCGTAGCCCTCACTTCCGCCGACAAAAAAGTCCGCAGCGGCCGACGCGCCTTCGTCCTCACCACCGGCATCGGCTCCACCGCCATCGCCCACGACGTCACCGACCCCGAACTCCTCACCGCAACCCGCGCCATGTTCACCACCATGCGCAGCGCCGCCTCCGAGCCGACCTCATCCGACCCATAATCCCCTGTCATTCTCAGCGCTGCGAAGCCACCCCATTCCGCCGTTGCTGAGCGGGGTACCCCCATACGATCTGTCATTCTTCGCGAAGCGAAGAATCCCCGCATTTCGCCGTTGCCTGTTTTTGTTTGTCATTCCGCACCCTGAGCCTGTCGAAAGGGGAGGAATCTGCTTCTTCCTTTGCTTCCAGGTACCCCAGGGCTTTAGCCTCGGGTCTCACACGCCAGATAAAGGGCGGGGGCTTCAGCCCCTAAAGTATGCCTTTCCCGTCCCACCTAACCCCTCTAACAAATTCTTATCAACTTCCCTACCCACTCTTTACTCCAAAAAGTATGTCATGGTCTTAGTCGCTCGCACTTACGCCGCGACTCAGGCTCAACTTCCCGAGAGCCTGGTTGGGAGGCGGCCTTCCTTAGGAATCCCGCTAGAGATCGAAAGGGAGATCTCGGATAGGAGTTCGTTATGTTCAAGCTAACCAATATCGCTCGTCTTACCGTGGCCGCTGCTGCGCTGGTCGCAGTCTACATCCTGCCCGCCGCCGCTTCCGCCCAGAAGGACGCTACGCCCAAGCAGATCGTTACCGTTCAGCAGGAGCAGCCCGCCTTCGGACAGAACCAGGTCGCGCAGCTCGTCCTCCTCATGAACACCAACAAGGACGGCAGGGTCACCAGGGAGCAGTTCATCCGCTTCATGGATGCCCAGTTCGACTTACTCGACACCAACAAGACGGGCGCCGTCGCGGTCAAGGAAGTTATCCAGCCCACTCCGCGTGTCTGGTACGTTGCCTCTACCTTCGGCAAGTAACCCGTACCCGCGCCGGCTGGAAATCCCAGGCCAAAACTACTGTGCGAACCGGCACACGAGTTACAGCTCCCATACGTCTTCCAGGCAGCAGCATGTAAGCTCATGCTTCCATGCTCGATCCAAAGGACAAGGCTGGAACAGGACATCCCTGCTTCCAGCCTTCCCTGTTTTTGCGAACAGTCACGGTAGACTACTCGAAGCCACAAGCCGCTCCCGTTTCTCCCAGCCCAATCGCTTTGGACTCCGTAGTCCCATGACGCCGCCCGAGACCCTCCGCCAACCCGACCTTAGCCCCGGAGCCCGTCCCACCGGCACTTCAACCCAAGCCGCCGCCGCCCAGAACATCCAGCAGATGTTCGATGCCATCGCCCCCACCTACGATCGCGCCAACCATATCCTCTCCCTCTCCCTCGACCGCACCTGGTGGACCCGCGCCGCCCGCACCCTCCGCCCCATCCTCGCCCGCCCCGAAGCCGTCATCCTCGACCTCTGCTGCGGCACCGGCGACATGACCCTCGCTCTCCACGCCCACCGCCCCACGCCTTCACCCACAACTCCCAACTCACAACTCACAACTGTCTCCCCCATCCTCGCGCTCGACTTCTCCCACAACATGCTCGCCCTCGCCCTCCCCAAATTCGCAGGCAAAAACATCCTCCCCATCGAAGCCGACGCTCTCCACCTTCCGCTCGCCTCCAACTCCATCGACCTCGTCACCACCGCCTTCGGCTTCCGCAACCTCTCCAACTACCCCGCCGGCCTCACCGAGCTCCACCGCGTCCTTCGCCCCGGCGGCCAGATCGCCATCCTCGAATTCAACCAGCCCACCGGCCCCATCGGCGCGTTCTACAACCTCTACTTCCGCCACATCCTCCCCCGCGTCGGCGGCCTCATCTCGCACTCCCCGCGCGAATACGCCTACCTCCCCGGCTCCGTCGCCCGCTTCCCCACACCCCCGCGCATGATCGAACTCATCGCCAGCGCAGGCTTTACGTCACCCACCTGGACCCCCTACACCTTCGGCGTCGCCGGCCTCTACCGCGCCACCAAACCTTAAGCCGCCTCCAACCGCCGGATGCTATCTTCCAATCATCCCGCCGCTCTGAGGTCATCTTCATGACGGAACCCGCTCCACCCGCGAGTGCTGAAGACCCCATCGCCGCCTCCGCCCTCCGCAAAGCCTCCTGGCGTCTCATCCCACTCATCGCCCTCGGCTACGGCACCGCCTACATGGACCGCATCAACATCAGCTTCGCCTCCCTGCAGATGAATCGCGACCTCCACTTCTCCGCCACCGTCTACGGCTTTGGCGCCGGCCTCTTCTTCCTCAGCTACTCCGCATGCGAGATTCCTTCCAACCTCCTGCTCTATCGCTTCGGTGCGCGCCGCTGGCTCGCCCGCATCATGGTCACCTGGGGGCTCGTCGCCATGGCCATGATCTTCGTCCGCACCCCGCTTGAGTTCTACGCCGCCCGCTTCTTCCTCGGCATGGCCGAGGCCGGCTTCTTCCCCGGAGCTCTCTTCTACCTCATGCAGTGGTTCCCAGCCCACCTCCGCGCCCGCACCATCACCCGCTTCTACATCGCCTGGCCGCTCAGCTCCGTGGTCATGGGCTCCGTCGCAGGCGCCCTGCTCAACCTCCAGGGCCACCTTCACCTCGCCGGGTGGCAATGGCTCTTTTTAGTCGAGGCCCTCCCCGCCGTCCTCCTCGGCATCGTCTTCCTGTGCCTCCTGCCCGACTCCCCGGCCGACGCCCGCTGGCTCACCGGACCCGAACGCCAATCCATCCTCGCCGGAGTCCAACAGGACGCGGCCCCGGCACATCCCGACGCCGCGTCCATTCTCCCCATGCTGCGCGACGCCCGAGTCTGGCTCATCGGCATCTTCTTCTTCTGCATGCTGGGAAGCGGCTACGCCTACACCTTTTCCGCTCCCGCCATCATCCAGAAGGCCACCGGCCTCAGCACTACCCGCGTCGGCTTCGTCATCGCCGCTCTCGCGTTTCTCTCCGCATGCACCATGCTCTGGGGCGGCGCGCGCTCCGACCGCAGCGGCGAGCGCCACTGGAACATCATCCCCCATTGTCTCCTCGTCGCCGCCGGCTTCCTCCTCTGCGGACTCTCCACCTCATCCGCCGCGATGCTCGCCGGTATCGTCCTGGTCGTCCTCCCCTACACCGCCATGCAGGGCCCTCTGCTCTCCATTCCCGCAACCTTCCTCAGCGGCAAACATCTCGCTGCCGGCATCGCAGCCATGAACACCATCGGCATCCTCGGCGGCTTCGTCGGCCCTTATTGGATGGGCATCGCCAAAGACCTCACCGGCAACTACCAGCGCGGCCTGCTCACCATGGCCCCTCCCATGCTCACCGCCGCCGCCATCATGCTCTACCTCCGCCATCTCGCCCACGCCCCGGCTCCCGCACTCGCATCCATCCCCATCGCCAGTGCGCTCGACTCCCCAAACCTGTAGCATCTCTCCCATGAGCCCCGCGGCCACGCACCTGAGCACGCCCACCCAGCCGCCCGCCGCGCCCCACGCCGCCAAACGCTCCGCCGCCATCTTCTCCGTCCTCGCCGCCGCCCTCGTCACCGCCCTCAAGCTCGCCGCCGGCCTCATCACCGGCTCCCTCGGCCTTCTCTCCGAAGCCGCCCACTCCGCCATCGACCTCATCGCCTCCGCCATCACCCTCTTCTCCGTCGAAGTCTCCGACCGTCCCGCCGACGAGGGCCACAACTACGGCCACGGCAAAGTCGAGTCCCTCTCCGCATTTATCGAAACCGTCATCATGCTCGCCTCCTGCCTTTGGCTGGTCACCACCGCCATCCGCCGCATCGTCTTCCATCGCCATCTCGCGCTCAAGCCCGCCCTCTGGCCCTTCGCCATCCTCCTCATCTCCATTGCCGTCGACTTCACCCGCTCCCGCGCCCTCGCCCGCATCGCCCGCCAGCACCGCTCAGACGCCCTCGCCGCCGACTCCCTCCACTTCGCCACAGACATGTGGGCCTCGCTCGCCGTCATCGTCGGCCTCGCCGCCACCTACGCCGGCGAGCGCCTCGCCCTCCCCTGGCTCGAATACGCCGACCCCATCGCCGCCATCGCCGTCTCCGGAGTCATCCTGCGCGTCAGTTGGCAGCTCGCCCGCCAGACCATCGACGCCCTGCTCGACGCCACACCCACCACCGACCCCACCAGCGACCTTCCGCAATCGAAAGACCAGCTCCGCCAAAACCTCATCCACGACCTCACCGCCATCCCCGGCGTTATGTCCGTCGACCGCCTGCGCACCCGCCGCGCCGGCTCAAACTACTTCGCCGACATCACCCTCGGCATGAGCCGCAACCTCACCTTCCAGCGCTCCGAGCAGATCACCATGGCCGCGACCGAGGCCGTCCAGCGCCATCTCCCCGGCGCCGACGTCGTAGTCCACACCGTCCCCACCGCATCCATCGCCGAGAGCGTCCACGACCGCATCCGCGCCGTTGCCGCCCGCCGCAACCTCACCATCCACGAGATCAGCGTCCAGCAAATCGACGCCGGCCTGCACATCGAGCAGCACCTCGAAGTCGACGAAACCATGCCCCTGCTCGAAGCCCACGACCTCGTCACCGCACTCGAAGCCGAGATGCGCAGCGAGGTCCCCGCCATCGCCTCCATCCTCACCCACATCGAGAGTGAGCCCGCCACCATCGAGCGCCCCGCCTCCCTCGAAGTCGACCGCGACCTCGAACTCCGCCTCCGCCGCGTCGCCTCCGCCTTCCCCGAGATCCTCGACATCCACGACGTCTTCGTCACCCGCCGCGGCCCCCGCCCCCTCCAACTCGGCCGCACCCTCTCCCTACAGGCCTCCGTGGACCCCGAAGCCCCCACCAATCCAACCGGCAACCAACAACCGGCAACCAACAACCAGCAACCCGACCACCTGCAAGTCACCTGCCACTGCACCCTCCCCGACGATCTCCCCATGGCCCGAGTCCACGCCATCATCACCGCCCTCGAAGGCACATTCAAACTCGACGCCCCCGAGGTCGACCGCCTCCTCATCCACCCCGAACCCGCCACCGACAACCGCCGCTAGCCAGGCATGCCCCACCCACCCCCAGACGTGTCATTCTGGCCGCAGCGAAGCGCAGGCCGGAATCCCCGCATTTCGTTTTTGTTATGCTGATCCCCGCAAGGAGAAAGCCCATGAAACCCCTTCTCATCCCCGCCCTGCTTCTCACCCTCCCGCTCACCCTCCTCGCCCAACAACATCCCGCCCCCGCCCCAGCCCACGCCGCCCCAGCCAAACCGCCCGCCCACGGCCCCGCCCCATACAAAGGCACGCCCAACACCAAGCCCAACCGCACCTACAGCGACGCCCCCGGCCATCCCAATGCGCCCCACGTCGACCCCGGCAGCAAATGGGTCGGCCACGACACCGGCCCCAACGACCCGCACTACCACCTCGACCACCCCTGGCAGTACGGCCACTTCACCGCTGGCTTCGGTCCATCCCATGTCTGGCATCTCGGCGGCGGCGGCCCCACCCGCTTCTGGTTTGGCGGATTCTTCTTCTCCGTCGCGCCCTACGACATCGCCTTCTGCGACGGCTGGCTCTGGGACTCAGATGACATCGTGATCTACCTCGACCCCGACCATCCCGGCTGGTACCTGGCCTACAACGTACGCCTCGGCACCTACGTCCACGTCGAATATCTCGGCCAGTAGTGGCTGCTGAAAAACCCGTTTCTGAGATAGCCGGGACTTTAGTCCCGGCACAACCGGCTCAGGATCAATAGGGGCTTTAGCCACCGGGACATGCTTTCTGCGCTTCTTTGAAGCGATGCCGACCCCTTCAGCAGCCTCCGCAGCCTGCCGCGGCTACTGCCGCTACATCACAATCTGTTTGCCCTGATACTGCCGGAACGGCGACGCCTGCTGCTCCAGGTCCTGATCGGTGCTGAATCCATCCACCCCATCCACCGCCGGATTCATCTCCAACGCCGGCAGCCGCATCTCCTCCAGCAGCTTGCGCTCATCGAACATCCGATGGATCGAACGCACCGCCTCCGCAAACCCTGCCGCCGCCACCGGACGCGAGAAGTAATATCCCTGCGCCTCATCGCAGTTGCGCTGCGCCAGGAATCTCAAGTGGTCCGGCGTCTCCACTCCCTCCGCAATCACCTTGATCCCCAGATGGTGCGACATCGCCACAATCGTCCGCACCACGGTCGCCGCGTTCGGCTCAGTCACCGCCTTCATCACAAAACTCTGGTCGATCTTCAACCGGTCCACCGGATACTGCAGCAGATACGAGAAGCTGCAGAATCCCGTGCCGAAGTCGTCGATCGCCACCCGCGCGCCCATCTGCCGAATCTGTTGCAGCTTCTCCAGGTTCGACGCCGAATTGATCATCAGCGTGTTCTCCGTCAGCTCCACCTGCAGGTTCTTCGCCGGCAGCCCGCTGTCGCGCAGCGCCTCGTCGATCACATCCAGCAGATTGTTCTGCTCAAACTGCCGCGGCGACAAATTCACCGAAACCGAGAGGTCCATCCCCAGCTCGTCGCACAGCGCCTTCGCCTGCATGCACGACCGCTTCAGCGCCCACTCCCCGATCGGCACAATCTGCCCCGTCTCCTCCGCCAGCGCAATAAACGTCACCGGCGAAACCACCCCCAGCTTCGGATGGTGCCAGCGCAACAGCGCCTCCATCCCGATCACCCGCCCCGTCGTCAGCGAGACCAGAGGCTGATAGTGCAGGAACAACTCCTCCCGCGCCAGCGAGTGACGCAGCGCAGTGTCCATCGACAACCGGTCCTGCGACTCCTTAAGCATCGCCTCCGCGAAGATCTGGTACTGGTTGCGCCCGCCCTCCTTCGCTGCATACATCGCCGCATCCGCTCGTTCCAGCAGGCTGTCCACGTCCTCGGCGAAGTCGGGATAGACGCACACTCCCACGCTGGCCGTGAGGTTGACCTCCAGATCTCCTACCAGCGCGGTGCTCGAAACCCGGTCCACCAGCCGCTTCGCGCACTTCTCAACATCGGAAAGGAAGGCAATATGCGGCATCACCACCACGAACTCATCGCCGCCCAGCCGCCCTAGCGTGTCAGAGCGCCGCAGCGACTGGCGCATCCGCTCCGCCATCCCCACCAGCACCTCATCGCCCGACCGGTGCCCCAGCGAGTCGTTCATTCGCTTGAAGTGGTCCAGGTCGATCACGAACACCGCAACCTTGCGCCCATGCAGCATCGCCTTCTCAATCGCTTCGGCAATGCGTTCGCGCAACAGTGTCCTTCCCGGCAGTCCGGTCAACTGGTCATGCGACGCCATATGGTTCAGGTACGTCATCAGCTGCTTGCGCTCGGTAATGTCCGACGCAATCGCGATGAATCCGCTTACCTTGCCAGCCCCGTCCCGTACAGCAGTCACTGCGACATGCACCGGAAAGGTCGAGCCGTCGCGCCGCATGTAAGTCCATTCGCGTTCGTCGACTTCTCCATTCGCGGCCTTGGCGGTCAACAGCTCGAAGCCTTCCAGCTCCGGATTGCCGTCGTCCTTGGTTCCCCCCTCGTCAGGCCGCCGGCTCAACTCGCTCGGCTCGTGCAGAATGGTGATCCCCGACTTCCCTACCAATTCCAGGCTCTTGTAGCCGGTCAGACGTTCGGCCGCGCCATTCATGGCCTGGATCACGCCCTTAAGGTCCGTCTCGATGATGCTGAACGGAGCGTTCTCAAAGACCGAGTTGCTGAAGTTTGCCAGGCTCCGGTAGCGCTCTTCATGCGCCTTGATCTCCGTCGCGTCGGTCGTAGTCACCGCCACGCCATCGCCCAGCTTGATCACTCGATGGCGCAGCCAACGCTCCCTGCCATCCTCTGCGGGTGCGGCGGACTCTTCGGACAGCGGCTCGCCGGTCAGTGCAACCTTGCGATATCTGTCGAAGAGACCGTTGGTCCGGTTGACCGGAAACAGCACGCACATTGCCTGGTTCAACAACTTGTTGCGCGGCGTCTGTAGCACCGTCTCAGCATGAGAGTTCACATACCGGTAGCGAAAATCCACCAGATCGCCTGCCGCATTTTTTACCGGGTCCAGGATCAGGAACGCGTCCTGGCTCGTCTCTGCCGCCGCCATAAAGTGTGCGTTGGCCTCGCTGGATCTGCGTTGGATATTCGCCTGGTTTCTCTCCCGCCAGATCAGCAGGACCGTCGCCAGACAAGCCGTCGCCCAGATAAAGGCGTTAGCCGTCTCATCGGCCGCAGTGCGTCCACCCTCACAAACCCTGCCCACTAGGACGAACAGTGCGATCATTCCCGCCGCCAATCGTATGACTCGGGAACGCCGATAGCCCTGGATCTGCAATTCCATCAGGATTTCCTGCCTCTTCGCCCGGAAAGCCACACCATTCGTGCGCCTATAAATACAATCCGTTTCTCAAGTGTCCGGATCGCTCGCAACTGATTGTCGAGTTAGGCTAGCATTCGATAAAACGAATGAAACTACCTACATAGATCGGCTTTCTACAACTTCCGGGTCATGCGGCCCTCACCCCCACACGCCATTCCAACCTGCCTCTCACCTGCAGTTCCGCATCGACCAAAGGATTTCATCCCAACCGAGCAACTGTTCGCCACTTTTCCCGTCTATCGTCTAGTGATGGACTTCAACGGAATCTTTCGCCCCGCCTCATTCGCGGCGCCACTCTTGCTCCTCGCCGTTGCCGCAACGCCTCTTTCTGCCCAAAGCTCCGCCCCCGCCCCGGCGCAGTCCTCCGACAGCAAGCCATCGTTCGCAACCCCCTCGCAATCGGATGGACAAGCCGCCTCCACGATCAGTGTCGACGCCCGCCTCGTCAATGTTCCCGTCGTCGTCCGCGACAAGAAGGGCGCGCTCGTCCAGAACCTCACCAAGGACAACTTCATCCTCTACGTCGACAAGAACCCGCAAACCATCCGCTACTTCAACATCGACACCGACCTTCCCCTCACCCTTGGCCTCCTCGTCGACACCAGCATGAGCCAGCGCGAGGTCCTCGACGACGAACGCACCGCCAGCTCCGCCTTCATCGACGACATGCTCACCGGCCCCGCAGGCCGCGACAAGGCCTTCATCATCCAGTTCGCCCGCCAGGCCGAGCTGCTCCAGGACACCACCAGCTCCAAACCCAAACTCCAGGCCGCCATCAAGCAGATCGACTCCTCGCCCGACGCACCAGGCACACGACCAGACAACTCAGACCAATCCGGCGTCACCCCCGTCGATACCACCCCCGAATCCAACAACCCCAACTCCAGCGGCCGCAACTCCAGCCGCGCCCTCCGCGGCGCCGGCACCGTCCTCTACGACGCCCTCTTCCTTTCCTCCGACGAGCTGATGAGCAAACAAAAGGGCCGCAAAGCCCTCATCATCCTCTCCGACGGCGACGACCGCGGCAGCAAGGAGTCCATCTCCTCCTCCATCGAAGCCGCCCAGCGCGCCGACACCGTCGTCTACGCCATCTACTTCAAGGGCCGCGAGACCGGCAACTTCGACAACCGCAACCAGCAGGGCGGGGGCTTTCCTGGCGGACGCGGCGGCGGCATCGGCTTTCCCGGCGGAGGCGGAGGCTACCCCGGCGGCGGCCGCGGAGGCCGCGGCGGCCAGCAGCCCTCCGAAATCCCCCGCCCCGACGGCAAAAAGGTCCTGCAACGCATGGCCGACGAGACCGGCGGCCGCCTCTTCGAAGTCTCCAAGAAGCAGACCGTCGCCGACATCTACAAGCAGATCGGCGAAGAGCTCCGCGCCCAATACCGCCTCGCCTTCACCCCCGACCAGACCTCAGCCTCCGACGGCTACCACCGCATCGACCTCTCCCTCACCAAGTCCAGCCCCAAAGACCTCTACATCCAAACCCGCGACGGCTACTACACCGGCAACTAAGTGCCACGCTGGTGCTGCCTCGCCGGGCGCGCCCCGCGCAATAAATCTTGACTTCCGCCCCATGAGTCTCAATCATTTATGCTGTACTCCTTGAGGTGACACTTTGCCCCGTCCATACTGGTCCGGCCACATCCAGATCTCCCTCGTCTCCTTCGGCGTCAAACTCTTTGTCGCCACCGAGGCCAAGGGCGAGATTCGCTTCCACCAGATCAGCCGCAGCACCGGCGAGCGCATCCGTCATCAAAAGGTCCTCGCCTCCGCACTCGAGCAAGCGCCAGACGAAGCCGCCGCGCCCGTCGAAAAAGATGAGATCGTCAAAGGTTACGAATACACCAAGGGCCAATACGTCCTCATCGAGCCCTCCGAGATCGCCAACCTCCGCGTCCCCTCCAAACACACCGTCGACATCCAGCAGTTCGTCTCCCTCGACGAACTCGCGCCCGAGTACCTCGATAAACCCTACTTCGTCGTCCCCGAAAATGACATCCAGGCCGAGGCCTTCGCCGTCGTCCGCGCCGCCCTCGCCAAATCCAAAAAGGCCGGCCTGGGCAAGATCGCCTTCGGCGGCCGCGAACACATCCTCGCCCTCACCGCAGCACCCAGCGCCGGCGGCAGTTCGGATTCAGACGACGGCGGCATGATGGCCTACACCATGCGCTACCAGGAGGAACTGCGCAAGCCGGCCGACTACTTCCATGACATCAAGAAGGTCAAGATCGACCACGACTCGCTGGAGCTTGCCGAGTCGCTGATCAAGAAGCGGACCGCGAAGTTCGACCCGAGCAAGTTCACCGACGGCTACGAGGTTGCGTTGAAGGAGCTGGTCGAGGCCAAGATTAAGCACCTGCCGATCCCGCATGACGAGGTTGTCGCGCCGCCGCGCGGCCAGGTGATCAACCTGATGGATGCGCTGCGCAAGAGCCTTAGCGAGGCGCCCGCTGCGGCCTCGGGCAAGAAGAAGCCGCCAAAATCCGTCACCGCTCCGCTCTTCCCGGAACACGAGGAGAAGAAGGGCCCGACACTGGTCCGGTCCTCGGCCAAATCCACCGCCCGCGCCGCCGCCCCCAAATCCTCCAAATCCCCTAAACGCAAATCCGCTTGAACCAACCCCCACCCATACACGGACTGTCATTCTTCGCGCAGCGAAGAATCCCCGCATTTCGCCCTTCATGCCGCCGACACCCCCGGGTGCCCCATTTCATGCGCATCGCGCATGGGTGGGGATGGCCAGCTCCATCTGCAACTGAACGCTGATAGCCGACCGCTGAAAGCTGTCCCCGAAAAACCGGCCCTCCAAACCGCCCAACAACGGGAGGCCCTGCCCGCCGCATCGCGCTAAAATCGCATCGCATACTCCCAGGAGCGAAACGGCATGGCAGCCCCAAAGAAAAAAGCAACGCCACATAAATCCGCGCCGAAAAAACCCGCCGCAAAAAAACCCGCCAGCCCCAAACCCTCCGCCACCCCCTCCTCCGCCATCGACCAGCAACTCGCCCGCTACCGCTCCATGCGCGACTTCCACATCACCGCCGAACCCAGCGGCGCCTCCAAACCCACAAAAAAAAACAGCCCCACCCAGTTCCCCTTCGTCATTCAGAAACACGCCGCCTCCCACCTCCACTACGACTTCCGCCTCGGCTGGAACGGCGTCCTCAAATCCTGGGCCGTCGCCAAAGGCCCCAGCTACGTCGTCGCCGACAAGCGCCTCGCCGTCCAGGTCGAGGACCACCCCATGGAGTACGGCGGCTTCGAGGGCATCATCCCCCCCGGCCAGTACGGCGGCGGCACCGTCATGCTCTGGGACCAGGGCACCTGGGAGCCCCAGCCGGCGTACCCCGACGTCGATGCGGGCCTGCGCGACGGGTCGCTGAAGTTCATCCTGCACGGTACGAAGCTCAAGGGGAAGTGGGCGCTGATCCGTATGGGCGGCAAGGCGGGCGGCAGCGCGAGCAAACCGAACTGGCTGCTCATCAAGGAGCACGACCCGTTCGAGCGGCCGCCGTCGGCCCCGCCTATCACCGATGCGGAGCCGAACTCGGTGGTGACCGGGCGCTCGATGGAGCAGATCGCGGCCAGCCAGGACCACGTGTGGAACTCCAAGGACACGCGCTCCGGCAACCGAGCCTGGTACAGCCAACCGAGCAAGGCGGCCGCAGACCCATCGCGGGCCAAAGCCGGGGCGACGCGTGGTGCGACAGCTTTGCGGCCGAAGGGCGGGTTGCCGGGCGCAGGCAAGGCCACATTCTCGCAGGACCTCGCCAAACTTCCGAAGGAACCGCAGCCAAGATTCATTCCACCGCAGCTCGCCCAGCAGGCCGAGACCCCGCCGGCCAGCGACGGCTGGTTCCATGAGCTCAAACTGGATGGGTACCGCGTCCAGGCGCGCAAGGATGGCGCGCGCGTCCAGCTCCTGACCCGCACCGGCCTCGACTGGACTGAGCGCATGGCGGCGGTCGCCGCGGAGGTTGCGAAGTTACCGGGAGCCAACTGCACGCTCGACGGCGAGGTCGTAGTCCTCGCGCCTGACGGCACGACCAGCTTTGCCGACCTGCAGGCCGCGTTCCAGGAGGGCGCAACACATCATCTCACCTACTTCGTCTTCGACCTGCTGCACCTCGACGGACACAATACCCGCAACTTTCCGCTGCGTGAGCGGAAGGCGCTGCTGGCGCGGCTGGTGGCCTACGCAGATCCCAGCACCGTGCACCTCAGCGACCACCTTGAGTCCAACGGCCCGGCGATCTTCCACAAGGCGTGCGAGATGCGCGCCGAAGGCATCGTCAGCAAGCTGGCGGCGTCGAAGTACCTCTCGGGGCGCAGCTCGGCGTGGCTGAAATGCAAGTGCCTTCACGAGCAGGAGCTGGTGATTGGCGGCTTCACGCTGCCGGGCGCGGGCCACACGGGGATGAGGGGCGTGGGCGCGCTGCTGCTTGGCTATTACGAAGGGAAGAGACTGATCTACGCTGGCCGCGCCGGCACCGGCTTCACGCAGCAGACGCACAGGCTGCTGCGCGACAGGCTCGACGCTCTGGCGCAGCCCACCACGCCCTTCGATCTGTCGGCGAAGGCGCTCGCGCCGGTGGAGGTGCGGGGCGCGCACTGGGTGAAGCCCACGCTGGTGGCGCAGGTGCGCTTCGCCACGTGGACGGCTGACGCGCTGGTTCGCCAGGCGGCGTTCCTCGGCCTGCGCGAAGACAAGCCCGCCGGCGAGGTCACGCGCGAGACCTCAGCGCCCACGCCTAAGTCCTCCCGACCGCACGCCTCGCGCGCTGCGCACGCTGCCGCGACGCCCAAAGCCGCGCTGCGCGCCGCCGCTCCCAACGCCAAGCGGGCAACGGAGAACGGAGAACGGACGACGCCCCACCCGGCCATTCGCCTGACCCACCCGAGCAAGGTGCTCGACCCGGAGACCGCCCTGACCAAGCAGGCGCTGGCCGATTACTACTACGCGGTTGCGCCGCTGATGCTGCCGCACATCGCGCACCGCCCGCTCTCGCTGGTGCGCTGCCCGGAGGGCTCGGCCAAACCCTGCTTCTTCCAGAAGCACGTCAACGCCACGCTTCCGCCGGGCATCGGCTCCGTCTCCGTCCGGGACAAGAAGACCGGGGTGGCCGAGCCGTACATCACGCTTGCCAACGACGCGACGAACGCCATTGCGCTGGCAGGCCTGGCGCAGATCGGCGTGCTGGAGGTGCATCCGTGGGGCTCGCGCAACGACGACCTGGAACACCCCGACCGGCTGATCTTCGACCTCGACCCGGACGAGCAACTCCCGTGGGCCGCAGTGACCGATGCCGCGCTGGATGTGCGCGCGCGGCTGAAGAAGCTTGGCCTGACCAGCTTCCTGAAGACCACCGGCGGCAAGGGTCTGCACGTCGTCATCCCCATTGGGCCTGCGGCGAAGGGCGAGCCCAAGATGACCTGGGACGCGGCGAAGGAGTTCGCGCACAGCTTGGTGCTGGCGATGGAGACGGCCAACCCGGCGCGCTACCTGACCAAGATGACCAAGTCCGCGCGCGCGGGAAAGATCTTCCTCGACTACCTGCGCAATGAGCGCGGCGCCACGGCGGTCGCGCCCTACTCGCCGCGTGCGCGCGCCGCGGCCCCGGTTTCCATGCCGCTGGCGTGGGCAGAGATCACCGGGGTGGGCGAGTTCGCCGCCATGCGGCCCAGCTTCCACGTCGCCAACTTCGCCGACTGGCGCACGCGCCTCAAGAAAGATCCCTGGCGCAGCCTGCCCGCGACCCAGCAATCGCTCACTGGAGCGGCGTAGGCGAAGAGGCCGTTCACCCCTGGCCGTACGTCGCCCCCGCCCCATGCTTCCGAAAATAATGCCGGTCCAGCAGCGCCTGCGTCACGACGTCCGCTTCGCTCTTCAGCGCGAGCGTGCGATAGGCCATGCGGGCCACGGCCTCCAGTACCACGGCGTTGTGCGCCGCAGCGTGGACGTCCTTGCCCCAGGCAAAGGGAGCGTGGCCGGCCACTAAACAAGCGGGCACCGCCATGGGGTCTAATGCAGCCGCGGAGCCCGCCGCATCGCTCGCGCCCGCCCGGAACCGCGCCACAATCGCCAGCCCCGTCTCATGCACATACCGCCCGCCAATCGCATCGTCACTTAACGGCGCCGTGCACGGCACGGGCCCATAAAAATAATCCGCATGGGTCGTCCCCAGCGCCGGAATCGCCATCCCTGCCTGCGCAAAGCTCGTCGCATACTCCGAGTGGGTGTGCACCACGCCACCGATCGCCGGGAACTCGCGGTAGAGCAGCGTGTGGGTGTCCAGGTCGGAGGAGGGCTTCAGGTCCCCGTCCACAATCTTGCCGTCGAGATCGGTGACGACCATGTCCGCGGGGCGCAGGTCGCCGTAGTCGACACCCGAGGGCTTGATGACGACCAGGCCGCGCTCGCGATCCACCCCGGAGGCATTGCCGAATGTATAGAGGACAAGCCCGCGGCGCACCAGCTCCAGGTTCGCGTCCAGCACAGCCTCACGCAGTTGCTTCAGCAGCATGACCACCAGCATACAACCGCGCGCTGCTAGCTCCGTGAACGCCGGGCGGTGCGAACATGCATCGTCTACTGGAGAAGGCTCTCTTCGCTCGAGCGCAGGCGCAGGATGCGGTCGATTGCATAGGGCGCGCGGTGGCTTGGCGCATGGAAGTGCCGCACCTGCAGTTCGCCCAAGAGGCCGATGCCCAGCATCTGGATCCCCGCCAGGATCAGCACCGACGCCATCACAAACAGCGGCCCGTGATTGTGCATCACCGGCTGCCCAAGCAACACCTTCAGCCCCAGCAGCCAGGTGGCGATTGCGCCACCGGCCAGCATGCCCAGCGCGCCAATCGACCCAAAGAAATGCAGCGGCCGCGTCATGTACCGCAGCAGAAAACGGATCGTCAGCAGGTCGAACATGACCCGCACGGTGCGCGACAGATCGTAGTGGCTCGCCCCATGCTGCCGCCTCGGATTCGAGATCGGGATCTCGCAGATGCTGGCGCCGTACCAACTCGCCAGCGCCGGGATGAACCGGTGCATCTCCCCATAGAGCGGAATGTTGTGGATCACCTCACGGCGGTACGCCTTGAAGGTCGTCCCGAAATCATGAATGTCTACGCCCGAGATGCGCGCCATGATCCAATTCGCGCAGTGCGAGGGAATGCGCCGGAAGAGCAGATTGTCCGCGCGCTGGGAGCGCCATCCGCTCACCACGTCGTACCCCTCTTCAAGCCGCGCGAGGAAGTTGGGAATCTCCTCGGGGTCATGCTGCAGGTCGCCATCCATCGCCACCAGCATCTCGCCCTCGGCATGGTCGAACCCGGCCGCGAGCGCGGAGGTCTGCCCGAAGTTGCGCCGCAGCTTGATCACCAGCACTCGGCTGTCGACGGCGGCGATCTCTTCCAACAGGCGGTAGGTGCGGTCGCGCGACCCATCGTCGACAAACACCATCTCGAAGGACTCGCCCACCTGCTCCATCACCAGCTTTACCCGGTCATAGAGCGTGGTGACGTTCTCCTCTTCGTTATGAAACGGAACGATAATGGAGTACTTCGGCACAGTTCAATCATAACCCGTCGAATGGCGGTCGGGGACAGCCGCGCTGCAGCTTTCCACAGGGCAACGCAGCACATTTACCGTTGCCTACCGAGGAACCAGCGAAGGTTCCCAAATCTAGAAGCCCGGCCGAATTTGCCTCGACGATCCAAACCGCGCACCTGAAAATGGAATAGGACAACGTCAATGAAGCGGATTTACCTGATCGTTGGAGTTCTAGTGCTGATCTGTGGGGCTGCGTGGTACGGCCTCCGCTCCAGGGTGCGCCCCGCAGGCAGCGGTAATGCCACCACTAGCCCGCAACCCACGGACCAGACAAGACCGCCTGCCTCCGAGACCGCCTCAGCAGACGAGCCCGCTGATACCAATCCGTCGGTCGCTCAACTCCCTCCATCCTCTGGCGACACCATCAGCCGCAACCCCCAAAACGGCATGGTCTTTGCCGGCTCCGGCAAGTACCAGCTCTACCGGCAGGGCGACATAACATGGCGCCTCAACACGGACACCGGCTGGGCCTGCGTCCTCTTCGCCACCGACGAGCAATGGGCCAAGGCGCGCGTCTTCGACCATGGCTGCGCTAGCCCGCAGACTGTGTCGCGATAAACTCGCACCAGACATCGTGCGCCCGCTCGCTTCCTTCGGGAAATGCGAGGCCCGCGTTGCGTCTTCCGCAGCCCTGCCTGCGTCTCCATTCCGATAGACCATCTCTCCGCGGATGAGATATCTTGGGTACGCCGCGCGGCCCCAGGTCGCGCCCCCAAAGTCAACATCGCGAAAGGCAGCCACCCCCGAATGTCCTCCAGAAAAGTCTCTCGCCGCCAGTTCGTCAGCACCTCAAGCTTCCTCGCCCTTGGCCTTCCCGTCGTCCTCGGCCGCGGCTATCCCGCCTTCGCAGCCCCCGCCCCCGCGCCCTACACGCCGCCGCGCTCCCTGCGCACCACGCTCAACTTCAACTACGACTGGCGCTTCATCCGCGAAGACGTCCCCGGCGCCGAAGCCCCCGCCTTCGACGACTCCCAGTGGTCCACCGTCGCCACCCCCCACAGCTTCAACGACGTCGACTCCTTCCGCATGATCATCTCCCACGGCGGCGGCGATCGCGGCACCTACAAGGGCCTCTCCTGGTACCGCAAGCACTTCAAGCTCCCCGCCGAGACCGCCGGCCACAAAGTCTTCATTGAGTTCGAAGGCATGCGCCAGGCCGGCGACATCTACCTCAACGGCAAGGCCGTCGGCCTCTACGAGAACGGCATCAACGCCTACGGCATCGATATCACCGACGCCCTCGCGCCCGCCGGCAAGGAGAACATCCTCGCCGTCAAAGTCGATAACTCCGGCAACTACCGCGAGCGCGCCTTCTGCGCCGCCAACCCCAAGAACCCCGACGGCTCCGACTGCATGCCCACCGGCTACGAGTGGAACGCCAACGACTTCAACCCCAACCACGGCGGCATCAACCGCTCCGTCTGGCTCCACGTCACCGGCAAGATCTACCAGACCCTCCCCCTCTACTACGGCCTGGAGAGCCAGGGCGTCTACGTCCACGCCGACAACTACGACATCAAGGGCAAGTCCGCCGACGTCACCGTCGACGCCGAAGTCGTCAACGGCTCCGGCGACCGCGCCACCGTCGGCCTCTCCGTCGCCATCGTCGACCACACCGGCAAGCTCCGCGCCGAGTTCGACGGCGACCCTGTAGACATGGTCGATGGCGAAAAGAGCGTCATGTCCGCCACCGGCCCGCTCAAGGACGCCCGCTGGTGGAGCGTCGACGACCCCTACCTCTACGACGTCTACACCGTCCTCAAAGTCAACGGCAAAGTCGTCGACACCAGCCGCCTCGAGACCGGCTTCCGCAAGACCGAGTTCAAGGGCGGCGTCGGCACCGGCGGCGTCTACGTCAACGAGAAGTTCGTCTACCTCAAAGGCTTCGCCGAGCGCTCCGCCGACGAGTGGGCCGCCGTCGGCGCGGGCTACCCCAACTGGATGCACGACTACACCGCCAGCATGATTCGCGAGTGCCACGGCAACTACATGCGCTGGATGCACATCTCCCCGCAAAAAGTCGACGCCGACAGCTTCGCCCGCTTCGGCATCATCCAGATCTGCCCCGCCGGCGACAAGGAACGCGACGTCAATGGCCGCCAGTGGGACCAGCGCCTCGAAGTCATGCGCAACTCCATCGTCTACTTCCGCAACAATCCCAGCATCCTCTTCTGGGAGGCCGGCAACACCGTCGTCACCCCCGACCACATGACCCAGATGGTCGCCCTGCGCAAGCAGTGGGACCCCTACGGCGGCCGCGTCATGGGCGCCCGCGGCAACGACGACGTCAAAACCAACACCGCCGACACTCCCATCGAGGAGTACTACGGCATCATGATGGCCCAGGACCGCGGCGTCGAGCTCCTCAAGACGCCCACCGACATGTTCCGCGCCTATTCGGAAGAGCGCCGCGACCGCGCCCCGCTCGTCGAAGCCGAGGACCTGCGCGACGAAGTCGGCCGCCGCTTCTGGGACGACTACTCCCCGCCCTACTACAAAGCCAAGAAAGGCCCCAACGACACCTGGAAGCGCGACGGCTTCCTCTACACCAACGAGAGCTTCACCCTCCAGGCCGTCGAGCGCTACTGGGAGTACTGGGAGAACCGCATCTCCAACACCGACCCCGCCCACTCCCGCTGGTCCGGCTACTGCTCCATCTACTTCACTGACGAAGACGCCGACGGCCGCCAGGACTCAAGCGAAGTCTCCCGCGTCAGTGGCAAAGTCGACGCCATGCGCATCCCCAAGGAGGCCTTCTACGCCTACCGCGTCATGCAGAGCGAAACGCCCGACCTCCACATCCTCGGCCACTGGACCTACCCCGCAACCCAGCCCGACGGCACCCCAACCGCCAAGACCGTCTACGTCATCGCCAACACCGAATCCGTCGAGCTGATCGTCAACGGCAAGTCCGCCGGCGTCAACACCAAACCCGACAACGGCTTCGCCTTCGCCTTCCCCGCCATCGCCTTCGCCCCCGGCAGCATCAAGGCCATCGGCAAGAACGGCGGCAAGGTCGTCGCCCAGCAGGAAATCCCAACCGCCGGCCCCGCCGCAGCCATCAAACTCACTCCAATCCTCGGCCCCAACGGCCTCCAGGCCGATGGCCTCGACATCGCCCTCATCGACTTCGAGGTCGTCGACGCCAAGGGTCAGCGCTGCCCCACCGACGCCGCCCGCGTCGACTTCACCTGCACCGGCCCCGTCATCTGGCGCGGCGGCTACAACAGCGGCGTCACCGATTCCACCAACAACCTCTACCTCTCCACCGAGCTCGGCATCAACCGCGTCGCCGTCCGCTCCACCCTCACCCCTGGCGCCGCCTTCATCACCGCCAAACGCGACGGCCTCAAGTCCGCCCAGCTCCAGCTCACCTCCAAAAAGGTCATCGTCACCGACGGCATCGCCACCTTCATGCCCCAGGGCCTAAAAGCCCCCGCCGAACTCTAACCCGCCATCACCCAGGGTGCCCCATCCAAGCTCCGCTTGGGTGGGGTCTCGTCTGCGCAACCAAACGACATGCCCACCTCCCCCATCGTCCCGCTGATAGCTGATGGCTGATAGCGGTCCAGAATCTCCGTAGTTGCCTTTCTCGCCGCCACAAAACCCCACCCCTCCATCTACCAACCCCATCCCCGCCCGTGGTAGATTTCCCCATGGGACCCCAACAACCTGAGCTTCCCCCTCGGCAGTCCGCCGACGAGCTGCACATGCAGGCTCTCGTCCGCTTCACCGCGCGCACCCTCTCGACGCCCCGCCCGGTCCCCTTCGGCGCGCTCATCGTTGATACCGCTACCGGCCTGCCCCTCACCCGCGCCGTCAACGCCGTCCGAGCCGAGAACGACCCCAGCAGCCACGCCGAACTGCGCACCGTCCGCAAGGCCGCCCGCAAACTCCGCACCCCTTTCCTCAAGGGCTACACCCTCTACACCACCTGCGAGCCCTGCCCCATGTGCATGGCCAACGCGCTATGGGCTGGCCTCGACCGCGTCGTCTACGGCGCCACCATCGCCGACGCCAACCGGCACTGCCGCCAGCTCCGCATCCCCGCTCGCGAGCTCGTCCGCCGCAGCGACATGGCCTGCATCGTCGACGGCCCCGTCCTGCGCTCCGCCTGCTACGCCCTCTTCACCCACCCCAATATGCTCAAAGCCTTCACCACCTGGAATCCAAAACCAACCACACCGAAGAAGCGGGAGCCGCGGCCATGATGACCTCCGACGATCTCGCCGCCCTCGCCACCTGCACCGCGCCCACCCGCGTCATCACCAACCCGCAGATCGTCCAGCGCCTCTCCCGCGACTTCTACTGGTACTCCCCGGTTCTCAAGAAGCTCCTCGACGACAAAGTCGCCGAAGCCGTCGTCCAACCCATCTCCACCGAAGAGGTCGTTCGCACCCTCGCCTGCTGCTACGCCCGCCGCATCCCCGTCACCGCCCGCGGCGCAGGCACCGGCAACTACGGCCAGGCCATCCCTCTGCACGGCGGCATCGTGCTCGACCTCGCCGCCATGGACGCCATCCATGAGATCACCCCCGATGGCGTCGCCATCTGCGGCCCGGGCGCACGTCTCGGTGCCCTAGAAAACACGGCCCGCGCCGCCGGCTGGGAGCTGCGCTGCTACCCCAGCACCATCGTCAAGGCCAGCGTCGGCGGCTTCCTCGGCGGCGGCTCCGGCGGCATCGGCTCCGTCGCCCACGGCGGCCTGCGCGACTTCGGCACCGTCCGCGCCATCGAGGTCGTCACCATGGAACCCGAGCCGCGCACTATGCTCCACCAGGGTGAAGAGGTCCACGGCGTCCTCCACGCCTGGGGCACCAACGGCATCATCACCAAAATCTGGCTCGCCCTCGCCCCCTCCGTCGACTGGGCCCAATGCGTCGTCGCCTTCCCTACCTTCGACGCCGCATTTGACTGCAGCCGCGAGATCGCCACCAACCCCCGCTGGACCAAGCGCCTCGTCACCGCATTCGAGTGGCCCATCCCCTCCTGCTTCGGTCCAATCTCGAACCTCATACGCGAGGGCAACGCCCTCACCTTCTTCCTCATCGCTTCCGACCAGCTCGGCGAGCTCACCCAAACTGCACAATCCGCCGGAGGCGAAGTCACCCTCGCCGCCCCCTACCTGGGCCTGCGCACCATTCCCCTCCTCTCGGACTACACCTGGAACCACACCACCCTCTGGACCATGAAGCAGGACGCCGCCTTCACCTACCTGCAGTGCGGCTTCAGCCCAACCGACGCCCCCAACCAATTCCGCCAGCTCAAAGCCCGCTTCGCCGATGAGTTCCTCCTCCACCTCGAATTCATGAAGATTGCCCGGTCCGGCGCCATGCTCGAATCCGAAGGAACCGTCATCCCCGGCGCCATCCCCCTCGTCCGCTTCACCACCGAAGGCCGCCTCAACGAGATGATTGACTTCTGCCGCTCCATCGGCGTCACCGTAGCCAACCCGCACAGCAACAACGTCGAAGGCGGAGGCCGCTACCGACCCGACAACATCCAGCTCCTCACCAAATACCGCTACGACCCCCTTGGCCTCCTCAACCCCGGCAAAATGGCCACCTTCCAACCCGATCCCCAGCAACTGCCGCCAGAGGCGAAGCAAGTACAGCTAGAGGCTAAAAGCTAGGAGCCAGCAGCTTCATTCAAGGAACTCCCATGCAAACCTGGATCCCCGACAACCGCAACTTCGCCTACCTCACCTGGCCCCAGGTCCAGGCCATCCCCAAAGACAAGGCCCTCCTCATCCTACCCACCGCCGCAATCGAACAACACGGCCACCATCTCCCCCTCGCCACCGACACCCTCATCAACAATCTCCTTCTCGGCCACGCCCTCGCCAAACTCCCCGCCGAAGCCCCCATCTACGCCCTCCCACCCATCTGCTATGGCAAGAGCAATGAGCACCTCGGCTTCCCCGGCACACTGTCCGTCTCAGCCTCCACCTTCATGGCCGTCCTCCACGACCTCGGCGCCAGCGTCGCCGCCTCCGGCTTCCGCAAACTTGCCCTATACAACACTCACGGCGGCAACACCGCCCTCGACGACGTCATGGCCCGCGACCTCCGCGCCGAGTTCAACCTTCGCACCTTCTGCCTCGCAGGCTCCGCCGGCGCCGCCTACTCCGGCCTCAGCCCGCAGGAGCGCGCCTACGGCTTCCACGCCGGCGAGGCCGAAACCGCCCTCCTCCTCGCCGCGACACCCCATCTCGTCCATCCCGACCAATACACCGTCAACTACATCGCCCACATCGACAACCCCAAACCCCTCCTCCCCGAGTTTGCCCCCGCCACCTTCTGCTGGCTCACCCGCGACATCGCCACCAGCGGCGTCATGGGCGACCCTCGCCCCGCCACCGCCGAAAGCGGCCTCCGCTGGATCGAAGAGGCGTCCACCAAGGTCGCCGCCGCCCTCCAAGCCATGCTGGACTTCGAGGAACTCGCGACAAGGGAGCCCGCCTAGCAATGCCCCCGCTCATCGACTGCGACGCCGGCGTCACCCTCGAACGCGCCGTCCCCTGCCGCATGTCCGATGGCGTCACCCTCATCGCCGACCATTACCACCCGCCTCATTCCGCAAACCATTCCCACCCCACCCTCCTCATGCGCCAGCCCTACGGCCGCGACATCGCCTCCACCATCGTCTACGCTCACCCCGTCTGGTTCGCCCGCCACGGATACAACGTCGTCATACAGGACGTACGCGGACGCGGCGGCTCCGAGGGCGACTTCTACCCCTTCCGCCACGAGGCCCGCGACGGTGCCGAGACCATCGCCGCCCTCATCCAGCGCCCCGAGTCCAACGGCCGCGTCGGCATGTACGGCTTCTCCTACCAGGGCATCACCCAGCTTCTTGCCGCCGCCGAACAGCCCCCCGGCCTCGTCTGCATCGCCCCCGCCCAGACCGCTCACGATCTCTACCACGGCTGGTTCTACGCAAACGGCGCTCTCCGCCTCGCATCAACCCTCGGCTGGGGCCTTCAGCTCCTCAAAGCCGACGCCCGCCGCATCCGCCTTCACGAGGCCAGCGACCTCCTCGAGCGCGCCTGGGCCAGCCCCCCCGCCCAATACCTCGAAACCCCTTACGCCGCCCACCCCGCCCTTAAATCTCCCCCACTCCCCACCTACGTTCAAGACTGGCTCGAGCACGACGCCCCCTCCGGCTACTGGTCCTCCATGGACATCAGCCAACGCCTCGCCGACATCCGCACCCCCGCCCTCCACCTCTCCGGCTGGTACGACACCTACCTCACCGGCAGCATCGACTGCTTCCAAGCCCTCCGCGCCCACGCCGGCACCGCCCACGCCCGCGACCACCAGTACCTCATCGCCGGCCCCTGGGTTCACATTCCGTGGGGGGACCGCATCGGCGCGCATTATCTCGGTCCCGAAGCCAATCTCGACACCGACGCCCTCCTCCTACGCTGGTTCAACCACTGGCTCAAAGACACCAATGAATTCGCCGCCGAGCCCCGCATCCGCCACTTCGCTCTCGACTTCAACACCAACAATAGCCAATGGCACAGCGCCGACGAATGGCCCACCACCCCCAACCACACCCTCTACCTCCACAGCCAAGGCCGCGCCAACTCGAGCAAAGGCGACGGCACCCTCACCCACTCTCCCCCCACCGCACAAGAACCCCCCGACCTCTTCATCTACGATCCCGAAGTCCCCGTTTCCGCTCCTGGCGGCCTCGCCTCCATCTCCGGCCCTACCAACCAGGCCGCCCTCGAACTCGGCAACAACCTCCTCATCTACACCGCCGCCCCACTCGACCACCCCACCCACATCTTCGGCACACCCCTCATCGAACTCCACTGCGCCACCTCCGCCGCCTATGCCGACCTCACTGCCAAACTCATCTGCCTTCGCCCCACCGGTGAAGCCATCTTCCTCTCCCTTGGCATCGCCCGCAGCGCCCACCTCTTCCCCAACTACGCACCCGACACCTCGCACCACTGGCGCTTCTCCCTCGCGCCCACTTCCTGCATCTTCGCCCCCGGCGACCGCATTCGCATTGAGGTCGCGTCCAGCGCCTTTCCCCTCTTCGACCGCAACCCCTCCACCCCCACCCCGCCCCGCCTCGCCGACTCGTGGACCTGGCAGCGATCCACCCAGACCATCCTCCATGACCCCACCCGTCCCTCATGCCTGCGCCTCCACATTCTTACCCCGCATGCGACGGAGGCCCCATGACCCGCCAGGTCCCCGCCGTCCGCCTCGCCTCTGTCACCAAACGCTACGGCGCAGGGCCGCCAATCCTCAACGAAATCAGCACAGACATCCCCAAAGGCCAGTTCACCAGCATCGTCGGTCCCTCCGGCTGCGGGAAGTCCACCCTCCTCAAACTCGTCGCCGGCCTCAGCCCCATCACCTCCGGCTCCATCGAAGTCGACGGCATGAACCCCGCCAACGCTCGCGAAACCATCTCGTTCATCTTCCAGGACCCCACCCTCCTGCCCTGGCGCACCGTCCGCGCCAACGTCGCCCTCGGCCTCGAACTCGAAGGCGTCGCCCGCGAACGCCGCAACGCCAAAGTCCGCGCCATGCTCTCCCTCGTCGGCCTCGAACACGTCGCCGGCTCTTACCCCCGCCAACTCTCCGGCGGGATGAAGATGCGCGTCTCCATTGCCCGCGCTCTCGCCACCAGCCCACGCGTCCTGCTGCTCGACGAGCCCTTCGCCGCCCTCGACGAGATGACCCGCGACCGCATGAACGAGGAACTCCTGCGGCTGCGCGGAGAGCACAACTGGACCGTGCTGTTTGTAACTCATTCGGTTGCAGAAGCCGTCTTTCTCTCCGATCGCATCCTCGTCCTCGCCGCCCATCCCGGCCGCATCGCCCACGACCTCGCTATCCCTCTCTCCACCCCCCGCACCGCCGCAACCCGCGAATCCGACCTCTTCGACCGCACGGTCGCCGAGGTCTCCCGCACCCTCCGCCAGGTCGAACACCTCTCCCACCCCGCCGAGGCCCAGCCCGCATGAACCGTCGAGCGACAACCATACTCTCCGCCGCTGCCATCTTCGCCGCGCTTCTTCTCCTCTGGATCGCCATCGTTAAGCTCTTCCTTATCCCACCCTACCTCCTCCCCTCCCCCGCCCAGGTCGCCTACGCCGCAGCCGCCAATCTCTCCTCTTTGCTCACGTCGCTCGGCATCACCGCCGCAGCCGCGGCCGGAGGCCTCCTCGCCAGCATCGTTGTCGGAGTCCTCATCGCCCTGCTCTTCGCCCAGTCCCGCTGGGTCCGGCGCATGTTCTACCCCTACACCATCCTCCTCCAGACCGTCCCCATCGTCGCCATCGCGCCCCTCATCCTCATGTGGATCGGGACCGGCATCTTCTCCGTCGGCCTCATCGCATTCATCATCTGCCTCTCGCCCATCATCGCCAACACCACCCAGGGCCTTATCTCCGTCGACCGCAACATGGTCGACCTTTTCACCATGAACAACGCCACCCGCGGCCAGGTTCTTCTTCATCTCCGCCTGCCCCACGCCCTGCCCTCCCTCTTCACCGGCATCCGCATCTCCAGCGGCATCGCCGTCATCGGCGCGATCACCGGCGAGCTCTTCGCCGGCTCCGCCCGTGTTGGCGTCGGCGGCCTGGGCTACGCCATCCAGTACGCTAGTGCCCAGCTCCAGACCGACTACCTCTTCGCCCTCGTCGCCGCCGCCACCGTACTCGGCTTCACCTTCTTCTTCACCGTCATGTTCCTCGAGTGGTTCTTCCTGCACAAATGGCACGAGTCCGCCCGCGCCCCCGAAGCCGAATGACACGCGTCTACCGCATCAGCTGACGAAAGGACCCGCAATGCTTCGTATGGAATCCGAAACCGGCTGGTGGCTCATCACTCACCCCGACCACGCCCGCCTCGCCGGCGCCTTTGCCACCCGCTGGGGCAACGAGACCTTCCCCTCACCCCAGCCCCGCACCAGCGTCCTCTATGGCATCCACGTTCACGATGACGGCTGGACCGCCCGCGACGCCCACCCCTCCATCACCCGCGCCGGCAAACCCTCCGCCTTCTCCCACGAGCTCGTCGGCAAATACTCCGCCTTCGAAGAGATCGACCTCGCCGACTACCTCGCCGTCCGCGAGTCCGCCGTCCAGCAGGTTGAGTCCGTCGACCCCTACGCCGCCCTCCTCGTCTCCATGCACACCTATAGCCTGCTCACCGAGCACGCCGACCGCTCCACCATAGCCCCCACCCAGATCCCCCTCCTCGACGCATTCCTCGGACGCCAGCGCCTCCGGCAAGACACTCTCCGCGCCGCCATCCGCACATCGCCGAACCTCACCCCCACCCAAACCGCCGATGCAACCATCCTCACCAACTTCCACCTGCTCCAAGCCACCGACAACCTCTCGCTTCTTAGCTGCGTCGCCTACATGCAGCCCTCCACCCTCCTGCACGCATTTCCCACCACCATGGGCGCCTCAACCCAAATCGCCGTCACTCCAGTCGCCCCCCGTCACTTCCGCATCTCACCCTACCCGTTCAACGAGCCAACCTTCACCTGCCACATCCCCGCCCGGCACGTCGAGGGCAAACTCTTCGCCAACTCGGCCGAGCTCAACGCGAAATTCGCCGCCGCCCCAATCGAAGACCTCGCCATCGCCATCTCAGCCTGAATCCATCGGGCGCAGCGCTTACCTCTGGATCTGCGTCTCCGCCGGCGTAATCTTCTTCGAAACCTCAGCCGGCGTCGGCAGTTGCGTGCTGTCCCAACCCCCGCCCAGCGCCTCAATCAGCTGCACAGAGGCCGTCATCACCTCTGTGTGCAGCGACGCGAGCGTCTGCTGGTCACTCAGGAGCGTCGTCTGCGCCGTCACCACATCGATGTACGGGTCAATCCCCGTCTGAAACCGCGAAGTCTCCAGATCGACGAAGTGTTGGGCCGACTGCGCCGCCTGCTCCTGTTGCTGGATCTGCTGCGAAAGAATCCGCACCGCCGCAAGAGAGTCCTCAACCTGCTGGAACGCCCCCAGCACCGTCTGCCGGTAGCCCGCCACATCCGCGTTGTACACCTCGATGTACTGGTTGACCGTGGCCCGCCGCAACCCCGCATCGAAGATTGGCTGCGAGATCGACGGCCCCACCGACCAGAAGCGGCTCGACCAGTCGAAGAGATGCTGCAGCGTCGAGCTCTGAAAACCACCAGTCGCGCTGAGGGTGAGGGCCGGGTAGAACGCTGCGTAAGCGACCCCGATCTGCGCGTTGGCCGAGGCCATCGTCCGCTCCGAGCCCGCAATGTCCGGCCTGCGTTCCAGCAGTTGCGACGGCACGCCGATCGGCACTGCCGGTGGCGTCGCGCTCAGCGCCTTCACCGGGATCGAGAACGCCGAAGGGCCGGTGCCGATCAGCACGGCGATGGCGTGTTCGTACTGGGCGCGCGCGACGCCGAGGTTGGTGGACGCCGCCTGCGCGTTCTGAAGCGTGTTCTCCGCCTCCACCACGGATATCTCGGTCCCCACTCCGGTCTCGTACAGCGAGCGGTTCAGATCGAGCGCCTTCTGGTCGTCCGCAACCGTTTGATCGTAGACCGCCTTCAGCGCATCCTGGCCGCGAATTTCAAAAAAGGCAATCGCCAGGGTCGCCTGTTCCGTAAGCTTTTCGTTCTCCAGATCAGCCGCACTCAACTGCGCGTTGTACTGCTGTTCGCGAATCTCGTTGCGGACCTTGCCCCACAGGTCGGGCGCCCAGGAGGCATCCAGCCCCATCGATGTGATCGAGCTCTCGCGGCCGGTGTTTGCCGTGGCCGTGTCGGTCAGATTGCCCGAAGTCTTCGACCGCGTAAACGACGGCGCCGCCGTCAGCGTCGGATACAGCTGGGCACGCGCCTGCGCAATCAACGTCCGCGCCTCCATAAAGTTCGCGAAGTACTGCTTGATCGTCTGGTTGTCGATATTCAGCTTCTCTTCCAGCGCGTTCAGCTCGGGGTCGTTGTAGATCTCCCACCACTTGCCATGCAGCATCGCGTCCTGCGGCTGCGCAACCTTCCAGGCGTCCGAGTCCGGAAAATTCGCCGGCGACTCCTTATACGCAGCCGGCGGCGCCTGCGCCATCGCCGGCGGCTTTTGGTACTTCGGCCCCACCATGCAGCCGTTCAGCAGCAGCGCACCCACAGCGGCGACGATTGCAATGCGGATTCGGAAGTTAGTCATGTCTCGTTGCATCCAGTCTTGTGCATCCATTCCTACTCAAGTCTAATCCGTGGGCGACGGCAGAGAACCATTGCCGGCATGGAAGGTGTCGCGATCCTGCCCCATGACACGGAGGCGCAACCGGTCCAGCGCAAGATACACCACCGGAGTGGTGTAGAGAGTCAGCATCTGGCTCACCACAAGCCCTCCCACAATGGTGATGCCCAGCGGCCGTCGAAGTTCAGAGCCTGTGCCGTTGCCAAAGGCCAGCGGAAGCGCCCCAAACAGCGCTGCCATTGTCGTCATCATGATCGGACGGAACCGCAGCATGCAGGCCGTGAAGATGGAGTCGCGCGTGCTCATCCCGCCCTCGCGCTCTGCCTGCAGCGCGAAGTCGATCATCATGATGGCATTCTTCTTGACGATCCCGATCAGCAGCACAATGCCGATGATCGAGATGACGTTGAGGTCTACCCCGAAGATCATCAGCGCCAGCATCGCGCCAACGCTCGCCGAAGGCAGGGTCGAGATGATCGTCAGTGGATGCACCAGGCTCTCATACAGGATGCCAAGGACAATGTAGACGGCGCCGATCGCCGTGACCACGAGCACCGGCTCTGAACTCAGCGACTGCTGATACGCCTTCAGTGTGCCCGCAAAGTCCCCGCGGACCGTCGCGGGGACCCCCAGCTTCTGCTCCATCTGGGCGATCTCCAGCGTCGCATCGCTCAGCGAGACGTTGTTCGCAAGATTGAACGACACCGTCACCGAAGGAAACAGACCGGTATGGTTCAGTGCCAGCGGCGTCGTATTGGTCTGGTCCTTGGCCAGGGTAAACAGCGGAGAGTTCCCGCTTACCGTCGCGTCCGAGGGCGAGGTATGCAGGTAGACGTCCTTCAAACTCTCCGGGTTCGCCCAGTACTGCGGTGCAACCTCAAGCACCACGTAGTACTGGTTCAGCTGCGTATAAATCAGCGACACCTCGGACTGGCCGAACTCCGCATACAGCGCCGAATCCAACGAGCTTGCAGTCTGCCCAAGCTTGGCCGCCGTCGTCCGGTCATACGTCAGCAGTTGGTCCAGGCCGCCATTCTGCTGGTCCGAGCTGACGTCCTGGAAGCCCGGCAGCTTCGTCATCTCGGCCAGCAGCTTCGGCCCCCACAGCTGCAGGTCGTCTATATTGTCCGCCTGAATCGTGTACTGGTACATCGCATTGGCGCCCCGCCCTCCGATGCGCAGGTCCTGCGATGCCTGGAGAAATGTCGTGGCGCCCGTGATTTGGTTCAAATGCGGCCGTAGCCGGTTGATCACGTCCGCCGCGCTGATCTTCCTCTGGTTGAGCGGCTTGAGGATGACGAAGACCATTCCAGTATTGGTCGCCCCGCCGCCGCCGGTGAAGCCAATCACATTCTGCACCGCGGGGTCTCGCTGGATGACTGCTTCGGCCTGTTGCAGCGCAGCGTTCATCACAGGATACGATGCATCCTGCGGGCCGCGTATCATCCCGCCCAGTGCCCCCGTGTCCTGTTGCGGAAAAAATCCCTTCGGTATCTTGATCACGATGGCGACATTGAGCGCGATCGTAAGAAAGAGCACCGTAAGAACCAGCCCTGGGTTCTCCAGCACCCAGGCCAGGCTCCTTCGGTAAAGATTCAACACCCACTCAAAAACCCCCTCCGACATCATATAAACGCGGCCATGCCGCCGGTTGCGCTCGCCCTTCAGCAGGTGGGCGCACATCATCGGGGTCGTCGTCAGGGAGATTGCCATCGAAACTAGAATGGCAGTCGAAAGTGTGATCGCGAATTCGCGGAACAGCCGCCCCACAATACCGCCCATCAGGATCAGTGGGATAAACACGGCGATCAGCGAGATGCTGATGGTCATTACCGTGAAGCCGATCTCTTTGGCGCCCCGCAGGGTCGCCGCGAACGGCTCCATCCCGTCCTCGATATGGCGAGTGATGTTCTCCATCACCACAATCGCGTCGTCCACGACGAACCCCGTGGAGATGGTCAGCGCCATCAGCGACAGATTGTCCAGGCTGAACCCAAGCAGGTACATCACCGAGAATGTGCCGATCAGCGATGTAGGTACGGCGACCGCGGGAATCAGCGTGGCCCTGCCGTTGCGCAGGAACACGAACACCACGGCGATAACCAGCCCGATCGAGATCAGCAGCGTGCGTTCGACATTGCTGACCGAGGCACGGATCGTGGTAGTGCGGTCCATCACGACCGTGGCGTCGATGCCATCGGGAATCGATGCCTTCAACGAAGGCAGTTGCGCATAGATTCGATCCACCGTGTCGATGATGTTGGCCCCGGGCTGCCGCGAGATCACCAACGTCACTGAGCGCTTGCCATTCAGATAGCCCCCGGCGCGCACATTCTGCACCGAGTCGATCACGTCCGCCACATCCGACAGGCGGACCGCCGCGCCATTCTTATAACCCACGATCAGCGGCTTGTAGTCGTCGGCTTGGGATATCTGGCCGTTCACCAAAATATCGGCGCTGACGTTGCCATTCGTAATCTGCCCTCGCGCCAGGTTGGTATTTTGCAGGCTAAGGACAGACTGTAGATTCCCCATCGTCAGTCCGTAGCTCGCCAGCTTGGTCGGGTTCACCTCCACCCGCACCGAGGGCAACGCACCGCCACCGGGATTGACCTGTCCCACCCCCTGGATCTGGGAAATCTTTTGCTCCATCACCGTGGACGCTTCGTCGTACATCTTGTCCGGCCCATAAACATCGGAGGTCAGCCCGATGATCATGATGGGCGCGTCCGCGGGGTTCACTTTGCGGTACGTCGGATTGCCGGGAAGATTGGCCGGCAGATACGTGCGGGCCGCATTGATCGCCGCCTCTACGTCGCGGGCAGCCGCATCGATGTTGCGGCTCAGGTCGAACTGCACCGTAATCGCAGTCGACCCAAGGCTGCTCGAAGAAGTCATCTCCGTCACCCCGGCAATGTGCCCCAGCTGCCGCTCCAGCGGAGTCGCCACGGAAGACGCCATGATCTCAGCGCTGCCTCCGGGAAGACTCGCTTGGATCGAGATAGTCGGGAAATCCACCTGAGGCAGCGGCGACACAGGCAGCACCTGGAACGCAATCAGCCCCGCCATGGCAACCGCGATCGTCAGCAGCGTGGTCGCCACCGGCCGGTGAATAAACGGGGCCGAGATATTCACGGTTGCCCCGCTGGTTGTGGCTCACCGCCTGTGGCAGGCTTTGCCGGCTTGCGCGAGAAGCGATGTGCAAGATTGTCGAAGAAGATATAAATCACCGGCGTCGTGTAGAGCGTCAGCACCTGGCTCAGCAGCAATCCGCCCACCATGGCGATGCCGAGCGGCCTGCGCAACTCCGAGCCGATCCCCGTACCGAGTGCCAGCGGTATTCCGCCAAGCAGCGCGGCCATGGTCGTCATCATGATCGGACGGAAGCGAAGAAGGCACGCCTCGTAGATTGCGTCGGTGGAACTCTTGCCGTGCTCGCGCTCGGCCTCGAGCGCAAAGTCGACCATCATGATTCCGTTCTTTTTCACAATGCCGATCAGCAGCACAATGCCGATGATTGCGACCACGCTCAGGTCCTGATGGAACAGAATCAGCGCCAGGAATGCGCCCACCCCCGCCGACGGAAGCGTTGAGAGAATTGTTACCGGATGAATGAAGCTCTCATACAGCACACCCAGTACGATGTAGACCGTGACCAGCGCAGCCAAAATCAGCAGGGGCTCATTCGATAGCGAGTTCCGGAAGGAAGCCGCGGTGCCCTGGAAGTCCGCCTGCAAACTCGCCGGCATGTTCATGCTCTTCTGCAGCTTATCGATGGTATCGATCGCGCTCCCCAAAGACGCGTTCGGCGCCAGGTTGAACGACACGGTAATCGACGGAAATTGTCCCTGGTGGGTGATCGACAATGGCTCCGTCGTCGTCTCGAAATGAGAGAATGCGCTCAACGGCACGGCGTTGCTCGGCGTCGTGCTCGTCGCGCCCGCAGCGTTGACCCCGCTCGTTCCTGCGCCTGCGGTCGGAGTAAGCACCCGGGTCGGCGGAGCCAGCGCGCCCGCCGTAGGCGTGTACAGAGCGGACTCAGTCGTCGCGTTCGATCCCGCGGACGTGGAACCGCGCCCCGATGAGGTAGACGCGCCAGCCCCGCTCGTGCCCGTTGCCGCACCCGCCTGAACATAGATGTGGTTCAGCTTGTCGGGATCGAGTTGAAACTGCGATTGCGCCTCGAGAATCACATGATACTGATTCAGTTGCGTATACATCGTGTTGATCTGCCGCTGGCCAAACGCGTCGTACAGCGTGTTGTCGATCGTCGTCGGAGCGATACCCAGCCGCGACGCAGTCACCCGGTCGATCACCAGCGACACTGCGAGTCCGCCCACCTGTTGGTCGGTCGCAACGTCTTCCAGCCCCGGCAAGTTCTTCAGCTTGGCGACAAACAGATTGGTCCACGTGTTCAGCTCGCTCTGGTCCGGGTCCTCCAGCGTGTACTGATACTGCGTCCGGCTCACCCGATCGTCGACTGTGATGTTCTGCACCGGCTGCATGAACAACTGAATCCCGGAGACCTGGTCGGCCAGCTTCGGCTCCAGCCTGCGAATCACGTCGGCGGCGCTCAGGTCGCGTTGGTTCAGCGGCTTCAGGTTGATCGACATCCGCCCGCTGTTGGTCGTGGTGTTGGTCCCATCAGCGCCGATAAAGGAAGACAGGCTGTCCACCGCCGGGTCGGCGAGAATTACCTTGGCCAGCTCCTGCTGCTTCTCCGCCATCCCCTTGGACCCAATCGTCTGCGGAGCCTGCGAAATGCCCTGAATCACCCCCGTGTCCTGCACCGGGAAGAACCCCTTGGGTATGACGTTGTACAGAAACACCGTCAGCAGCAGCGTCGCCACCGCAACCAGAAGTGTGATCGTCTGATAGCGCAGCACAAACTTCAGGGTCCTGCCGTAGAACGCAATCATCGACTCAAACACCCGCTCCGACGCCTTGTAGAACCGCCCCTGCTGCGCCTTTGGGTTGTGCTTCAGAATGCGCGAGGCCATCATCGGCGTCAGCGTCAGGGAAACCACGGCCGAGATCACGATCGTCACCGCAAGCGTGACTGCGAACTCCCGGAAGAGCCGCCCTACGACGTCGCCCATGAACAACAGTGGAATCAGCACCGCAATCAGCGACACAGTCAAAGAAACGATGGTGAAGCCGATCTGCTCGGCGCCCTTCAACGCCGCCTCCATTGGTGAGTCGCCCTCCTCCAGATAGCGTGAGATGTTCTCCACCATCACGATCGCGTCATCGACAACAAAGCCGGTCGAGATCGTCAACGCCATTAGCGACAAATTGTCCAGGCTGAATCCCAGCGCATACATGGCCCCGAACGTACCCACCAGTGACAGCGGCACCGCCACGCTGGGAATAATGGTGGCGTAGAGATTGCGCAGAAAGAGGAAGATCACCATCACCACCAGCGCGACCGTCAGCAACAGCTCAAACTCAACATCGTTCACGGACGCCTGGATCGGGGTGGTCAGGTCGGTGAGCGTCGTGACCTCAATGCCCTGGGGGAGGTTCGCCTCCAGTTGCGGCAGCAGCAGTTTGATGCTCTTCACCACGCTGATCGTATTGCCGCCCGGCTGCCGCTGCACGTTCACGATGATCGCCGGCGTCAGGTTCATCCAGGCCGCCTGCGTACTGTTCTCAATCCCATCGACAACGCTGGAGACGTCCGTCAGCATCACCGGCGCCCCATCTCGGTAGGCCACCACCACCTTCTTGTAATCCGCGCTCGTCACCAGTTGGTCGTTCGCATCGATCTGATAGTCCTGGTGTGCTCCGTCGAAGTTTCCCTTCGCCGCATTGACGCTCGCACTGCTCACCGCCGTGCGCAGGCTCTCGAGATCGATCCCGTACGAAGAAAGTGCCGTCGGGTTCACCTGGATCCGCACCGCCGGCTTCTGCCCGCCGCTGATGCTCACCAGTCCTACGCCACTCAGCTGCGAGATCTTGGGTGCCAGCCGCGTGTCCACCAGATCCTCCACCTGGGAGAGCGGCGTGGTCTTCGAGGTGACCGCGAGCGTGAGCACTGGCGCGTCCGCGGGGTTCGTCTTGCTGTAGATCGGCGGTGCCGGCAGGTTGGCAGGCAGGAAGCTCTGCGCCGCATTGATCGCCGACTGCACCTCCTCCTCCGCAATATCGATATTCAGGCTCAGATTGAACTGCAGCACGATGACCGAATTGCCCGCCGAGCTGGTGGACGTCATCTGGCTCAATCCCTGCAACTCGCCGCACTGGCGCTCCAACGGGGCAGTCACGGTGGTCGCCATCACATCGGGGCTCGCGCCGGGATAGAACGTCAGAATCTGGATCGTCGGATAATCAACCTCGGGTAGCGCGGAGACTGGAAGCTGCGTATAAGCCACAATGCCCACCAGCATGATGGCCGCCATCAGCAGCGACGTCGCAACCGGACGCAGAATAAAGGGACGCGACGGACTCAAGGAGCATTACTCCCGCTGGCATTGGCCGAAACCGGTTTGTCGGAGATCGTCACCGCGGTGCCGTCCTGCAGCTTGTCGAAGCTGCTGGTCGCCAGCACATCCCCCGGATTGACCCCCTGGACCTGCGCCACATTTCCATTGGTAACGCCGACGGTGATGTTGCGAAGCTGCGCCTTGCCGTTGCTCAGCACATACACGAAGGCAACCGTGCCGTTATGCTGCACCGCCGCCGTTGGAATCAGCGTTACCCCGGTGAGGGTATTCACCAGCAGGCGGGTGTTTACAAATTGGTTGGGGAAAAGGGATGCGTCCTTGTTCGCAAATGAGGCCCGGGCCTTCACCGTCCCCGTGGTCGTATCGATCTGGTTGTCCAGCGTCAGCAGCTGGCCCGATGCAATCTTGTGTTGGTCCGTCCGATCGTATGCCTCCACTATCAGCTTCGCCCGCTTCCGCATTCCCGGCAGGATTTGCCCAAGACTGTCCTCGGCAACCGTAAACACCGCTGTGATCGGCTGTATCTGCGTAATGACAGCCAGCACCGTGGTCCCGTTCACCTGCACCACATTGCCGGGGTCGACCAGCCGCAACCCAACGCGACCGGTAATCGGCGCCACGATGTGACAGAAATCGACCTGGATCTGGTCGTACTGCACCGTCCCCTGGTCGTTCTTCACCGTCCCCTGCTCCTGTTCCACCAGCTTCTCCTGGTCGTCCAGCAGCTGCTTCTGGATCGCGTTCTTCGCCCATGCCGCCTGGTAGCGCGCAAGGTCCATCTGCCCCTGCGCCAACAGCCCCTGGTCCCGCTCCAGGATGCCCTGCGCCTGAAGCAGCGTCGCCTGATACGGGCGCGGATCGATATCAATGAGAGGTTCGCCCTTGCGCACCAGCTGGCCCTCTGTGAACTGCACGCCCGTCACAATGCCGTTTACCTGGCTGGTGATGGAAGACGTATAGACCGGGACAACCGTTCCGATCGCGTCCACATAGACGCCAATATTCCCCTTCTCCGCCGGCGCGGAGGTGACCGTGACTGTGGCTCCGGCCGCCGCGCGACGCCCCGTGGGCGCCTTGGCTGCATTGTGATGGCGCAGAACGAGAAAGAACCCCACAGCGAAGAACACCAGTATTGCGATCCAGACCGCGGCACGGAGTCCCTTATGACGCGGCTGCTCGGGTTCGTGCGAGGCAGGAAATTGATGATCTGGACTGACAAACGGCTGCTGACTTGAATCGGATTGCAATGCATTCTCCTGACGAAGCACGGAGGGTTCAAATCGCCCACGCAATCTGGTGCCACCCCTGGATTGACGAATCGACCCCGCGATTTAGTTGCAGCCTTTTGGGCAACTCGACCCGGAAAATTCTCTTCTTATAGATATTATCTTAGGGCTTACTAGGACCTGTTTCAGTCCTTCGGGACGCGTCGCAAGATGTGCGGGAGTGCCTTTGTCTCGAAACCCACTCCCGCCAGCGGCTCTCCCCTCATGGAGCGAACTTCATCGTATAAGCGCTCGCGGGATCGATCGGCTGCGCAATCACCTTCAGATCACCCAGCTGCCCATAGATCGTGTTCCACCGCTCCTGCGTGAAGTGCCCCAGGTGCGAGTCCCCGGTCCCGTCGCCCTCGACAAAGTGGTCCCGCTTTAGAGTATCGATGCTGAACCGCATCTGCTCGATGCTCATCGCTGGGTTGAGTCTGGCCAGTTCGCCGTCGACCATCGCTGGGTTTTCCAGATAATCCTTCCATCCCTGCATCGACGCCGTCACAAACTTCGCCACAACCTCCGGATGCTCCGCCAGAAACTGGCGCGAAGTAAAGATCACCCGGTACGGCTGATATCCCGTCGCACTCACCAGAAGCGTGCGCACGTCGGCGCCTGCCTTCTGCGCAAAGAACGGCTCCGACGTCACAAAGCATTGCTGGATGTAATCCTTGTCCGTAAGAAAATTTGCCACGCTATAAGTAGCCGGAATCTCACGCACGTTGTGCAGGTCGAACTTTTTTATAACATACTGGTACCAGATCGAACCGGGCTTGGCCGCGACCGCATGGCCTTCGAGATCGGCAAAGCTATGCACCGGAGACTGCGCATGCACCATGATCGCCTGCGGGTCCTGCTGCATCGTCGCGGCCACCGCCACCAGGGGCAAGCCCTGAGACACGCTCACCAGCACCTTGTCCGACGAGCCCATCGCAAACTGCGCCACACCGGTCGCCACCTGCTGCTCGGCCACCACAAACGGCCCGCCCGGCGCGATCGTCACATCCAGCCCCTGCGCCTTATATAGCCCCTGCATCTGCGCCTGGTAGAAGCCGCCCATCTCTGGCTGCGGATACCAGTCCGTCTGCAGCACCACCGGAAACAGCCCCGAGCTCTGCGTCTTGCTCTTGCAGCCCACGCAAAGCGCCCCAATCGCAAGGCACAGGGCCACCGCGAGACACCTGCACCGGGAGCGGAGATCGCGCTGCATCCTCGTTCCTCCTGACATCCACCCAAATCTCAAAATCTCGCGGCTACCAGCAGGGTAGCATCCGCCTCGCCTGAGTCTTGCGCGCCCACGCTACCTCCGCTCGTCCACAATCCTCTGCGCCAACGCGCCAGCATAGGCCAGCAGCGCTGCGTCCTCTCCGGGAGCCGCCGCAATCTGGACCCCCGTCCCCAGCGGCGCGCCAATCATCTCGCCCGGCAGCGCCACCACTGGCAGTCCCGCCACTGAGAAAGGCGCTGTATAGCGCAGGATTCGCAACCGCACCGCGCTCTGGTCGTCCCCCGCGCGCAGTTGGCTGACCGGCGCGCACGGCAGCATCAGAAACTCAAAGCGCTCAAACATCGCGCCAATCTCCGACCTCGTCCACACCAGCTCCCGCTCCATCCCCTCCAGATCGCCCGCGCTCAGCGAGGCACCCCATCGCAGCCGCTCCGCAATTGCAGGTTCCACATCGTCATAGTGGCCGCGATGCAGCCCCGCTGCCTCGCGCGCCTGAATTCCGGCAAACGCCTGCACCGTCCCCTCCCAGCTCGCCGCATCAAACTCACTCCCCGCATCGAGCTTACCCACAGAACCGCTCCCGCTTGCGATCTTCGCTCGCCAACCATCGAACGCGGCGAGTGCGTCGGCGTCGCAATCCTCCAAAAACTCCTCACTGACACGGCCCACCCGCGCCGTCCTCGGTATGTCCGCAAACGGCACTCCAAATAGCACGTGCGCCAGCGCCGCAAGGTCCCGCGCGTCGCGCACCAACAGCCCGACTGTATCGAACGACGGCGCCAGATGCGCTCCTCCCGCCCACAACCCCTCCGGATACGGCGGCCACGGTCCGGCGCCGTACGCCAACCCGCGCGAAGCCCGATAGCCAGCCAACCCGCAAAGCGCCGCCGGCACGCGGATCGACCCGCCGGTGTCCGTGCCAATCGCTGCAAGCGCCGAGCCCTCCTGCACGCTCGCCGCCGCCCCACTCGAAGACCCTCCCGTCAGCAGCGTTGCATCCCGTGGCTGAAGGCAATCTCCATAATCGGGGTTCTCCCCGGTAATCCCATAAGCCAGCGGATGCAGCTGTGTCTTGCCTGGGATCATCGCGCCGGCTGCGCGCAGCCGAACGGCCATCGCCGAGTCGCGCGCTGCCGCGGTGTGCCGCTCCGCATACCGCAGCGACCCGCACGTCGTCACCGTTCCCGCCAGATCGAAGCAGTCCTTGAGCGAGATCGGCACGCCAAACAACGGCGGGCGCGACGCAGGCACCGCAAACCGCCGCGCCAGCGACGCAGCCTGGTCCCGCAAACTCTCTTCACTGAAATAGAGATAGCTGTTGCGCGACGCATTGCCGTTCGCGCATCGCGCCGACTCTTCGGCAATCTGCGCAAGCGTCGTGCCGCCGCTCGCGATGGCGAGGCTCATCTGGCTAAGTGGGGAGGACCGTCCAAGCATGGCGATATCCGAGCGAAACTCGAACTCTCACTCTATTCCAGTTCCGGCGAACAAAGGTAAACCAGCACCAGCCCGAACACCGCGAACATCCGGAACGCGCTCTCGCGCCCGTCCCACACCTTCGACTGCCACATCAGGAACCACTCCCCGCCCACCGTCAGAAAGGCGACCAGCCACAGCAGGCAGCCCAGCGTCAGCCCCGCAACCGCAACCTCCTTCGCCCGATGAAACCCCTCCCTCGCCGCTCGCAGGCGTAGGATCAGCCGCCACACGCCCCACCAGCACAGCGCTGCAGTCAGCGCCTCCCATGCAATGATCGACGTATAGAACGCTGTGTACATCGCAGGCCGCCCAATCGCCCTCCACATCTCATGGTTGCCGGGAAGGGTCGTGTCCATCATCAACACGTGGCGAACGTACTGATAGTTCGAGCCGTAGTCGGTGATGTTGTCAAACACCACAATCGAGAGGTACAGCGCCACCCCCATCAACAGAACGCACTTGGACAGACGAACGATCATCTACGGTCGGCGCTCCTTCGCGGAATCCTGTTCGGTCATCGTATCCTGCGCAAGTGCCGTTTTTCTGAGAAAAAACGGCGAGCAGATATATGTGGCTACGCGTTGCATCCCCAGGGAAACTGCTCCAGCCGGATTCCGGTCCACCAGAAGTCCTGCCCGGCGCACGCGTGATACAGTAGCGCAAAATGCCAGCCGAAAGAACAATTCGCGAAGCCGGCATCACCTTACCTGAGCCGCCCTCAGCCGGCGGCAACTACGTCGCCGCTAAGACTGTCGGCAACCTCGTCTTCCTCGCCGGTGTCATCTCAACCTCGGACGAGGGAGTCATCGCCGGCACGGTAGGCGTAAACCGGACCGTCGAGGAAGCGTACGCCGCCGCCCGTGCCTGCGCCCTCACCCAGCTCGCCGTCCTCCGCAGACATATCGGTTCGCTCGATACGATCGCGCAGATTGTCAGCGTCAACGGCTACGTCAACGCCGCTCCCAACTTCCCCGACTCGCCGAAGGTCATCAACGGCGCCTCCGACCTGCTGATCGAGATCTTCGGAGAAGGTGGCCGCCACACGCGCGCCGCCATCGGCGTCAGCGCGCTGCCCCAGAACGCCCTCGTCGAGGTCCAGATGGTCGTCGAAATCTAGCTTGTAACCTATTAGGAAGCTTTTTCGCCGTCCATGAAAGCGCACACCCTCAGCGCCGAGCCCACCCACTCCCTCTGGGACCGCGACCTCGCTCCGCGCCTGGCGATCGCATCCGGCGACGTCGTCCACATGGATTGCCTCGACGCCAGCGGTGGCCAGGTCACGCCCGAATCCACGCTCGGCGACTTCCTCGCCATCGACCGCAACCGCATCCATGCCCTCACCGGCCCCATCGCCATCGCCGGCGCAGCCCCCGGCGACGTCCTGCAAGTTTCCGTCATCGAAGTCGCGCACCGCGGCTGGGCCTGGAGCAGCATCCTCCCCGGGCTCGGCCTCCTCGACCAGCGCTTCACTGAGCCCTACCTCTTCCACTGGGACCTGGAGCACGACCTCACGCGCTCACTCCTGCCCGCCGTGGTCCCGCTCCGCCCCTTCTGCGGCGTTATGGGCGTCGCCCCCGCCGACCCCGGCCCCCACCGCACCCGCCCGCCCGGCCCCTTCGGCGGCAACATGGACGTCCGCGAACTCGCCGCCGGCGCCACCCTCTACCTCCCTGTCCTCAACCCCGGCGCGCTCTTCTCCTGCGGCGACGCCCACGCCGCACAAGGCGACGGCGAAGTCTGCATCAACGGCATGGAGTGCCCCGCCAGCGTCACCCTTCGCTTCACCCTCCACAAGAGCCGCCCCCTCGCCGCCCCCATCCTCGAATCCGCCTCACCCCCGCCCGACCCAAGCCCCGAGTGGATCGTCGTCGAGTCCGGCCCCGACGCCTTCGCTGCCGCACAAACTGCCACCAGCCGCATGATCGACCTCATCGCCGCCACCTGGGGACTCTCCGAGATCCACGCCTACCTCCTTTGCAGCGTCGCCATGAATCTCCGCCTCAGCCAGCTTGTCAACCGCCCCATGGTCACCGTCAGCGCGGCCATCCCCAAAAGCATCCTCCCGCCCGCGAGGCTCTTCTCATGACCATCCAGTCAGTCCAGATCAACGACCCCGAAACCCACCGCGAAATCGCCGCACTCTACCCGCAGTACGAGAAAGCCCTCGTCGAAAACGATGTCCCCACCCTCACCCGCCTCTTCTGGGCGTCACCCCTTGCCATGCGCTTCGGCGCCACCGAAAACCTCTACGGCATCGACGAGATCGAGGCCTTCCGCAAAGCACGCCCAGCCACAGGCCTTGCGCGCCGCATCCTCCGCCTCGACATCGTCACCTTCGGCCGCGACCATGCCAGCGTGACTCTCGAGTTCGAGCGCGACACCCCCACCCGCACCGTCCACGGCCGCCAGAGCCAGCTCTGGATCCGCCTCCCCGAGGGCTGGCGCATCACCGCGGCCCATGTCTCCCTGCTTCCCTGACCTACCCGGTCAGCGACCGCAGCGCAAACCGCGGCCTCGGCGTCTTGGACCCTAACGGGGCCCGTCACCCCGCTCATATTCCCAGGGACCATCCGCCTCACGATATACTTCCCTCTACGGAGAGTTGGCAGAGCCCGGTTGAATGCACCTGACTCGAAATCAGACATAGTCGCAAGGCTATCGGGGGTTCGAATCCCTCACTCTCCGCCATTCGCTAATGGGCGTGGTGGCTTTTGTGTTACCACAGCTTTTGGGTGTGGCTAGTTCCCGGAGGGGCGCTCCACGTGGTCCACGACGATTGTGTCCACGGTGACAGTTCCGCGTTGCAGGTGCAATCCAAGCTGCTCCTCAAGCGCGGCAAAGATCGTTGCTGATTCGTCCGGCGGGGTTGCATCCATCGACGGCCCTCCGGCCGGCCCCAGCCCTGGCGCCGCGGTGAACGTCAGCGTGAAGCTGTACTTTCCCGTCAGGCCGGTCTTGTCCACCACGCTGTGGCCCACGGCCGGAGTGCGCGTAAGGAAGCCCGCCAGTTGCGGCATGGAGTAGAGCCGCACGGTGAGTTCTTCCGCCCCGTTCTTCACACTCAGGCGCAGTGGCATCGACCGTCCGTCCGGTAATTTCGGGCCGTCGTCGGTTGGGGTCTCGCCGTCCTTCACCTTCAGCCCACCCTTCGCCACCACCAGGTCATAACCGGCGACCTGCCGGGTCTCATGATGCACCTTCAGCTTCAGGCGGTCCGCCAGCAACGCCTGCATCATCTGCTCGCGGCACGCCCGCTGCTGGCTCTTGTCGAGCTTCGCGAAAGCCGCGATCTGGTCCGGGCTGATCTTCGCCTGAACGGAAAAGAGATCGGACTTCCCCCAATCCGGCAGCCCGGCCACCGCGTCGTCCACCGGCAGGCTCCCAGCCGTGCTATACGCGCCCTGCACCAGCATGGCCACCGTCACGTTCTCGCCGTTGATGCCATCCGGCAGCTCCCGCACCCCCATAGAAAGTATCCTGTCCGGATGCACCGGCTTCACGGAGGTCACGTCGTACGCGGCAAACAAACCGCCAGCATCGGGGCATGCAGCCGGCTCCTGGGCGAACGCAAACGGGACGGAGATCGCCGCGCACATTGCCGCCAGTCCCGCGAGGAACCCCTTCACACGATTGCGTCGATCCATGGCACACACTCCTTTGGCAAAGCAATCCGCCCCATTCCGCAACGCTAATTGAGCTTGAAATCTATAGGCACGTACAGGAAGACAGCGACCGGGTTGCCATTCTGCCTGGCCGACGAGAACCTGTCCTTCTTCGCGGCCTCGACTGCCTTTTCGTCCAACCCGTCGCCGAGTCCGCGCGCCACCTGCACATGCTGCGGCACCCCATGCTCATCGACCACCAGGCTGACGGTCACGGCGCCTTCCACCTTGTCCGTTCTCGCCTGTGTTGTGTACTCAGGGTCATTCCTGAGAATCATCAACGGCTGCGTAATGTCGCCGCCAAACTGCTTTGCTCCGGCGGCGGCCTCCTCCGGCGGCGGGACCGGGCCCACCACGGGAACCAAACTGGGCAGCGAATAGATCACCCCAATTGTCTTCACGCCGACCGAGAAGCCATGGTCCCAGGCCGGATCGAACTTCCATTGCTTCACCGCATCGATGGTGGTTTGCCGCAACTCCTGCGGCCCACTGATGGCCTGGACGTTCTCAACCGTCCCGGTCTCCGCGATGGTGACCTTCAGCGCGACCACACCCTGTATCCGGGCAGCCTTTGCCTCCGAAGGGTAGACCGGAAGCGCCCATGCGACCATCCCGTGCCCCGGACCGAGGTCGTGCGCAGGCCCCTCCAGGCTGGCCGACACGAGTCGATCAAAGGACTTGGGCGGAGATAGAGGCGAGGATGCGGGAGCGGGAGTGGGGGCTGGGTTTGCCTGGGCGAGGGCCACGCGGGAGAAGATCGGGGTTGGTGGATTTGGGAGCTCGGCGCCGTCGACGCTTGGCTTTTCCGCAGAGTCGATGACGTAGACCTTTAATGGCAGCTTGCGCGGTTCGACCTTCAACCCCAGTTGTGTTTCGACCTGATCAATGAGAAGCGGCGCGTCCTTGTCGTAAGACACTTTCATTGAGAAGTCGTAATAGCCGCGCAGCCCGGTCTGGTCCACCAGCGGCGCGTCAAGGTGCGCATTCACCGCAACCTCACTCAACAGCATCCCGATGGGAATTGAGTTCCCAAACCACCCGTCGCCCGACATCATGAACGACCCCGCAATCGGCTTGGGCGACTTCTGAGCCATCGAGTCACGTAGGTTCTGCCGCTGCGCCTCGTCGTCGTTAATCGGCGGGGGCGGGGCGACCTCCTTCAGCTTCGCGCCGCCCTTTGCCTGTACCAGCGCGTACACATCTTTCACCTGCGTCTCGGTGTGCAGCTTCAGTTGGAAGCGCTCCACCAGCAGCCTGCGCAGCATCGGTTTCACTAGCTCGATGCGCTGTTCGTCGCTCATCTTGCTCCAGTTCGCCATCTGCGCGTCGTCTACTTTCGCTTCCACATCGAAGTGGTCGGAGCCGGCCCAGTCCGGCCCGCCGGAGGCACTGTCGCCACTGGGATGGGGGAAGCTGCCATAAGCAAAGCGCACCAGCCCGCGCAAGGTCGTATTGTGCCCCTCAAAACGTCCTGAAGAGTTCACCCAGTTGCCGTTGTCGTGCTTTTTTGGATCCGTCGGTCGTATGGTCGCGACTTCAAATTCCGGCCCGAGCGACATTTCGTCTCCAACCGGACCGGCGTTGTCAGCAGGCGCGCTCGGCGGCTGTGCCTCCGCGATCAGGCCGGTAGATGGCGTTTGTTCGAGGGCGATCATGGCGTGCGCGGCGGTGCGGATGGGTGAGGGCGCCGCGTTGACTGCTGCGAGCATCATCCGCTGGGCGGCGGTGGCGTGGCCGAGCAGGATGGGCATGGCGATGGCGAGAGACGCGGCGGAGAGGAGCAGGAGCTTTGCGCCGAGGCCGAGCTTGCGGGCGATGGGGGCGGTCATGATCTGGACGATCCGGCGTTTGAGGTCGGCACCGGTGATGCCGGAGACGCAGGTGAGGGGGGACTCGATGCAGAGCTCGCAGACTTTGAGGATGCTCTCGGCGTAGGCCTGGGGGCGGTGGCAGAGGAGGAGGACTTCTTCGTCGCAGGCGCGCTCGCGTTCCTTGACGAGCTGCGACTCCATCCACCAGACGAGGGGATGGAACCAGAAGGTGGCCTCGACGAGCATGGGCAGAAGGGCGGTGAGGTTGTCGCGGCGGCGGACGTGGGCGGCCTCATGGGCGAGGATGGCTTCGAGGTGGGCGTCGTCGAGGTGGGGGGAGATGGCTTCGGGCCAGAGGAGGACGGGGCGGAGGACGCCGAAGACGCCGGGCTCGAGCGAGCCGTATTCCAGGGAGGCGGGCGAGGAGAGGATGGCGATGGGGTGGGGGATGCGGGCGAGCGCCTCGATGCGGCGGAGGGTTTCGGGGACGCGGCCGGTGAGGAGAAGTGTGGCGTTGCGGATGGACTTTGCGACGCGCCGCCATTGGACGAGCCAGAATGCGAGGACGGCGGAGAATCCGCAGAGCCAAAGGGCTGCGAGGAGGATGGGGAGTCGCGCGAGGGGATGAGTGGAAGAGGGCTGCGGGGCGAGGGGGGCGGGACCGCTGAGGACGGGTGCTTCGGTGAAGGGCTGGCTCATCTCGTCGATGGCAATGTAGGCAGTGGTGTGCGCGGGGGTTGTGTGTGTGGGGCGGCCGAGATGGCTGCCGGCGGCGATGAGCAGCGAGAAGGGGATGAGGAATTTGGCGGAGGCGCAGAGCCAGAGCCAGTAGCGAGCGCGGGCGGGATACCTGCGCAGAGCGAAGGCGAGGAGCGCGGCGGCAACCGCGAAGAGGGTGGACTGCCAGAGATGGTTGGAGAGCCCGCGTGCGGCAGCCGGCCAGAGAGGAGACCAGGTAGTCATTCCGATTTGTCCTTTCGCTCCAGGCGGCGGAGTTCGCGCTCAGCCTCCTTGACGTCTGCGAGCCGCAGCTTTCCGGACTTGACCAGGTGCATGACGACCAATTGGGAGCGTCCGTTGAACATGGCGATCAGTTCGTCGACCAGACGCAACTGCGCGGCGTCGCGCGAGACGAGGGGTTGGAAGATGTGGAAGTTGCCGACCTTGCCGGTGCGGCGGACGATCTTCTTGGCTTCCATGCGGTAGGTGGTGGTCTGGATGGTGCCATAGCTGGGCCGGCCTTTGGCGGGGAAGGCCTGCTGGATCTCGCGGATGGAGGAGTCGCCGCGGGTCCAGAGGACCTCCATGATTTGCAGTTCCAGCTTCGACAGTTTCGGTCCGCGCATCTGCCTCCCCTAACGAGTGTTTTAGTTTTTATAATATCTGTTTGTTTCTGTCAAACGCTTGTCTTTCTGGCGCGCGGGTGTCGAATTTCCCGAAGCGCGCCCAGATTCGGTGGTGTCCTGATTTCAGACTAGGACACTACCCAAAGTTGGTTTGGGAATGCGGCAAGTGCGGGGTGAGCGGGTTTTGTTGTCTCATGGTTCGAGGAAGGTCATGTCGGTTGAGACGGTCTGGTTGCCGTAGGCGTCGGTGCTGACCAGTTGGTAGTGGATGGTGCCGCTGGGCACATAGGGCAGCGTG
>JBEKDS010000020.1:0-102574 GCA_050014235.1 Acidobacteriaceae bacterium
CGAGGCGCATGATGCGGTTGACGACGGGCGAGAGGACGACCGCGAAGAGGGCGCTGACGTAGACGAGGGTGAGGGTATCCTGAAGATGCCAGGCCAGCGCGAGCGCAAGCGCGACGCCGAAGGCGAAGAGGATGTGGCCGCGGACGACGTTGGGTGTGGGCGACTTCCAGGTGGGGGTCGAGTCCGGCAGGGCGGGGTCCTCCTGAGCGCCTGAGAGTGAGATGCATCCAGTGTGCATCATTGTAGGCGCGGCGCACGCACCTGCGTTAGCGGCGGCGGGCGGGCGCCTGGTCCAGGCCGGAGAGGAGCGCGGCGACGGTCTCTTCGGTGGAGAGCGCGGAGGTGTCGACGGTGAGGCGGGCGAGGCGGCGATAGATGGGCTGGCGGGCGAGGAAGCGGGCCTCGGCGGCGACGGGGTCGGCGAGGACGGGACGGGCCTGGTCCTGGAGCATGCAGCGGTCGAAGAGGACGGGGAAGGGCGCGTCGAGGAAGACGGTGGCGGTGGCGGGGGTCTGCTCCAGGAGGAGGCGGTTGGTGAGGGTCTCGGGCGCGCCTCCGCCGAGGGCGAGGACGATGTTGCCGCGGCCGAGGGCCGAGGCGAGGGCGGAGGACTCAAGCTGGCGGAAGCGGGCCTCTCCGTGGGTGGCGAAGATGGAGGGGACGGTGAGGCCGGTGCGGGATTCGATAAGGGCGTCGAGGTCGAGGAAGTCCCAGGCGATGCGCTGGGCGAGCAGGCGGCCGACCGTGGTCTTGCCGGCTCCCATGAAGCCGGTGAGGACGAGGCGGCGAAGGTGCGGCGGTGGGGCCGCGAGCGGAGGTTGGGTGGCGGCGGATTCGGTGGCGGGCTGGGCGTTCATGACTGCTCCTTACAATAGTGCGGCTGGGGAGAAAAAGCAGATTCCTTCGCTGCGCTACGGAATGACAAACATGCAAAACAAAGCCGCGACCTTTGCGGGTCGCGGCTCAGTGGATTTTGCGGATGCTCCGAATAACGATCTTCTTTTATCGATTCAGAGATGCGCACGAACCCAGCTGATCCGCTCCCCGCCAGTAGTAGCGGGGATTGGTAAAGTAGCCGGGCTGGAACGAACGCATATTCATCCTGATAGAGAGACTACTCCGGGACCGATTTGGTTGCAAGGGGGTTACTAATTGCTAAATTCTTGCATCCCTTTTATTCCCGCAGGGAAACTGGCTTAGTCGATCTCCTTGACCTCATCGTCCTCGGCTTCGGAGTTGGAGGCACGGGCGGACTCTTCGCGGAGCTTGGTTTGGATGTTGGTCCAGACCTTGTCGCTGGGGTCTCCGACGGGCTCAAAGAGGCTGCGCGCGGTCTCTGCGATGGTTTCGAGGTCGCGGACGAGCGCGGCGCAGTCGGGGTTGGCGGCGAGGAACTTTTGCAGGCGGGGGTCCTGGCTGACCTTGCCGTTGCCGTTGGCGAAGAGGTCGGGCAGGTAGTGCTCGAACTCCTCAGGCTTGAGGGTGTCGAAGTTGATTTCGCCTTGCTTGGTCATTTGACGGCCTCCGTGGACGCGGCCGGCTGGGGCGACTGGCTGTTACGGAGCAGTTCGCGGAGCTTGAGTCGAGCCTTGTGCAGTTGGGACTTGCTGTTGCCGGTGGAGCAATCGAGCATGGTGGCGATCTCGTTGTGCTCGAAGCCTTCGACGTCATGCAGGACGAAGACCATGCGGTAGCCGGGGGGGAGGGAGGCGACGGCGCGCTCGAGGGAGACGCGATCGACGGAGCCGGTGAGGACCATATCGCGGCTGCCGAAATCGCGCTTGGGCGCGTCCTCCTCGGAGGGGTTGATGGTCTCTTCGAGGGAGACGAGGTTGAGGCCCTTCTTTCGCAGGTGCATGAGGACGAGGTTGACGGTGAGGCGGTGCAGCCAAGTGGAGAAGGCGGACTCTCCGCGGAAGCTGCCGATCTTGCGAAAGAGGTGGAGGAAGGCCTCCTGGGTCATGTCCTCGGCCTCGGAGACGTTGCCCAACATGCGCAGGCAGAGGGTGTAGACGCGGCGCTTGTGCAGGTTATAGAGCCGGGAGAAGGCCTCGGCGTCTCCGTTCTTTGCGGCCTCGATGGCCTCTGCCTCCCCGGCGATGGGCGGATTGCGTTTGAAGAGCCCTGAGTTGGGTTTTACGGGTGGTGCTTGCGTCATCAGCTGGCCTTCGCAGTTCATTGGGATATGGCTCCGGGTTGAGGCCGCCCAGACTCGCGCCTTTTCCAGCCTAACGCAGATGCCGGGATTTCATAGCCAAGGCAGGCGTGCTGGGACTCTATCGACTAAAAGGTTGGAGGTTGGGAACGACGGAAAGGTTGTGCCGTTTCAATGGACATTGGGTCTGGCGATGGTTCGATTGTGAGACTCAGGCGCCGATGAAGCGAGCGTAGAGAGAGCGGGCGACGGCGATATCGGTAGTCCCCTGGATGAGGGCGCGGCCGTCGGGGAAGACGGTGACGCTGTGGGGGCCGCGGCGGAAGCGGAGCAGAAGATCGTTGGAGCGGAGGGCCTCGATGTCGGCGTGGGTCTGGAGCAGGGATTTGAGGGCGGCGAGGTCGACCGGGCGGCGATGTTCGTGGATCTGGACGGAGTCGCGCCCGCAGAGGGTAATGTGGGGGCGCGCGGCGCTGGCGAGGTGGCTGAAGATACGCTGGCCGCAGACCCGACAGCCGGAGCGAGGTGTGCCCGCAGCAATCTCAGTCTTTTCTATCGATTCAGCTCCAGAGTTCGACCAAAGGTTGAAAGACAGGAGGGTGCGGCGGATGAGGTGGGGTTGGCCGGTGAGAAGCTTGAGGGCCTCGGTGACCTGAATGGAGGCGGCGAGGTTGACAGCGGTGGAGAGGATGCCGGCGGTGTCGCAAGTCTCAACGCTGCCGGTGGGGGGCGTGGGGAAGATGCAGGCGAGGCAGGCGGTGGGGGGGCAGTTGCGAGCCGTGAGTAGTGAGTTGTGAGTGGAGGTGTGGACATTGTTCATCCCACCCATGTCGCGATGGGACTGCGCCATGGATGGGGCACCTGGGCTGAAGGGGTGGGTTGTGAGTTGTGAGTGGGGAGCAAGGACAGAAGCAGATCCCTCCGCTGCGCTACGGGATGTCAAGTCCGAGGGAAGGATGTTCATGGTGGCGGCGTAGGCGCCGATGGCCGCGGCGTAGATCCAGGGGATGGATTGCTGGACGGCGAAGTCGTTGAGGAGGTAGCGGGTCTCGAAGTTGTCGGTGGCGTCCAGAATCAGATCGACCGGGATGAGGTCGATGGGAGGGGCAGCGGGGTTTGGCGCGAGCAGCTCGGCGATGTTGGCGGGGGTCAGGTCTTCGACGCGCGCGTGGACGGCGATGCTGGAGTTGAAGCGGGCGATGTGGCGACGGGCGGCCTCGGCTTTAGGGAGGGATTCGCGGGCATCGGCCTCGTCGAAGAGGATCTGGCGCTGGAGGTTGGAGGGCTCGACGAAGTCGCGGTCGATGAGGGTGAGAGTGCCGACGCCGGCGCGGGCGAGCAGCGAGGCGGAGACGGCGCCGATTGCTCCGCAGCCGACGATGGCGACGTGCGATGCGGCGAGGCGCTGCTGGCCAGCGTTGCCGATGCCGGCGAAGAGGACCTGGCGCGAGTAACGGTCGCGATCGGAGATGCGGTCCAATACAGCGGCTGCGTTGGGCGCTGTCTCGGGTGCGGCGGGCGGGGTTGCTTCGGCGTATTCGTTTAAACGCATCGTTCTTCGTAGTATAGGGATTTGGGGCGCTTGCAGGGACTCGCGGTGGCGGTTTGCGCCTGACTGACAATAGATACAGTGCCAGCATCCAACCTCCGAACCCAACACGTTTGGGCGTGGCTGGAGGGGCAATTGGGTTTGATGAGATGAGGAGCGCGAACGTTAGGATTGTGGCAGGGCGCCGGACCAGCCGCCTCGCAGGGGCAGAGGGGAAATGCAGAGGGGAAATATCGTTGCGGTTTGGACTTGATGCTGTGACCGGATGCGCGGACCTGAATCCTTCGGAGGAGATGCCGGGGCGAGCGGTGCGAAGGGGCGTGGGCCGGGTGCTGCATTTTGCCGGGGCAATGCTGCTGGGAGCGATCGGGGCGGGGGCGCAATCCCCGACCGGAACCTTGCCGTCTCCACCGCGCCCAGCAGCGTCGACGCCGGCCGCCAGTCCTGAAGAGCAGACGGTGGGCGGGGCGAACCTGCCCAGCACGGCGAGGTCCGGAGTTGCCGCGTGGAAGGGTTTGCGCGTGGAGAAGATTGGGTTTGAGGGAGTGGTCTTCGATGGGAAGGACCCGCTGCCGCAGCAGATTCCGCAGCATGAGGGCGAACCGCTCGACCCCGCGAAGGTTGCGGCGAGCCTGCGGCAACTGTTTGCCAGCGGGCGGTATCGCGACATCCGGGTGGAGGGGGAGCGGACGGGCGGTGGGGCGGGTCTGGTGTTTGTGGGCACGCCCCAACTCTTCGTAGGGCGGGTGACGATCGATGGAGTGAAGGACGAGCGGCTCGCGTCGCTGCTGGAGTATGCGACCAAGCTGCAGCCGGGAGCGGACTTTAACGACCAATCGATTCCGGCAGGGGCGGATGGAGTGAAGCAGGCGCTTGCGACCAATGGATACTTCGAGCCGGCGGTGACGGCGAAGCCCCAGGTCGACGAGGCAAACCTGCAGGTGAATCCCACTTACGCGGTGAACGTGGGGCCGCAGGCAAGGGTCGGTGGGGTGGCGGTTGCGGGCACCGACCCTGGCCTTACAGCCGTTGAGTTTCGCAAGAAGGCGAAGCTGAATAGCGGCAAGGTGACCCGGGACACGGTGAGCAACGCGCTGACGCGGATCCGCGCGCAATACCAGAAGCGCGACCGGCTGGAGGCGACAGCGACGCTGGAGAAGCAGACATACAACACGCAGCGCAAGCAGGTGGACTACGACTTCAATGCCAACCAGGGCCCGCTGGTGAAGGTGGAGCTGGTGGGGGCCAAGCTTTCCATGGGCCGGTTGAAGCTTCTGGTGCCGATCTACGAGGAGGGGACGATCGACAACGACCTGCTGAACGAGGGGAGGGGAAACCTGCGGGATTTTCTCTTCCAGCAGGGGTATTTCGATGCGACGGTGTCGGTGGCGGTAGAGGGCGAAGGAACGTCGTCGGTGAGCGTGGTGTTCACGGTGGTGAAGGGACTTAAGCATAAGGTGGGGTCGGTGACGATTGTGGGCAACCAATACTTCGACACGGACCTGCTGAAGGAACGGATGCAGGTGCAGCGGGCGGACGCGTACCTGCGCAGCGGAAGGTACTCGCCCGCGTTGATGAAGTCGGACGTGGACGCGATCCAGGCGTTGTACCGGGCGAACGGCTTCAATCAGGCGTCGATCACGACTTCGGTGAAGGACATTGACACGACGCAGTCGGGGAGGAAGCTGAAGGTTGCGGAGCTTGCGGTGCTGGTGACGATTGTGGAGGGGCCGCAGCAGAAGTTCGGGCCGGTGCTGCTGGCTGGGATTGCGAGCGAGCGAGTGAAGGAGGTGCGGGCACTGCTGAGCTCACAGGAGGGACAGCCCTACTCGCTGGTCACGCTTTCGGGCGATCGCGACGCGATCCTGAGCTACTACCTGAGCAAGGGCTTCGCGCAGGCGAGGGTCGATGTGAAGCAGCAGTTAGAGGGCGGCGATGGGGCGAGGATGGACGTAACTTTGAACGTGGTGGAGGGCAGGCAGGATTTTGTGGACCGGGTGCTGTTCTCGGGGATCGTCCACACCAGGCCGGCTGTGGTGGACAAGTGGGTCAAGGTGTTTGCGGGCGACCCATTGGACCAGACCGCGCTGCTCGACACCCAACGCAGGCTCTACGACCTGGCGCTGTTCAACGAAGTGAACGCCGCGGTGCAGAACCCGGATGGAGACGATCCGCTGAAAAACGTGCTGTTGCAACTGACGGAGGCACGGCGCTGGGACGTGACTTATGGGTTCGGGTTCGAGGCGGAGACGGGCAAGCCACAGGAGGGCGTGATCAACCAGGCGTCGGCGATTCTGCTGGGGTTGTCGCCAAATGCGACCTACTCGCAAAACGGGACAACGGGGGTCAGCCCGCGAGTGTCGCTGGATGTGAGCCGGATCGATCTGCGCGGGACGGACGAGTCACTGACCTTGCATACGACGTATGGATTGCTGGAAGAGGTTGCGACGCTGACCTTCCAGAACCCCCACTTCTTCGGCAGTCAGAAGCTCACGACCAGCGTGGAGGGCGGCTACTCGAATGTGCAGAACATCACGACGTTCCAGGCGTCGACGCTGCAGGGCGACTACCGGGTGACGCAGAAGGTGAAGAAAGCGGACACGTTGATCTATAACTTTGAGTTTCGCCGGGTTGCAGTGAACCCGGCTACGTTGCAGGTCTCGGCAAACCTGATTCCGCAACTGTCACAGCCGGTGCGGGTGGGCGGGCCGGGCATTACATGGTTCCATGACAAGCGCGAACCGAGTCCATTGAATGCGACCAAGGGTTCCTACACGTCGGTGGATGAGTTTTTTTCGTCGTCGAAGTTCGGCTCGGAGTCGAGCTTCAACCGGGTGGACGTGAGCAATTCGACGTACTACTCCTTTGGCAAGCGCAGGTATGTGCTGGCGCGGAACACGCGGCTGGGGTTTGAGAACCCGTTTGGGCCGAACCCCAACGTGGGCAGCTCGAGCTGCGCGACGAGCTATATGGCCTCCTCGACGGTGCCGGTGCAGAACCTGCTGGCGACCAATCCAAGCTGCAATGCGGTGCCTCTGCCGGAGCGTTTGTATGCGGGAGGCGCGACCTCGCACCGCGGTTTTCCCATCAACGGCGCGGGACCGCGCGACCTGCAGACCGGATATCCGGTAGGAGGCAACGCGGTGTTTGTGACCAGCACGGAGCTGCGCCTGCCGGCGCCGACGCTGCCGTTTCTAGGAGACAGCCTGAGCTTCGTGGCCTTCCACGACATGGGCAACGTTTTTACCAACATCTCGGACATGTTTCCGAGTATCGGGCGATTTCACCAGCCGAACCAACAGACGTGCGCGAATGTTTCGACCGCGTTCGGGACCTGCGACTTCAGCTATTTTTCGCACGCTGTTGGGATGGGCCTGCGGTATAAGACGCCAGTGGGCCCGCTGCGCGCCGACTTCAGTTACAACCTGAATCCTCCGGTGTACCCGGTGATCTACGACTTCAATGGCTCCGCGCCGTACGAGGGGCAGGCGAGCCACTTCAACTTCTTCTTCAGCATCGGACAGGCCTTCTAACCATGAGCGCAATGGGGTACAGACGGACGGGAGGGTGCCGGCGATGGGCGGGCCTGGCGCTTGTGACTGCAGCGCTGGCGCTGGCGATTGCGACGCCGTTCGGGCAGGTGTGCGCAGGGCAGACAGCGGCCGGTGGAGCGCAGGGCGGAAGCACACCGGTTGCGGGCGCTGCGGCGCCAAAGCGGGTGCCGCTGGATCGGGTGGTTGCGACGGTGAACGGCGACTTGATTCTGGAGAGCGATGTGGATGCGGAGCAGCGCATGATGGCGTTTCAGCCGTATCGCGATCGGTCGACGTTGACGCGGGGGCAACTGATCAACCGGCTGATCGATCGCGACCTGATCCTGCAGCAGATGCAGCTGCAGCCTGAACCGCCGATCACGGACGCTGCGGTCGATGCAGAGCTGGCGTTGCTGCGCAAGGGCATCCCGGAGTGTGCGGCGCAGCACTGCGAGACGGACGCGGGCTGGGAGCGGTTTGTGGCCAGCCAAGGATTTACGCTTGAGGAGCTGCGGGACCGCTGGCGGCAGCGCATGGATGTGTTGCGGTTCATTGAGCAGCGCTTTCGCATGGGGATCCACATCGAGCAAGCGGAGATCGACGACTACTACAACAAGACCCTGGTGCAGCTTTACTGGAAGCAGAACGCCACGCCGCCGCCGGAGGCTTCGGTCGCGGACCGCATTCAGGAGATATTGCTGCAGCAGCAGGTGAACAGCCTGATGGACGATTGGCTGAAGACACTGCGCGCGCAAGGTAGCGTGCGCATGCTGGAGCCGGGAGAGGAACGGCCGTGAGCGACATCGACGAGCCAGAAGCACCTGTTCCGGGTCCAGGACCGGTGAAACGGCGCAGCATTGTGTGGCATATGTCGCGGGGAGCCGCGTGGTTTCTCGGCGGGCTGCTGACGCTCGCGATCTTGTTAGTGGCGGGCTTCTGGTGGTACACCACGACCTCGGACTTCCAGCGTCGGGTGGGCCGGGAGATCGTCTCGGTGCTGGAGAACGCGACCGGCGGGCGGGTGGAACTGAGCGGGGTGAAGTTCAGCCTGTGGCATCTGGCGATCGAGGTGGATGGGCTGGTGATTCACGGGCTGGAAAGACCGGGCGAGGCGCCGTATCTTTCCGCGGACAAGGTGGAGGTGCGGGTCAAGATCGAAAGCTTCCTGGCGCATTCGACGGGCACGGGGCTGGGGGCGCATGTGGGATTGAACCTGTTGCGGGTGGAGCATCCGCAGGTCCATGTGATCGTCGATAAGGACGGCAGGACGAACCAGCCGACGCCAAAACATCCCAAAGCGAGTGAGGAGCCGCTGCAGGACACGCTGCTCGACCTGCGGGCGAATGAGGCAGATCTGGTGGATGGGGTTGCGTTGCTCAATGATCGGGCGATCCCGTTCGACATGGCGGCGCGCGACCTGAATGCGGAAGTGAATTACCTGAGCGCGACGGACCGCTATGGCATTGCGCTCGACCTGAGCGACCTGCGGACGAAGATGGGGGCGGAGTCGGAGGCGCGGTCGAGACTTCGTCTTGCCGCTGAGCTTGGGCGCGATACGGTGGTGCTGAAGTCTCTGGAGTTCGATTCGGGCAAGGACTCGGTGCTTCATGCGACGGCTACGCTGAACCACCTCGCCCAGCCGGAGTGGCAGGCGGCAGTGAAGGGGACGTTGGAGCTGAAGCAGCTCTCGGTGCTCGCGGATGTGGCGGGATTGACGGCGGGGACGATGGAGTTGGCGGCGGATGGGCACAGCTGCGTGGCATCGCCCGTGGTGGCGCAGACGCACTCGCACTTCTGGCAGAGGACGCATCCGGTGACGCCGTCGAGGCCCGGGACGGCGCCGGTTGCGCAGAGCCCGGAGTGCAGGGCTGGCTACCTGGTGGTGGGCAGCGCGAGGCTGCGCGACGCGGATTATGAAGACCCGAATGTGCGGCTGCATGATGTAAACGGCGGCGCACAGCTGCACATTACGCCGACGGAGATGCTGTTTACTCAGGTGCTGGGAACGTTGCCGGGAGGCGGGAGCGCGACCGGCGAGCTGCGCATTGTGAACTGGCTGGGCGAGACGCCGACCACCGTCGAGGCACCGGGTAAGAGGACGCCGATGCCGGAGATGGCCGCGCATGTGTATGTGACGGCGAAGGTGAATGCGATCCCGCTGCGCACGATCATGGATGTGACAGAGCCCAAGGGATACGGCGACTGGGGGTTCGACACCGCAGTGACCGGGCCGGTGAAGGCGGACTGGGGCGGCGTACCGGTGGCGGACGTCCCGAATACGGTGACGGTGGATGGCGACCTTCAGTTCCGGCCGACGGGCGTGGTACGCAAGGGCGCGCTGAACAACGTTCCGATGACCGGCGAGGCAGTGGCGCACTACGACGGCAAGCGGCAGGTGGTGAATATCCAGCACGTGATTTTGCTGACGCCGGGTTCTTCGACCGAGGCTTCCGGCGTGCTGGGAGTAAATGGGGGCGATCCGCTGACCAACCTAAGAGCAGATATGACGGTGCGCGACCTGGGCGAGTTCGACCAATTGCTGCAGACGCTGGGACTGGAGGCCGACGGCAGGAAGGGGACTGCGGCGATCCCGGTAGTGCTGCATGGCGGGTTGGTGTTTCACGGGACGGTGTCCGGCCGCGCGGCCGATCTGGATGCGAAGGGGCATCTGCAGGGCACGCAGATGGAGGTGAAGCTGGGGACGGAGCTGGATACGGAGATCGATTCGCTGGTTGCGGACGCGGAGTACTCCAACGATGGGGGGCTGGCGGTGGCAAGCTCGACGATCAAGCGCGGGGACGCGGTGCTGAGCGTGGAGGGCAGCATGAGGCCGCGCAAGGCGGTCTCGCGCGGAGGGGTTGTGACCTATCTGTGGGACGACGGCACAACGGTAGAGGGGACGGTGAAGCTGGCCGACGCGCAGGTCGCCGATGTGCTGCAGATCGCCGGACAGCAGCGGAGAGCTCCGGTGACGGGGACGATGCTTGCGAGCGCACATCTAACCGGATCACTGGGCGAGCTGGATGGGCAGGGGACGTTGTCCCTGACGAAGGGCGTGGCGTATGGGGAGCCGTACGACTCGGCGACCGCGAACCTTGCCGTGACCGGGCAGGACGTTGAGGCGAGCCGAGTTGTGCTGCAACTGCATGGGGCGCGGATTTCGGGCAGCGGAGGATACGACCTTCGGTCGGAACATCTGCATGGGCATGTTGAGGGGAACGATCTGGTGCTTTCGAAGTTCCAGACATTTGCCAAGGCGAGTCCCAATGCCGATGGCACGCTGACTTTTGTTGCGGACGCAGACGGGACGATGGAGCAGCCCGGGTTGAAGGCGACGGCGAAGCTCGCGGGGGTAACGGTCGATGGCAAGATGCTGGGCAGAGTTACGGCGGACATGCACAGCGAGGGCAGCACGCTGCTTTACACGGCGAGCTCGACCGTGGTGGGCGCGAAGGTCGATGGGTCCGGGCAGACCCAGCTGACCGGGGATTATGAAACGCAGGCCAGGCTGGCGTTTTCGGGGTTCGATATTGGCACGGCGATCGAGATGTTCAGTCCGGGGGCGGTGAAGGCGCAGTCCGCGATCGGCGGCGTGGTCTCGGTGAGCGGTCCTCTGAAGACGCCGACGGATCTGAGCGGCATGGCGGAGCTGAACGACTTCGACGTGAAACTCGAGGGCGTGGAGCTGAAGAGCGCGGGACCGCTGCGGCTGGGGTTGAAGAACGGGCTGGCCTCGCTCGATCAGGTGCATATTACCGGGCAGGATACGGACCTGCAGGTGAGCGGAGCAGTGCAGGCGTTTGGGGCGACGGGCGCCAACGGCGGGAAGCTGGATGTGAAGGCGAATGGGAGTGTGAGCATGGCGATTGCGCACACGTTCGACCCGGACATTCTCTCCAGCGGCAAGGTCGAGTTCACGATTGCGGCGGGCGGCGGAACGAAGAAGCCCTCGTTGACTGGCCAGGTGAAGTTCGACAACGTCAACGCGGCGGTGGAGGGGATACCCAATGGCTTGAGCGCGCTGAATGGGACCCTGGCGTTCAACGAAGACCGGCTGGAGGTGACGAACCTTACGGCGACGACGGGCGGCGGACAGCTGAAGATTGGTGGCTTCCTGACCTACCGGAACGGCGTCTATGCCGACTTGACGGCCACGGGCGACGCGGTCCGCGTACGGCTCTATGGGTTGAGCGCGAAGGGCAATACGAGCCTGCGGCTGCAGGGCGGGCCGCAGAACCTGATGCTCAGCGGGAACGTGCTGATTACGCGGTTTGGCGTGGGACCGGATGTGGACTTCGCGGCGTTTTCCTCCGTCGGGGGAGTGAGCGCGCCACCGGAGCCGGGGTCCGCTCCGAACAAGATCACGATGAATGTCCATGTGACGAGCTCGCCGCAGCTCGATTTCCAGAACTCCTACGCCAAGCTGGCGGGGACTGTGGACCTGACGGTGCGGGGCACGGTGGCTGAGCCGACGATCCTGGGGCGCATCCAGGTGACGGAGGGCAGCGCGACCTTTGCGGGGACGAAGTATGAGCTGCAGCGCGGCGATATCTACTTCAGCAATCCGGTGCGGATCGATCCGACGGTCGACCTGAATGCGACGGCGCGGGTGGAGACCTACGACGTGACGATCGGGCTGCAAGGCACCCTGAGCAACCTTAAGCCGACCTACCGGTCCGAACCGCCTCTGAGCGAGGCGGATATCTTTGCACTGCTGGCGCTGGGCCGCACCCAGGAGGAGGCGCAGCTCTACCAGGAGCAGCAGATGCAGCAGGGGGCGAATCCGACGACCGACGCGCTGCTGGGCGGAGCGCTGAACGCGACGGTGAGCAACCGTATCGGCAAGCTGTTTGGCGGGGGGAGCGTGAAGATCGATCCGGCGTTTGTAGGGACGCTGGGCAACTCCTCCGCACGAATCACCGTCCAGCAGCAGATCTCGCGGCAGCTGACGGTGACCTATGCGACCAACGTGAACTACACGGCGCAGCAACTGCTGCAGGCACAGTACGACCTGACGCCGAACATGTCGATCGTGATTGCGCGCGACGAATCGGGAGTTTTCAGTGTGGTGTATAAGATTCGGCGGCGGTACAAGTAGGGCGCAGATCTCGGGCGTTGGATCCTGGGTTTGAGTCTTGGGAGCGGGTCAAGTTGAGGTGAGCGACTGCACTTGCCGAAAACGCGACCTTGCGCTTTGGCGATGTGCGGATTTGCCAAGGGCATCGCCCGGCATGGCGGGTGTGGCGCTTTCGATTCATCGCCTTGGTTTCATTTTTCAACAAAACTCTGCATATACTCAGGTAGTTACGCTACATCCGCTATGCCCGGGATTGTGGAGCAAACATGGAATTAAAAGATGCATCCCTTTTGTATACATTGGCTGGCCTGATGATCACGTTCGCGGGGTTCTCGACGCTCTTGTTGGCCCTCCGGCCGGCCGCGGGGGCGAGGTTGTCACTGCTGGACAGATACCTTGCAAAAACGGTGATGACGCACATTTTCGTATTGACGGCGGCAGCGCTGCTGCCGGCACTATTAGCGCTCTACGACATTCAGGAAAAGTGGATTTGGCGAGACTCCGGTGTGCTTTTCGCACTACCGATGCTGTCTCTTCAGGTCACCTATCCGCGGCGACGCCGCAAGATGGTCGGCAATGGACCGCCGCCCTCAGTATTCGCGGTCTTTGTTGTTTTCGGCTCCGCTGTGACAGTGGCGATGCTTGGCTACGTTTTAGAAGGCATCCAATACAGCGCCGCAGCCTACATCACGGCACTGACAATCGACTTTTTTACGGTCGTTTTCGGCTTCGTGATCGCGATCGATGTCATTATGCAGCAACCAATCGAGGTGTCGCAGCGGCCGGCGCCGCATTAGCTCCGGGTTCTAGGGTGTGAACTCATTGAACGCCCGTCTCAGCGTCTACCGGAATTCCACTTTCGAACCGTAAGCGGACCGGCTCGGCCCCCAGCTGGAACCCAGGAAGAGCTCCATGGAAGTCCTCGCGATCGACCACGCCGGGATGCCCCGGGAAAATTAGCGGTGTGGAAGTTCCCGAAATACGGTGTTTTCGGCAACTTCGATTGCCTGGACTTCGAGCTCACCAGCTGCCTGAGTTTGCGGCGGATACTCACGTTGGCGGTGCATCTGCGTCTGATGGATGGGCATCGAATAGCCCAGCCGGGCGGACTCGCGAGGGCCGGGCGGGGCTAGTTGGAGGAGAGGCTTATGTCGCGTAGAGTGCATTTGTTGTCGCTAAGGGTGGCGGCGTTGGGCTATTCGATTTTGCTGGGGGGGGGGCCGGTTGCGGCCCATGCGCAGGGTGCCGGGCCGAACGATGCGCAGATTCAGGCGGATGTGCTGAAGGCGCTGGATAACCAGCGGTTCAAGGATGTGCGTGCGACGGTCGAGAACGGCAGCGTGACGATGCAGGGAACGGTTGCGGACTATGCGGACAAGGAGAGCGCGGACAACAAGGTCCACCACGTGAAGAAGGTGCACGGGGTTGACAACGAGATTCAGGTTGCCGGGCCAACGGTGGAAGACACAACGCTGCGCGACAAGCTGGCGAATGCGCTGGCCTACGACCGCGTGGGATATGGGACGACGGCGTTCAACGTGATCACGATTGGGGTGCAGAACGGCGTAGTGACGCTGGGCGGGACGGTGTATGGGCCGAACGATAAGGACTCGGCGCTGAGCCTGGTGGCGAATACGCCGGGGGTGAAGGACGTGATCGACAACCTGCAGGTGGCGCCTCTCTCGCCGATGGACGACCAACTGCGGCTGACGCTGGCGCGGGCGATCTACGGCGCGCCGCAGTTGCAGAAGTACGCGCTGGACCCGGCGAAGCCGATCCGGATTACGGTGGTGAACGGGAATGTGACGCTGTCGGGCGTGGTGGACAACAAGATGGACAGCGATGTGGCGTACCTGCGCGCGAACGGCGTGCCGGGGGTGTTCAAGGTGGTGAATCAGCTGCAGGTGGTGGGGCCGCAGTCGGGGAAGTGATGGCGTTGTGCGGTGCACGTTTAGCGCGATGGTCGGCCCGGTAAGATGGAGGGATGGGGAGTGCCTGGAAGAGCGCGCGGCTGACGCTGGAGATGATCAAGTGGGAGCACTCGGTTTTCGCGCTGCCGTTTGCGCTGACGGGGACGGTGCTGGCGGCGAATGGCTGGCCGCGGCTGCCGGTGCTGGGCTGGATTGTGGTGTGCATGGTGTCGGCGCGGTCGGCGGCGATGGCATTCAACCGGCTGGTGGATGCGCGGATTGACGAGGCGAACCCACGGACGGCGATGCGCGCGCTGCCGGCGGGTCGGGTCAGTGAGGGATTCGTCGCGGGATTTGTGCTGGTGTCGGCGACGGTCTTCCTGATGGGCGCGGCAATGCTGAACCGGCTGACGCTGGAGCTTGCGCCGCTGGCGCTGGGGGTGGTGCTGATCTACAGCTACATGAAGCGGGTGACGCGGTGGTCGCACCTGGTCCTGGGGCTGGCGCTGGGGATTGCGCCGTCGGCGGCGTGGATTGCGGTGCGCGGCTCGCTGGATTGGCGGATCGTGGTGCTGTCTGCGGCGGTGCTGTTGTGGGTGGGCGGGTTCGATGTGCTGTATGCGTGCCAGGACTTCGAGCATGACCGCGTGGCGGGGCTGAACTCCGTGCCGCAGGCGTTTGGGCTGGAGGGGGCGTTCTGGATTGCGCGGGCGATGCATCTGGGGATGCTGGCGCTGCTGGTGTGGCTGACGCGGCTGTTTGGGCTGGGGACGCTGTCGTGGGTGGGGGTGGGCGCGGTGGCGGCGCTACTGCTGTATGAGCACAGCATTGTGTCTCCGCGCGACCTGCGGCGGATGAATGCGGCGTTTTTTACGCTGAATGGGGTGATTTCGGTGGTGTTTTTTGGATTTTTCGCGGCGGATGTGCTGCTGCATAAGTGAAGCGGGCCCGCACGGGGCGGGCCCAAAGAGCGAGACTGGAAAAACACTGGGGACGAGAGAAAAGAGAGACTACGCGGTGCGCTTGTGCTGGTTCTTGACCTCTTCGGCCTTTTCGCTGACTGCGTTCTTGACGTTCTGCGCGGCGGCGGCGATCTTCTCGCGGACGTTGTGGCTGGCGGCTTCGGCGCGCTGGCTGGCCTCGGCGCTCTTGGCCTGGGCGCGAGCATGCGCGTCGTGCGAGAGCGCCTGTGCCGCGTCCTTGGTATTGCCCCAGGCTTCCTTGGCCGCGCCCTTGACCTGGTCGGCGGTGCCTGAGTTTGCGAGGCTGCTATTTCCGAAGGCTTCGCCGATCGACTGCTTGGCTTTGCCCTTGATCTGATCGAATTTTCCTGCTGCTGTGTCACGATTCATGGACTTGCTCCTGTATGTTTTGCTGCGGAAGAAGGCCCGTTGGCCTTCCGGCAATTGGGACTCGCTGGGTGGTGCTTCAGACTGCGCGTCTGCCGGAGAGGAGGTTGAAGATGAGTACGATGACGGCCAGGACGAGAAGTATGTGGATCCAGCCGCCGAGGGTGTAACTGCTGACCATGCCAAGCAACCAAAGGATGAACAGAATGATGGTGATTGTCCAAAGCATCGCTTCTTCTCCTGAAATCCGCCCCGGCGATTTCACCGCTCCCACCGGGGCACCGGTTACGTGGCCGTCTCTGTGGTAAGTTGCGAGGTGTTGAGGTGAGGTTGCCAGCGCACCCGAAATAGGATTGGCGGCGGGTTGCCTGGGGCTGAGGGATTGGGAGGTTGTGTATTGAAGGTTGCGATTCAGGGCGAGCTGGGGTCGAACAGTCATATGGCGGCCCTGGCGATGCTGGAAGGGGGCGGCGAGACGGTGGAGATCGTTGCGTGCGCGACCTCGGCGGAGGTGTTTGAGCGGGTGGTTGCGGGGCCTGCCGACGCGGCGGTGCTGCCGATCGAGAACAGCCTGCACGGGTCGGTGGCGGAGCACTACGATCTGCTGCTGGCGCAACCGGTGCGGATTGCGCGGGAGAGCCAGCTGCGGGTCCGCCATAACCTGATCGCCCGGCCGGGGGTGAAGCTGAGCGAGGTGCGCAAGGCAATGTCGCATCCGGTGGCGCTGTCGCAGTGCCGGCGATGGCTGGCGGCGCATCTGGAGATTGAGGCGGTGAACTTCTACGACACGGCCGGGAGCGTGAAGTACATTATGGCGGCCGGATTGCACGACGTGGGCGGGATCGCGCCGGAGCTGGCCGCGCGCGAATATGGAGGCGAGGTACTGGCGGCCGGGATTGAGGACCACGCGGAGAACTTCACGCGGTTTTTTCTGCTGGTGCGTGACGGAAGAGGTGCTGGCGCGTTTGGGGGATTGGATGGGCCCACGTCAGAGGGGAAGCTCTCTGACATGGGGCACCCGGAGCTGGCGAACAAGGCAAGTGTCGCGTTCAGTGTGGCGCACCGGCCGGGGACGCTGGTCAAGGCGCTGGAAGAGTTTGCAGGGGCGGGGGTGAACCTGACGAAGATCGAGTCGCGTCCCGTTCCCGGAATGCCGTGGGAGTACGTTTTCTTCGTCGACCTGCGCTTTGATTCACCGGGACAGATAGACTTTGCACTGAGCGCCTTGGCGCGGCACTGCCAGATGGTGAAAGAACTGGGACGGTACATAGCGGCGTAAGTGAATGATATGGAAGGCGAAGCCCGGCAGATTCACGGGATTGGATGGGCAAGAGGCAAGCCTGCAGGGCCGACGGTACACGGAGCGGGGAGCATGGGTCGAGACGCCAAAGGAGGGTTGCCGTGAGGCCGGGTTTGCCGTTTGCGACCGGGGCGATGGTTTATGCATCCAATGAAGGAAATCTGATATAAGGACACTCAATGGCGAGCGATTTTGTAAGTGTTATCAAACCAAATGCCGGCAAATCCGGCGACGAGCCGGAGGCGCCAACGGCGGGCCGCCCGTTGCCCGTCCTGCCGGTGCGGGACACGGTGCTCTTTCCCCATGCGGTGCTGCCGCTGACGGTGGGGCGGGAGAGCTCCATCCAGCTGATCCAGTCCCTGGGCGAGGAGAAGACGATTCTGGTGGTGGCGCAGCGCGACGCGCGGCAGGATTCGCCGCAGTCGGCTGATCTGCACCACATCGGGACCCGCGCGACGGTGCATAAAGTGGTGAAGATGCCGAACCAGAGCCTCTTCGTGTTTACCGAGGGCAACGAGCGGGTGCGGCTGGGCGAGTTTGCTCAGATCCATCCGTTTATGACGGCGGAGTGCGACACCATTGCGGAGATTGAGCCTGAGCCTTCGCCCGAGACGGAGGCACTGCAGCGCAATGTGGTGAGCCAGTTCCAGCAGATCGTGAGTTCTTCGCCGACGCTGTCGGACGACCTGCAGACGATCGCGATCAACATCGACGAGCCGGGCCGCCTGGCGGATTTTATTGCGTCTTCACTGCCGTTCCTGACCACCAACGACAAGCAGGAGCTGCTGGAGACTCCGGATGTGGCGGCGCGGCTGGAGCGGATCAACAAGCACCTGGCGAAGGAGCTGGAGGTGCAGCAACTGCGCAACAAGATCCAGAGCGAGGTGCAGGATTCTGTGCAGAGCTCGCAACGTGACTACTACCTGCGCGAGCAGTTGAAGGCGATCCAGAAGGAGCTGGGCGACCTGGACGACACGCAGAAGGACATCGCGGAGCTGAAGGAGAAGATCGAAGCTGCCGGGATGCCGGAGGAGACCAAGAAGGACGCGCTGAAGGAGCTGGCGCGGCTGAGCCGGATGAATGCGATGGCGGCGGACTACTCGCTGACTCGGAATTACATTGATTGGCTGGCGGTGCTGCCGTGGGCCAAGTCTTCGGCGGGCGAGGTCGACATCCTGAAGGCGAAGGAGATTCTGGATGCCGACCACTATGGCTTGAAGAAGGTGAAGGACCGGATTCTGGACTACCTGAGTGTGCGGCGGCTGAAGCCGGACATGAAGGGGCCGATCCTGTGCTTCGTCGGGCCCCCGGGCGTGGGCAAGACGAGCCTCGGGCGCAGCGTGGCCAAGGCGCTGGGGCGGAAGTTTGCGCGCATCTCGCTGGGCGGCATGCACGACGAGGCGGAGTTGCGTGGCCACCGGCGGACGTATATCGGCGCGCTGCCGGGGCAGGTGATTCAGAACCTCAAGCGGGTGGAGACCAACGATCCGGTCTTCATGCTGGATGAGATCGACAAGCTGGGCCGCGACTTCAGGGGCGATCCGGCGAGCGCGCTGCTGGAGGTGCTGGATCCGGAGCAGAACAATACGTTCCGCGACAACTATCTGGACCAGCCGTTCGACCTCTCGAAGGTGCTGTTCATCTGCACGGCGAACCAGCTTGACCCGGTGCCGGCGCCGCTGCTCGACCGCATGGAGATCATCGAGCTGACGGGCTACACGGAGGAGGAGAAGGTCGCAATTGCGACGAGGTATCTGATCCCGCGGCAGACCAAGGAGAATGGCATCGATGCGGAGTTGATCGAGTTTCCGCAGGAGAGCATTGCGATCATCGCGCGGAACTACACGCGCGAGGCCGGCGTGAGGAAGCTGGAGCAGCAGATCGGAACGATTTGCCGCAAGCTGGCGCGACGGATTGCCGAAGGCCAGACCGACAAGTTGGTGATTACGCCGGAGATCATTCACGAGTTTCTGGGCGGGATCAAGGTCCGCGTGGATACGGAGATTGCTGAGCGGACCAAGCGCGCGGGCGTGGCTGTCGGCCTGGCGTGGACGCCGGCGGGCGGCGATGTTCTGTTCATCGAGGCCAACCGGATGAAGGGCAAGGGGACGTTCACGATTACCGGGCAGATCGGCGATGTGATGAAGGAGTCGATGCAGGCGGCGCTGACGTGGGTAAGGTCGAATGCGGCGGCGCTGGGGATCGACGAGGACATCACCAAGGACGCGGACCTGCACATCCACGTGCCGGCGGGGGCGATCCCGAAGGATGGGCCGAGTGCGGGCGTCACGATGGCGACAGCGCTGGTCTCGCTCCTCACCGATACGCCGGTGCATCCGCTGCTGGCGATGACGGGCGAGATTACGTTGAGCGGGAACGTGCTGCCGGTGGGCGGGATCAAGGAGAAGTTCCTTGCGGCCAAGCGGGCGGGCGTGCGCGACGTGATCCTGCCGACCGAGTGCAAGCAGCAGGTGGATGAGGACCTGACGCCGGACCAGATGGCGGGGGTGACGATCCACTATGCCAGCCGCATCGAAGAGGTGCTGGCCGTGGCGTTGCCCAAGACGGCGCGCGAGGCAGTGGAGGACGAGGCGGTGCGCGAGGAAGTGCTGAGCGCAGCGAGCTGATCGTTTGAGAGTAACGGGAAGAACAGGGCGGCCACGAGATTTCGTGGCCGCTTTTTTGGCTCATCCTACGGGGCCTTGTAGACGGTAGAGCCGGTAAAGTCGGTGAGGCCCCCGATAAGGGCGCCTACGCCTAAGACGGCGCCAAAGTACACGGTTCCATCGGCCCGCAATGCGCCAGGGGCTATGGAGACGCCTAAGCCCGCTCCAGCTGCCGCTCCGATAGCGAGTCCAACCAGGATGGAACGCCTGCGGCGATGGATGGTTAGAGTCTTTATGTCAGCGCGCTGAAACACGAGATCGAAGCGTCCATCGGTGCAGGTGAGGGTATTGGCTTCGAAGCTCTTGAGGGTACAGCGCGTGTGGCCAGTCTTAGACTTCACATCGAGAGACGTGCCGGCGGGAAAGGGCTGGACCTCGATCGTCCAGGCGGGCGGCGGCGGGGTCTGAGTTGCGGGCGGTTGAGCCACTTGCTGGACGGCAGAGACTGTGGCGGCAACGAGAAGTGCGGCGAGCAGTTTGTGCATGGTGGGGCCCGGTGTCCGGTTGGACATGAATCTCAGTGACGGGCCGTGTAGACGGTGCAGGTGGTGAAGTCGGTGAGGTAGCCGGTGGGGGCGCCGGCGAAGGCGCCAGCGAATGCGAAGATCGTGGCCCAGGCCCCGGGGACGGCGAAGTAGTGGCTGTGCAGGCCGCCGATGCCTCCGGCGAGCGCGCCGGCGCCTGCGCCGATGAGGCCGCCGAAGACGCCGGAGCGGCCGCGGCGGGCGAGTTTGATGGTGCGGATCTCGCTGCGCCAGAAGGTGAGTTGTTTAACTCCGACGCCGGTGTTGCGCTCGCAGGTGAGGGTGTCGGCGTCGACGGCTTTGAGTGTGCAGAGGGAGCGGCGGGTGCGCGCCTGGACGTGGATGTCCGTATTGATGGGCAGGGCCTGGACGTGCTGCCAGTTGGAGCCGGCAGGCGGCGGGGGGGCGGTCGGGGCGTTTTGTGCGACTGCCTGGGAGGCTGGGCAGGTGGCCTGGATCGCAGCCAGGATCGCGGCGAGGAGGAAGGTGCTCCGCATGAGGGGATGCTACGCGCGAGGCGGTTGAGGCGGCAAGTTGGGATTGCCTCGGTAGATGACACTCGCGAGGAGTATGCGTCAGGGCGGGCTTGCGGGTATTCTGGGCGGATGCGGGTGCGAGTACTCTACTTCGGCGTGCTACGCGAGACGATGGGCCGGTCGGACGAGGCGATGGAGCTGGGCGAGGGCGCGACGGTTGAGGAGCTGGGCAGAATTCTCCGAGGGCGAGCGTCTAATAGTTCGATGGAAGGGATGGGGAAGGCGGAAGTTGCGGATGTGGGCGCGGGAGCAAACGCGGAGGACCGGCTTTGGCGGAGCCTGGCGGTTGCGGTGAATCGGGAGTACGTCGCGCTGGACGTGGTGCTTCACGATGGAGATGAGGTTGCGCTGCTTCCCCCCGTCAGCGGCGGGTGCTTCGCGCACCGCGTGACGCTCGCAAGGACTTCAAGAGGGCGTCAATGAGAGTTGAGATTGTGGAGGGGCCGATCGACGCGGCGGAGATTGTGGCGGGGGTGAAGGCCGGCGCGGATGGGGCGGTGTGCGTCTTTGACGGGATTGTGCGGGACAATACGCGCGGGCGGAGGACGCTGTATCTGGACTATGAGGCGTACCGCGAGATGGCGCTGGAGCAGATGCGCGGGCTGGCGGAGGAGGCGCGGACGCGGTTTGGGGTGCGCGAGGTCGCAATGGTGCATCGGCTGGGGCGGCTGGGGGTGGGCGAGACGAGCGTGCTGATTGCGGTAGCGTCGGCGCACCGGGGGGCGGCGTTTGAGGCGTGCCGGTGGCTCATCGACACGCTGAAGAAGACGGTGCCGATCTGGAAGAAGGAGACGTTTGCGGATGGCGCGGTGTGGGCGGCGGGTGAGCCGTTCCCGGAGGAAATTGCAGCGGCGACGCGGGGGCGTGAGAGATGAGGGCCCGCGCGGCGATGCTGGTTGCGGTGCTATTGGTCGTGCGGGTTGGCGCGCGGGCGCAGGAGACGCAGGCGGAGCCGGTTCCGGTTCCGCCGAGCGCGCCACAGACAACGCCGCAGGCTGGATCTGGAACAGCTGGATCCACAACGACTGCGGCGCCGGTGGAGCGGCGGGCGTCGAAGCCGACGGCAGGTGGGGTTGAGCCGGTGGCGGGGCCGCTGACGAAGGCGGCGGGTTCGCAGACCGCCCAGGGCGCCCAGCCGGTGAACCGCGATGGGCCGGTCGGGACGATCCGGGTGGAGACGCGGCTGGTGAATGTGGCGCTGAACGTGGTGGATGCGCATGGTGCGCCGGTGGGCGGGTTCGAGAAGAAGGATTTTCTGTTGTTTGAGGACGGCAAGCCGCAGACGATTGCGGTGTTCGAGCGCGAGGCGACGAGTCCGCTGTCGATTGTGCTGGCGATCGACTCGAGCGAGACGGTGCTGACCAGCGACCGGCTGGAGCGCGAGGCGGCGAAGCGGTTTGTGCGGGCGATCCTGCGGCCGCAGGACGAGATCGACCTAATGGACTTTGCGGACACGGTGAGGGAGATTGTGCCGTTCACCAATGCGGCGAAGCGCGTGGAGGAGGGGCTGGGCGAGCTGAAGCAGGGCGATGAGACGGCGCTCTACAACGCCGTGTACTTGGCCAGCCAGCGGCTGGCGACGACGCGGGAGGAGGCGGGGCGGCGGCGGGTGCTGGTGGTGATCTCTGACGGCGGCGACTCGGTGCGCGGCGAGAAGTATGAGCAGGCGGTGGAGGAGGCGCAGCGCGCGGGCGCGATGATCTACGCGATCATTATTGTGCCGATTGCTGCGGACGCGGGGCGCAACACGGGTGGGGAGCACGCGCTGATCCAGATGACGGAGGACACGGGCGGCAAGTACTACTACGTGGTGGACCCGGCGGACCTGGAGCCGGCGTTCCGGCATGTGTCGGAGGACCTGCGCACGCAGTATTTGCTGGGGTATTATGCGCCGCATGGGTCGGGGTCGAGCGCGTTCCGGCGGATCAAGGTGACGCTGGCGGATGGGGCGGGATCAGATAAGGCGAAGAACGAGGGGGATTCGCTGCGGTATCGGACCGGGTATTTCGCGGATGGGCAGTAGGGCACTTCGCACGGTCCGGGACGCTTCGTGAAGCAATTCTGGACGCTTCCCTTGGAAGAGTAGGATAGTGCTCCCATGACGAGAATTTTCCATTGCGGAGTGAGTTCCGCGTCACTGATCCTATGTTTCCTGCTTGGTCAAGCTGTCATGGCGCAGGACGCTGTCGGTGGGCCGAGCGCGGTGCAGCCATCGAAGATGATGCCGGCGGACGCGCATCCGTCGTTTGAGGTTGCGGCGATCAAGGCGAGCGATCCGAACAATCCAAGCGACCGGATCCATACCGACGGACGGCATGTGTTGCTCGAGAACCAGAGCGTGGACAAGTTGATCCAGTTCGCCTATGGGCTTCAGAGGAGCCAGTTGGCGGGCGGCCCGGCGTGGGCGGACACGGACCGGTACGACGTCAACGGGGTTACGGATGTGGTGGGAGAACCGAATACGAAGCAGCTTCAGGGGATGGTGCAGAGGCTGTTGGTGGAGCGGTTTGGGCTGGCGTTTCATCGCGAGCAGCGGGAGTTGCCGGTCTACGCGATTACCGTTGCGAAGGGTGGGGCGAAGCTGACCAGGAGTGCGAGCGATCCAAACGGGCCGATGGACGAGAGTGGTTCGGGGAGCGGGACCGCATTGTCGATGAAGTTTACAAACACCTCGATGGCTGACTTTGGGATGATCATGCAGTTCGTGGTGGACCGGCCGATGGTGGACCGGACGGGGATGGCGGGAAGGTACGACTTTGTGCTGCGCTACACGTACGATGAGGCACGGGCAACCGATCCCAACGCGCCACCGGGGTTGTTTACGGCGATCCAGGAACAGTTGGGGCTGAAGCTGGAGCCGGTGAAGGCGCCGACGGAGGTGCTGGTGGTGGATACGGTGGAGCGGCCTTCGGAAAACTAGGAGTTTGGGGTGTCATGCCGCCTTCTAGTACGATACGTGTCGTACGATACTTGAAGATGTGAAGGGCGGCATATGAGAGGTCGGGTTCGATTGCGAGTGGTAGGCGTTGCCGCGGTGGTGTTGATTGGGGCGATTGGGATGGGTGTGGCCCAGCCTGCGTCCGAGGCCGCTCAACCTCCAAAGATGATGGCAGCGGATGCGCACCCTGAGTTTGAGGTTGCGACGATCAAGCCGACCGATCCGAAGGTGGGCGGGGGTGGCTTTCATATCGTGGGCCGGCATGTATTGATGAAGAATGAGACCGTGGACAACCTCATCGCGCTCGCGTATGGAGTGCAGGTGAAGCAGGTTGTGGGTGGGCCGGAGTGGTTCGGGACGGAGCATTATGACATCGACGGCGTGCCTAATGTAGAGGGCCAGCCTGATCTGAAGCAGATACAGGGAATGTATCAAAGGCTTTTGGCGGAGCGATTCAAGCTGGTGTTTCATCGCGATATGCGGGAGCTCTCTGTTTATGAGCTGGTTGTTTCGAAGGCGGGGCCGAAGCTGGCGAAGAGCAAGGGCGACCCAAATGGAATGCCGGAGCAGCGGGGTGGGGCGCACGCGATGACGTTTGCGAACACGTCGATGGCGGACTTGGCGCTGATGCTTGAGTTCATGATGGACAGACCGGTGCTGGACAAGACGGGGCTTGCGGGCCGGTTCGATTTTGTTTTGAGCTGGACGCCTCTCGATGCGGCGGAGTCGACTGATCCGAATGCGCCGCCGGGGATGTTTACGGCGGTGCAGGAGCAGTTGGGGTTGAAGCTGGAGGCGGTGAAGGCTCCGGCGGAGGTGCTGGTGGTGGATGCAGTGGAGCGGCCGACGGGGAATTGATCTGAATTGATTTAAGAGGCGGTCGTTTGCTTCCGCAAACGATAACCCACGCATGGCGGTGAAGCTGCCATGGATGGGGCACCCGGATCGGTGGTCGTCCGGAAGGGATGTGAGTTACGGGAGGTTTTGCGAGTCGATCCACCAGTCGGGGTCGCGGCAGAGGGTGCAGTTGGGGCCGGAGAAGGCGGTGAGGGCGGAGGTGTCGCCTTTGAGGGTCCAGTTCAGCCAGGCGAGGACGGCGTTGGAGTAGCGCAGCTCGGGCATGGGGTAGGCGCCGGTGTGGCCGACCGAGGTGAGGCTGGCCTTGAGGGCGGGGAGGGTGGAGGGCAGGGCTTTGTAGGTGGCTTCGGCGCCGGTGTAGCCGGAGTCGGCGGGGCCGCCGTTGAAGAGGGCGGCGGGGATGGTGAGCTTGTCGGCGGTCCAGCCGTCGGGTGCGGCGCGGCCCGGCCCACCGGCGGTGGGGAAGTTGCTGTTGAGGGCGAGGACGGTGGTGACGCGGGGGTCGTGCGCGGCCTGGAAGGCCTGCGGGCCGCCGCAGGACTGGCCCATGGTGGCAACTTTGGCGGTGTTGAGCTTGCCATAGAGCGGGCTGGCGGGGCGGGCGTTTTCGGCGATGGCCCAGTCGAGGCCCTTGGTGAGGTAGGAGGCGTCCATCTGGACGTAGAGGTTGCCGTTGGGGTCTCGCTGGCTGGCGACCGCGGCGATGCTGCCGTGGATGACGAGGAAGGGGATGGTGCTGCGGCCGACGGCGACGATGAGGTATCCGTGCGAGGCGAGCTCGCCGAGGAAACGGGTGAACTCGACGGAGGTGTTGCGGCATCCGCCGTTGGCCCAGAGGAGGATGGGGAGTTTGGGCGTGCGGGTGAGGTCGGCCGGGCGATAGATGGTGTGGGTGGGCAGCGAGGCGGGCTCCTCGCGCGTGGCGGGGTAGGGGCCGGAGCCGGCGTAGGGGTGGGCGTTCCAATCGGCGAAGCGAAGGATCTGTTCGGCAGAGCCGTCGGTGGGCTGGATGGGGAGGGCGATGGTGTAGCGGCCGGAGCGGCGGTCGACGGAGATAGTAGAGCCGGGCGGGGCGGTCCAGGAGGTGTTTTGGGGGGTGGGTGCGGGGGTGGTGGGGGGTTGGGCGGTGGCCGCGATGGGTGCGAGCAGGAGTGTCGCGGCGACGAGCAGGGATGGTTTGATCGCGGAGCTGAATGGCATGTTTTTCCTCTGAGGATTGGCAGAGGAATCTTATCGCATAGATATTGGACTGTGCGAAGCCCGATGTCTCAGAAGCGAGACATGGGGCACCCGCACCCGAGGTTGTGGCTGATCAGAGATCGGTCTAGGGGTTGGATGGGGTCCTGGGTGGGATGTGGGGGGTGAGGTGGGGGATGAGGAACTCCTGGAAGAGGTTTCCGGCGGCGGAGATGGCGGTGCCGATACCGGCGCTCTCGAAGGTGAGTGCAGCGCCGGTGCGGTTGACGGCGGGGTAGTAGAGGTTGGCGATGGCGCCGGAGGCTATGCCCCCGAGGATGGCGGAGTAGTTGACCTGCCAACGGCCGTTGTCTCCTTTGCAGATCACGGCGTTGGCGACGGCGTAGTAGAAACGGGAGTGGATGCTGCCGGTGCCCTTGTAGAAGTAGCGGGGGTCCTGTTTGAAGAGGATGGGCAGGGCGGCGTCGCCGATCATGTCGCTGGTGAGGAAGGATCCGTAGGCGGCGGAGTAGCGTTTGGTGTAGCCCTCAACGCCCTCTCCCCAGGCGTAGGTGTCGGTGGCCTGCTCGGCGCCCGCGGCAACGCCGTTGAGGATGAGGTTGACGGGATCGATGAGGGTGCGGAAGGCGAGCTGGAACTTCTGGCTGGGCGTGAGCGGGACGGGATGGGAGACATAGCTGACGTAAAAGTTCGGGATGACGCCGAGGACGCGCTGCTTTTCCTCCTCGCCAATCTGGGCCTGGGCGATCTCGGTCTGGGAGGCGGTGACGTGGACCTCGGTGGCGGCGCCGGCGGCGGTGAGGATGATGGTGGAGAGATCGAGGGTCTCGGATGGGTGGAGGGTGCCGGGGAGCTGGCGTGTGGCAAAACCGGGGGCGGCGATGGTGAGGAGGAACGGGCCGGGTGGGACGTTGGCGAGGGTGAAGGCGCCGTCCTCGGAGGTCGTGGCGATGGGGGGCGGGGTGGGATTCTCTGCGGCGGGTGGGTCTGGGGTGAGAGTGAGGCGGGCCTTGGAGATCGAGGCGTCGTCGGCGTCGGCGACGAAGCCGGTGATAGCGCCGGGGCCATGAGCAGCGGGGGCTGTGGGCAGTTGGGCGGATGGTAGGGCTGCTGGGTTGTCTGCAGGTTGCTGCGCGCGGCTAGGGGTTGTGGGGGAGGCGAGGGCGGTGAGGGCGAGGACGCAGAGGGTCAGGGTGAGGGGGTTCGGGTGGCTGCGCGCATTTGCGGAGCGGGACGAGCTGGCGTGGCGACTCAACGGGTGGATGCCTGGGCGGCGCATGGAGAGACTCTCTGGGTTCATTCTCGAGGGATTCACGAGGCTGGCTTGAGGGTACGACGATGCAGGTCTGTGCAATATCCCGCTGATGGGTAAGACGGATTTGGCGGGCGCGTAGTTGCGGTGGGAATCGGGCTGATAGTGTGGGAGGGGGAGAAAACAGGATGAAGCGGTTTGAGTTTGCGCATGTGGCGGAGGGGATTGCGCGGAAGGCGGGCGCGTTATTGCGAGAGTTCTACGAGAAAGGGGTGGCGACCGAGTACAAGGGCGATGTGGACCTGGTGACGGAGGCCGACCGGGCGAGCGAGGCGATGATCCGCGAGCGGCTGACGGCGGCATTTCCCGGGCACGGGATCTACGGCGAGGAGGGGACGCGCGACCAGATGGAGAGCGAGTATCGCTGGTACGTCGATCCGCTGGATGGGACGACGAACTTCGCGCATGGTTTTCCGGTGTTCTGCGTGGTGCTGGGGCTGGAGCGGCGGGCGGGTGGGCTGAAGAAGGATGAGGATGGGGAGATGGTGGCGGGGGTGATCTATGACCCGCTGCGGGATGAGATGTTTGCTGCGGAGCGTGGGCGTGGGGCGTGGCTGAATGGCCGCGCAATCCATGTGTCGAAGACGCGGCGGTTGCAGGAGGCGCTGTCGGCGACGGGTTTCCCCTCGCAGAAGCGGCACGCAAGTCCGAATATCCACTTCTATCAGGAGATCACGCTGCGCTCGCATGGGGTGCGGCGAGCGGGCTCGGCGGCGCTCGATCTGGCGTATGTGGCGTGCGGGCGGCTGGACGCATTCTGGGAGTTCAACCTGAATCCGTGGGACACCAGCGCGGGGTATCTGCTGGTGAAGGAGGCGGGCGGAACGATGACGCACTTCGATGGCAGCCGGTTCACGCTGGACTCGCGCGAGGTGTTCGCGACCAACGGGCTGGTGAAGGCGGAGATGCAGCACCTTTTTGAGGAGATGTTTGCGGGGCGGGGGTTGGAGAGGATTCCGACGCCGGCGGAGTTTGCCGCGAGGCGGAAGGCGACTCAGTAGGTGCGTGCTAGGCGGACGGCTAGGGTGTTGGTGTGCGACGGGGTGGGGCGGGTATTGCTGATCCGTTGTTTGGCGATGCGACGGGAGGGGAAGTTTGCGTTCTGGCTGACGCCAGGTGGGGAGATTGAGGAGGGGGAGACGCTGGCGGCGGCGGCGGCGCGGGAGTTGCGCGAAGAGCTGGGGCTGGAGGTTGGGGTGGTCGGGCCGGTGTATGAGGAGGCGACGCAATTCGAGCACCGCGGGGAAATGCGAGACAATCTGGATTTTTATTTCGTGGCGCGATGCGATGCGGAGGCGCCGGTGTTGCGCGGGGTGACTGAGGATGAGATTGGGCTGATGAAGGAGGTGCGTTGGTGGACTGCGGAGGAGGTTGAGGCGGCGATGGCGAGCGGGGTACGGATTTATCCGGTGGATCTGGCGGTGAGGGTGGGGGAGTTTTTGCGGAGCCTTGATTGACGGCAAGTTCTAACGGCAGGCCCTTCGCTGCGCTCAGGATGACAATTTCAGGCACCACCCAATCTTGCTCGGTGTTGGAGCTCAGGATGACACCTTCAAGGGTTAGAGTTTCTTGCGGAGGGTTTCGAAGACGATGTAGCCGATGAAGGCGGCGATGACGGCGATGGTGAGGGTCTCGCGGGTGATGATGTCATGCAGGGCGACGACGAGGGTCTTGCCGGCGCCGTTGGTGCGGTTGAACTCGCCCATGAGGAGATTGGCATAGAAAAGGAAGATGATGAAGGCGATCTCGATGACGGCGCGCAGCAGGGTGTGGAGGCGACGCGGGTCTCTTGGTTGGCCGGGCATAGATGGATGATACAGAGGCGGCCCCTTGCGGATCTCGGGCGAAAGACGAGATGCGGTCCCCGTTCGACTCGGCTGCACCTCGCTCAGGGCAGGCTCTCCACTCCGCTCCGTTCGACTTGCCTGCGACCCCGCTCAGGGGCTTCGGTCGGGATGACGACCTTCGTGACGAGAAGGTGGATTCTGGGGTTTGCAGAGATGGGCGAGGGTGCTGATAGAATTGTCGCCTAACGGGCATTGTGGACGCAATGTTTGTGCGAGACTTTAGCTACCCGAGCTGCGGGTGAACACTACCAACTAGAACGAAAAGGGAGATTGGATCGATGGCCTATGTGATTGCGGAACCGTGCATCGGAACGAAGGATGCGGCGTGCGTGGATGCCTGCCCGGTGGACTGTATTCACCCCAAGAAGGACGAGCCCGGCTACGCGGAGACAGACCAGCTGTTCATCGATCCGGTGGAGTGCATCGACTGCGGAGCGTGCGTGCCGGTGTGCCCGGTGTCGGCGATTTATGCGGCTGACGACCTGCCGGAGAAGTGGGCGGACTTTCAGGCCAAGAATGCGACGCACTTCGGGCGTTAGTTTAAGTTCACAGTTGTCAGTTTTCAGTGGGTGCGGGCGCGCGGTTCCGAGGTCTGGGGCTGCGCGTCTTGCGTTTGCGGGGCGCGATGATCCAGCATAGCGGCGAAGCGATTGTGCTGCGGACGTGGCCGTTCCATGAGGCCGACCTGCTGGTGAGCCTGTTTACGCGGGAGCAGGGACGGGTGAAGGGCGTCGCGCGGCACGCGATGCGCAGCCGGCGGCGATTTGGCGGCGCGCTGGAGCCGATGACCCACGTGCAGGCGCGGTACGCGGAGCGGCCGAAGCAGGAGCTAGTCCGGCTGGATGCGTTTGAGATTCTATCGTCGCCGCTCTCCGGGCCGGTGGACTATGCGCGCACGGCGGCGTTGCAGCTGGTCGCCGAGGTGCTGGAGGAGGCGATGCCGGAGGGTGCACCGGAGGATGCGGTGTTTCGGCTGGCGGTTGCGGTGCTGGGGGAGCTGCGTGTGGGGCGGGTGGGTTTGCCGATTACGTATTTCTGTCTGTGGATGAACCGGCTGATGGGATGGATGCCGGAGCTGGGGCGGTGCCCTGCGTGTGGGTTGGATTTGCACGGAGAGACGGTTTGGTATTCCGCGGCGAGCGATGGAGTGATGTGCGCGGACGATCGCGGACCAGGGAGCGTGGCGCTCGGGGCGGAGTCGGTGGCGATGGCGGGGCGGATGTTTCGTGGGACGGTGAAGGCGCTGGCGGAGGAGGAGTGGGCGCGGGATTTCGAGACGCGCGGGGCGGACCTGCGGCGCTTTGCGATTGAAGTGCTGGAGCGGCATCTGGAGGGGCGGCTGATGACAGCGAGGGCGCTGGCGAGGGCGTAAGGGTAGTTCGTTGCCCGTGCTACGTTGGCCGTTGTACGTTGCGCGGGGTTAGTGGGGTGGTTCGCGCGGTGTGGCAGTGCGGGTTGGGTGAGCATAGCCTTCTAGCTATGCGGGATGAGGGCGCGGGGGTTGCGGGTGAAGTTGAAGCAGCGCGTGTGCGGCTGCCGCGTGTGCTGCGGATGTTCTGGGCGGGGTCGGTGGCGGCGTTTGGGCTGACGGTGCTGGTGGGGTATGTGGAGTTCCGGATGGGGTTTCCGCAGCCGCATTACAACCCACTGGGCGGGGCGCGGTATGAGGACCTGATGGAGTTTCCGCCGGTGTACCGGATGCTGCACACTGCGGATTTTTATGAGGGGATCAATACCTCGCGGGTGACCTATCCGCCGCTGGGGATGGTGCTGTTCGCGGCGCTGTATGCGAGCGGACATCCGATTGGGGTGTATCTGGGGACGGCGGCGGTGTGGTTGGTAGCGTGTGTGGGGGGCGTGCGGCGGGCGCTGACGGCGGAGGGGATCGGCGGGGTGACGGCGACGCTGTTTCCGCTGACCGTGGCGCTGGTGTCGTTCCCGATTGCGGGGCTGCTGCAGCGGGGGAACATCGAGCTGTTTGTGTGGGTGTTTGCGGGGTTAGGGACGTGGCTGTTTGTGCGCGGGCGGGAGGATGCGGCGGCGGCGTTGTGGGGGTTGGCCGCGGCCGTGAAGCTGTATCCGGTTGTGCTGCTGGGACTGTTGTTGCCGCGGGGCAAATGGCGGGCGTTTGCGGTGGGGGTGGGGACATTTGTAGGGGTGACGGTGGCGTCGCTTGCGTGGCTGGGGCCGACGATGGGCGTGGCCTGGCATGGTGCCCTGAAGAATGTGTTTCGCTACCAGGGGATGCGCGTGGGCGAGTGGACGCTGCATGAGCTGGCTGCGAACCACTCGGCGTTTGGGCTGGCAAAGTTGGGGGCGATGGCGGTGGGGCTGCCGATGGCGCGGCTGACGCTGCCGTACTATGCGTGCGGCGGGCTCCTCATGGGGTGGGCGTTCTTTGCGCGGCTGTGGCGGATGCCAATGGCGAACCGACTGCTGGCACTGACCGCGTTTATGCTGGCGCTGCCGCCGATCTCGTACTTCTACTCGCTGGTGCACCTGTATGCGGCGTGGGTGGTGCTGGTGTTTGTGGCGGTGCGCGCGGAGAAGGCGGGCGCGCAGGTGAAGGGGTTGACGGCGGCGATGGTGTTGCTGGTGGGGCTATTCGCGCCGTTCATGCTATTTACGTTTCCGCGGGTGGGGCTGTTTGGTGGGCTGGTGCAGGCTTTCTTGCTGCTGTGGTTGTGGGTGTGTGCGGTGGAGATTCCTTTTGGCAAGGTTGCCGGTCAGGGCTGAGCGGGCTTGGAGCGCTTGGGGGTGAGCTCGCCGCCGGGGAAGTTGCCGTCGTCGGATTTGGAGGTGAGTTTGATCTCGTCGCCCGAGATGGTGCCTTCGTGGTGGATGGTGGCGCCGTTGAAGGAGACGTTGAAAAAGATCTTGTCGCCGGTGACTTTGCCGTTGGCGATGGTGATGGGTTCGCCCTGCGGGCCGGCGATCGAGCCGGTGAGCCTTTCGCCGTCCTGAGTGAAGGTGAAGGTGAGCGAGAAGCTGTTGCCGTCTGGAGTTTTCATGTCACCGGTCCAGGTGCCGGTGACCGTGGCAGCAAAGGCGGCGACGGAGCTAAGGCCGAGCAAAAGTGCTGCGCAGAGGCTGAGGAGTTTTTTCATGAGTCGGACCTCAAAAGGATGAATTTCTGTGGCGGGACGATGGTACGCGCAGGGGGCGAGAGGGACAAGGTGGGAATGGCACTCAACGCAAAAAAGCTCCTCCCTGACTTGCGGGAGGAGCTTCGCATTTCTATGCAGAGGCTTGCTATCTGGCTGCGGTTGCGCCTGACTGCGCCGGAGAAGAGGCTGTGGTCTCCAGCGTGGGGTAGTCGGGCCGGCCGTTCTCCGGCGGGGTGGGGTAGGGTTTGCTGCCGTCGTTGAGTTCGAGGCGGACGTAGTCCCAGACCACGCCGGTGGTGACGTCGCCGGCGGGCACGGTGAAGGTCATCGTGTTCTCGCCGGGCTTGAGGAGGGTGGCGTCGAAGGAGCGCAGCGCGTTGGTGGCGACGGGATGGATGGTACCGACGGGCTGGCCGTTGACGCCGATGGTGAGGCTGCCGGGGGCGGCGGGTGTGGTGCCGTTGCCGCCGTCAGCGCCAGCGAGGGCGATGCGCACGATGCCCTGTCCCTTGCTGGCTTTCGGCATGGTGAACTTGACGGTCCAGGTGGTCTCCTTGCCGTGACCCCACTGCGGCCAGGGATCGGCCGGACTGGGCGGGATAGCGACCCAGCCGAAGCGCTGATTGAGGGGGTCTTTGGCGTCGGGGTTCTTCCAGGCTTCGGTGTCGGAGTGGGGAACTTCCTCAAAGAACCAGTCCTTGTGGTAGTCGCTTTTGCCAATGGTGTAGGTGATGTCATTGGGGAAGAGATCGCCGTAACGCAGGGGCCATCCCCAGAGCCAGTAGTTTGCTCCATCGCCTTTATAGAACTTGTCGGCGATGCGGTCGGGGTAGCCGATCTCCCAGACCTGCTTGCCGTAGCGGACGGGCTGCCAGTCGAGCTTGCCGAGGTCGACCTTCTTTCCCGCTTCGACGTTGATATCGACCTTGGCGTACTCGCCGAGGACGCCGTCGGCGAAGGCGTGCAGGGTGTAGTGGCCGGGGCGGACGTTGGCGATGGTGAACTTGCCGTCTTCGGCGCCATCGGTCCAGAACTGGTAGTAGTTGCCGTCGTGCGCCCAGGTGACGATGTTGCCGTTGCCGCCGCGCAGTTGGTAGCCGCCGGTGTTGCGCGTGTAGTTGGGGTGGGAGAGGCCGACGTTCAGGTGCGGGAGACGCTTGCTGGCGGCCTGGGGGTCGTTGAGAACAAGCTGGCCGGTGACGCTGCCGCGGCCATCCTTGTGCGGGTAGTCGACACCGCTGACCCAGTTATACGGCCAGGCGGCTTTGACTTCTTTCGACTTGGCGACGGCGTCGTTCCAGAGGGCGAGGGCATTGTCATGCCAAATGGCGGGGACGGCGGGCATGCCGCTGCCGAAGGTCGCCTTGAGATGGTCGAGGTCGGCCTGAGTGGGGTCCTTGGGGTCGGCGAGGGCATTCATGTAGACGAAGATGGGGCCGACGACGTGCTTCCACTCCTCGCCGTGGGGGAGGTTGTTTCCCGCGCCGCCGCCGTAGTGGCCGGAGGTCCAGTAATCGAGCAGGGTCGCGCCCATGTGGTCGATCAGGTCGAGCTTCTCCGGGCCGCCGCCGATATACTCGTTCGACGGGTTGATGAAGTAGACGCCAATGTGATTCTTGGTGGAGGACCAGCCCCAGGCGGTGAGCTTGTACATGTCCTGGTTGTAGCTGTATTTGTGCTCGACGGAGTTCTTGTAGATGCCGGAGGTGTAGATGCTCTGTTCTTTGGCGTGAACGACGATGCCGCGGCTGCCGGGGCCGCCGAGCGCGTTGCTCATGAGCATATTGCGGTCCTGGTCGACGGAGAGCCAGTCGAAGGCCGGGTTCATCTGCAGGATGAAGCGGCTCTCGCCCTCGCCGGCTGGCGGGTAGTTGGCGTGGTGAGTGTACTCGGCGTAGGTGTAGAAGCCACTAGTGCCGCGCTCGAGGACGTAGCGGACTTCGATGTCCATGCCGCCGCCGCGCGGGCCGGCAGGGGGACGCGGGCCTCCTGCGCCGCCAGGGCCGCGTGGGCCAGGTGCTGCACCGGGAGCTCCCGCGCCGACGGGTGCGGTTGCCAGGCCTGGGCCGGTTGGGCCTCCCGGGCCGCGCTGCATGGGGGGTGGGCCGCCGAAGGGGCTGGGGGCGTTGGGGTCGCCGGGGTTGACGCCCTTGACGGAGACCTCGGCGCGCTCACCGCCGTTGCTGGCGGGGTCGATGGTGACGGACGACGTGATGGTGCCGGTGGGGACCTGCTCCCAGTATTCGCTGCGCGTGTTGGGGATGGTGACACCGTGATAGACCATCGTCGACATGTTGCCGTTCTTCTTGAGGACGGTCATCTTGACGATGCCGTTGTCGAGGGTCCAGGAGTCGGCGTCCTCAGTGAGGGTGACGGGGGCGTTGACCGTAACCTTCTCTACCTTGGGCAGCTCGTGCGCGGCCTGCTGGGCGGGAGCGGCGGCGGTAAGCGCGAGAGCAAGCGCGGGGATTGCGGAGAGTGCGAGGAGCTTGGCTTGGGTCATGACGAAGACCTTTCGGTGTGTGTTGGAGGCGTAGATTTCGGGCGTAGCGACTATAGCGGCGCGTCCGGTCGGCGGTCAATGCGAGAGCCGTAAGGATTCCGGAGGGGTAGACGGCGGCGGAGGGCGGGAAGTTTCGGTTGCGCGAGTAGGGAGCCAGTCATTTCGACCAGCGGTTAGAATCGGAGGGTTCAGTTTTGTTCACGAGGGAAGATGCAGGGGATTGCGGAGAAGACGAAGGCGCTGACGTTTCAGGAGTTGTTGTTCCGGTTGCAGCGGTTCTGGGCGGAGCGCGGGTGCGTGCTGCAGCAGCCGTATGACGTGGAGGTGGGCGCGGGGACGCCGGCCGGCCGACGGGCGCTATGGCGAGAACCCCAACCGGCTCTTCCGGCACACGCAGCTGCAGGTGATTCTGAAGCCGCCGCCGGAGAGGCTACAGGAGATGTATCTGGAGTCGCTGGAGGCGCTGGGAATTGATCTGCGCGAGCACGACATCAAGTTCGAAGAGGACAACTGGGAGTGGCCCGTCGGCGGCGCCTGGGGAGTCGGTTGGCAAGTCATGATGGATGGCCAGGAGATCACGCAGTACACCTACTTCCAGCAGTGCGGCGGCATGGACCTGGACCCGATCAGCGGGGAGATTACATATGGGCTGGAGCGGATTGCGCAGTTCCTGCAGGACGCGGAGTCGGTGTACGACGGGGTGTGGGCGGTGGAGCCGGACACTGGCAAGCGCGTGACGTATGGCGAGATGCAGCTGGCGGCGGAGGAGCAGTGGTCGGCTTACAGCTTCGACTATGCCGATGTGGCGTCGCTGTGGAAGCATCTGGAGCTGTATGAGGCGGAGTGTTTGGGATTGCTGGAGCAGGCGAAGAAGTTTGACGGAATGGATGGGCTGACGCTGAAGCGGTTTCCGGTGCTGGGGGCGTATGAGCTGGCGCTTAAGTGCTCGCATGTTTTTAATTTGCTGGACGCGCGCGGGGCGATCTCGGTGACGGAGCGGGTGGGCGTGATGGCGCGGATACGGACGCTGGTGGTGGGTGTGGCGAAGGCGTACGTGGCGCAGGGACTGGCGGTCGAGTCAGGAGTAGGTCAGGCGGTTTGAGGGTTTACGTCCCACATCGCGATGCGATGGATGGGGCACCCCGCCGTTTGTGGCGGTTGAAGAATGGAAGAGGATGATCGCGGAGTTCTTGATTGAGATTGGGATGGAAGAGGTGCCGGCGCGGATGATCGCGGGGGCGCAGGCGGAGCTGCAGCGGCGGGTGCTGGCTATGCTGGAGCGCGAGCGGCTGGTTCCCGGGGGCGCGGCGAACAAGAGCTTCTCAACGCCACGGCGGCTGGCGGTGTGGGTGGGCGATGTGGCCGCGCGGCAGCAGGATGTGGCCGAGGAGATGCTGGGGCCGGCGGTAAAGATTGCCTATAAGGATGGCGTGCCGACGACGGCGGCTCTTTCGTTCGCCAAAAAAGCTGGGGTGGATGTTGCCTCGCTGCGGTCGGTGACGACGGCGAAGGGGGAGTATCTGGCGGCGACCTCAGTGAAGGCGGGGCGGTCGGCGGCGGAGGTGATTGCTGAGGAGCTGCCGAAGGAGCTGGCGGGGATTTATTGGGCGAAGAATATGTACTGGCGCGCGGGCAGGCCGGAGCGGTTTGTGCGGCCCGTGCGCTGGCTGCTAGCGCTGCTGGGCTGCGAGGTGGTGCCGGTGAGCTTTGGCGGATGTGCCGCGGGGCGGGCGACGCGTGGGCATCGCGTGCTCTCGGGCGACAAGGCGATTGAGATTGCGGGGCGCGAGGGGTTGGCGGCGGAGTATGAGAAGGCGCGAGGACCACGCGCTGGTGGACAAGCTGACCCACCTGACGGAGTGGCCGACGGTGATTGCGGGCGGGTTTGAGCGTGAGTACCTGGCGCTGCCGGAGGAGGTGCTGGTGACGGTGATGCGCGACCACCAGGGCTACTTTGCGGTGGATGACTTGCATGCAAAGCTGGCGCCATATTTCCTTGCCGTGCTGAATACGGAGGCGGATGCGGCGGGCGAGGCGGTGATCCGGCACGGCAATGAGCGGGTGCTGCGGGCGCGGTTCAACGATGCGCGCTTCTTCTGGGAGTTCGATCAGCGGGTGCCGCTGCGGGAGCGTCTGGCGCTGCTGGAGAAGGTGACTTTCCAGAAAGATTTGGGCAGCTATGCGGCGAAGGCGGAGCGGGTGAGGAGGGTGGCGAAGGCGCTGGCGGAGAAGGCGGCAGAGCGCGGGCTGGCGGTGGACGCAATAGTGGTCGATGAGGCGGCGCGGTTGGCGAAGACCGACCTGACCACCGAGTTGGTGAAGGAGTTTACCGAGCTGCAGGGTGAGGTGGGCGGGCTGTATGCACGGTCGCAGGGTGTGGGTGCGGGCGTGGCGGAGGCGATCTACGACCAGTACCGGCCGAAGTCGATGGAGGATAGGATTCCGCGGACGGTGGAGGGACAGTTGCTGGCGATCGCGGACAAGGCGGACACGGTGGCGGGGATGTTTGGGCTGGGGTTGGAGCCGACGGGGTCGAGGGACCCATTTGCGCTGCGGCGCGCGGCGAATGGGGTGGTGAAGATTCTGGGTGAGGGAGTGTTGCCGCTGACGCTGGGCGATGTGGCGGATGCAGCGACGCAGGTTGAAGCGGTGCGAATGAAGGTCGAGGTGTTCTTTGCGGAGCGGCTGGAGTTCTATCTGCGCGAGGCGAAGGGGCAGGCGTACGACGTGGTGAAGGCGGTGCTGGCGGCAGGGGCGAACGACGTTCGCGATGCGGTGGCGCGCGCCGAGGCCGTGACGGCGGTGCGGGGGAGCGAGGATTTTCTTGCGGTGTGCGCGGCGTTCAAGAGAATGAAGAATATTCTGGCGCAGGCAGAGGAGCGGGGATATTTGAATGAAAGGGTTGAGCCGCTAAGTCAAGTTAGCGTAGTACATCCCGCGCAGAACAATTTGATGGCTTCGGCAATGAAGATCGGCGAGGAGTTCCATCGCCTGGCAAAAAGCCATGAGTACATCGCCGCGCTTGAGTTAATTGCAACGCTTAGGCCGCAGATAGACCTATTCTTTGAGCAGGTGATGGTCATGGTTGAAGACACCTATGTAAGGTGGACACGGCTGAGCCTACTGCATATTCTTGTCGACAATTTCTCGAAGATCGCGGATTTTTCGGAGATTGTGACGGCGGGATGACAGTTCACCCCAAGGGTGCGGCTGGCTGGGCGAACTCCTCGACGTCGTCGTCTTCAAGAACAGATTTGTCCGGCATTTTGGGGTTGTAATGGATCGGGATCTTCTTATCTTTCATCGCCTGTGCGAAGTTGTTGGCGTCTTCCTCGGACGGGAACGCCGGTTGTATGAGCCGGATCGATACTCTTCTACGAAATAGCAGTATTCGAGGGTTGTGGCGTAGTTCTTACCATCGTTAATGGGAGCGACGCTGACGAACTGAACGCGACCTTCGACGGAGGGCCAGTTGAGAGCGATCTTTTGCTTCCGCCTATACCCCACCCTGCGACCGCCGCAGACACGAGGGTGAGTGGATACGAGATCAAGTAAAACAATGCTTTCCATTGATGGGGGTCGCTATACCAGGAGCTGGAATAGCTGGCTACGACGAACATGAAGAAACGGTAGCATGTGCTCCGCGCTCAAGCGCAGAAATTTTCAGTTGACGCGTTGGAGGCGGGCGATGAGTTTTTCGGCGAGGGGTTCGCCGGACTCGGTCCATAGGAGGCGGCTGGAGATGCCGCAGTTTTTTTCGACGAGGAGAGTAAAGGCGAGCAGCTTCTCCACATTCTGCTGGATGTGAAGCTGGGCGGCGAAGTCGAGGGGTTTGGGCACGCCGGTCTCATCGGCTTCCGCAGAGTCGAGGACCCAGGGAGTGTCGAGGCCGAAGTCGACCAGCAGATGGCCGTTTTGCTCGAAGCCGGCCATGTCGAAGCGCGGGCCGAAGCCGAGGATGCGGACGGTGTGGGGGCGGAGACGCCAGGGATCGTCGGGCGAGGCGGGGTCTGCGCGTTTGGCGCGGCGGCGCGGGGTTGGGTCTTCGTCCGGATCGTCTTCGAGGTCGAGGTCGTCCTCTTCGCCGGGTGCGAGCGCGCGGCTGACGTAGTCGCCGGTAGGCTCTTCGGGGGTCCAGAGCTGCCAGCGCATCTCGAACTCGTAGGCCATGTCGTCGTGGAGCTGTTCGGTGGCCTCGGCGACGGCGTCCTCGATGAGAGAGTCGGGATTCTCGGTATCTGGGATGGACTGGCTGCCGGGCGGGTGATGGCTGGGCTCGGGGCCGGCATTGACGTAGATGCGCTGGTAGGTGGGCGGCTCGGTGAAGTTGATGGGGTAGGCAGAGGCCGCAGAGATGCGTTTGGCGCCGATGACGGCGAACTGGCGTAGCACCCCGGTGAGCGCGGCGGGGAGCGACTCGAGGCGGAAGTTCGGATACCAGAGACTCAAGTAAAGCCGATCAGCCATGAATGGGTTCATTTTAGCTCCGCGGGAGGGGGCGGGCGTGGTCAAGATTGAGTGTTGGGTAGACGACATTGTGTTGCGGTGCTGCCATCCCAGTCCGGGGTTGTATCCGGGTTGGTATGCTCATCCATCAAACGAACACGAGGCTCGGTTTGGCATGGCCGCCCGGTTGAGAGGGTGAGAAGATAGAGGCGGCGGGCGGATGCGCGATCGGGTTGAGCGACTGAGGATTTATTTGGCGGGGAGCGCGGTCTTCCTGCTTCTGGTGATCGCTGCGTTCGTGGTGTCGGCGCGCTATCTGCGGCATCTGCGGGTGAAGCTGCCGGAGAAGCTGGGGATCAATGTGGTCCGCGAGACGGACGGGTACACATACTCGCAGACGGCGCAGGGCAAAACGGTGTTTACCATCCACGCCGCGAAGGCAGCGGAGCACACGGACGGGAAGGTGACGCTTCACGATGTGTCGGTGATTCTGTATGGGCGGAACGGCGACCGGCACGACCGCATCTTCGGCGACGAGTTTGAGTACGACAAGAACGCGGAGTTGGTGCGCGCCACGGGAGTGGTGCATATGGACCTGCAGGCGGCAACGGCGGCGGCAGGCAAGGTGGGATTGGCGGGTGGGGATTCCGGTGCGAAGGTGCTGCATGTGACGACCAGCGGACTGGTGTATCTGGAAAAGCTGGGAGTGGCAGCAACCAGCGATCCGATCGAGTTTGAGACGGGACGGTTTACTGGCCATGCGACGGGGGCGGACTACAGCAGCGACTCAGGCTTGTTGATGCTGCACTCGGCAGTGAGCATGAGCGGGATGGCGGGCGCGCGGTCGGTGACGCTGACGGCGGTGACCGCCACGCTGGACAACCACAACCAACAGGCGTTTCTGACCGAGGCGAAGTACGCGTCGATGGGGCGGACGATGGCGGCGAGGCAGGCGACGCTGCACAGCCGGCCGGATGGAACGCTGGCGCGGGTGGAAGCGCAGGGTGAGGTGACGGGCGAGGCGAGTGGGGCGACGGTGATTTCGCAGCGCGGCGATTTTGTGTTGAGCGCGGCGAGCCAGTTGCAGTCTGCGCTGCTGACGGGCGGAGTGACGTATGCGGCGGACGGACCGCTCCAGCAAAGACGAGGCAAGGCGGAGCAGGCGGCGATCAGGTTCGACGCGAAGGGCGAGGCGGACCACGCGGTGTTTACCGGCGCGGTGCATATCACGGAGCGGACAAGGGCGACATCGGCGGAGAAGGAGCCGTGGAGCCAACGCGATCTCACGGCGGTGAAGGTGGAGGCGGCGCTGACGCCGGTGGGCGCGGGACGGTCGCAGGTGCGGGATGTGGAGGCGACGGGGAGCGCGCGACTGCTGGTGGTGGATGAGGGCAGTCTGACAAGTCCGGGAGGCCGAGGTTCAACGGAGCTGGCAGGAGACGATTTGAAGGCGCACCTGCTCGCTGCGGCGGGCGGGACGCAGACGCTACGGCTGGATTCGGTTGCCGGGGTGGGGCACACGCTGCTGCGCCAGGTGACTGTGGATGGGGTGGAGCAGACAAGCGCGGGAGACACGCTGGACGCGAAGTTTCGGCCGGGAGCGTTCTTGAAGCAAGCAGCGAGCGGTGGCGCGAAGGCGAGTGGAGCGAGGGATTCGCAAGGGGAGCAGGCGGCGAAGGTACTGGCGAGTGCGCTGCAGCAGGGGCATGTCGCGGTGATGCAACGGGTCCCGGCGAAGGACGCGAACGGCAAGGAGGACGTGCAGCACGCGACAGCCCAGCGAGCGGCGTACGACGGCAATCTGGATCGGGTAACGCTGACGGGCAGCGTGGAGCTGACGGATGCGGGCAGTGCGCTTTGGGCAGCGCAGGTGGCGCTGGACCATGCGACAGGCGATGCGCGGGCCGAGGGCGGAGTGAAGGCGGATTTCGTGCAGAGCGATACGGGGCCGGGTGGGCCGGCCAAGAGCGGTACTGCGACGCACGAGCCGACGCATGTTCTGGCGGACCGCGCGGAGTTGGTCCATGCGACGCGGGTTGCGACGTTTTTTGGAGCGCCGGTCCGGTTGTGGCAGGAGGGGTCTCAGGTGCAGGCGCCGGTGATTGAGCTTGCACGCGGTCAGAAGAGGTTGGTTGCGCGGGGTGCAACGGCAACGGGAGCGGCGAGCGGTGAGCAAGTGCATACGCTACTGGTGAGTGAGGGACGCGAACAGCCGGGAGCGGCGGCAGGGGCTGGCGGCCCGGTTGCGGGCTGTCCAGCGAAGACGCGAGCGGGTGAAGTGGGTGTGGGTGTGAATGCGCGCGCGCCGCAGGTGATGCGGATTGCGAGCGGCGGGTTGACCTACTCGGGAGTATCGCGCGAGGCGGAGTTTACAGGGGGCGTGCGGGCGGAGGGCGATGGCGGGATGATTCGCTCGAACGTGGCGGAGGTGTACCTGCAACAGCCGCCGGGGCACGGAAGCGCAGGCGCGGTGGCGGGAGCGGGTCCCGCGAGCGCGGCCGCCGGGTTGAGCGGCGTTGCGGGCACGGGCGTCGCGGCGGCCGATTTGGGATCGCTCTCGGGGCGTATTGAGCGGATGGTGGCGAGTGGGGCGGTTGCCATCGATGAGCCGAGGCTCCATGCGACGGGCGCGCGGCTTCTCTATACCGCGAGCGACCAGGTATTTCTGCTGACGGGAGACAAGGATACGGCGCCGAAGGCGGTGGACGAGCAGGGGCGTTCGACAACGGGCGCTGCGCTGCTGTTCCATGCGTGCGATGCGAGCGGCAGGGAGAGGATTGAGGCCCTGGGTGCGGTACCGGATGGGGTTGATGGCGGGCCGGCGCAGCGAGTGAGGACGGATTCGCGGGTGGAGGACGGGAGGACGGCGAAGCGACAGCCCTGAACCAGCCGTGAGCGGAGAGAACCATCCACGAGCCGAGAAAGAGCCAGCCGTGAGCGGAGAGAACCAGCCGCGAGCGAGAATTGTTTTGCGTGGTACCAAAACGGGAACGGGCGGTCGAGGAGGTTCGGTCGGGCGGGACCGGCGGATGGGCACTAGAATAGGGATTCGGACAGATTGTGACGGCAACCATGCGGACGCTTGAGACAGAAGAGATCGGCAAGGCCTACTCAGGCCGCCATGTGGTGCGCGGCGTGAGTATGCGGATCGCGCAGGGCGAGGTGGTGGGGCTGCTGGGGCCGAATGGCGCGGGCAAGACCACCAGCTTCTACATGATTGTGGGGCTGGTGCGTCCGGATGCGGGGCACGTGCTGTGTGACGGTGATGACATTACCCGGCTGCCGATGTATCTGCGGGCGCGGGAGTATGGGATCAGCTACCTGCCGCAGGAGCCTTCGATCTTCCGCAAGTTGTCGGTTGAGGAGAACATCCTGGCGGTGCTGGAGGCGCAACAGCTAAGCCGGGAGACGCGGCGGACGCGCACAGAGAAGCTGATTGAGCAGTTGAACCTGGGCCACGTGCGCAAGACCATGGGCTACGCGCTGAGCGGCGGCGAGCGTCGAAGAGTGGAGATTGCGCGCTGTCTGGCGATTGAGCCGGCGTTTATTTTGCTGGACGAGCCGTTTTCCGGGATCGACCCGATCGCGGTGCTGGAATTGCAGGAGATTATCTTCGACCTGAAGATGAATGGCATCGGCGTGCTGATGACGGACCACAATGTGCGCGAGACGCTCTCGGTGACAGACCGGGCTTACATCATCAATGACGGGCGGATCTTCCGCGCGGGAACGCCCAGCGAGCTGGGGCGCGATGCCGAGGTAAGGCGCATCTATCTGGGCGAGAAGTTTTCCATGGACTAGGGCCGCTTTGTGACTGCGGGGGTGCGGAGCGCCGTGCGGTGGTGCGCGAAGAGGAGACCGACGCGGCATCGCGCGGGAGTGCCTAAAGGACACAAGTGCGGTGATTTAGCGCACGGAGGGGTTGGGCCAAAGGTGTTATTGCTTATCTCTGGAGGTGACGTATAAACGGGAACAACAGCATGACGCTTTTGCAGAGACTTGAGCTTACCGCTGCAAGAGTCACGCGTTGGGATGTAGACTGTGGCCAAGTTCCCCGGCAACAGCGAAGGCAGAGGGTCTGCCCAACGATTGACTCTTCTGCTTAGCGGCACCGCGGAGCACCGAAGCAAGATGAGGTCGTAGGATTGCTGCAACCGAAACTCAATCTCAAAGTCTCGCAGCGCCAGGTGCTGACGCCTGGTCTGGTGCAGATGGTCAGCGTGCTGGCGCTGAACAAGCTCGAGCTTCGGGAGATGATCAACACCGAGATGGTGGAGAACCCGGTGCTGGAAGAGGTGGAGGAGTCGGCGGTCACGATCGAGGAGATGGCGGGACGCGAGGCTGAGCGGGAGCGCTCGGCCGAGTCGGTTGTGGCGGAGCTTGAGCGGGTGGAGAAGGACCCTTTCGACGAGATCGATTTCGGCAGCTACTTTCAGGACTATCTCGATCCGGGGTTCCGGACGGCGTCGAGTTTTGAGGAGATCGACAAGCCGTCATTCGACAACTTCCTGTCGCAGCCGAGCACGCTGACCGACCATCTGGTGTGGCAGCTGGGCTCGATGAACCTGGACCAGCGGGTGCGTCTGGCGGCGGACCTGGTGGTGGGCAATCTGAATGAGGATGGGTACCTGACGGCCACCGATGAGGAGCTGGCGGACGCCTTCCTGCAGGCGCATGCGCCTGCGCGGCCCGAGCCGATCCCGTTTGAGCGCGGCCTGAAGGGCAAGTCGGCGTGGGAGGCGCATCTGGCCGCGCAGTCTGCCGCTGCGCAGAACGGGCTGGAGATTGCCGCGGTGAGCGCGAACAGAGCGGGGCGGAGCGACGAGCGTGAGGCGGCGCTGGCGGCGGTGGCTGAGGGACGGGAGATTGTGAACCATCTCGATCCGCTGGGCGTGGGGGCGCGCGATCTGCGGGAGTGCCTCTTGATCCAGATCTCGGCGCAGCGGCGCGAGTCGGAGATGGCGCTGCGCCGGGTGGAGGTGAAGACCACCTATCGCAACGGCGATCTTTCGCATGACTTTCTGGACGACTCGTTTGAGGAGGCGGAGCGCGTGGTTGCGGAGGGCTTCCAATTAGTTCGCCCTGGGCCGGCGGCTGGCGGATTTTCCAGCAACGGGCACTCGAGCAATGGGGACGCCCACGGAGTTGCCGCCGGACCGCGCGATGGAACCGGGCGCTGTGTGGGGGATGTCTTTGAGATTGCGGCGCATATTGTTACCAACAATCTGGCGTTGCTGCAGAAGAAGGACATGCGCGAGCTGACGCGCAGTTGCGGAAGGAGCGTTGAGGAGGTGCAGGCCGCGGTGGACTTTATCCGTACGCTCGATCCGCGGCCCGGACAGCGCTACAACCTGAGCGAGACGCGGCTGATTGAGCCGGATGTGGCGTTCGTCAAGCGCGATGGCGAGTATGTGGTGGTGATGAACGAAGAGGACATGCCGACGCTTCGTCTGAGCCGCTCCTACCGCAAGATGCTGCGCGAGAAGCAGACCGAGAAGGACGTCCGCGAATATGTGAAGGAACGGTATAAGTCTGCAATCCAACTCTTGCGCAACATTGAGCAGAGGAAGAACACGATCCTGCGTACCTGCGAGGTGATTGTCCGCCGGCAGGGGGAGTTTCTGGAGCGTGGCGAGCAGGGGCTGAAGCCGATGATGATCAAGGAGGTCGCGGAGGAGATTGGGGTGCATCCCTCGACCGTCAGCCGCGCGGTGGCGAACAAGTATGTGCATACGTCGCAGGGCGTATATGAGCTGCGCTACTTCTTTACCGAGGGGGTGAACGGGCCGGAGGGCGGCGACCTGCCGCTGGTGCTGCTGAAGCGCAGGGTGAAAAAACTAATTGAGGATGAAGACCCGCGCAAGCCGTTGACCGACGACCAGCTGGCAGCGGAGTTGCAGCGCCAGGGCATTCGCGTAACGCGCAGGACGGTGGCAAAGTATCGCGAGGATATGCAGATTCCCAGCACCCACCAACGGCGTGTACGCTGATACGCAAGCGAGGGCGAGCGGGTGAGACGGGCTGAATCGAGTGGTTGGTACGGCAGGCTGACAACTGAGTGTGAGGAGAGCGGATGATCATCGACTACACGGGACGGCAGTTCATCGTGACCCAGAAGTACAAGGACCGGACTCATAAGGGACTGAAACGGATTGACAGGATACTGGGTGAAGCGGCGAACGCGCACATCATTCTGACGGTGGACAAGTACCGCAAGATCGCCGAAGTTGCGGTGGTGGTCGGCAGCCAGAGCATGGTGGCAGTCTGCGAGTCGGTGGAGATGATGACGGCACTGCACCACGCGCTGGGGAAGATTGAGCAGCAGGCGATACGCCAGAAGCAGAAGACGACCACAACCATGCGTCATCCGCGGGTGCCGGTGAAGGCGACCGTCGTGGAGCCCCCGGTGGCGGCCCCGGCCGGCGTATAGGGTGCGAACCTTGCGGCGACGGCAAAGCTAGAGGCCGTCGGGCTGGCGGCACGGTGACGCGCGGCAGCCGCCTCGCGAGACGCGCCTCTTCTCCCATTACAATCGTTGAGGCGGCTGCGCAGCGGCCGGTCGGCGCGGGTGCGGCAGGCGGATAGCCGCCTGGGTGCGCGCCCCGGGCGAGTAGCTCAACTGGATAGAGCACCGGCCTTCTAAGCCGGTGGTTGCAGGTTCGAACCCTGCCTCGCCCACCATTTTTTTTGAGTCAACGTAATGTGCGCATTTCCGCGTTGCCGATCAGAGTCACCTTCGCAGTTGGGACACATGAACTCGGCAGAGACCCGCCCAGGAGAAGCGGGGGGCCTGTGGACAATTCGGGCCGCGACAAGCCTTAAGTGTGCGCTGCCCGACAAGACCAATACCAAGGTACTATGGACACCCGTTCGCTAAGTCGCGCATTCTAGGGGGTAGAAGAGACACGGTGATTGACATCATGCGAACGCATCCAAGGATCATCGTCGGCGGCATCCTCCAGCAGAATCCGCTCTTCGTATCACCTGCGGCGTCTCTGCGCGAACTTCGCGACCGGCGAGTGATACAGGCGCCGGCCGTACCGGCGGCAAATTAACTTGGAGGCACCGCTCCAATCTCCCGCCGACGAGATCAAGCGGCTGCAGCACTGCATTAACGATCTGGTCAGCGCGTTGGCGCTTCCTGCCATCTGGGCTGGCGGCGAGCCGTCCCAGGTGGTAAGCACTTTGCTCGACGTGCTCCTGGGGATGCTCCGGCTGGATTTCGTTTATGCGCGATTGAATGGGCCACTCGGCGAGGCGCCCCTGGAGATGTTTCGGGCTGCTCCATCGCGAAGCCTGTCCGCCGAGCCGGAAGAGATTGGCGGACTGCTCAACCAGTGGTTGGGGGATGACCCGACGCGCTGGACTGCGACCGCACGGAAGCGATTTGGAGACGCAGAGATTTCGCTGCTGCCTTTGCGCATGGGGCTACAGGGGGAGATAGGGGTGATCGTGGCAGGTTCTCAGCGAGCGGACTTCCCGGTTCAGACCGAGAGACTGGTCCTGAGCGTGGCTGCGAATCAAGCGGCGATCGGCCTGCGCGAGTCGCGGCTCCTGCGCGAACAGAGGCGGGTTGCCAACGAGCTTGATCGACGGGTTGCGGAGCGCACGAAGGAACTCACCAAAGCCAATGAAGAGCTAAGACTCCAGGCTGGGCTGCTACAGCATCTTCCCGTGTCCGCCTGGACGCTGAAGCCTGATGGGACGCCGGATTTCGTGAATCAAGTTTGGCTTGCATACTCCGGTCAGACCCTCGATTTCATCCGCTCGCACCCCGAGGCCTGGATGACCGCAGTCCACCCCGAGGACCGGGAGACGGCATCGAAGGCCTTTTGGGACGGGGTACGCTCGGGGCAGGGTTTCGCTATGGAAACCCGGTCTCTTCGCGCTCGGGACGGGACCTACCGCTGGCATCTCAATCGGGCCGTGGTCCTGCGCGATGCAGAAGGAAAAGTCCTCAAATTCGTCGGCACAACTACCGACATTGACGACCAGAAACGTGCTGAAGAGGAGCTGCGAGCGAGTGAGGCGAACCTCCGGCAGATCTTCGACAACATTCCTGGGCTGATTGGCATCTGGAGCCCAGACGGAGAGCTCGAATCTGTGAATCGGCAGCTTCTGGAATACTTCGGCAAGACGTTTGAGGAGTTGAAAGATTGGATAGCCGCGGGAGTTGTTCATCCAGATGACCTGCCTCGTGTGATCTCGGTCTTTGGGAGTTCGATCACAACCGGAGACCCCTTCGACCTGGAGCTGCGTTACCGACGGGCGGATGGGGTACATCGATGGTTCCAGGTCCGGGGCCTTCCCATACGGGACGCAGGCGGCCGTATCATGCGCTGGCACGCCCTGCTGATCGATATTGAAGACCGGAGACGAGTTGAGGATGAGTTGCGGCGCAGCGAGGCGCGCAAGTCCGCGATCCTCGACTCGGCGCTTGACTGTATTGTGACCATCGATCACGAGGGCCGCATCACTGAGTTCAATCCGGCGGCGGAGCGCACGTTCGGCTACCGGAGGGACGATGTGTTGGGCAGACGCCTCGCTGACGTCATCATTCCGCCATCGCTTCGGAAACAGCATCGGCAGGGGTTCGCACGTTACCTGGCAACCGGCGAGGCACGCGTCCTCGGAAAGCGCCTGGAGATGACCGCAATCCGTGCGGACGGCAGCGAGTTCCCGGTCGAACTCTCGATCTCCCGCATCCCGGTCGACGGGCCCCCGTCGTTCACCGGCTATCTGCGCGATATCACGGAGCGCAGACGGGCAGAGGAGGAGCTGCGGCGCAGCGAGGCCTTCCTCGCCGAGGGTCAGCGCCTGAACCTGACCGGCAGCTTCTCCTGGCGTTTGGACACGGACGAGATCGCATTTTCGGAGCAGCTCTATCGCATCTTCGAGTTCGGGCGGGATGCCCCGGTGACGATTGAGAGGATCGCCGGTCGCGTCCATCCAGACGATTTCCCGTTGTTGGCCGAGAAGATTGAGCGCGCCCGGGCCGGAACCAGCAGCGAGCTCTACTACGAGATTCGGCTGCGGATGGAAGACGACTCGATCAAGCACCTGCGCACAAACGCTCATGTGGCGCGAGACCAGAACGGCCGCCCTGAGATCATCGGCGCGATCCAGGACGTAACGGAACGCCGGCTCTCGGAAGAGGCGCTGGGCAAGGTCCGGTCGGAGCTCGCGCACATGGCGAGGGTCACCAGCCTCGGCGCGCTCACTGCATCCATCGCTCACGAGGTCAATCAGCCTCTGTCGGGCATCGTCACCAACGCCAGCACCTGTCTGCGGATGCTTGCCGCCGATCCCCCGAACGTCGAAGGCGCGCGCGAGACGGCCCGCCGCACCATTCGCGATGGCAACCGCGCGTCCGAGGTGATCACACGATTGCGCGCGCTCTTCAGTAAGAAGGAGACGACGACCGAGTTGGTCGACCTGAATGAGGCCGCACGGGAGGTCGTGGCCCTGTCCTTGAGCGAGCTCCAGAGAAACCGGGTGGTCGTGCGCTCAGAGCTTGCTGAAGGGCTGCCGCTCGTCGTCGGCGATCGGGTGCAACTGCAGCAGGTCATTCTGAATCTGCTCCTGAACGCCTCGGACGCTATGGAAGGCATCGAAGACCGCCCCCGGCAGCTGGTGATCCGGACCGAGCGAGAGGATGGCAATCGGGTGAACGTGGCGGTGCAGGATGCCGGCGTGGGCATCGATCCAAGGAGCGCGGAGAGGATCTTTGAGGCGTTCTACACCACGAAGAGCGCAGGGATGGGGATGGGCCTGTCGGTGAGCCGCTCCATTATCGAGAACCATTGCGGCCGTCTTTGGGCAGCCCCCAACGACGGCCCAGGAACCACAATCTCTTTTTCTATTCCGTGCGCACCAATGGGTGCAACAGACGCCCAGGGCCCTGGGTCAATTCAGGCGTCTGCTTCGATGGAGACCCAGAACGTCGCGAGGAATCCACAATGAACAAACGCTCCCTAATCTCGGTGGTCGACGATGACGAGTCCATACGGGAGTCGCTTCCAGACCTGCTGCATGAGCTCGGCTTTGCGGCCCGGTCCTTCGCCTCCGCGGAAGAGTTTCTTGCGTCGGACTGCCTTGCTAAGACGCGATGTCTTATCCTCGACGTGGCCATGCCGGGCATGACCGGCCCCGAACTGCAGCAGGAACTTAGGTTTCGCCGTGAACAGATTCCCATCGTATTCATCACCGGCCACAGGCATGAGGTCGTCCGCCCCAAGGTAATCGAACAGGGAGCGGTGGAGTGTCTGTTGAAACCATTCAGCGATACTGCGTTGGCTGAGGCCCTCAATGCCGCACTTCGCCTGAGCTGAGCGCACTTGAGCTGCTTGCGCCTTCTCGGGACAAAGGGATATATATTAGGCTAGCGAGCGCAGTGGGCCCTGTACTGAGGTTGACCCGATGCCGCACGGCACGCCAATCGTATTTGTCGTCGACGACGATGTCTCCGTCCGCGAGTCGCTGGAGTTGCTGATCCGCAACGAAGGCTGGCGGCCGGAGCTCTTCGCATCCGCTGGGGAGTTCCTCGCTCGCCCGCGGGCGACCGTGCCCAGCTGCCTGGTGCTTGATGTCTCTCTGCCTGACCTTAGCGGTCTGGATCTGCAGAAGCGGGTCGCGACCGATCGGAATGACATGCCGATCATCTTCATCACCGGCTACGGCGATGTGCCCATGACGGTCGAGGCGATGAAGGCCGGCGCGGTTGAGTTCCTGACAAAGCCATTTTGCGATGAGGTGCTGCTGCGCGCGGTTCGGGGCGCCATTACGCGCAGCCAGAATGCGCTTGGCCGCGAGGCAGAGATCCAGGCGCTGCGCGCGTGCTACATGTCGCTCACGAGCCGCGAACGCGAGGTCATGTCGTTGGTGGTCTCCGGCATGCTCAATAAGCAGGTCGGCGGTCAGCTTGGCATCAGCGAGATCACGGTGAAGGCACACCGCGGCAAGATGATGCGAAAGATGAAGGCCGACTCCCTCCCCGACCTGGTGAAGATGGCCTCAAGACTGCGCGTCGCACCCGCGTCCGGAAGCCAGGCCCGTCCTCATTAGGCCGAGTGCTAGAGGCCCCGCTCGGTTGGACATGCCCCAAGCTCATCAACCTCCGCCAACACAGGCTTGCTCAATCGCGCTGAGCGATCACCATCGGCCGGCGTGCGCACCATCGTCCACGTGAAGCACCTCCCCGGTGACGTGAGCCGCCTGCGTCAGATAGATGACGGCTTGGGCGATGTCCTTCGGCCCGGAGATCGTGCCCATAGGCGAACGGGTCTCCATGGAATCCTTCGGCGCGCCCTCGTGCATTTCCGTGTCGACGACACCTGGCGCGACCGCGTTGAAACGGATCTTGCGCTTCGCGTACTCGCTCGCCAGGCTCAGGGTGATTGCGTTCAGCCCGCCCTTGGTCATCATTGCTATCGACGCCGGGACCGCTGCGACGGGGTTGTCCGCCAGCGCTGCCGTGATCGTCGTTACGCTGCCGCCCGTGCCCTGCAATAACATCTGCCTCACCGCGCGCTGCGTGACAAGGATGAATCCTTCGAGATTGACGGAGACGAGGTGGTGAAACTCCTCGCTGGTGTAGTCCGTGAAAGGCTTGCCCAGGTAGATGCCAGCATTGTTGACCACGTGGTCGATCGAACCGAAGCTGGCGACCGCGGTCTGCATGACCTTCTCGGCGGTCGTTGCCTGACTGATGTCTCCGTCGACGAGCGCGAGATTTGACGTCGGCTCGAAGCCGGACCCAGAAAAGCCGCGCGACGTCGCGACTACGTTGTAGCCGCGGTCGAGAAAGGCCTGGGCGATCGCCGCTCCGATGCCTCGCGAAGCTCCCGTGACGATGACTGTTTCCTTGCCTAACATGGTGTGCTCCCGATTGCAGCCTGCGCCACTTATCTATACGGACCGGCTCCTGCTGACTCGCGTATGCCAGCTCGCCTGTCTGGTCTGCGCACCGTGTAGCCGTGTTCTGTGAACATCTCCCGGAGCAAGCTGAAAAGCACATCGTTATCGTCAACTGCGACAATCTCATTCATCTCTCTTGTCACCGTTCGCCTCCTTTCACTCAGCTTCGTCCGCTGGGCACTCGCCCTTCGCTAGTTGGCTGGCAGCGGCGATCGTGATCCGCCGCCAGTTGGGATACCCATCCGCAGCTGCCTCCGCGTTCTCCGCGAGTGCGAGCCAATGCTCGGCTGCGCGGGAGGCCGCTCGCCTTCCAAACAGAATGCCGGCGGCCTTCGTGAAGGCTCCCATCTCACGCGTCGCAGCCGCAAACTGGCGCTCGCCTGCTTCGATGGAGTCCGCATCTTCGCGGCCGGGAGATATCGGGTACAGCATCTGCGGCGAATAGGTCGAGACCATGGCTCCTCCTTCGATTTGTTGGGAAGATGCGTTGCATGCGGATCCCGGTTCTCGGGAGCCGTCACACGCGCGATCACAGCAGACGCGAGGAAGCAAATCTATTGAACCAAGGTATCGACCAATACTTTCGTATGAGGCGCCAAACAGCCCTATTCGGCCGTCGCCCACGTTTTTCCGGCCACTGTGGTGTCGAGCGCGACCACAGATCCGAACTTTTCCCGGACCCATCTCTGCGCGAGGCGCAGCGTTTGCCTCATTGCGGACACCTGGTCCGAGCGGAGGGAATCAGGGGATGGCTTCTAACCGCTCTGTCCAGTCGAGGGCGCCTCCACACCGGGCTCCTTGTTCCAGCCGTGGAAACGCGAGAGGTCTCCCGCATTCCAGGCCTCGCGGAGTCCGGGTTTGCTCAAATCCCAGTCTGGGCGCACTTCCTTGGACACCGCGCGCAGGTCATGCCAAAGATCGACGACCGACGGACGGCCCCAGAACCAGTACCCGTTGTAGATGCTGTAGATCACGAGGCCTGGCTTGAGCACGAGCGTGTGCGGGATCATCGGGTTATGCTCAGGGTCGGTGTACTCCTGGATGTCGAGATCCTTCTGAATCGTTCGGCCGGGGTCTGAAAGGAAGGTCCATTCGGCTCCGATCGACGCCCGAAACTCCTGGAGCGTGTGGTGGTCGTCGGTGGAGATCGTGGCGATCTGCGTGTACGCCACTGCAATCTTGGGGTAGAACGCGGCGAGTTCCAGATGCTGCTGATGCTCCTTTGGGCAATAGTGGCCGCGCGCAAGCGTGAGGATGAGCGGATCGTCGCCCTGTAGCTCGCTGAGCTTGCGCAGCTTGCCAGTTTGGTCGGGCAGTTCGTAGTCCGGGAAATTGGCTCCCGGAACAATATCAGAACGCATGAATCGACTCCTCCCGTGAGTCAGTGTAACTGCCTTTATTGTTTCAGAGGAAACTCCACGACGTAGCAGTGCAGCGCCCAATAAATCTGATTCCGCGAGCCTGGCCGGTGTAGGCGTCTTGTCCTAAAGATCCAGGGTGACAGCCGCGCTTGGCTGGGAACAGCATACGAGCACGTTACCGGGACCGGGCCGTTCGAGCGGCTCAGGGTTATAAACAGTCGATCCGCCAATCAGACCGGTCATGCAGGTATGGCAGACTCCAGTGCGGCACGACCATCGAACCGGAACGTCGCACGCCTCCGCCAGTTCAAGCAAGCTCGCGAACTTCGGGTCCCAGGCGGCGGTAATCCCGCTACGCACGAATGAGACTGGGGGGCCAGATCCGGGCGGCTCTGGTGGCAGGTGAGGCGTGTGAAGCACCTGCGCCATACCAGGGGTGACAGCCTCGAGAGAGCCGAATATCTCCGTGTGCACATTCCCGGCGAGCACACCCCAGCTTTGCAGCCCATCGCACATACTCTGCAAGAAGGAAGTGGGGCCGCACAGATAGAAGGCACTTCCTTGCGGCACGCCAATTTTCTCAATCAGCGCGGTGTCGATGTGCCCGGGGGCATCGAAGTCTACCCCGACCTTGTCGCTTGCAGTGGGCCTGCTATACACAATGTACGCTCGTCCGCGGGAGAGCTGTTTCAGCAACGAACGCGATTCCTCCGCAAACGGATGTTCGGCGCGATTGCGGGCCCCATAGACCCACCAGACCTCTCGCTGCGATTTTTCGGCGGCAAGTGCGTGCAGCATCGACATCACGGGCGTTGCACCCACTCCAGCGCTCAGCAGAGCCACAGGATTCTGGCCGGGACCTAGCGTGAAGCTGCCACGCGGCGCACTCACCTCCAATACATCGCCTGAATGCGTACGGTCGCACAGGAATGAACTTCCAATCCCGTTCGATTCGCTCTTGACGCTGATGCGGAGATGATCGGCCGCCGGCAGGTCGGACAGCGAATAGCTGCGGAGGGCGGGCGGTTTGACCGAGTCGAGATGCAAGCGCAAGACAACAAACTGACCGGCCTGGAAGACGGGCAGAGGCTGCCCATCGGCCGGCTGAAGAAGGAAGGAAGTTACGCTATCGCTTTCTTTCTTAATGTTCGCGACTCGCATCTGTCGAAAGCCGGGCCACGCCGGCGCTTGTTGCTCATCGGCGAGCCCCGGATTTCCAGCCGCAGTTTTGGAGCTCAGGTCTTGTTGCAGCATTGCCTGGAAGGAACTCTGCCAACCCTTGCTAAGCGCAGGAATGCGCAGCGCGCGCTGCAGTTGCTCGCTGGTCTGTCCGGGCAGATAGAGGAGGGCGTCGATCTCGGCCACCGTGATCTCCTCTGGGCCATCAGCGATTTTCGCGATGTCGTCGCCCGCCCCAACCTCTCCTTCCTGCAACACGCGAAAGTAGAACCCTGGCCTGTGGTGCGCCACGAGCAGGGCTGGCATCCGAGGCTCATTCATGCGAATGCCAACGCGGTAACAGGTCACGCGCGGCTGGGTCACTTCAAAAATCGCACCGCCAATGCGGTAGCGATCGCCAATGCAAACCTCGTTATCAAGAAGTCCCTCGACGGTGAAGTTTTCTCCGAACTGGCCGAAGGTAAAGTCCTTCCGTCCGAGGAAGTTTTGCCAGTATTGGTAAGAATCCATCTGGTAGACGAATACGGCGCGCTGCTCCCCGCCGTGACCGGCGAGATCGGCTTGCGCATCGCCGTCGATATCCAGTTTGCGCGCCATTCGCCGCCCATCGACTGGAGATTTCCAGACCGACGTTCGGACCGTTTTGCCGTTCCATGTCACGTCGCGCGGAAGGCCGACATTTACTGAAAGCAATCGGGGCAAGCGTACCTCGTCGTAGTCCAGCGTGTGGTTATCGGATGTGATCGATTAGGCCAGAGACATGAAGACGAGTCAATTGGACGAAGGTATCGTGCGCCACCAAAGTGTGGATTGGGAATCGGCGGCGAGAGAACCTCGCCGAAAGGCGGAGGGATATGCCGGTCCGACTTCGCCGTTCGACCTTTTCGGTATACGAAGGTATCGAACGATACTTTCGTCCAATAGGTTTCCCTTCGCGCCCATGATGCGATAGCGGACGTGACTCGATACGGCAACGACCATGCAATTACGGGCAACGATGCAATTGAGATGACATCAGACGACATCAACCATAAGTGGAGGCTAACGATGAGTATTATCGATAAGGCGCTCGAAGCAAACCGCAATTATGCGAAAAACTACTTTTCAGCTCTGGGGAAGCATCCGGCGCCCAAGATCGCAGTTGTCACCTGCATGGATCCTCGCCTCTCAGACCTCCCCGGAATCCTGGGTCTGCCGCACCCCGATATCGACGTTATCCGGACCGGCGGACCGGCGGTAACCGAAGATGTTCTCGCGGAGCTGATCGTTTCCAACCGTATCCTCGGGACCACGGAGATACTGCTCCTCAACCACACCGGCTGCGGGTTCACGACGTTCTCAGATGACGAGCTGAACGCGAAGCTGAGCACTGCCACTGGAGATGCCTCGCCGGCTCCAATGCGCTTCTTCTCCTATAAGGACCCCGAAGAAAATACCAGGGAGCAGATCAAGAAAGTCCGATCGCATCCCTGGATCGCAAAGGATGTCCCTGTGCGAGGCTTCATCTTCGACGTGGATACCGGTCTCTTGCGGGAAGTGCAGCCAATTGCCCAGCGGACTGCCGCCTGAGACAATGGAGTGCCTCGTCGTATATTGTGCGGAGCGGGCGGAAGACTTGAGTGCCAGGGCGCGGGCTCGCAGGGGCTTTCGCGGGCGAAGCACGCTGCGATGAAGGTTTCTGGATGAACCGGGCCTGGCAGGTAGGATCAAGTTAATTCCATTGCAGACCGCGTCTCATCTCGCTCTTGAAGTCCGGCGGCTATCGCGGGCAAGCTTGCCAATTGACACGGCTGAGCTGGCCGGATATCTCATCGGGAAAACCATTGTGCGCAAGGCCGGGCGAAACAGGATGAGCGGTCGCATCGTCGAGACAGAGGCTTACCCACCGGGCGATCGCAGTGGGCATGCCTATCGCGGACAAACGGCCAGGAACGAATCTTTGTTCCTGGGCAGAGGGTTTGCTTATGTGTACTTCATCTATGGGGTGTCCTACATGCTCAATGTGACCGCAGAAGAGTCGGGGGTTGGCGCAGGAGTGCTGTTGCGCGCCATTGAGCCTCTTGAAGGAATCGGCCGAATGGAACGGCTCCGCAATACGGACAAACTCAGAGACTTGGCGCGAGGGCCGGGGCGGCTTGCGGCTGCATTGGAAATCGACAAGCGGCTGGATGGAGTTGACCTGTGTGCCGACGGTCCGCTTTGGCTTGGGACTGCGGTGCGAAAAACTGCGCACATTGGCACAACTGTGCGCATCGGCATCACGCGTGATGTGGACCGGCCGCTGCGGTTCTTTGAGGTGGGCAGCCCATTCGTTAGCGGCCCCCTCAAGGAGTTGAGAAAACGTTAGTCTGCGAGCGGTTCGACCCGCGGGGCGAAACCCACGTGCCGCCGGCGGTTCTCGGAAACGCGATGGAAGCTAAGAAGCTTCGAACATCCTCTCGTCTATCGCTCGCCAAATTAACTGTGGTTGTGGAACCAATCGAGCGCGAGTTGGGTATATTGGCCGACCTCGATGAGGTAGCCATCGGGATCACGCATGTAGCAGCGCCACTCCCACCCGTCGGGATTGGCCAATGGCTCGGTGATGAAGAACGCTCCCTTGGCGCTCCATTCCTTATAGCAGGCCCAGATGTCGGCGACACGCAGATTGAGGAACCCATTGACTCGGTTCAAGTCCATCGGCGTGTCGAGATAGACCTCCGGCTTGTCGGGAGTCGGGCCGCCGCCGGAGTTGGGAATGACCCACGAGTTTGCCAGCTTGATGTAGCAGGGATTGTCCGGCTTGATCAATTTCCCGCCAAGAATCCGGACATAGAAGTCCCTCGATTTTTCCTGGTCGCTCACGGTGAAGAAGTGGGTTGCGAAGAAGCCTTCGTGAGCAATCGGCGCGTCAGGCAGATCCATGCGGTGCCCCCTGTCGTCGTGCATTGGGCTTTCACTTGTGCGCAGCTACGGGAGCGCGCTTCATGGTGGGGAAGGCGACCGGCAGATGTTCGAGGCCGCCTCACATCGCCGCTAGCGCGCCATGTACGAGGTGGATCGAGATTGAACCTTCACCTACGGCCGATGCAACGCGTTTCACGTTGCCGGAGCGAATGTCTCCGACCGCGTAGACTGCGGGCAAACTCGTCTCCAGCATCTCCGGAGGCCGGCTCAGGGGCCACTTCAGTGGCGCGGTGGCCAGAACCGGGTCCAAATCCCGTCCCGTGAGCACGAACCCTCGTTCATCCAGAGCAAGACACTCCCGCAGCCAATCTGTACGCGGCGAAGCGCCAGCCATCACGAACACGTGGCGTATGTCATGCCCTGCCTCTTCGCCCGTCGCCCGATCGCGCCAGGCGACCCGCTCCAGGTGCGAATCTCCTGCTAATCCAACAATCTCGGTTTCGAGATGCAGTTCAATGCCCGGATTCTCCACAATTCGCTGAATGAGATAGCGCGACATTGTTTCGGACAGCTCCGTGCCGCGAACCAGCATGTAGACCTTCTGCGCTGTCTCGGCCAAAAACACCGCTGCTTGACCGGCGGAGTTGCCGCCACCGACCACGACGATTTCCTCGCCTGTGCAAAATTGCGCTTCCATGAATGTGGCAGCATAGTAGATGCCCTGTCCCCCGAATCGTTCCAGATTCTCAACTTTCGGCTTGTTGTACTGAGCGCCGGTGGCAATCACAATGCTCCGCGTCTCGATGAACCCACCGCTTTCCAAAATAAGCCGGTAGGGCCGCTGATCACATCCGATCTTCACGACCTTCTCACCGACCACCATCTGAGCGCCGAATTTTTCAGCCTGCAAGACCGCACGGCCGGCAAGTTCCTGGCCCGAAATGCCCATTGGAAAACCCATATAGTTCTCAATCTTCGAACTCGCGCCTGCCTGGCCTCCGGGGAACTCAGATTCGATCACGACGGAGTCCAGCCCTTCGGAGGCTGCATACACGGCGGCGGCCAGGCCGGCCGGACCAGCGCCCACAATCGCGAGATCGTAAATGCGGTTTTCGTCGATATGGCCGGTCAACCCCAGACGCTCTGCCAACTCCTGGTTGGTCGGGTTCCGCAACACACTATTTCCACCGTAGATCACGACCGGAACGTCCTTTGGCTTTATGTCCAACCGATCCAGAAGTTCTTGCGAGGCTTTGTCGCTGTCGAGATCGACATAGGTGTACGGATGGCCGTTGCGGGTAAGGAACTCGCGTATGCGCAGCGTGTTGGATGAGTATTGCGATCCCAGCATGGTGACATTGCTGAGGCCCGCCGAAATCAGCGTGACGCGACGCAGGAGGAATGCGCGCATGAAGATGTCGCTCAGCTCAGAATCCTTTGCAATCAAGGTGTGAAGCGCGTCCGGACTGAGCTCGAGAAATTCTCCTGGCTCTACCACCCGTCCGCGAGCAAGCGAGCCTGCCCCGGAGATCACGACAACATCGCCGGAGAACTGGCCGGGGCCGTGGGTCACAAACACCTGCTCACCGGACAGTCGCGGCATCGAGATCGCGAGCCTCCCAGTGACCACCACGAAACAGGACATGCGCACCGTGCCAGGTTCAAAAAGGACCTCTCCAAGCAGGACTGGCCGCACATTCGCATGGGGCCGGATGCGGGCGATCTGCGCCGGCGTGAGGACGGGAAAAGCCTCTGCTTGCCGGAAGGGCTCATTGCTCGATTGCGACATTGTCCAATTCTCCTATGACCGTCCGTCGGCGTTAGCTCAAGAGCGATTGCCAATCTGCTGGCACCCTGCCCGCAGGTCCAGGCACGGGCTGGCTCGCGGGATGCGCGTGCGGCGGAAGCAACTCCGCGCCCTTGATCATCCCTTGCGTCTCGTAATCGTAGAACCAGTCTTCGCCGGGCTCGAAGCTGGCTATGATCGGGTGCCCGGTCGCCGCCGCATGCTTTGACGCGTGCTGACTTGGAGAGCTGTCACAGCATCCGATGTGCCCACACTCCGCACAGCGGCGGAGGTGATACCACCAACCATTCGGTGACGCCAGGCATTCCACACATCCATTGCCACTTGGTTTCGAAACCGGATTGATTCCGGGGCGCGCTTTCTTCATTTCGATCTCCTAGGAGTTGCACGTCCAGTGACGCGTTCAAGGCACCAGCAAGATCTTCCCAAGGCTGCCTTTCTCCGCTGCCGCCTGAGCGTCGGCTGCCTCGCTAAGTGGGAACTTACTGCCGATCGGGATTACCAGCTTGCCATCTCGCACCGCTTCGGCCATGAACTCGAGCGTCTTCCTGTCGAACTTCGAGAACACATGCACCGTCTTTACAGAGGGGTACTTCGCGGCGTTCTGCGGCGCCCCGTTCGCCGAAGCAAACACTCCTCCCGGCTTGACCTTGGCGATCAGCTTCTCGGCGGTGCTTCCGCCGACCGTATCCGCCACCGCATCGAGCGGCGGAAGCTTCGCAATCGCACTGTCGTCGTCGGTTGCGACCAGCTGGTCCGCGCCGATGGTCTTCGCCAGATCCATCTGCCTCTTCAAGACCCCCGCGATCACCGTCGCCCCGCGTTGCTTCCCAGTGAATACTGCCGAACGCCCGACATTTCCTGCAGCACCTACCACCAGAACCGTCTGGCCCGCTTGGATTCCCGTAGCAGAAAGGAGCTGGTTGCCGGTCACCGTCACCAGCGGCAGCGCGGCCGCCTGGATCAAATCGAGCCCCTCGGGGACCTTCGCCAGAACGTCCGCTTTCACCGTGCAGAGCTCGGCGTAGGTATTGTCCGTCATGGCAAACACTTGGTCGCCGACGGGAAAGCCTTCCGCCCCCGGCCCAAGCTTCACCACAGTCCCCGACATATCGACTCCTATGAGGCTTGGAAAGTGCATGGGATAAAAATCCTTGGTTAACCCGGCGCGTCGCTTGTAGTCGATCGGATTCACGCTGGCGGCGGCGACTCGCACCAACACCTCGCCCTGACCGGGGACCGGGTCAGGGTAGTCCTCAAACTTCAGTACTTCCGGACCGCCATATTGGTGGACAACGATTGCTTTCATGATTCACCTCCGAGTTGGACAACCCAGCGTTTACAAACGGCTGGATCGAATGGTTTCGTCGACCTGGACCCAAGAACGTAGCCGCCTATAACCTCGACGTGAGGGGGAAACTACAGATTTTGCTGCGCAGATCGGTTCTGCCGCGGGTACCCGATCTCGAGGACGATCTTGCCGGACTTGTGGGGTGCGCCCGCAAGCATGGCCTGCGCCTGGCGCGCCTCGGAAAGCGGCAGGATTGAGCCCACACGCGCTGTGATTTTGCCCGCGTCAAACAATCTTGTAAGCGTCTGCAGGCGCGCGGTGGTCGCCTCAGCGTAGAAGAAGATGGCCCCGGCCGGCAGCGGCTGCGTGGAGACCGAGGTGACGAGTTTGCCTCCGGGCTTCAAGGCACCGACGCAGCGCTGCAATGTACTGCCTCCCACCGTGTCGACGATGACATCCACCTGCGGCAGGTCCTGCTCGGATGAGGGCTTGCTTGAGTCAATGATCGATTTAACTCCCAGGGAATGGAGCAGGTCCTGGTCAGCGAGGTGGGCGACCGCTACAACGTGGATCCCGGCGTCTACGGCCATCTGTACGGCGTAGGCCCCGACGTTCCCGGCAGCTCCGACGACCATCACGGTTTGACCCCGAGTCGCCTCTCCATACTGGAAGAGCATTTGCCAGGCGGTCACGGCGATGACAGGAGCCGATGCCGCCTCGACGTAATTCAGCGACTGCGGTTTGCGTGCGATCATCCCGGCCATGGCTACGGCGAACTCCGCCTGGGCACCACAGAACTGCGGGTTGGTAACGCTATAGACTTCGTCGTCCGGCGCGAAGCCGGTAACACCGGGGCCGACCTGCTCGACGACGCCGGCGAGGTCCGAACCGAGGGTGAGCGGAGGTTGCGGGCTGACCTTGCTCCTACCTTCACGGATGATCGCGTCCCATGCAGCGACGCCTGCCGCCATCACGCGCACCAGAACCTCGCCGGGACCCGGCGACGGCACCGGCACGTCCTCGACCACTACGACGTCGGGCGGCCCGAAGCTATGAATTCTGGCTGCTTTCACGGCTCAGTCCTCCTCACCTTGAGGATCGTGGACAACGATTGCTTTCATGATTCATCTCCTTCGCATCGCCAACCAGATGGAACGCGTCTTTCTCTGGGCCTGGTTCTTAGCTATGCACTCGGCGTTCGCGAGTCGCAGCGCCTTTGGCAGCAGCCTCTCTCCTATTCTTTTGAGGATGAATGCCCAGGTCGTGCCATGACGTCTCCGCGAGGTTGACGCCGTAGTAGCTTGCAGCTTTCTCGATGTTCGCGAAGGCCAACGCGCGGTCGGCATCGGAGATGTCGATGACCTGATCGAACCTCGCAACAGCATTACGCACATGCTGCGCGTCGGTCAGTGGTTCTTTCCGCTGCTTCGGAAACGCGTAGACACTGTCAGGCAAGTCGCTCTGCGTCGTCAACTGTCCGTGTTTCTCGTGAGGTTTCCAGGTTGCTTCCGGCATATCTTTGCCATCCTTTCTTTACTTATTCGTTGGCGTCGGCTCCGCCGCGACCGGCTTTTGTATCGCGGCACGCAGGGCGTGGAGCGCCTCGACGAATATCTCCGAGAATGTGGGAAACGGCTGGATCGTGTCGCGCAGCACCGCGAGCGGCACATGAGCGCGGATCGCAAGGGTGGCCTGCTGCAGCCATTCGCCCGCCTCGGGACCAAGTGCGTAGGCACCGGTGAGCCGCTGGCCATCGCTCAGCAACGTCATGAACCCATTCGACTCCGCGTAGGCGCGTGTATAGGTGGCGGTCTTGGCAACGTCCTTCAGTGCGGCAGTCGCGCTGAATTGCGCCTCGTTGGCGCCGACGGCAGCTGCTTGCGGGTCGGTATAGACGGCGCGCGGCACGGCCTCATAGTTGGCCTCCCGAGGCTCGCCGAGGATGTTTGCCGCGGCAACCTCGCCCTGGTATTTGCCGACGTGGGTCAACTGCCAGATGCCAGTGGCGTCCCCAATCGCCCACAGCCTGTCGGCTACGCGCAGGTGGGAGTCGACCGGGATTCCGCGGCCCGCGGTGACACCCACCGTCTCCAGGCCGAGGTCGTCGACACGCGGGCGGCGGCCCGTCGCCACCAGCAGATGGTCGCCGTGGAGCTCGCGTCCGTCATTGAGTTTCAGAACGTAGTCGTCGCCAGTACGCCCAGCCTCGATTGCCCGAACACCGAGGGCGAGTTCGATTCCTTCGCGGCGCAGAGCGTCGCCGAGTGCGTCGCCAAGCGGGGCTGCCTCGTGGGGAAGGACGCGCGCGGAGCCCTCGACAATGCTGACCGCACCGCCCAGCCGGCGAACAGCCTGCCCCATCTCCACCCCGACGGGACCGCCCCCCAGAATGAGCAGGTGCCGCGGCACCGCCTTCATCCCCGTGACCTCGCGGTTGGTCCAGACGCCCTGGAGTTCGCGCAGGCCGGGAACCGGCGGAATGACGGGGTCCGCACCCGTGGCCAGGATGACGTTGTCCGCGGTGTAGCGGACGCCATTGACCTCCACCGCGCCCGTGCCGGCCAGCCGCCCGCGGCCGCGAAGCAGGGCGATGCCGCGTTCGGCGAGCCAGCGCTGCTGGCTGGCGTCGGAGTAATTGGAGACCATGAAGTCGCGCCAGGCGAGTGCGGCAGCGACGTCAACTTCGGCCGTCGACGCGGCCTCACTAGCGCCATGGACAGCCTCGCCGGGACGCAGCAGCGTCTTCGACGGAATGCACGCCCAATACGAGCACTCGCCGCCGACCAGCTCGCGCTCGACCAATGCGACGCGCAGGCCGCCTTCCGCGAGCACGCCGACACAGTGCTCGCCCGGCGCACCGCCGCCAATGACGATGACGTTGTAATCGTTCATTGCGGCAGCTCCGCGCCGGCCTGCTCGCGCACCATGTAGTCGGCGTACCAGTCGGGCCAGTCCGGATCGGCGTGGCCGATGCGCTTCTCGTGCTGGCCGTGGGCGGTCTCCGCGCGCCGCAGCGCGCTTGCCAGGTCGCTCGCGGAGCTAAACGAAGTTGCCGCAGGATCGACGCGCCCAGGAAGCCGGGTGGTGACCTCCTGGAGCAGCCAGCCGTTGCCGTCGGGGTCGCGGAAGGAGACGAACGATCCGTAGCTGCCCGGCTCGGGTTGCGGGCCGCTGACCCGTCCATCGTTGCCGGGAAACCTGCAGGAGTATCCAGTTGCGCAGTGGAAGACCTCACTGGCGTCGACGCCGTGCGCGATGAGTGCGGCGCGAGCAACCGCGATGTTGGAGACGATGAGGTACAGGCCCTGGAGCGAACCCGGCGCAGCAGACGCGACACCCGCGCCGATTAAGCCCGCGCCGAATTGGATCGAGCAGCCGGAACCGGGAGGCGTGAACTGAACCAGGCGGGAGCCGGCGCCGTTGGCAACGTCGGCGTCGAGTCGCCATCCGAGCTTGGCATAGAACTCCTTCGCGCGATCGACATCCGAGACAGGGATGACGACGACTTCGAGCTTCATGTCGACCCTCGCGACGCTCGCGTCTTTGCTGTCGCCGCTTTGGAGATCATCTTTTGGACTTCCCACGTTGTTTCCTCCCACGCTCTCAGAAGCGTACGTAAGACTTGTTGAATGCGCCCGTCAATCCTTCTTCTGCAACAGCTCCAGAAGAACAACGGCCTCGTTGTGTACTTCGTCTCGCGCACCATAGAGTAGCGTAATTGTCCCCCGACTTGCCTCTTGCCGCAACAGGGCGAGAGGTTGGCTCAGCGTCTTCAATTCTTCGGTATATCTCCGCTTGAACTCTGGCCACTTCTTCGGGTCATGGCCGAACCACTTGCGAAGTTCGTTGCTGGGGGCGATGTCTTTCAACCAAAGATCCACCTTGGCTTTATCCTTCGTCAGTCCTCTTGGCCAGAGCCGATCAACGAGGATGCGCTTGCCGTCCCCTTCACTGGGTTCCGCATAAACGCGCTTGATTCGGAGCTTTGTCTGAGTCATGTCTATCACCGGTTAATGACCGCCGCACCCGCCTTGCTGACGACCTCGTCCTGGGAATCCGTCCCTCCCGAACAACCGATTGCACCGATAATCACCCCCTGATCGGCCAGTGGAATGCCGCCTCGAGACGCGATGATTCCATCGAACGCGAGCAGATAGTTGAGGTGCATCAGCTGGACACCGTCCTCAAACACCTTGGTTGGCCGCCGGAACGTCGCGGCTGCTCGCGCCTTGTGTTGCGCAATCTGAATTGAGGCAAGCATCGCGCCATCCATTCGTTGGAAGGCAACCAAGTTGCCACCGGAATCGGCTACTGCCACATTCATCTTCCAACTCCGCTTCTTCGCCTCCGCGACGGCCGCGTCGATCACGGCTTGCGCTCGGTCTAGCGATATCGGGAGCCCATAGGGCACATCGAATGGCATTTCCTCTGGGATGACATCCAGAGGATTCGACGTAGGCGGTGCCTCAACGGCGATTGCTGGGCTGTTGCTCGACATACATTTCCCTCCGCAGAGCTAAGGAGTTGCATTACGCCGTCATCAAAGCAGAAGGGAGCGGAAGGAGCAATTGGACGATGGTATCGGCGATACCTTTGTATTGGGTTCTCCTCGGACGTCGAGACCGGAACCGGGCCAATACCAAAGTATGGCCGACACCATAGTCTAATGTGCAGCCCGGATCTCGAAGCTGCCGGCGGTAGCTTAGAATGGACGCGAATGGAGTTGACGGCAAAATCCGCGCTGCTCGATGAGACCATCCGGTCGCTGGGTTCGCTGCTGGTGGCGTACTCAGGCGGGACGGATTCGGCGTTTCTGGCGTATCGCGCGCACCGGGCGTTGGGTGAGCGGATGCTGGCGGTGATTGCGGACTCGCCGTCATTGCCGCGCAGGGAGTTGGCCGACGCGCTGGCGTTCACGGCGCAGCATCGGATTCCTACGCAGGTGTTTCAGACGGCGGAGCTGGAGCGGCCGGAGTATGCGCGCAACGACGCACAGCGCTGCTTCCACTGCAAGGATGAGCTCTTTACCCAAATGGAGGCGGCGCGGGTTCGGCTGGGGTTTGCGCATCTGGCGTACGGGATGAACCTGGATGACGGGGGCGAGTTCCGCCCCGGGCAGCGGGCGGCGGCGCTGCACAACGCAGTGGCTCCGCTGGCGACGGCGCAGTTGACCAAGGCGGAGATTCGCACGCTGGCGCGCGAGGCGGGGCTTGCGCTGGCGGACAAGCCGGCGAGCGCGTGTTTGTCGTCGCGCATTGAGTATGGTCGGCCGGTGACGGCGGAGAACTTGGGCCAGGTGGAGCGGGCAGAAGACGCGCTCCACGCGCTGGGATTTGCGCAGGTTCGCGTGCGACACCATGGAGATTTGGCGCGGGTGGAGATTGCGCGCGAGGACCTGCCCCGTGCGCTGTCGATGGCGATGCTGGACCGGATTACGGCGGCGGTGCAGGCCGCGGGCTTTCTCTACGTTACGCTGGACACGCACGGGTACCGCTCGGGTTCGATGAACGATGTGCTGCCGGTGTTGGCGGTGGGTGCGGTGAAATAGGGCCCCTATGCGCTTAGCCTATCTCGATTGTTTCGCGGGCATCTCCGGCGACATGTTTCTGGGCGCGTTGATCGGCGCGGGCGTGCCGGTCGAAGTGTTGCAGGAGGCAGTCACCGCGTTGGATGTGAACGCGAGCCTGAAGGTGGAGACCGTGGATCGCAGTGGGATCTCGTGCACGAAGGTACATGTGTTTGAGGAGGCGGCGCAGGCGGAGGACGCCGGTGGCCGCGTGGAGCAGGCGCATCGCGAGCTGGCCTACACGCAGGAGCCGAAGACGCGGCATCTGCATAAGACGGGCTACGCGCACACGCATGGCGGCGAGGCAGAGGTGCCGCATTCGCACGCGCATGGGCGCCCGTTGAGCGCGATCCGCGCGCTGATCCAGAAGGCGGCGCTCGCCGATCCGGTGAAGCAGACCGCGATCCGGGCGTTTGAACTGCTGGGTCAGGCGGAGGCAAAGATTCACAACGTCCCGGTCGAGGAGATTCACTTCCACGAGGTGGGCGCGGTGGATGCGATTGTGGACATCGTCGCGGCGAGCGCGGGGATTCATTATCTGAGCGCGGGGGCGTGGTATTGCTCGCCGGTGAATGTTGGCGGAGGGATGGTGGTATGCGCGCACGGCACGTTCCCAGTGCCGGCGCCGGCGACGGCCGATCTGCTACGCGGCGTGCCGACGTATTCCGCGCATGTGCAAAAGGAGCTTGCGACGCCGACGGGCGCCGCGCTGCTGCGTGCGCTGAAGCCGGCATTTGGACCGCAACCTGCGATGAAGGTGGAGCAGATTGGGTACGGAGCGGGCACGCGCAACACGGAGGGCTTTCCCAACGTGCTGCGGTTGAGCGTGGGCGAGGCCGCTGATACGGCGGGTGCTGCGCACACGGTGACGGTGATTGAGACGGCGCTGGACGATCTCTCGCCGCAGGTGCTGGCCCATGTGACCGAAGCGGCGCTGGCCAAGGGCGCGTTGGACGTGATGCTGACACCGGTGATCATGAAGAAGGGAAGGCCAGGGACGTTGTTGACGGTACTGTGCGACGAGCGCGACAGGCACTCGCTGGAACATCTGATCCTTAGCGAGACGAGCACGCTGGGCGTGCGCATCCGGCAGGACCGGAGGGTGTGCCTGGACCGCGGGCATACGACGGTCGAGACTAAGTACGGTGCAATCCGCATCAAGACAGGGTCGCGGCTGGGCGAGGAGTTCAATGCCGCACCGGAGTTTGAAGACTGCAAGCGCGCGGCGCTGGCGCACAATGTGCCGGTGAAGCAGGTACAACAGGCTGCGATCGCGGCCTATCGGCGGTAGGCCTTCCGAACGAGACCTCATGAAGCCATCTTCCCTCCTCGCAATTCTTGCTGAAGTCGAACGCGGCTCGCTGACGCCTGAGGGTGCGGCGGAACGGCTGAAGGCGTTGCCATACGAAGATCTGGGACACACAAGAGTCGATCACCACCGCAGCCTGCGGATGGGCCTACCGGAGGTGATTTACGCGGCAGGCAAGACGCCGGAGCAGGTGATGGCGGTCTTCCGGAGCCTGGCGGCGAGCGGTGTGGATGTGCTGGCGACGCGTGTGGACGCGATCACAGCCGAGGTGGTGCTGGCGCAGCACCCCGGTGCGGCGTACAGCCCGACGGCACGCACCGTCTCGCTAAGTCAGGGCGGCGGGCCGGCGGAGGCGCAGGGACACATTGCGGTGGTGTGCGCGGGGAGCAGCGACCTCTTTGTGGCGGAGGAGGCTGCGATTACCGCGGAGACATTTCACGCGCGGGTCACGAGACTGTACGACGTAGGTGTGGCGGGGATACACCGGCTGCTGGCGGTGCGCGGTGAGTTGGCGGAGGCGAACGCGGTGATTGTCTGCGCGGGGATGGAGGGCGCGCTGCCCTCGGTGGTGGGCGGATTGGTGGGCGTGCCGGTGATCGCGGTGCCGACGTCGGTTGGATATGGGGCATCGTTCGCGGGAGTGACGGCACTGCTGGGAATGCTGAACTCGTGCAGCCCGAACGTCACGGTGGTGAATATCGATAATGGCTTTGGCGCGGCGTACGCCGCGGTGTTGATTGCGCGGGCTGCGGCTCGCGGCTCCTGACCGGCTTCGACCTTCCGCCAGTCCGCAGGGTGAGTCAACGACTGTTGGTTTGAAACTCCCGGCTGGCGGGGCCGTCTCTATCGGCAGTCTAAGTGAGGCGGAGACGGCCGGGAGACGATTTTGTATCTTCGGCAACCGAGGCAAGACATGCCATGAAACGGTATGTTACGGGGCTCTCTCTGGTTCTCTGTCTGGCGGGCGGTGCGCCGGCGCAAACGCGGCGCGCGCTGATCCTGGGCATCGACCTGTATCAGCCAACGGGCACGACAGTGCAGCACGATACAGGCTGCACCTACGGGCGATGCGAGTTGGGCAGCTTCGAGAACCTTGAGGGCGCGGTTAATGACGCGCAGTCGATTGCCGACATGCTTACCGGGCCGAAGTTTGGCTTTCCCGCGGACAAGGTGGTGATGCTGACCAACCCCGCGCCGCGACGAACGCGCCCGGGGGTGGTGGTGTTGCCCGCGGACCAGACCACACATGATGGCATTCTGGCGGCGATGCAGAAATATCTTGTCGACGTGCCGCAGCGCGGAGACTCGGTGGTGTTCTACGACGCGAGCCACGGGTCGCTGCGGGTGAATACGGCGGGCGAGAAACTTACGGTGCACGGCGAGGACGGCAAGCTGGCGTATGTGGACAGCACGCTGGTGCCATCGGACGCGTACAAGGGCGGCTACGACGTGCGCGACCGGGAGATGACGCGCATCTTCAGCGCCGCGTTGGACAAGGGCGTGCACCTGACGGTGATCTTCGACAGTTGCCACAGCGGCGGGGCGACGCGTGGGCTCCTGGCGGGACGGCAGCGGTCGCTGCCCTACGATCCGCGACCGGTGAACGACCCTCCGGACAAGCTTCCCAACGGCCAGCGGGTGACTCCGCCGACGGAGCGCTCGGACAATCCGGCGCTGGTGTTTGCCGCGGCTCAGCAGGACCAGGCGGCGAACGAGGCCGACCCCACGCCGGACATGCCGGAGTCGCATGGGGCGTTTACCGCGGCACTGCTGGAGACGCTACAAGTGCTGCCCGCGAATGCGCCGGCGTCGCTGGTGTATCAGCGGGTGAAGGCGTTGCTGGAGGGCAGCGGAGTTGCAAATCAGGAGCCGGACCTGGACGCCGACGCGGTGCGGCGGGCGCAGCCGCTCTTCGGCGGCGCGGCGGGTGTCGACGCGGACAAGGTGCGCACGGCGGCGTTGAAGGTCGAGGACAATGGAAGCATCTGGCTGGATATCGGGATGGTCTCAGGCATTGGGCCGGGCAGCGAGTTTATCTCGACCGCCGCGAGTGGCGGCGGCACGCCGGTGAGGTTGCGCGTGGACAAGGCGCTGGGGGTGGTGCGGTCGAGCGCGACGGTGGTTAGTCCGGCGGGAGTGCAGGTGCATGTGGGCGATGTCTTCGGGCTGACCAAGCTCGTGCCGGGACAGTCGAGTCCACTCCGGTTCTGGGTCGGCCCTTCGAACCTTTCGAGCGCTGAGATTACAGCGGCTGCGGCGCAGGTCAAGACCTCCGGGGTTGCGACGATCTCGGACCCGGCAGAGGAGGCATATACAGACGTCCTGAGCTGGAACGGCGCAACGTGGACGGTGCGTCATGTTGACCCGGATGCGGCCGCGCAGAGAGGACACTTCTTTTTCAGCTTTGAGAAGAAGAAGGGTGACCCGGTGGCGCTGGGGGCGCAGCTCTCCGCGGATGGGTTGAAGGCCCATGTCGCACCCAATGCGCGGCTTTGGGTTGACCTGCCCGCGCCGCGCGAGCTGGCCCAGAACCTGAAGCTTGGAGACGCGAACCGCGAAGCTCAGGCCGCGAATGCTGTCGCCGATGCCAGCTATGTGCTGGCGGGATCGGTCGTGAAGGGAGACGCGAGCTACGCGTGGATTCACAAGAATGAGTATGCGACCGTGCCGCATCCCGCGGCGACGCCGGACCATAGCCCGGGTTGCTCGGCTACGTCGCCTTACCCGGTGCGCAGCGACTGGGTTTCCGCGGTTGACGGAGCGAACGCGCCGGCCGCGGCGTTGACCCTGGATACCTATTCTTCGCGGTTGGCGAAGGTCCATGGCTGGCTGCAACTGGGGAACAACGCCGTGGCGAACGCATCGGAGGCGAACTACTACAAGCTCACGCTGCTGCCGACGACCGGCACCAATCCGATCGATACGAACAACCCGGTGTATGAGAACGACCGCATGAGGCTGGCGCTGCAGGCCGATGGAACGGTGAAGGACCCGCGCTGGGTCTACATTCTGGACATCGACTGCCACGGCAAAGGCAGTCTGATCTATCCGAAGAATTACTCGGAGAATCAGTATCCAAGCCAGGGCGACGAGGACCGCCAGGTCATCCTTCGCCACGCTCCGACGCTGAAGGTGGGGCCGCCGTATGGCATCGACACCATGATTCTGCTCAGCACGGCGCAGCCCCTGCCCGATCCCTCCGCGTTGAACTTTGAGGGCGTGTCTCGCGGGGCGACCCGCGGGACCATGACGCCGCTGGAGCAACTTCTCTCGAGCGTCAGCAGCGGGGCGCGGGGGCCTGGCGCCGAGGTGGAGGTGCCGACGGACTGGGGGATTGAGGTAAAGAGTTTGCGCAGCGTGCCAAAAGACGCAGACCACTGACGCGGCCCGCATCCTGGTGAGCGACACGCTCACTCCCAGGAGTGGCGCGCGTGGCCGCACCCTGGCGATATCGGTCGCCAGCGTGCCGCTCTTGCAGCACCGCGTCATCGATAGCCGCGACTCGCGTCCGGGCTAAGGTTGAGGCTTGGGTGCAGAGGGTGCGGCGGGCGCGGTGGAGTCCGAGGAGGGCGTGGGTTGAGGATCGGCAGGTTCGGTGGCATCGGGCTTGGCCTCGTCAGGTTCGGGCAGAAGCGCCGTCTCGGGATAGGCGGCCTTGGTGGAGATGGTCTGCAGGATAGGCAGGTCGGCCCGGACCTGAGCTATCATCTTCCGGTTGGTCTGGATGTACTTCACCTTGGACAAATCGGCGAAGTAGGCGAGCAGGTCGCGCTTGATGCCGAAGGGGATGGGAGAGTTGGGACTCCGCGTCATCTGGTGGAGCAGGTCCGCGTAGGCGTAGTCCTCCAGCGGATAGGTGCCGGGGTAGACGGCGTCGCCGGTGTCTAGGTCCTTGTTGGGCAGGCCGTCGGAGTGGGTGGCCCCGGCGAGGGCCTGGCGCAGTATGGCAGTGGTCTGCATCAGGGAGTTGACGTAGTCTTGCTCGGCTGAGGACGAGGGACCACGCAGCGCTAGGTCGGAGAGGGAACCGATCTTAGGCAGGATGAAGATGAAGCCCGCCAGCAGGTGTGTGCCAAAGCCGGCGTTGCTGCGATAGGAGGCCCAGTTGCTTGCCGCGGCCAGCTTGACGATCTCCTGGTTGAACTCGTCGAGTGCGGGACTGGGGACGTCGGCGGGCAGGCGCTTGCGGTAGAGCAGCGTCTCGGCGTATGCGACGCGGGGCAGCAGGGTGCGCACAGCGTAGCGGTATCCGCGGAGGGTCGGACGGTGCGTGCCGAGCAACTTGGCGATGTCGAGACCGTAGGTGTCATAGAAGGCGCGCGCCAGCAGCGGGACGGGGACGGCGAAGCCAATGTGGTTGAGGTAGCGCTCGGGAGCGAGGCGGTGTCTGGCGATATCGTCGATGTCAAATGCGAACTCGGCGCGGACGTGCTGGTGCGGTCCCTCGGCGAAGTTGACGTTGGGACCGTAACGCACCGCAAGCTCAGGAAACTCCTTGCCCACAGAGAGATTGATTGCTCCGGGATGGCCGATGGTGTCGCCGAAGTAGTGGGAGAGCGCGCCGATAGCGAAGGCGACATCGTTCTGGTCCCTCGCGTCACGGAAGAGCGCGCGCACGAAATCGCCGGTGCGCACGTAGTGAAGGAGCTCGGAGAAGAGTGCCTTGCCGAAGGGATAGTAGCCGAGGTCCTGGATGACGCAGCCGCCATAGGCATAGGCGCGGGCGTCGCGCAGTTGGGCGGGCGTGAGCGCAGGGTAGCGATCGAGCAGGAGCGGCCGGACCGAGTCGGTCCAGATGAGGTCGATCAGCTCTTCGTGACTGAGAACGGAGTAGCCGCCCGCAGCGTGCGGGAAGATGAGCAGCAAGACCAGGGCGAAGATCGCAGAGAACTGGTGCCGCGCAGTAGGGAAAGCCTTGACGCAGATACACCGCAACTTTGCCGCGCGGCATTTCAACATGCGATGCTCTTCCCTAGGCCAGGGCGAGGTTAAGGTTCTCGATCGCTTCGTCGATCTCCTGCGTGCTCTTGTAGCCCACGGTAACGGCATCGACGCCTGCGTTGTTGAACGCGAACTTCATGGCGGCCTGGCGGTCGGCGCGGTCCATGAACTTATTGTCGCCGACCAGCTTCATGCTGATGACGCCCATGCCCTCCTTCTTCACCTGCTTGACGTGCTCGACAACCTCCGCCACGTTGTCCGGGTTGTTGCCGTCTTCTCCGGTGGGGCCGTCCATGCGCGTGCCCTTGTGGTTCATGCGGATCATGGCGATCTGCAGCCACTGGTTGCCGGGCATCAGGCGCAGCGCGGGCAGGCCGTGAACCGACGCGCCGCGCACGTGAACGAGCTTCTTCGACTGCGCTTCGAGGATGCCGTCCTGCCACTGCGCGGTCTGCGCGACCCAGTCTGGGTTGTGCTGCCAGTGCAGCAGCAGGATGTCGAAGTAGTCGGTCTGCGAGGTCTTGAGCATCTGGTCGAAGCGTTGCTTGGGATCGACGCCTTGGTCCGTGGTGACCTTGCTCATCAACTTGTAGCTCTCGCGCGGGAAGGGCTTCAGCGCCTCGCCGAGCATGGCGGGCGTGGTGTAAGACTCGGAAGTCTCGAAGAAGCGGATGCCGCGATCGTAGGCATAGTGGACGAGGCGCGTGAACTCCTGCTGGCCGAGCGAGGACTGCACGCGGCCGTTGCCACTGCCGGTGCCAAAGGCCAGGCGCGTGACCTGCATCCCGGATCTGCCAAGGGTGACGACGTCGGTGGCGGTGCGGGGCGCGGCGGCGTGCAAGGTAGCGACGCTGCCGACCGCTCCGACGGCAATCGAGGTTTTGACAAATGCGCGGCGAGAGACTTGGCTCATGAAGACCTCCTCCATTGGGACGTGCTGCGACGGGGTACGAGCTTTGCCGAGATGGTATCACGGGGCCCTGTGGCGAGGGACTCCTGCTTGATGCCGGGTTCGAGGCCAGTTTGGCCTTATCTGGCCAGGATTCATGTTGGTTCGCCCCAGCCGCCGCCGCCGGGAGTCTCGATGCGGAGGATGGTGCCTTGGGGCAGTTGACGGCTGCATTTGCCGGGCAGTTCGGTTGAGGTGGTGTCCCCGGGCGAGGAGAAGGATGCATGGCCGGGGGCGCCGGGGTCGCCTCCTTGCAGAGCGTAGGGTGGGAACTTTCTGCGGTCCGCGAGCAGGGTGACCTGCGCATCGGCCAGTAGTTCGACCTCCCGGACGAGACCGTCGCCGCCGCTGTGCTGGCCTGCGCCTCCGGAGCCTACGCGGTAGGCGTACCGCCGGACGCGGAATGGGTAGGCGTATTCGAGCGCCTCGATCGGTGTGTTCAGCGAGTTGGTCATGTGGGTCTGCACGCCGGAGATGCCGTCGAGTGTTGGCCGCGCGCCCATGCCGCCGGCCGCGGTCTCATAGTAAGTGAAGGGCTCGCCGGTGCGTGGGTCTGTACCGCCGATGGTGAGGTTGCTCATGGTGCCGGCGCTGGCTGCGGGGATGCGATCCGGGATGGCCTGCGCAAGCGCGCGCAGAAGGACATCAACGACGCGCTGCGAGGTTTCAACGTTGCCGCCGGCGACCGCGGCGGGCGGCAACGCATCGACGATGCTGCCCGACCGCGTAGTGAGGGTAAGCGGGCGCAGGATGCCGGCGGTTGCGGGTGCGCCATCCGCCAGCAGGCAGCGCAGTACGTAAAAGCATGCCGAGAGCGTTATGGAGCGCACGGCGTTGATGCTGCCTGCGACTTGCGGCGACGAGCCGGTGAAATCGGCGTGGAGGGTCGCGGCGGCGGGGTCGAGGCCTAGGCGCACGGCTATGCGGCAGGGGGTGTCGGTGACTCCGTCGTCGTCGAGGAAGTCTTCGGCGGTGAAGTCGCCGGCCGGCATGGTGCGCAGCTCGGCGCGGACAAGACGCTCGGAGTAGTTGAGCAGCTCGTCGATGAGCGCCGCGAGATCGGCCGCGCCGTAGCGCTCGGCGAGATGCAGGATGCGCTGCTCGCCCACGCGGCAGGCGCCGATCTGCGACTCGAGGTCGCCCTCGCGCTCCTTCGGCGTGCGCACATTGCACAGGATGAGGTCGAGCATCTCGCGGTCGAGCCTGCCCCCACGCACGATGCGGACGGGCGGAATGCGAATACCTTCCTGGTAAATCTCGGTTGCGGGCCCCATCGAGCCGGCAAAGGCGCCGCCGACATCGGCGTGATGCGCGCGGTTGGAGACGTAGAAGGCGGGCTTGGCGGGCGCGCCGGGAAAGAAGACGGGCAACACCATGGTGATGTCCGGAAGATGCGTGCCGCCGGCGTAGGGGTCGTTGAGGATGGCGATGTCACCCGGGCCGAATTCCGCGCCGAGCGAGGCGACCGCAGCCGCGACCGACATGGGCATGGAGCCGAGATGCACGGGCATGTGGTCGCCCATGGCAATGACTCGCGCCTGACCGTCGAAGATGGCGCAGGAGTAGTCGCGGCGCTCTTTAATGTTGGGCGATAGAGCGGTGCGGCGGAGGGCCGCGCCCGTCTCCTCCGCGATGGAGTGGACGGCGCTCTGGAAGACGGCGAGGTCTACTGGATCGACAATGGGAGTCATACGGGCGGCTCCTTAAAGGTGATAACGAGGTTGTTGAGTTCGTCGACATCGGCGCGCGCGTGGGGTGGGAGGATGGTGGCAGAGGTGTATTCGGCGATCATCGCAGGGCCGGGGATGCGGTCGCCGGGAGTGAGCGCCGCACGATGGTAGAGCGGTGTGGCCAGGAACTCGCCATCGAAGTAGACCTGGCGCGCGGTGCGCGGCGTGGGCGTTGTGGGCGCGGGCGGTACCGGCGCGCGCGGCGGCGAGTACGGCTCGGCCGGGGCGACCATGCGCAGACGCAGGCTGACAATTTCGACGGGCCGCGTCTCATCGCAGAAGCCATAGCGCTGCTTGTGGAGTTGATGAAAGGCGGTGATGGATTGCGTGGGCGCGCTCGTATCGTACGGCACGTTGAGCTCATAGCCCTGGCGGCGGTAGCGGATGTCGAGGCTGCGCTGCGCGGCGCCCTGCAAGCCCTCGGCGGCGAAGTCGGCGAGGGCGCGCTGCTCCAGCTCCGCGAAGCGTTCGCCTACACGAGTGATTGCATCGCCGGGGAGCATGACGGTGCGAGAGTAGTCGCGGACCTGATCGGCGAGGAGGATGCCGACTGCGGAGAGCGCGCCGGGCATTGCCGGTATCAGCACCCGCGGGATGCGCAGGGCGCGGGCCAGCGCACAGGCGTGCAGCGGGCCGCCGCCGCCGAAGGCGACTAGCGTGCACGCGCGCGGGTCGTGGCCGCGTTCCACCGAGATGACGCGGATCGCCTTCTCCATATTGCTCTCGACCACGCGCAGGATGCCGGCGGCGAACTCGACCGCTGCGGCGAGCGGGCCCTTAAGTTCGTTCATCAGCCGCTCGGTGCGCGCGCGGTCGAGCGTGACGCTGCCGCCGAGGAAACTCTCTGCGTCGAGGCGGCCGAGGAGGAGGTTGGCGTCGGTTACGGTGGGCTGCGCGCCGCGGCCAAAGCAGATGGGGCCGGGGTCGGCCCCGGCGGACTCTGGCCCCACGCGCAACATTCCGCCCGCGTCGAAGCGCGCGATCGACCCACCACCCGCGCCTGCGGTGTGGATGTCGAGCATGGGCACACCGATGGGCACGCCGGCGATGACGGACTCGCCCGTTAGCTGCGCGCCGGTGAGCGCGTCGGCGAGGAAGACATCGGTCGACGTCCCGCCCATGTCGAAGCCGACGATTTTGTCGAAACCCGCCCAGCGTGCGACGGCGCACGCGCCCATGACTCCGCCCGCCGGCCCGGAGAGCACGGTGCGGACCGGCTCGCGCGCGGCCATGCGGGCGGAGATGATGCCGCCGGAGGACTGCATCACATCGACACGCCCGCCGGAGTGCTGGGCTGCAACCTTATCTTCGAGCCGCGTGAGGTAGGTCTGCATCTTCGGCGCGAGGTACGCGTTGACGACCAGCGTGGAGGCGCGCTCGTACTCGCGGAATTCCGGCAGGATGCGATGCGCGGTGGAGATGGGCAGGCCGAGCGGGGTGAGCGCGGCCTCCACGCGCAGCTCGGTCGCGGGATTGGCGAAGCCGAAGAGCAGCGAGATGGCAATGGCTTCTGCGCCGCTGGTGCGGACGGCTTCGACGAGCGCTGCGAGTTCCTCGCCGGTCGGCGCGCGGAGAATCTCGCCGGTGGGGCTGACGCGTTCAGGCACGCCGAAGCGCAGCTCGCGCGGGACGAGCGGGATAGGGATGGGCGCGAACCAGTCGTAGAGCTTGGCACGGGTCTGGCGGCCGATGGCGATGGTGTCCTCAAACCCCGCGGTGGTGACGAAGGCGACGCGCGCGCCCTTACGCTCCAGCATGGCGTTGGTGCCCACGGTGGTGCCGTGGCGCACGTCAATCGGCTGCCCGGGGCCGAGGCCTTCAGTGGCAGCGATCTCCTCAAGCGCGTTGAGCACGGCCTTCGAGCGGTCCACCGAAGTCGAAACTACTTTGAGCACCTTCAATCCGCCCTCGCTCAGGTAGACGCAGTCGGTGAAGGTGCCGCCGGTGTCGATGGCTACGCGGAGCTGGGGTGGGCCTGGCATTGTTGAGGCGAAGGACTTATCCGCACTCTATATCAGGGCCGCCGAATCCGTTGTATCGCTTCATTCTTGAGGCTGGCCATGGATTGCCTTAACTGACATGAATCGTGCTGTACAACCACGCGGCCGAGGAAGCGGTACTGCAATGCCATCGGGAGCGGTACAATTTCAGCGACTCAGCGCCGACAAGGAGATTCCAGTTGAAAAACGTGCAGGTAAAACCAGCGGACCTTAGGGAAGGACGCCGGCGCGCAGCCATCGTCTTGGCCGCCATCGTCGTATGTTCTACTGTCGCCGCCGCCGCGCAAGCCCCCAGGCCCGCGGGCGCCCCCCGGGTCAACAACAGCTTCCGCCCGCGCGGCCGGCACCTGATCTACGTCACGCTGCCCGGCTCGCTCGAGCGTCCCGGCTGGATGAACGGCACTGGCATCGTGGTGCTCGACGCCGACGACAACTACCGCTTCGTCAAACGCATCCCCACCTGGGAGTACGCAGGCAGCATGAGCCCCGAACAGGTCTCCGGTGTCGCCGCCAGCCCCGTCACCAACCTTATCTACGTCGCCGCGCGCGGCCGCCTCGGCGCCATCGACATGGGCACCGACAAGATGGTCTGGTCCGTCACCCTCGACGGCAAATGCTGCGAGCGGCCCCAAGTCACGCCCGACGGCAAGATCGTAGTCGTCGGCGGCGACCTGCAGGACTACTGGTACGAGGTCGACGCCGTCACCGGCAAGCTGATCGGCAAGCTCGAAGCCCCCCAGAGCCCCAACTCGCACAACCTGAACCTCAGCGCCGACGGCAAGACCGCATTCATGTCGCCCAACAACAAAGTGATGACCATCTCCGACGTCGCCTCGCGCCAGGTCATCAAGACCATCCGCTTCCCCGACAACATCCGCGTCTTCGTCCTCAACAAAGACTCGACCAAAATCTACGCCAACAACAACAACTTCCTCGGCTTCCTTATCGCCGACGTCGCCACCGGCCAGATCGTCAAAAAAGTCGAGGTCACCAGCGTCGACTGGAAATCGAAGTGGAACGTCACCCCAACTCCGCGCATTCCTCACGGCTGCCCCAGCCATGGCATCGCGCTCACCCCGGACGAAAAAGAAATCTGGCTCGCCGACGGCATCTTTAAAAAGATCCACATCTTCTCCAACACCGACGATCCCAAAGAAATCGACACCATCGACACCCCGGAGGGCACCTACTGGCTCACCTTCGGCCTGGACGGCAAACTCGCCTACTCCTCCTCGGGCGACGTCATCGACGTCAAGACCCACAAGATCGTAGGCCAGTTGAAGGACGAGTACGGCCGCACCATGTTCAGCGAAAAGTTGCTGGACATCACCTTCGACAACGGTCACGCCCAACGCGTCTCCAACCAATTCGCCAACAGCTTCGGCGACTACCAGACCGCCGAGCAACTCGGCGTCGGCCCCCACGTCACCCCCATGCCCGGCAGCGCGCCCATCACCCTCACCGGCTCCGACGCCTCCAGCGGTCAATGAGGCATCGGTTGGCTGTGGTCGGTGCGGCGCTGATTCTTACGGGACTGGCTGCGGCTGCGTGGACGGCAGCCGCATCGCAGACGAGCCCGGTAAAAGACCCCGCGCAAGCTCCTGCCGAAGCCCCCGACCTCGCCCGCGAGTCCGAATCCCTCAAAGCCGTCTGCGCCCACTGCCACACCTTGCAGATGGTAACCAACACCCCACGCAGCTACGACGCCTGGCACGACACCGTGCAGAAGATGCTCAACCTCGGCGCCAAAGCCACCGACGATCAGCTCGACGACATTATGGACTATCTCCACCGGACTGTGACCACCATCGACGTCAACTCCGCCGATCCGGACGAGCTTGAGATCGTCCTCAATGCTTCGGAGACGACCGCGCAGGCGATCGTTGCGCGGCGGGAGAAGAAGAAGTTCAACGGCCCGGCCGACCTGAAGTCGATTCCCGGCGTCGACGCGGAGATGGTCGATGCAAAGGCGCGGATGATCTTTTTTAACTGAATCGGCATCGTAAATTCTGGGGGTTGGACTGACCATGAAAGCAAAGACGATGAAAAAGAGCGCAGCGGCAACTGGGAAGAAGAGCGCAACTGCGAAAACAACCGCAACCGCCAAGGGCGAATCGCCTTCGCAGCTGATCGACGCGAGGATCGAGGAGCTGGGCGACTGGAGGGGCAGGACGCTCGCCCATCTCCGCGCGCTCATCCATCAGGCTGTTCCTGGGGTGGTCGAGGAGTGGAAGTGGAGAGGCGTTCCGGTGTGGTATCGAGATGGAATGATCTGCACCGGCGAGACGTACAAGAGCGTCGTGAAGGTGACGTTCGCCAAGGGGGCTGCGCTCAAGGACCCTGCGGGACTCTTCAACTCCAGCCTTGACGGCAATGTCCGGCGGGCTATCGATCTCCATGAGGGCGAGGCGATCGATGAGGATGCCTTCGACGCGCTCCTGCGCGCCGCCGCAGCGTTGAACAAGCCATCGGCCCGATAGCAAGGTCCGGCGTGGCGAGCGATTCTGTCCCGGTTGTCGCCATGGCAGGTTGCTGCATTTCTTTTGTACGATAAGTTTTAGCACCGTCGACCTTTGACCCGGATCGTTGTTTCAAGTCTGACACCACGGCTTACCGGAGAATCCCATGCGGAAGAGCAATCTCAAGTTCATCGCTGCGGCATTCCTGCTGCAGGTGGTTTTCCCCTACTCAAATAGTCGGGCACAAGCAGGGGCGGAGAAGGCTCCCTACCCGGCTATGGCTCCTCTGGACCAGTATTTGATGCCGAGCGAGAGTTCCGAAATCGCGCTGGCCCGCAGTGCCGCGCCGGCATCCATCTCCGACGACGCCGAAGTCATGGTGCTGCGACGCGATGGCTATGCGACCGTGGCAAAAGGAAAAGACGGCTTCCTCTGCCTCGTCGAGCGCTCCTGGGGCAAGCCCACCGACGACCCCGAGTTCTGGAATCCCAAGATGCGCGCTCCCCATTGCTTCAATGCGGCAGCAGCCAGGACCTTCGCGCCCATCTATCTTTTGAAGACCAGGTTGGTGCTGGCCGGCAAGTCGCAGAAGCAGATCGCCGCGGCAACCGCCTCCGCCTTGGATCGCAAAGAGCTACCCGCGCTGGAGCCGGGAGCAATGGCCTACATGATGTCGAAACAGCAGTATCTGGACGACCAAGGTATGAGCTGGCATCCCCATACGATGTTCTTTTTTGCGGGTGACGCGGCGAAGAGCTGGGCGGCCGATCTACCGGAGTCGCCCGTGATGGCGGCTAATGATCCTGAGGAGCGGGTGACGATTCTGTTTGTCGTTGCAGACCAGTGGTCCGACGGAACGGCAGCTCCGCCGATGGCGCCGTGACTGGCACGCTCCATGCCGTTACAACTCTGAACGGGGCAAAGGCCCGATCGTTTGCGGCATCAGTGGTGCGGTGAGGGTGGAGGCCGACCGATGGGGGGAGAGAGAGACATGAGCAAAGTTTGGTTTATTACAGGCGCAGGGCGCGGTATGGGGGTGGATATCGCTAAGGCGGCTTTGGCGGCAGGCCACCGGGTGGTCGCTACGGGGCGCAATCCTGACAAGGTCGTCGGTGGCCTTGGGACATCCACAGATCTGTTGGTCTTGAAGCTGGACATTACCAAGCCAGACGATGCTGAGTCTGCCGTCAAGGCATGTGTGGAGCGATTTGGGCGCATCGATGTGTTGGTCAACAATGCCGCGAACTTTTTTGCGGGCTTCTTTGAGGAGTTGACGCCGGACCAGATGAATCGGCAGCTATCGACCAGTCTTGTCGGCCCTATGAACGTCACACGGGCAGTTTTGCCGGTGATGCGCAAGCAGCGTTCGGGGCTGATTATCACGATCTCCTCCACAGCGGGCCTGATCGGTTTTGAGTTCGGCACCGCGTATGCCGCATCGAAGTTTGGCCTGGAGGGCTGGATGCAGTCATTGCAGGCGGAGGTCGAGCCCTTCGGCATCGATACCATCACGGTCAACCCGGGCTTCTTTCGCACGGAGCTTCTGACGGAGGAGTCGATGAATTTCGCCGAGGGGAGGATCGAGGACTACGACGAAGCCCGAGCGAAGCAAATGGAGTTTTGGAAGGGGCATGACGGTCAACAATCTGGTGACCCCGTCAAGCTGGCACGGGCGTTGATTACAATCTCGGGTCAGGAAAGGCCGCCGCGCCGCTTTATCGCAGGTGCAGATGCTGTGCGCACCGCGGAGCAGGTCGCTGCGACGCTTCTGCAGCAGACGGAAGCCTACCGTGCGCTGTCTTCCTCGCTCGCATACGATGACGCGTAGCGACTGGGTGCCCAACGCGGGGATCCCCCGCTATGTGGATAAGGCGGCGATTGGCCCTCCTGCGGATGCTGATAGAATCGATTGAATCCACTCCTTTGGGGATTCCGCAGGAGAGGCGATGCAGGCAATCCAGGCGATGTTGGCGCTCGAGGACGGGCGCATCTTTCGCGGACGGGGCTTTGGTGCGCGGGTCGAGGCCGCGGGCGAGGTGGTCTTCAATACATCGCTGACCGGCTACCAGGAGATCTTTACCGATCCCTCGTACGCGGGCCAGATTGTGGTGCTGACGAATCCGCACATTGGCAACTATGGGACGACTCCGAGCGATGCGGAGGCGGCGCGGCCGTATATCGAAGGGCTGGTGACGCGGGAGTTCTCGGCGATGAGCTCGAACTGGCGCGCGACCGAGGTTGCCGACGAATATCTGGAGCGCAGCGGCGTGCCGGTGATCGCGGAGGTGGATACCCGCGCGGTCGTCCGGCATCTGCGCGATCGCGGCGTGATGCGGGGCGTGATTGCCTCGGGCGAGCGGCTGGATGCCGATGCGCTGGTGGCGAAGGCGCGGTCGATCCGCAAGATGGAAGGGACCGACCTGGCGAGTGTGGTGAGCACCAAGGCCGCTTACGCGTGGGACGCGGATGAGCCGAAGAACCAGACGGGGGACAAGCTGCTGCCGGGTGCGGACGGCGTGACCGATGGTGAGGCTCTGCATGTGGTCGCGTATGACTTTGGCATCAAGCAGAACATCCTGCGCATGTTGACGCGCGAGGGCTGCCGGGTGACGGTGGTCCCGGCGAAGACGACCGCGGAGGAGGCGATGGCGCTTGAGCCGGATGGGATATTTTTCTCGAACGGGCCGGGCGATCCGGAGCCGCTGGAGTACGCGGTGGAGACGGTGCGCGAGCTGCAAGGGAAGGCGCCGATGTTCGGGATATGTCTGGGGCACCAGATCTTTGGGCTGGCGCTGGGAGGCAAGACGTACAAGCTGAAGTTTGGCCACCACGGGGGGAACCACCCGATCCTGAACCATGCGACGGGCAAGGTGGAGATTACGGCGCAGAACCACAACTTCAACGTGGACCCGGCAAGCCTGCCGGCGGATGTCGAGCGGACGCACACGAATTTGAACGACCAGACGCTGGCGGGGCTGCGGCATAAGACAGACCCAATGTTCAGCGTGCAGTACCATCCGGAGGCGAGCCCAGGGCCACATGACTCGCATTATCTGTTCCGGGATTTCCGGAAGATGATGGAGGAGTGGAAGAAGTGATGCGGCCGGCGTTAAGGTTTCTCGCAGCGGTGTTGGCGGCGGCGCCGGTGGGCATGGCGAAGGACCCAGCAGCGAAGCCGGTGTATTGCTGGCAGGGAGCGAATGGGAGCTGGAGTTTGCAACGGTTCAAGCCGCTGATCAAGGTGGGCGGTGGGACGGTGTTTGCGGAGTTGACCTTCGCGGGAAGTGCGCTGGCGGAGGTGAAGGTGCGGCGGTTTGCGGCGGATTCGGAGCTGGCATTCGACTATATCTTCGACGACCGGGGCCAGCTCGCTGCGCTGAAGGGAAGCGTGACGGTGCACAGTACGGGGCCGACGATTCCCGGTGAGACGGAGCCGCCGGTGTTTGCGGATTGGCTGGGCGAGGCCGAGCTGACGCCGGGCGGCGATGGCAAGATTCCGCAGCACCATGTGATGTACAGCCGCGAGAACGACCGGATCGAGAAGCCGGACGATGCGGACAAGTATGTTGGGCAGTTCAACGATGCGCCGGTGTACGCCACGACCGCAGCCGTGCCGTGTGCTGCGATGATGAAGGAAGCTGAGAGGATGAATGCCGCGCAGGAATGACATCGCGAAGATCTTGGTGATTGGCTCGGGGCCGATCGTGATTGGGCAGTCGGCGGAGTTTGACTACTCCGGCACGCAGGCGTGCAAGGCGCTGAAGGCCGAGGGGTACGAGGTGGTGCTGGTGAACTCGAATCCGGCGTCGATCATGACCGACCCGGAGGTTGCTGACCGCACCTACATTGAGCCGCTGACGGCCGCGTATGTGGAGGAGATTCTGCGGGTCGAGTCGGAGCGGATGGCGGAAGGCGCGGGTGTGTTTGCGGTGCTGCCGACGGTGGGCGGGCAGACGGCGCTGAACCTGGCGGTCGAGCTGGCTGATTCGGGTGTGCTGGAGAAGTATGGCGTGGAGCTAATTGGCGCGAAGCTGGAGGCGATCAAGAAGGCTGAGGACCGGCTGCTCTTCAAGGACGCGATGGCGAAGATCGGCCTGGATATGCCGCGCTCACAGCTGGTGCGCAATGTCAGCGATGGACTGGCCTTTGCCGGCAAGATTGGATTCCCGGTGGTGATCCGGCCGAGCTTTACGCTAGGTGGTTCGGGCGGGGGCATTGCCTATAACCGCGAAGAGATGACGGAGATCCTGGCGCGCGGGATCGATCTTTCGCCGGTGCATGAGTGCCTGATCGAAGAGAGCGTGCTGGGTTGGAAGGAGTACGAGCTTGAGGTGGTGCGCGACCTCAAGGACAACGTCATCATCATTTGCTCCATCGAAAATTTTGACCCGATGGGTGTGCACACCGGTGACTCGATCACCGTGGCGCCGGCGCAGACGCTCACCGATCGCGAGTATCAGCGCATGCGCGATGCGGCGATTGCGTGCATTCGCGAGATTGGCGTGGAGACGGGCGGCAGCAATGTGCAGTTCGCAGTGAATCCGCACAACGGACGCATGACGGTGATTGAGATGAATCCGCGGGTGAGCCGGTCGTCTGCGCTGGCCAGCAAAGCGACTGGATTTCCAATTGCGAAGATTGCGGCGCGGCTGGCCGTGGGCTACACGCTGGATGAGATCCAGAACGACATTACCAAGGCCACGCCTGCGTGCTTCGAGCCGACGATCGATTACGTTGTGGTGAAGATTCCCAAGTGGCAGTTTGAGAAGTTTCCCGGCGTGGAGGAGACGTTGGGGCCGCAGATGAAGTCGGTGGGCGAGGTGATGGCGATCGGGCGGACCTTCAAAGAGGCGCTGATGAAGGCGGTGCGCTCGCTGGAGACAGGCAAGAAGGCGTCGGCCGCGGACATCGAGCCGCGCCGCCTGACGCAGCGGCTGGTGACGCCGCATCCGGAGCGGCTGGCGTATATCCGCTACGCGTTTGAGAAGGGGATGAGCGTGCGCGAGGTCGCGCGCATGACCTCGATGGACCCGTGGTTTCTGAACCAGATGAAGCAGATCACCGATGAGATCAAGGCGATTGCACCGGTGGGCGCAGAACATGTAGCCGCCGACGATCTTAGAATTGCCAAACGGATGGGAGTCTCCGACGAGCGGCTGGCCAGCGAGTGGGGGACTACTACAGCGGAGGCGCGCGCGCTGCGGACGAACCTTGGAGTGCGGCCGGTCTTCAAACTGGTGGACACGTGCGCGGCGGAGTTTGAGAGCTACACGCCGTACCTCTACAGCTGCTACGACGAGGAGGACGAGGCGGCGCCGACCGCGCGCAAAAAAATCATCATTCTGGGCAGCGGGCCGAACCGTATCGGGCAGGGAATTGAGTTCGACTACTGCTGCTGCCATGCGGCGTTTGCGCTGCGCGAGGACGGCTACGAGACCATCATGGTGAACTGCAATCCGGAGACGGTCTCGACCGACTACGACACCAGCGACCGGTTGTACTTTGAGCCGCTGACGCTGGAGGATGTGCTGGCGGTGTACGAGCATGAGGCTTCTGGGGGTGCGGACATCGGCATGATTGTGCAGTTCGGCGGGCAGACGCCACTGAATCTTTCGCTGCCGCTGAAGCGCGCGGGCGTGCCGATCATTGGCACTTCGCCGGAGTCGATCGATCTTGCGGAGGACCGCAAGCGCTTCGGCAAACTAATTACGGAACTCGGCATCCCGCAGCCTGAAGGCGCGATGGCGACCTCGGTCGAGGAGGCGGTTGCTGGCGCGAACCGAGTGGGCTATCCCGTGCTGGTGCGGCCCAGCTATGTGCTGGGCGGGCGCGCGATGGTGATTGCCTACGACGACGACGCTGTCGTCCGCTATATGAGCACGGCGATTGAGTACTCGCAGGAGCGGCCGGTGCTGATCGACCACTTCCTCGAAGACGCGACGGAGTGCGATGTGGACGCACTGTGCGATGGCGACGACGTGGTGATCGCCGGCATCATGCAGCACATCGAGGAGGCGGGCATCCACTCGGGCGACTCATCGTGCGTGCTTCCGGCTGTCGACCTCAGCGAGGATGTGTTGCGCACCATCCGCAAGTACACGCGCGAGCTGGCGCGGGCGCTGGACGTGATCGGCCTGGTGAATGTCCAGTTTGCGATCCAGCGGGGCAAGGTTTTTGTGATTGAGGTGAATCCGCGCGCCTCGCGCACGGTGCCGTATGTATCGAAGGCGACGGGCGTGCCGCTGGCGAAGATTGCGTCGCGGCTGATGGTGCGGAAGAAGCTGCGCGAGCTGCTGCCGGAGGCGGTGGAAAGCGGCGCCGATCTCGACACGGGCGCGCACTACTATGTGAAGTCGCCAGTCTTCCCGTGGGGCAAGTTCCCTGGAGTGGACACCGTGCTCGGCCCGGAGATGAAGTCGACCGGCGAGGTGATGGGCGTGGCGGACAGCTTTGGCGAGGCGTTCGCGAAGGCGCAGATCGCCGCGGGTCAAATGTTGCCCACCAGCGGGACGATCTTCATGAGCGTGAACGATCACGATAAGGATGGGATCGTTGCCCTGGGCAAGACGTTTGTCGAGATGGGCTTTCATCTTGTCGCGACGCATGGCACGGCGGAGGTGCTGGAGTCGGCCGGTCTGCAGCCAGAGCGCGTGTACAAGGTGAAGGAGGGGCGGCCGAATGTTGTGGATCTCATCAAAGGCGACCGCATCCAGCTCATCGTGAACACACCGCGTGGGCAGGAGACCTTCTTCGACGAGAAGGCAATCCGGCGGGCCGCAGTGCAGGGGCGGATTCCCACGATCACCACGCTGGCTGCGGCGCGTGCGGCGGCGGAGGGCATTGCCGCGCTGCAGCGCGGGACGCTCAGCGTGTACGTGCTGCAGGAGCTGCACGCGGCGCGGGTAGCCGCGTTGGCTTAATTCTCAGGCTCCAGCTGCAACGGCTAGTTGCGCAGGTCGCGCATTAGGTGTTCCAGCGCGGCGCGCTGCTCGCCGGTGGGCGGCAGATGCGGCAGGCGGGGCACGCCACCGAAGTAGCCGTTGAGGTCGCAGGCGAACTTGAGGCCGCCCGGGCCGAGAATGCCTTCGGCAAGTTGGGCTGCGGCGATCAGGCGCGCCTGCTTCTCCTCGGCTAGCGGCAGGTCCGAGTCCTTCCATGCGGCGTAGACCTCGTAGCAGGCCTGCGGTGCGGCGGCGGAGAGCGCGGGCGCAATGCCGGACGCCCCTGCGCGCAGGGCTGCGGCGAGGCCTGCGGGGTTCGCCGAAAGAATCTGGAAGCCAACGATCTTGGTGCGGGTGCGGAGGGTTGGGGCAGGCCGCGGGTCGGGCGGCTCGCGCAGCAGCGCTGTGGTGATCCCTGCGTCGACCGCGGCCAGCACGCCGGAGTAGGTCTCGGCGAGGGTGTCGGCGGAGATGAAGGGGTCGGGCAGCGTAGCGGCGGCGCCTGCCGTTCGCGCGGTGACGGCGGCGAAGGTGGGGGTGACCGTGACCTCGTGCCGGATCGCGGTGGTCGCGCTGAGGATGGCTGCGATCTCGGCGGGGCGGTCGGCGGCGTCGACGAGGCCGAGGATGCGGGGGTGGGCGGCGAGCTCGATGATGGCGCTGACCGCAAGCTGGCGGTTAGCGCGGCCGCTAAATAGAACGACGGGGAGCGGAGAGCGGTCGGCGACGGCGCGGAAGTACAGGAGCGTCTCTCGCGCGCGAAGGTCGGCGGTGGATGGATCAGCGGTGGATCGATTAACAGCGTATGGGTCGGCGCCGGGTTGCGCTTCAAGAATCGACGGCAGCGGGAGCAGGATGGCGTCGTAGTCCTGCTCGCCGGCAAATTCGGCGAGCGCGAGGGTCGCGGCGACCGAGTCGCGCAAGATGCCGGCCAGGAGGACCTTCTCAGGCGAGGCGGCTTCGGCTACGGTCTCGAACGCTTCGCGCGTCTCAACGTCGGAGAGCAGCGTCGGCTCGGCGCCGGGCGCAAGGACGATAAGGCCGGCAGCGGGAGTCTTGGAATAGCGCTTCACGTTGGCGGCCAGCTTGTGCGCGTGCAGTCGGCCGTCCGGGTGGAAGGGCGTGGTAAGCGGGATGTGCAGGCCTTCGAGGAGCATAGGTCCAGCTGTCAGTTCAGGTTGTTCGTTGCAATGCTGCGCGACCTACGCGGGCGCGACCGATGCAGGGTAGTAGACCGGCCAACCCTCTTGCGCGCTGCGCTCGAGCAGAGCGGGGCTGGGATTCACCGGAAAGGCGCCGCTGGCTCCATTTTGGCTACGCGCGATCGCCAACATCGCAGCGTCGTGGATGGAGTTGCCGAAGACAGCATCGGGCGCGGTGATGCCGGCGCGGGCAAGCGAGGCGACCTTGCCCTCGTCGGTGGGCACGTCGATCAGGATGTCGGTGACCAGGCCGTTGGCGACGGAGACGCGCGCGGAGAGGACGCGGGTCTCGGGAATGTCGAACCGCCCGACGCCCTCTTCAACCACCCAGTCGCAGGTGGAGCTGACGGCCCATATCTCGACGCCGTTGGCTTGCAGGTCGCGGACCAGGGCCAGCATCTCGGGGAAGATGTTGGGTTCCATCTCGGTGGCGAAGAACTGGGCGGCCGCGGCGCGCATCTCTTGTTCGCGCAGGCCGTGGTAAATCTGCACCATCTCGCCGCAGATGGCAAACTCGGAGACCTCGCCACGCAGGTAGCCGCGGTAGCGCCGGTCGAGCCAGTCGATGGAGTCGCGGGAGAGCAGGCCGCGGTCGATGGTCCAGCGCATGAAGGCGGAGCCGGCATCTCCCGACCAGAGGGTGCCGTCGCAGTCGAAGACGGCGACACGAGGAGAAAGCTGGTGGACGGCGGCGTAAAGGCCTGCGGTGGAGAGGGTTGCCGCGGCCGGTTCAACGGGGGTGGGGGTGGCGGTCATAGAGGATTGGATGCGCGACGGGCGCGGCGCTGGAGCCATTTCCAGTTCTATTGTTTCTACTTAAATTGTACGTGACAGGCGACCGCAGGCAGCTTGCTGCAAGGAAGATGGGCGCCTCAGGTTCATCTTTCGTTAACTGTGGAAATATTTCTTGAAAAGCTGAGCTTAATTGACCAGAACCTCCGCCGCACCTTGCCTTACGCTCTACCTCTTCCTTGCGAGGTGCTGAGATGGCTAACGATCCTCGAATGTTCTATCCCCACCGTCAGAACCCGGACGGGTCAATCGATTCCATCTGTTTGCGCTGCTTTGCCACGGTGGCGACGGCGATGGATGTTGGGAAGTTGCACTCTTACGACAAGGTCCACGTCTGCAATGCGACCTCGATCGCGCATCGCGGCGAGTCCAACCGGGCCAAGAGAAACTTAGCCTTCCGGAACGCCAAAGCTGCGATCTCACCGGAGATGTGATCCCGGTCAAATTGCCGTCACACCAGGAAGGGGTTCGATTCGCGCTCCTGGCCGATGGTGGTACTCGGGCCGTGGCCGGGAATAACGACGGTCGAATCCGGCAGCGGCAGAAGCTTCTCGTGGATGGAACGAATCAGCATGGGCCCATCGCCGCCCGGCAGGTCGGTGCGTCCCACCGAGCCCGCGAAGAGAGTGTCGCCCGCGAGCAGCAGGTTCTGTGCGGGGAGGTGCAGGCACACCGAGCCCTGGGTGTGGCCGGGCGTGTGCAGGATGTTCCCCGTAAGACCCGTAATCGAGATGAGACGGCCGTCCTCAACGGTGTCGTCCGGGGCATGGACCTCGGGTGGGGCCATGCCAAGCCAGGCGGCCTGCGCGTCCATCATCTTCACCAGCGGCAGATCGCGCGGATTGTAGAGGATGGGCGCGCGGGTCAGTTTCTTCAGGCGCGCCGCGCCGGCGATGTGGTCGATGTGCGCGTGCGTGATGAGGATCTGCTTGACCGTGAGCTTGTGCTTGTCGAGCAGCGCCATGATGCGCGGGATGTCGTCGCCTGGGTCGACGACGATGGCCTCGCGCGAGGTCTCGTCGCCGAGGATGGAGCAGTTGCATTGCAGCATGCCGACGGGGAGGATCTCGTGGATCATCTTTGCTCGCTTTCAAACGGGGACGCGACCGGCATCTGGTGATGATGCTACGACGCTTGTAGGTTCGCCGGCGAGAGGGGGGGGCGAGGAATAGACTGACGACGAGGTGTGCGATGAATAGCGAATGGATGAAGCGGCTCGGCGCGGCTCGGGTCTGGATGATTGTGGCGGCGTTGTCGATCGCTGGCGCGGTCTGGTTGGTCAGGCGCTAGGGAGAGGTTACTTCTTCGGCGTGGTCTGCTCTGAGGGCGTGCCGGCCATCACGGAGTGGTCGCCGCTCTGACGCGCAAGCAGGATGGTCAGCGAGATGGAGATGACCATGAAGAGCACCGCGCCCCAGGTGGTGAGCTTGGTGAGCAGGTTGGCTGCGCCGCGCGGGCCGAAGGCCGTCTGCGAGCCCTGACCGCCAAATGCGCCGGCGAGATCGGCGGACTTGCCCTGCTGCAGCAGTACCACGCCAATCAGGAAGAGGCAGACAATGACGTGGATGACGACAAGAAAATAGATCATTGGAATACTTTGCAACCTCGAAATCCTTGAATTTGGGCCGCCGTTAAACGCGCCCGATCCGGAAGACCGGAGAAACCTTTGGTTGGGTGCGGAGGGGGAGGATGACCCCAATGCTTTGCGGCGCCAGCACGTCAATCCATCAACCAGTGTATCACCGGAGTTTTCGTATGCTGGCATCGCGCTCCCGCTCGCGATGACATGGCGCGCCGCGCCTATTGCATGCGCGGGCGTGCCAATTCAAACAATTTTCTGATAGCGTTCCTAGGCTGGAGCAATGCTGGACGGTGGCTGGAGGTTCGGGATGCAACAGGGAGTCATGATGTTTTCTTCTGCTAGACGAGTGGGGATCGCATGGTTGCTGCTTGCAGGTGCGCCATGCCTTATGGGGCAAGCGGTGCGCCCCGCCATTACAGGCATCTCGCATATGTGCGTCTACGCCAGCGACATGAGCGCGGCGGGGGGCTTCTACGGCCACATTCTGGGAGGGGTCGCAGGGGACGATCCGCAGAACCCGCTGGGCGTGCGCTACTACTTCAACCCCACGCAGTTTGTGGAAGTGCTGCCGCTGCCCGCGGAGCACGGAGATAGCCGGATGGGATGTGTCGCGTATACCACGGCCGACGCCAATGGGTTGCATTCGTATCTGCTGGCCCACGACGTCGCGTGCGACAAAGTAAATGCCGCCAGCGACGGCGGTCTCTGGTTTAAAACCAAGGACCCGGAGGGCAATGAGGTCCAGTTTCTCCAGCCGGGCCGTCTTCCTGCTATGAGCGCCGCGACCGCGCCAATCGGAAGACACATCATCCACGTGGGGTACCTGGTCCATAGCAGGGCGGCGGAGGACAGCTTCTATAAAGAGGTCCTCGGGTTCAAACCTTATTGGTTCGGCGCCGCGCAGCCGGACAACCTGGACTGGGTCTCGCAGCAGGTGCCCGACGGACACGACTGGCTGGAGTACATGATGGTGGGCGACGGCTCCGATGTGCCGCTGAGCCGCGTGGTGCAGAGAGAGCTTGGCGTCCTCAACCACTTCTCCATTGGCGTCCCGAACATGGAAGACGCAGTCACCGTTTTGATCAAGGAAGGCCGCCTTAGCCCCAGACATGACGGCCCCCAGATGGGCAAGGATGGCAAATGGCAGGCGAACCTATACGACCCGGATGGCACGCGTGTGGAGCTGATGGAGTTCCAACCGGTGACCGACCCGTGCTGCTCTCCCTTTACCGCGCCCAGCCCGACGAACTGAAGGGCTGTGGCGGTGCATGAGACACGGTAGGGCCATCCGTCGTGGTCGACTCAGACGGTGACCTCCCAGCCCTTCTGGTAGCTTCGCGCCCACAGCTTCATCGCTTCCGGGTCGCCAACCACATGGCCAGTAGTGTTATCGAGCTTCAACTCGCGATTGACCCGCCACGCAATGTTCGAGAGCTGCAGCATGGTCACGCTCACGTTCGCTACTTCAATCGGCGAGTGCAGCTTCTCGCCCGTCCGGATTCCGGCAATGAAGTTCGCAAAGTGAGCGTCGGTCATGGAGTCCTGCCCGACGAGATCCCCGGTCGAGGCCGCTTTGCCTTCCGCGAACTCGCTGGTCTTCTTCCCATCGAGGTCATAGATCTCATAGCTCGTCCGGTCGAGCACCACGCTTCCCTCGGTCCCCTGAATCAGCGATCCGCGGCCGCGGTTGTAATACTTCATGCCGTTGCAGCACTTGCCCTCCCAGCTGATCATCTTGTCCGGATACTCGAAGCTCGTGACCATGGTGTCGTAGAACTGCCAGTCGTCCTTGAATTGATAGCGGCCGGCCGAGGATGTCACACGGTCGGGATAGCCCGCCTGCAACGCCCAGCGGCAGACATCGACTTCGTGGGTCCCGTTGTTCAGGCTCTCGCCCGTTCCGTAGCGAAACAGCCAATGCCAGTTATACGGATGGATGTTGTCCTTGTACTCGCTTCTCGGCGCAGGCCCCTGCCAAAGCTCCCAGTCGAGCCACTCCGGCACCGGAACAACCTTGCCCGTGCCCATCGACTTGCGGTTGTTTTCGTACCAGGCCTTCGCGAAGTAGGCCCTGCCAATCAGCCCATCGTGAATCTGCTGGATGAGCTTGATGGAGAGCGGCGACGAACGCTGTTGATCGCCCACCTGCACCAGCTTGCCGTACTTCTGCTGCGCCTGGATGAGTAGCTCTCCTTCGCGCGGATTATGGCTCGACGGCTTCTCGACGTAAACATGCTTGCCCGCCTTTAGGCCCAGCACAGCCATCGGCGCGTGCCAGTGGTCGGGGGTGGCGATGCTGATCGCGTCCACATCCTTCGACTCAAGCGCCTTGCGGAAGTCGCCTTCGGGCCTGGGCGCATAGCCCAGCGTCTGCATGGCCTCCGCGGAGAACTTCGTGAGTACCTTCGCATCCACGTCGCAGCAGTAGGCCATCCGCGCGGTGGCCTTGTTCGCATTCAGCGCAGATAGATGCGCTCCGCCTCGTCCATTGAGTCCCATCGTCGCGAAGTTGACGCGCTCGTTCGCGCCCAGAATCTGTGCATAGCTCTTGGCGGTCGAGGCGATTGCGGCTCCCGCGATGCCCACTGCAACCCCATCCACAAACTGTCGGCGTGTGATCATTTGACCCCTATTCAATCTTGTCCATTAGGCTGGCCGCAATCTGCAAGAGCAGCATTCGTTCGATGACTCACCTTCGCCAGCTTACGCTTACAAAACAGTCACGGCCACAAAACAAAAGAGCCGGCCTTTTCGGGCGGACTCTCAATAAACCTCTTGCTTCTGGATTGGTGCGGAGGAGGGGACTTGAACCCCTATGCCTTGCGGCGCTAGCACCTCAAGCCAAAACCCAGTGTATCACCGGGTATCGGGGTGGCTGAAGTGTCTCATTTCATTCGCTTGTCGATATCCCCGAGTATCGCCGGTTATCACGGAACCACTACAAAACCACTTCAATTTCGTCCTATGGAATCGGCGGGCCGTTATAGTTGGGCGGCGGCTCGATACTGGGCCAGACCATCGCAACTTCGCCACACGAGTTCACAACAGTCTTATAGAGCTGTCTCTGCAGGCTCTTCGCGCGATAAACCTTGCCGTTGAAAACATCAATGGCCATGCAAAGAGAGGGGTCTAGCTGTTCGCCATTCTTGACGTAGCCCTGCAATAGTTCCTGGATAAGCAGAGTGATAGCCTTGCAGCGATCCGGGAGGTTCTTGTCAGGGCGGCCAGACTTCGAGAATACAAGCATGGCACCACCGACCGACTTTGTCCCCTTCGCGTCGACTTTCTCTGTCCTTAGATCGATTGATACCGATATGCTCACGCCCGAGATCTTTAGTCGCGAATAATGAACCAGCGGCTTCAAGAACTTTGTCTTTCCAACCTCCAGATTTCGTTCGTAGGCTTGAAAAGATTCGATGGCATCAACGCAAAGGTTGCAATTCGCTCTGGCGTAGTCGGTTATTCCGCCGTCATCCGCCTTTCGTCTCAGCGCCAATATCTTCCGGTCGAGAGAGCCGTCGACCGCGCCTTCCCTTGCCAAATGTGCTACCAGGGCATTCTTGGCATCCTCATACCGGATGAGGAGGATCGTAGGCGGATACTTTGCTTCTCTCAGAATACGTCTGCGATTTGTCGCATTCGCGGACAGGTAATCGCCTACCTGGGTCGCTGAAAGGCGCGGTTGTAGATGGAATTTATGGGTGAAGCCGACCGGCATCTTCACTGGCGCGACACTCCGTTCTTCGAGGCTCGACAGGATTGAACAGGCTGCGATGCGCCCAGCTTCAGGCAAGTACCATTCTAAGTGTGGAGATTCGCGGGCTGCGGTTGAGATCGGAGATTGGGGGAACCTATCTAGATAACCTTTCGACGTCCAGCATGGTGATCGACGCTAGGCGCGTCTCCTGGGTCGCATCACTGCTCCGCTACCTCGGCTTCGCCTCTGACAATACAGTTACCGGCCGCCGCTCCAGTAGCTCCCGTGCATTCGTCAGATCCTCGTTATCGATGATGTTGTACCGCCGTTCCATGCTGTCGGTCTTGTGCCCGCTGATCTTCATCCGGATTACCTGGGGAATTCCGGCGCGCCGCATGTTCCGCACCGCCGTCCGGCGCAGATCGTGAAAGGTGAGATCGGGAACGCAGGCGGCGACGCAGGCTTGCTTCCAGGCGCCACGAAAATCCTTGATCGGGACGCCGCCTCGGTTGAACACAAACCTCGATTCCGTGCATTCCCGCTTTGCCGCCAGCAGCAGATCGCGCATGTCTCCCGCCACGATAGGCACGCTCCGCGCTTCGTTGCCCTTGGTTTCGTCGCGTTCGAGCGTGATGAGCTTCGCCTCGAAATCCACCTGTCGCCATTGGATCGCCAGCAACTCACTCTTCCGAATGCCCGTGATGTAGGCCGTAACAAAGAGCGCTTTCAATTCCGCCGGCAAGGCATCCCGCAGCGCCTCGTACTGCTCGTCGGACAGAAAGCCCTTCCGGACAACGCCCTCGCGCACCATCGGGAAGTGGGGAACCGATATGACCTTTGGCGGCGACCGCTTGCGGCCGTTGTGAAACGCCGTGCGCAGGATCGAGAGTTCGCGGTTGACCGTCGCGTCCACGCAGCCTTCAGCCTTTCGCTTCTCGCGGTAACGCTCCATCAGCTCCGTCGAGAGGCGCTGGGCCCTCAACTTTCCGAAAAACGGCCGGACGCTCTTCGCGATCACCTTGCCCCAGACATATTTCGTGGACAGCTGAATATCGCTCTTCAAAACGTCATCAAGAAGCTCGCCGATGAGAACGGTATTGACCGAGCCGCCCGAGAGCTCCCCCCGTTCCTTTCGGGCAATCAGCCGGTTGCGAACTTTGACCGCATCGCTCTTCTTTTCCGATTTACTCGACTGAATGACAGGCTTCCCGTCGACATACACCTGGACCCACCAGATGTTGCCGCGCCGATAGATACTGCCGGTGCCGTTCGTTCGTGCCATAGGGCCTCAGAGTAGGCAAATGCGCCGCGCGCAAGTCAATACTTATTCCGCTCGATCCACGCATCCAGATCGCGACAGTCGAGATGCACCCGGCGTCCGATACGGACGACCGGCAGCGCCTTTTGCAAGATCAAATGCTGGACGGACTGTTCACTCCGCCCCAGATAGACCGCAGCTTGTTTCACCGTGAGCAACGCCGGCCGTACGTCAGGACCCGATAATCGCCCGATCTCCACCTTGAGCTGCGTCACGACCTCAGCCGCGACCGCCTTCACCAGCATCAACATTGCGGGATCGTCCGTCATGGAGCACCTCGTATGTCGGAATCTCGCTTAGCTCGTCAACCTCTTTTCACCAAGGTGCTCCCGGCCCCGAGCCGAAGCCTGTCCGGCGCTGGATTGACTGAAGGGGCCTTGGATTCAGGGGCGACAGTCGAACGCCCGGCCGGGCTTCCTGTACTTCCCTGAAGTTTCTTCATAGCTGTGCCAACCCAGGAGGCCCCGCAGCTCTTCCGGCAGTGAAACGTGTTGCCCTGCATCCGGCCGCCGCAGACAAATGCCCCGCAATGACTCCGGCAGTAGTGGAACGATCGATCCCCGCACCACGCGCAGGGAAAGGCCGTCGCTTCGAGGCGATCCATGTTCAGCGTCTTCGACGCAGGCACATAGCCGCAGCTTCTCGATGGCGTCTCGCTACGGATCACCGGGATGCTTTCCTTCAATCGAAAGAGCCCGTTCTCCTGCAGCGTAAAGCGAAGGGTATAAGGCTCATCCCGCAAGGCGCAGTAACACGAGATCTCGAAGATCTCAGGCTCCGGTTCCAAAGGCATCTGCCGCATCAGTTTGAGCGCAGCTTCGATCCTGCGCGCGTTATCCGTTGAGTTCGTCATCAGAAACACCTCCTCAGAATTTGAACCGGCTGTGATTCCCATAACTTCATACCGACATCCTCAACAAGCCATTCCGATAGTCGTGAGACTGTAAGGGCGGAAAAAGCCGCGCGCACGATAAGAGCCCCCGCCAGAGTGGTCGCACGCGACCCATCCATCGAACCAACGCAGAAGCACGCATATACACCGGACCCGAACACCGCCCACTTGATAAGCAGTTGCAGGAGCCCGTCCTGCCGGAATTGAAGACTCGTCCACTTAACAAAAAGCCGAAGCTCTATAGCCCAGAACATCACGTTCAACAGGAAGAGCAGAATGAAGTTCAAAGAAACCTCGAACTGCCAATCCACGATGGCCTGGACCGACATGACCAACGTCATGAGCAACAGGCGTATCTGAGGCAGAGCCCACAGATCGTCGAGAAGCATCCCGAAATTGTGCGCGCCGCCTTCTACTTTCTTCTTCGCGTTTGCGACGAGCTGCTCGATCCTGTCGGCCATCTGCGCCATTTCGGCTTCGCGCCGCTCCAGGCGGTTCGTGAGATTATCCACCTCGACCTGAAGCCTCGCCGCTTTATCAACAGCCTCGTCATACTCGCCGCTCGCGGCGCCAAATGCCAATGCAGCGGCCTCAAAAAGCAGCAGCGGAGGCCGGTGCTGCGCGCATAGCTTCCGCGCGAGGTTGAGCGCGGCGTTTCGTTCACCCTCAATCGGGGAATCGAGCAGCCGCATCAGTTTTTTAAACGTCCCAACATCGAATTGCGTCCTGTCCGCCGCACTCCGCATAGTGCCTCCTCAACGCGAACGTCCTCCCCAGCTGCCGCCGCTCCACTCGCTCCTGCCCTCGCGCTCGACGAGGCGCTGGTAATAGGTCGGTGATTGCTCTTTCTCGACTGGCGACATCGACTCCCGTCGGGGATCAAGCTGACGTTTCACGTCATCGTTCTCCGCTTCATTGCTCATAAACCGCCTCCATTCACCCGAATATGCGGCTGAATACTCCGCTGGCCCGCTTGTAATAGGGGTTGTCCCGGTACTTGCCCCGAAATTCGGCACGCTGAAAATACGGGATGCGCCTAGCTTTGATGACATTGGCAAGGCCGCGGACGAATACGTACATGCGGTCCTCGGAGCAAGCCCGGACCTCGTGAGGATGCTCCAAAGGCCGCGCCGAGGGCGGACGGGTCCAGCCGGGCTTGACGCCGTTCTGCTGATCGAAATTGACGGATTTCTGCCATTGCGACACAGTCGTAATGCCAATTTGTTCAGATACGTAGGACGCGGTCTTCTGGTCCTGTGGCGTCATGAAAACGCGGAGGCCTGCATTGGCAAGAAAAGTCTGGTAAGTTTTTGGGTATCTGGCCTCTAACTGACTTAAATCTTGTAGGATTGGCCAGATTTGCACCCCAAAAGCGCGTGAGATGCCAATCGCCTTCTCGACGGCGGGCAGAGCGCCATAGCTGAAAAATTCATCGCAGATGATGGTGACACGCCTCTCGCCACGCCCCGGTCGCAGCAGCCGGTTCAGGGCCGTGTTCAGGTGCAGAGCCAGGAAACGTCCCCCGACATCTATCCGGTTAGGAGGCACTGTGATGAACTGTGTCGCGATCTCATCGCGGTCGGTGCCATAGTCGAAATCGGAACGGCTCACGCTGTCCGCAACACCAGGGTCGTTGAGAAAATCGAGATTGCTCCGCACCGTCTGCAAGATACCCATTAATGTGCGGTCATCACCCTTTGCGGTAGCAAACAGGCCGAGCTTCTGTTTGAGAAAGGGCACATCCGTGATGTCGGATATTTTGCGCGACCACTCGAATATCTCATCCGTGGCGCAAATTTCAGCGACACGGTTGAGAGTGCGTTTCTCGCGCGGTTCGTGCCGGGCCACGCCCATGATGACCGCGTGAACGGCATTAACGGAGGTAGAGTTGAAGAACTCGCTTTCGGCATTTTGGGTTTCCCGAAAGATCAACGGCTCCGCAAGAGCGCGCGACTCGGCGTTGAAGTTTGCCTCTGACAGCAACCGATCACTCAGGGGGTCCATCGGATTCAATTTCGCTCCGACGATTCCACCGCAATTGGGGGGGACGCCGCCATAGGGTGCGACAGTGTTGCAAGGCCCCAGTTTGGCTCTGTACGCCGCGGTAATGGCGGGAGCCTCACCTTTGCTGCAAAGCGCTATGATCGACCGATCATCAAGAGACATCAGCGCCGGCAATTCTTGGCAGGTGCCCTTCCCACTCCCCGTCGGCGCTATTGTTATGGCCATCGCATCCCCGGCGTATTTCAAGGGGCGACCGCTTTCCGGAGAATAGCCGCACGGAATTCCGGTCCGCGCGAACAGACCGGCGCGCTTGCAATCCTTATCTGTGGCGTAGCCAGCACTTCCCAGAAACGGCTCGGGAACATAATTGAATTCGGCCTTGGCCCGCTTCTTCTGGGCGTTGTGCTCCATGTGAACAAACATCACCGCGAAAACGAACATCACGACGAAGAATTCGAGCATGATTCCTCCGGCACTAGTGGTTACAGATAGCCAAGGTTGGAGAGCAGCCGACGCGACTTCGCAGCGAATGCCCCAGAAGTCTGAAGAACAACTCCGCCACCTCCGTTCATGGGTCACGGGAGAGGGCAGAGAGCCGGTCTTATGCGACCGGGACTAAGCTGCCCTGGTCTATCTCTATGGCTCGCTCGGTAGTCAAAGCCGGGAAGTCTGGCTCACCATCGAGGGCAGAGAATTCAATTTGGTGAATGCTGTGACACATGGTGCATTCAAATAGATAGATGATTTGCGGGGTTTCCAACTCGACCCGCTCAAGAATGCGAGAACCAGCGAGGATCTCAACCAGGGCGATGTTTTTCAGCGAATCGCAAAGCATATGCACCTCCTGCCGTGCATTGCCGGTTACAGATAGCCCATGTTGGACAACAGTCGACGCGACTTCGCGTCGACCACCGCAGTGGTGAGAATTTGGGAAAGTATGGTTCTTACGTTCTGGGAACGGCTTGCTTCATCGATGAGGACGGACCCCACAACGCTCACGAGACGATCGCGCTGCCTTGCCTGGCGCTTCCGCTCACGTTCAAGCTCAACCTGAATAGAGGACCGAAGACTCGCTTCGCGTTTACGAAGCGCTGAGAGCCGATCGTTGATGATGCTCGCGCCTGCCATAGAGACACCCCTCCCATTGAATTCTTGGGCTTGATGGCGTCTCTTGACCCGTGGTTCTTGCTATGATGGGAAGGGACGGAAAAGGGCATCAAGCCCCCGTTCTATGAATGCCCCGTGTGTGGCTAGCTCTCGCCAAAGTGTCAGTCACACCGGGGATTTTCTTTGCAAATCAATCGGATACATACTCAAAACAGATCAGACTTGAATCTCTTCGTATGTCGTGCGGTTATGTGCGAATGGATTACTACGCACAGCCCTATATCAATGGCTCGACAGACGACGAACGCCGCGCGATACCATTGCGTGTTGGTAGACCCAAGAAGGCTTCGGACCTTCTTGCGATCGTTCAAGTGGCAAAGCTTTTTTACGAAGACGACTTGGCCCCAGGGAAAATTGCCAAACGTCTCGGCGTCGACCGGCGCACGGTGAAACGCATCTTGGAGGATGCCCGAAATTCGGGCGTAGTAACGGTCGAGATTGACGGCCGAGTTGTCCCGCCACCAGCACGACACCCCCGTCGTCGCCAGTTAGCCATCCCCTTCGCTTGAGTCTGGCAGCACAGATTGCGAAATCAGCCTCGATATCCACGGGCAGCCCTCCCTTGTGCATATTTTGCATTCTAATCCTATTTGTGCCATTACGTGCTAAAATAATCGGCACTATAAGCAAATAGTTTTCCACAGTATGACTTTTCTTGCATGTATAATGTCGAAAAGAGCATATTTGCGATAGCCATCATGGAGATGTGAACCTGAAATGCCAAAACGCGTGAAATTCTCGGAAGCCAGCATAGATATGCTTCGAGTTGCCCAACTGTTTTATAGGGAGAAGTGGAACAAACAGCGGATAGCCGAGAGTCTGAACATCGACGTGCGCAAAGTGGGGGCTACCTTGGAACGGGCGCTCCAGGCCGGACTAGTGCGCATTTTCATTGGTGAGACCCTTGAGAACAGTCTTCCTGAACAGCAGATCAAAGCGAAATATCCGCATATGCAGAAGGTCTTAATTTTGCCATTGCACGGGAGAATTGAGACGGAGCAGCAATATATCGGATTACTGCAACGCTTTGGCATGGTTGCCGCTTCCCTCCTCGATGATTTGATTGACCGTCATGGGTCGAAAGGACCATTCCGTGTGGGCATATCCGGAGGGGAGACACTGCTTGAGTTTGTAAATGCTGTTCCGGATCGCTTGCGGAGGGACTTGCATGTTCATGCAACGTCCGTTGTCCCACATGGACAACCGGTAATGTACGCAAGTGGCGTTGATCCCTCTACAAATGCCACCATTTTGTGGGCGAAGAGCGGCCGAATCGCAGGCCAATGCCACTACACCACAATTACGCCCTACGACACAGACAAGACAGGTATTGAGGCGCGTGAACTCATTCAGACGCAAGCCAAAATGCTGTCAGAGAATCCGAAGATCAAAGCGGTCATCGAAGAAATGCGTTACCTCAACGTTGTATTTACGGGTCTCGGAACCCTTACTTCTCCTGCCCCGGAATATTCGTTTATGAACAAACGTCTGACAACGATGGGCCTATTACATCCGCTTATTACGCTGGAGGATTTTGCCCAAGACGAAGCAGTAGGGGATATTTCTTATTGCTTAGTCAACGTTGATGGGAAGTCTGATGACAAATGGCGATTCTTCCCTGCAGTCGGTGACCATTCGGACTATCCAGGGGTCTCCTATTACCGCCACATGGTGGAGATGGAAAAGCCGGTCATAGCTATCGCTGGACCGTTCCGGCTAGCCCCGATCAAGGCGGTATTGCGAGGGAAACTCGTCAACATACTCATCACCGATGAAGATACTGCGCAGCAGATTGTTGCCGGCGACTAAACGTCGATGTGCAAAACATGCGGGAACGAATTTCAATCTCGCGTCTTTCTCCCACCTGTCCATGCAGTCCCTGCCTCGTGCCTACCGTGCCCGGTGGATTCGCGCCTTACGGCTGGCATCTATATGAACACCGAAAGCTACGCCGCAAACTGCTGAAGCCGGAGGACTGCCCTCTAGTGCCTTCCACCTTGGTTCCCACTTCAACTTGGATATCCGAGCGTCGCGGGCCCTTTGAGCCTGTATCTGCACTCTCTCCTTCCGGTGTGAAAACTGCAAGAAGATTCGCATCCTTGGCCGATGCAAACCCTAGCGCGCCCGGCGTGCCTGTCAAAAGGTGGGTCGTCACAATTTTGCCTTGCTTGCGCACCGCTACGCGGACGGCAAAATTCTGTCGATCCCGCTCCGCGCTTTTGACATTCCCGCCTGACGGGACGCGCTCTGGTTTTTGCATCGGCTGCGAATTCTCGCAGTCGTCACAACCTCAAGGAGAAGTCACATGTCAGAACAGAACAACAAACCCGCAGCGAGGATCAACCTCTACCCGGTATCCGCCGTCATCTGGCGGAACCAAACCGCGAAAGGCGCTTCCTACAGCGTCACCTTCGAGCGCAGCTACAGAGACCAGACTGGCAAGTTCCAGACTTCAACCAGCTTCTCCGGAAGCGAATTGCTCCTGCTGGCCAAAGCCGCCGATCTCGCCCACAGCGAAATCATCAAGCTGCGCGTCGCCGACCGGGCTTCATCCGATCAGTCCGAAGACGAAGCCGCCTAGCAAAACGGGGCAGGGCGCTTCGCGCGCTCTGCCCCTTTTTTTGTCTTCAGACCAAGACCGTATCCCGAGCCATTCCGCACTCCAATCTCTCGCGGTCCGCCGAAGCTCCCTTGATTTTGCTCGGCGCGATTGTTGCGACGCACACCAAACACCGAGCATTTGCGGGGCAGGGGACCGACGCCGCCGCATCATCTCGTTTTCCTTTGCATACACCGATATGGAAAAGCCGCGCGCGTTGCGCCCGGCTTTGCTTGTTGCGTTTGGCTTTCAAATCGTTCCGCGCACGAAATGCCGAATTCATCTTGCACAGAAGTGATTCGGTCGATTCCTTAGCGTCGTTTAAGGCTGGTAGTGCGGGAGTGACAAGCTGTGTCTTTGTCCGACAACTCGCGAAGGTTTCGCGGTTTGTTCGTCCAAAGACGCTTGCAAGGGGCTGGCCGCCCCGTTGACCCGGCTTAGTTCGTGAGGTGCGATGTATGCGTACAAGATCGGCAGAAACTCGCAGTGGCAGTAGAGAGAAGAAAAATTATCCGCGTGTCTATTCGCGCGTGACCGACGCCGAGCGCCGCAAGATCGAGAGCGATGCGGCTGATCTCGGCATGAGCGTTGGCGGCTATCTCCGCTGGCTCGCGATCGTCAACCCCGAGACGCGCGCTGTTCGCCGGCCACTCGCCGATGTTCAGCTTCTTGCCCAGATCAAAGGCCAGGTCGGAAGGCTCGGCGGCAACATCCACCAATTGCTGCGGCTTGCCAACCGAGGCGAGATTCCATGGACCGAGGAGATGGCCGTTGCCGCCAAGGAAGTCAGTGACTTCCTGAAGGTCGCCCAGGACCTCCTGAGGAGGGCCGACTGATGATCGTCAATGGAGCTTCGCGCCGCAGCGTGGGGTTTTGGACGAAACATCTTGCCAATGACAAGAAGAACGACCGCGCCGAGTTGAAAGAAATCCGGGGTCTCGCCGCCGAGAACCTGCGAGACGCCTTGCTCGAAATGCAGCAGGACGCAAAATACACGAGACTGAAGAACTTCTTCTATTCTTCAAATTTCAGCCCCGCACCCGGTGAGGAACTTACCGAAGAACAGTGGCAACGCGCGTTCGAGATATTTGAAAAGCATCGGGGCATTCCTGAGGGAACGGCGCGGATCGTCTATGAACACGAGAAGGACGGACGAACCCACCGTCACGTTATTTACTCCAGAGTGAATACAGAAACCGGCCGCGCCTGGCCTGATCGTTTCGACGCGAGGATATGTCATGCTGCATCGCGCGAGATATCGGAGGAGTTGGGGCTTCAGCGCACCATCAGTCCCTTCGATAAGGACCGGGAAGGGCCGCGGCCGGAGCGCGCACCGGAATCCTGGGAAATGTTCCGTGGCCTCCGGTCAGGGTTTGATCCGCGACAGGTCAAAGCCGAGGTTACGAAGATATACCGCGAAAGCGAAAACGCCGCGGACTTTGTCGCCGGCCTACGGCAACACGGTTATCAGCTCGTGCAGGGCGACCGGCGCGACTACTGCATCCTCGATCCCGCCGGAGAGGTTCACAGCCTTGCCCGGCGCATCGACGGCGTAAAGGCCAAAGACCTGCGCGAATTTATGCACGGCATCCAGAGAGAAGATTTCCCGACGGTCGAGCAGGCGAAAGCCGAGTTCCGTGAGCGCATGATGGACGGACACCTTGCCGACCTTGAGACGGTGCGGCGCGAGATCGCGTGGGAGGTGGCGCTGGCAAAATCGGCAGTCGAGAAGGAAAAGATCGAGAAGCGGTTTGTCGAGCCTACGCCAAAGGAAATGCGAGAGCGCCGTGCGGCGGAGGAGAAATGGCCGACCAATCCGCCCGGATCTGAACGCAGCGAGACATCGCCCGAGTATCACTTCGACGATGCCGCACGCCAGACCACAAGGGAGCGGCCGGAGCCGGGAATGCCCGAGAGTTTCAGGGGCACACGCGCGAGAATCTGGGAAGCCTATCGGCACAGCGACAATGCCCAGGCCTTCGCTGCGGCTCTCGGAGAACACGACATCTCGCTTGCCGCCGTCAGTAAAGATGAGGCCGCCCGCAGCCATGTGAATGCGGAGTTCGCGCAGGCGGTCGGAAATTTCACGCCGCGCTACAGGGAAGGGGAGATCGTCGCTGTTACAGAGAAGGGATACGTCTACAAGTTGTCCGAACGCGCTACGGGCGATCAACCCAGA
>JBEKDS010000021.1:0-61474 GCA_050014235.1 Acidobacteriaceae bacterium
CCACACCGTGGCTGGCCGTCAGCGCCGTCTGTAGCGGGCTCAACAGACCCAGCGAGGGCGAGGTGCCGTACGCCAGTTGCGTGGTGGCCGGCACGTCGGTCGACCACGAGACTGTGATGCCGGTGTTGTTGATCCCCCAGTAGGCAACGTAGCCCACCTGCGGGGGAACTCCAACGGAGACGACCTGGCTCAACGAGCCGCCGCTCGGCAGGAAGGTCGAGTCGCCACCGTAGGTAGCTGTGATCGGGTTCGTGCCCAGCGGAAGCACCGAGGTGGTGAAGGTTGCGACTCCGCCGCTCAGCAGAGCCGGGCTGGTGTTCAGCGCCTGTCCGTTATTGAAGAAGAACACGCCTTCGCCATTGGGCGGTGGGCCGTCGCCTGAGGAGACGGTTGCCGTCAACGTGACGGCCTGCCCGGGGATGGAGGGATTCTGCGACGAGACGAGGGTCGTTGTGGTCGCGAACGCAAACTCATAAGTGACCTTGCGGACGCGTTGATTGAAATAATCGCCAATGTAGAGGTTACCGCTGCTATCCACCGCAACACCATCGGGGTTGTTGATCTCCGCGGCGGTTGCCAACCCGCCGTCCCCGCTGAACCCGAAGGCGCCATTGCCGGCGACAGTCGAGATCACACCCGCTTTCACCTTGCGGACGCGGTCGTTGCCTAGATCGGCGATATAGAGATTGCCACTGCTGTCCACCGCAACGCCATAGGGACCGAAGAGCTCCGCGCTGGTTGCCGCCCCGCCGTCCCCGTTATAGCCAACTGCTCCGTTGCCTGCGACGGTCGAGATCACACCCGCCGGAGTGACCTTGCGGATGCGGTTGTTCATTTCATCCGCGATATAGAGGCTGCCGCTGCCGTCGGCCGCAACACCCTGCGGAACATTGAGCTCCGCGCTGGTGGCAACCCCGCCGTCCCCGCCATAGCCCGATGTTCCGTTGCCTGCGAAGGTGGAGATTGTGCCTGCCGGAGTCACCTTGCGAACGCGACTGTTGCCGGAGTCAGCGATATAGAGATTGCCGCTCGCATCCACTCCGACTCCGACAGGTAGTTTGAGTTCCGCGTTTGTCGCCAACCCACCGTCCCCGTAATAGCCGCCAATGCCGTTGCCGGCGTAGGTGGAGATCACGCCTGCCACTGTTACCTCGCGGACGCGATTATTGCCATTGTCGGCGATGTAGAGATTGCCGCTGCTGTCCAGCGCAACGCCGGTCGGATCGTCGAGCTCTGCGCTGGTAGCCGGGCCGCCATCTCCGCTGTAGCCGGCAGTTCCATTGCCGGCGACGGTCGAGATTACACCAGCTGGCGTCACCTTGCGAACGCTGTTGCTAAAGAGATCGACGATGTAGAGATTGCCACTCCTGTCCACCGCGACGCGCGTGGGGCCGTCTAGCTCCGCGCTGGTGGCCGCCCCGCCGTCCCCTCCGTAGCCTTGGGTCCCATTGCCTGCGTAGGTCGAGATGATGCCAGCGACATCGTTGATGACGTAGGCTGCGGTGCCGATGCTGCTGTTGTTGTAGCCACTGACAACCGCAATGGCGCTAATCGTCTCCGATGAGGTGACCGCCACCGGGGCGGTATACAGAAGCGACGCCGTTGTGGGGGTCGAGCCGTCAGTGGTGTAGTAGATGGCCGCGCCGGGCGTCGTCGACGAGATGGTTACCGTTTGGGGCGATGTGTAGGTGTTGGCCAAAGGCGAGAAGGTGGGCATCGCGGCGGATGCGACATTGACCACTTCCTCAACTGGGCCGGAGGTGCTGGGGGCGAAGGTACCATCGCCGCCATAGGCCGCCATGACGGTGTGGGAGGTGGCGGTTAGAGAGGATGTCGTGAAGGTGGCGACGCCGCTGCCGTTCAGAGTCCCGATTCCGAGCGAGGTTGTTCCGTCATAGAAGGTCACTGTGCCGGTGGGCGTCGTGCTGAGAGTCCCAACGGGAGACACCGTCGCCGTAAAGGTCACGGGTTGGGTGTAGGTCACCGGATTGACCGACGAAAGGAGCGCCGTAGCGGACGTGGTCTTATAAGTGACCTTGCGGATGCGCTGATTGGAAAATTCCGCGATGAATAAGTTTCCGCTGCTATCCACGGTGACGCCAAACGGGTCGAAGAGTTCGGCGCCGGTTGCCGCACCGCCGTCTCCGCTATAGCCGGGGGTGCCGGTGCCCGCGACGGTGGAGATGGCGCCCTCCGGAGTCACTCTGCGGATGCGTTCGTTGCTGGCGTCGGCGATGTAGAGATTGCCGCTGCTGTCCACCGCAACGCCAATGGGATTCTGCAGCTCCGCGCTGGTGGCCGGCCCACCGTCCCCACTAAAGCCGTATGTGCCGTTTCCGGCGACGGTTGAGATCAGCCCTGCCGCAGTCACCTTGCGGATGTGCTGGGTAGCATTATCGGAGATGTACAGATTCATGCCCGCGTCGACCGCGACAGCGATCGGATTGTAAAGCTCGGCGCTGGTGGCGGCCCCGCCGTCTCCGCTATAACCGGCGGTGCCGTTGCCGGCGACGGTCGAGATCAGGCCCTCCTGAGTGACCTTTCGGACGCGCTGGTTGCCAATGTCCGCGATATAGAGATTGCCGGCAATGTCCACCGCAATGCCGCGCGGAGCGTTGATCTCCGCGCTGGTTGCCTGCCCGCCGTCACCGTGGAACCCACCCGTGCCGTTGCCGGCGTAGGTAAAGATCACGCCCGCCGGAGTGACCATGCGGATGCGATTGTTGCCATTGTCCGAGATGTAGAGATTGCCGCCGGCGTCCACGGCGACGCCCAAGGGAAAGTCCAGCTCGGCGCTGGTCGCCTGGCCGCCGTCTCCGCTGTATCCGCCGGTGCCGTTGCCGGCGACGGTCGAGATCACACCGGCTGGAGTCACCTTGCGGACGCGCTGGTTGGCCTCATCCGCGATGTAGAGATTGCCGCTGCTGTCCACAGCCGTGGCCCAGGGTTCGTACAGCTCCGCGCTGGTGGCCGCGCCGCCGTCCCCGCCGTACCCAGCGGTGCCATTGCCCGCGTAGGTCGAGATGACGCCAAGGACGTTGTTGATGACGTAAGCTGCGCTGCCAGTGCTGCTGTTGCTGTAGCCGTCGCCGGCCGCGATAGCGTTAATCGTTTCCGACGAAGTGACCGCAACGGGGACGGTATAGAGGAAGGATGCCGTTGTGGGGGTCGAACCGTCGGTGGTGTAGTAGATGGGCGCACCCAGCGTGGCCGAGGAGATGGTTACCTGCTGTGGCGACGAGTAGGCGCCGCCCAACGGCGAGAAGGTGGGCATCGCGGCGGTGCCGATATCGACCACTTCCAGAACTGGGCCGGAGGTGCTCGGGTCATAGTTGGTATCGCCGAAGTACACGGCCTCGATCGTGTGAGAGCCAGCGGTCAGAGAGGATGTCGTGAAGGTAGCGACGCCGCTTCCGTTCAGCGTCCCCGTCCCGATCGATGTGCCGTTGTAGAAGGTCACGCTCCCGGTGGGCGTTGTGGTGAGCGACCCGTTGGAGGTCACGGTTGCGGTAAAGGTCACGGGCTGGCCGATGGCCACGGGATTGATCGAGGATAGGAGAGCCGTAGCGGACGCCGTGAGATTGACGACCGTTTGCGTGAAGGCGGTCGACGTGCTGGAGGAGAAGTTGCTATCGCCGCTATAGGTCGCGGTCATGGAGTGAGCGCCGCCACTGAGAGAGGACGTAGTGAAGGTCGCCACGGCGCTGCCGTTGAGTGTGCCGGTTCCGATGCGCGTGATGCCGTCATAGAAGGTGACGGTGCCGGTTGGGGTCCCGCCTGACCCGCTCGTCACCACAGCGGTAAAGGTGACTGCCTGGCCGCCGGTGGAAGGATCCGACGAAGAAACCAGCACGGTGCCGCTCGCATTCAGCGACCCCACTGTGACGGAGACGGGCGACGAGGGGATACCGTTGGTCACGACAACGAGGCTGCTGGGACCGAGCTCGATGGTGGGCGGCACATCGAAGTTGGTGGAGACGATGGCGCTGCCGGTGGCGACGGCCATGGTGCTGTGGTCGTGGGTGCGGGCGTAGAAGACGTGGCCGGTGATCTGGTTGGTGATGCGGACGAGCGGGTAGTTGGTGGCGGCCTGGTAATCGTCGCCGTAGCCGGAAGCCTGCGAAAGCCCGTTGAACTGAGTGCCCGAGATTGGGTAGGTTGCGTCCGGACCGATGGTCGCGGGAAAGGAGGTGATGGTCGGCGCCCAGGCGGGGTTCGGAGTTCCGATGGGTGTGTAGATCTGCGCATCGCCGGCCGTCCAAAAGGCCTGGCCGGTGGGAAGCGTGATCAGCCGTCCGGCGTAGGACGGCTCATACGCCGCGTCGGGTTCCGTGGGGGCCTGGGTGAGGTTGGTCCCATCGAACTCGAAAAAGGTGATGGGCGCGTTGTAAGCACCCGGGCTGGCCGCCATCAGCACATTGCCATCCGGCAGCAGGCAGGCTGGACCATCCGCGATGTCGAGTTGGCCCTGTCCGGCGATGTTGGGGAAGCTGGGAGCCGCGGTCCAGGTGCCGGTCCCGAGCAATGTGGTGGGAGGCGTATAGACGGCGTTGGCCCCTGAAGCTCCAGCCTGGAACACCGTCCCGTCGGGTCGCAGGATGGCCGGCCCCATCTCCAGGTACTCGGAGAGCGCTTGCGGAACGTTCCCGGCGCTGATCCACTCGCCAAGAGAGGGAAGGTACCTCTGCGTCGCCGGAGAAGCATCGACGTTGGCGTCGATCAACGTCCCGTCGGGCAGTAGGGTGTACCCCTCCTCGTTATTGCTGCCTAACTTCCCGGTACTGGAGGCCTCAGTCCAGGTGAGGGTCGCCGGATTGAGCAGGGCGAGTTCGGTGTCAAAGGCATTGCCCAGAAGGAACATGCCGTTGGGCAGGACGACGCTGGGGGCGTCGCCGATATTGGGCCATCCGGCAGGCGGTGTGAGGGCGGTCCATGTATTGCTCCTGGGATCGTAGATGGCGCCGAGATTGGTATCCGCGGAGACGTCGTTGTTGTATTCCCCCCCGATGACGACGAGGCGCCCATCGGCCAGCACCGCGGAGGCGTAGTAGAGCGGGGCGTAGCCCGCAGGCAACGAAGCCACGGTGGACCAGGTCCCGTTGACGTAACTACCGAATTGATCGGGAGTGAGCTTCACCCAGGCCGCCGAACCCGAGCCTTGAACCATCACGGTCCCATCGGTCATCAGGAACGACGAACTGAGAGATACGGTCGGTGAATTGGTGGTTGGTTGCCATGACTGTGCGATGGACAAGGCAGGCCACAGCAGCAAAGCAGCGAGCACTCGTAAGGCATTTGTCGCAATCTTCATCGGGCCCCCTGCTTTCGCTTTCTGCAATCGCCAACGCTGGAGTTGGATCGACTCAAACGCAGCGCTTCCTGAAAGAGTCCTGCAGACTGAGAGCGAATGGTGCGAGAGCCGGCGGCACTCGTGGCGCCGCAGCATGCTCGCTTTAGCATCCAATCCGCTATGGGTTCGTGTGCAACCCAAGACCTCAGTCAACTCGGAGGAACTCTTCAGGCTTTTCTGGGGGGAGTAAGCCAAACTATACGGACGCGTGTAACCGAGGTCAAGCAGAGAGCGTCATGGCGCCTGAACGGCTGGCTTGCCGGTGCACTCGATTCAGCCGGGTGAACTTACTGATCGCATTTCTTCAGGGAAGTTCGGCGCGAAAAGTTCATCGCTCAAAACTCCATATATTGCGGAAGGTACGAACTCCGCTGGACCGGAGATGGACGAAACGGAGCCGAGCGATTGAGCGGAGGCGGAGGCCACGCCTGCTTCAGCGAGCGTGAATGTTAGACCAGTTTGAGTTCGCGAAGTGTGGCTCCAACGGCGCTCAGGTTTTCCGGTCGCATGGCAGCGTGGCTGGTGGAGAGGACCAGGCCGCTGCCTCCGGCTCGGAAGACGGCTTGAACGCAATCGCGGACGCTCTCAGGCGTGCTGTTCTTCTCCTGAACGTCGATGCCGAGGCCCGCGCAGATCCGCGTGTTGGAGCCGGCGACCCCATCCACGGCGCGTTTTGTCTCGCGGTAGACGTAGTCGCTGGAGAACCGTTCGAACTGCCCTCGCGGCGTTCCGTTGATGGGTTGTTGGTCCAACTGGGACTGGTAGTCGGACTCGGGACGGCCGATGAGCTTCGCATATGAGTCCTCCTTGAGGCCCATGATGCTGTACTCGAAGTCGAGCATCTGCTGCTTGCCGAGATCGCCAAAGACATTTTGAGTGAGGCTGTCGACGAAGGAGGCCATGCGCTCGCCGGCCGGATTGTCGTAGAGGGCGGGCTTGAGGAAATCGGCGTACTCGGTGTAGGGACGGTAGTCCTGCTCGGCGCGGTAGACGGGGTTGAAGGAGATGTTCTGCCAGATGTGGTAGCCGATGGGGATGCCTGGCCGGATGGCTTTGGCGCGGGCGGAGAACTCGCGCTGCATCTCGCGCATGGAGTCCGACCAGAAGGTCTGCCAGACGAGGAGTTCAGGATGGCGCAGCAGAATGCGCCAGAACTCGACGTAATATCCGTCCAGCGGGCGCTTGCCGGCGCGGCCGTCGCGGATGTAGGGCTCGAGCGCGAGGAAGGCCTTCTTGACGCGGTCAAAATCGATGCCCTGCTTGGCCGCCTTGGCGGCGCAGTACTCGCAGAAACAGGAGGTGTGGCCGGGATCGCTCTTGGCGCCGTGGTGCCAGGCGCCAAGCGCGTTGCTCAACGGGCCCTGGCGTTCGGACCCGCGCTGCAGCCCGTCCACGTCATAGGAACGGATAAAGTCTTCGACCTGTGCGGCGATGAGGTTGCGGAAGTAGGGGTTGTTGAGGCATGGGCCGCCGGGATGGGCGGCGGTGCGGCGGCCGTAGAGGTCGACTTCATAGAGCTCGTCCATGCCCTTGATCTGAGGGCGGGCGCGGTTGTCCTCTTCCATCCAGGGGATGACTTTGATGCCGCGTTTTTTGGTTTCGGCGGTGATCTGCTGCATGGCGTCGGGAAGGTTGAAGTCGCCCACGCTCAGCCCTTGGGGCTGCATCTTGATATCGAGATAGTACTGCGGATGCGCGGTGGCGAAGTTGCCGGTGGGATTGCTGGCCTTGTCCAGTCCGGCCCATGATGCCTCAAATGGATTGCCATGCAGCATGAGCGTGTTGACGCTCGCGCGGTTCTGGACGTCGTCGAGAAACCGCGCGATGCCATATTGCAGCAGGTAGGTCACCTCAGCCTGAAATCCGATCATGGGTTTCGCCGGCGCGGGCTGAGTCTGGAGTGCGAGGGCCGCGGCCTCACCGCTCGATGGCGTCAGAGCGAGGCCAGTCGTAATCGCGGTTGCCGCCACTGAGGCCGCTTTGACAAACTCCCTGCGCGAGATTGATTCGTCAGAATGCATGCCCGATGTTTTATCACAACGGTCGAGAAGCGGCGCCGCCTGCCGGGACCTAAGAAGGAGTGGTCAGACTCACATCTGACCCCCGTTTGATTCCCGTTACCTGCTGAAGCGACAGAGGCCTATGGCCAGTGCCGAGGCAACTGCATCTCAAGTCCGAGTTGACCCGCTCCGGCATGGCCCAACCTACGGCAGAGTCGGATAGTCCGGCCGTGGATTGTCGGGCGGGGTGGGGTAGGCCTTGCTGCCATCGTTCAGCTCGAGGCGGAGGTAATCCCAGACGACGCCGGTGGTGACGTCGCCGGCGGGAACGGTGAAGGTCATTTCATTGGTGCCGGGTTTGAGCAGCGAGGCGTCGAACTTCTGGGCGTACTGGTACCAGACGCCCTTGTCAGTGTTGTAGCGCAGGGCGTTGGTGGCGACCGGGTGGAGGGTGCCGACGGTATCTCCGTTGACGCCGATGGCGAGGCTGCCGGGGGCGCTGGGCGTGTTGCCGTTACCGCCATCGGCCCCGGCGAGCGCGATGCGGAGGACGGCGGTGCCCTGGGTCGTCTTGGGCATGTTGAACTTCACGGTCCAGGTGGTGGCGCGGCCCTGGCCCCACTCCCGCCACGGGTCAGCTTTGGTGGGCGGGATGGCGACCCAGCCGAAGCGCTGGTTGTAGGGGTCCTTGGCTTCGGGATTCAGCCAGGCGGTAGTGGTTGAGTGCGGCACCTCCTGGAAGAACCAGTCCTTGCGGTAGTCGCTCTTGCCGACGGTATAGGTGATGTCGTTGGGGAACAGGCCGGCGTAGCGCAGGCCCCAGCCCCACAGCCAATAGTTGTCGCCATCGCCCTTGAAGAATTTGCCGCCGGTGCGGTCGGGATAACCGATCTCCCATATCTGCTTGCCGTAGCGGACGGGTTGCCAGTCGAGCTTGCCGAGGTCTACGCTCTTGCCCGCTTCCACGGTGACCTGCGCGGTCTTGTCGTATTCTCCGAGCACTCCGTCGGCAAAGGCGCGCAGGGTATAGGTGCCTGGGCGGACGTTGGCAATCGTGAATCTGCCATCTTCGGAGCCGACAGTCCAGAACTGGTAGTGGTTGCCATCGTGCGGCCAGGTAACGATGTTGCCGGTGCCTGCGCGTCCGGTGGCATTGCCGGCGTAGTTCGCGTAGGTGAGGCCGACGTTCAGATTCGGCAGCTTCTTGCTGGTAGCCTGCGGGTCGTCGAGGACGAGTTGTCCGGTCACGGTGCCGCGCTCCGCCTTCTTCGGATAGTCCATGCCCTCGACCCAGTTGTACGGCCACTGCGCCTTCACCTCTTTCGACTTGGCGACGGCGTCCTCCCAGAGGGCGATGGCGTTGTCATGCCAGACGGCGGGGACGGCGGGCATGCCGCTGCCGTAGGAGGCTTGCAGCTTGTCCAGCGCCGCGGGGGTGGGGTCTTTGGGATCGGCGAGGCGGTTGAGGTAGATGAAGATGGGGCCGACGACGTGCGTCCACTCCTCGCCGGCGGGGATACTGTTGTTTGCGCCGCCGGCGTAGTGGCCGGAGGTCCAGTAGTCGAGGATGATGGGTTGGTAGCTACCTGAACCGGGCGCGGAGAAGTGGTCGATGAGGTCGAGGCGCTCCGGGCCGCCGACAATGTACTCGGTCGACGGGTTGATGAAGTAGACGCCCATGTGGTCCTTGGTCGAGGACCATCCCCACGCTTGCAGCTTGTACATCGGGGCGTTGTAGCTGTACTTGTGCTCGATGGAGTTCTTGTAGAGGCCGGTGGTGAAGAGGGCTTGTTCCTTGGCGTGGACGGTGAGCTCTTCGGGCGCGTTGCTCTCGAGTTGGTTGCGGTCCTTGTCGACCGAACGCCAGTCAAATGTGGGGTTCATGTCCTGGAGGATGAAGCGGCTCTCGCCCTCGCCGGCGCGGGGATAGCTGGCGTGGTGGGTGTACTGAGCGTAGGTGTAGAAGCCGCTGGTGCCGCGCTCGAGCGTGTAGCGGGTCTCAATGTCCATGCCGCCGCCGCGCGGGCCGCCGAGTCCGCCGCCGGGGCGTGGACCTGCCGCGCCACCGGGTCCGCCTGCTGCACCGGGGCCACGTGGGCCTGCTGGGCCCGGGCCGGCTGCGCCCCCCGGCCCTGGTTGCGTGCGCAGTCCGGGCTGCGGGCCGCCGGCGGGGCTGGGGGCGTTGGGATTACCGGGGTTGACGCCTTTGACGGAGACCTCGGCGCGCTCGCCGCCATTGGTGGCCGGATCGATGGTGACCGAGGCGGTGACTGTGCCGTTGGGCACCTGCTCCCAGTAGGTGGGGCCGTGGGTCAGGATCTCGACCCCGTGATAGACCAGCGAGGTCGGATTGCCGTTGCGCTTGAGGATGGTGAGCTTGACGATGCCATTGTCCATCGTCCAACTGTCGCCGTTGTCGGTGAGGGTGACCGGGGCGCTGACCGTAACTTTGGCAACCTTCGGCAGGGGATGGGCCGCGGGCTGCGCCGCCGCGCCGGATGCGAGAACAACTGCAAGGGCAAGAAACGTTGAGACACAGAGGGGCGTCGCTTTGGTCATGACACAACCTTTCAGAACGGGCCTTTGTGTGGACGCTCATCCGGCCCGAATGGACTCCGCTGAATTGCAAAAAAATCGGCTGCCGGACGGCGTTGACCCACCAACGCCGGATCAGTGACGCCATCGGCCATCCTCTTCGGAAAGCTCCAGCAGGTGACCGCGATCCAGCTCGGTTTGAACCCCGCCCTCACTACGTCGGCCAACCTCGCCGGTGGCGTGACCGGCAAACTCATCTCCCGCAGTCCCTCGCCATCGCCTGCGCGGCCGCAGGGCTCGCCGACCGCGAGGCCGGCCTCTTCCGCATCATGTGGAAGTATTCGCTGCTGCTGCTGGCGATCATGATTCTCCCGGCGGTGCTGCAGCCTTATGTTGTTCCCGGCGTGGTGCCGCAGGATGTGCCCGGGCTGAGCCCATAAACTATCGCGTAACGAACACCCTCGTCTCAAAGCCCTGCAACGTCATCGTGACCTTCAATCCGCCTGCCGAATGGATCGCAGCCGCCGGCGTAATCTCACCCGTCTGCGGGTCCCACACCTCGATCCTCTTCCCCCTTCCGCTAAGGGTCACCGTACGGGTCGCGGCGTCACCTCGCTCGTTGAAGAGGAGGAAAACGTCAGCATCCCTCCAGCGCCTCTTCATCACGCGCCACGCACTATCCGGCTGGTCCAGCACCGCATCTCGCTCGGGGACGGCGGACAGAATGGCCTCGAGCATCCCCACCGGCGCTACCTGCGGCGCGGGCGGCTGCGCCGGCGGATTGTCCGAAGGCGTGGGGGTGGGGGCCAACTCTCCGGGAACAACCGTCGCCCAGGAAAACTCGCCGGGCACGGCCGCGCGCGCATGCAGGATCGTCTCTCCCACAATCAGCGACGGCGTCCGCCCCAGGAACAGCATGTGCCCCCCTCCGGCGGCAAAGCTCCGCAACCGGTCAACCGCCCTCTGCGACAGCAGTGAGGCACTCGGCACAATCACCGTCCGGTAAGCGTTCCCGCTCATCGTCTCGAACGTCCCCTTGCCCGCCACAAGGTCCTTCGCCAAAGCATCCTCGCTGACGATGTCGAAGTCGATCTGGTGCTCGGAGAGCAGCCGCTCTGCGGAGACAAACTCCGCATCGGCGGCGCGATCGTTCAACCACAAGGCGCTGGACGGCAGATACAGCGCCACCGAAGCGGTCGGCCGCCCCATCGACATCACATAACTCAATCGGCCCACATCGCGCATCAGCGCAGGGAATCCTGGCTCTCCCATCAGCGTCGTTCGCGGCCGTCCGCCCTCATTCGACGAAGGAAAATACATCAGCTCCGTCAGGTTCACGCCACGCACGAACTGCTCATTCAGGACGTAGCGCGCCATGGCCACATCGGCCGGAGGCTTGTAGGAGGCAAAGCTCTCCGTAAAGGCCCTCGGCTTGCCGTAAATGTGAGACGCCGACGACGCCAGCCGGGGAAAATCCGAGATCGTATCCGTCCCTATCTGATGCCGCGTCGTATCGATCCCCGGCACCTGCACATACCGCATATCGCGAAAGAAATCTCCTTCGCTCCGGGTCAGCTCCAGCTCCGCCTCTTCGTGGTTCAGGTGCACCTGATACTCCAGATGGTTTGCCGCGCACCAGTCTCCCTGGACCTTGAAAAAACTCTCCGCAAAAAGAATCGAGAACACATCCCAGTAGTCGGCCCTGGCCCGCGCCTGCTCTTCGGTCATCTCCGCACCTCCGGGCAGCAGGAACGTCGCCAGATAGGGCCGAATATCGTAACCCTTGATCTGCTGGAAGCGATCGAACAACGACTGCGTCCACGGCAGGCCTGACACGCTGTAGTCCGGCTCGTCTCCGCGAAAACCAAGGATCGTCTTGCCGAACTCTTCCCCCAGATGCTTCTTATATTGCTCGTGCGTGAACGCAAGGAACTGCCTCGTCGCCGCTGGATTCAGGTAGTCCTCTAGCGACTGCGACTGGTCCTTGGCCTGGACGTTATTGGTGTTGGGCCGAGGCTCGGTCGCCAGCTTCAGGTTCGTCTCCGAGCGCGTCGGCGATGTTTCAAAGCGGTGCGCGACAATCGTCACCTGCCAGCTTCCCGCAGGCGCCGTCCAGTCGATCCTGCCATCCCGCACCGGCACCGCGACCGTCGCTTGGCCGTCCCCAATCGCCGTCACCGCCACCGTCGCCTCAGGGACCGCGCGGCGCAATCTTTCCCCGCCCGCAACCGCAAACCGCTCCGTCACCGCCACGGTCTGCATGCGCAGCTCGGGCTTCTCCCGCGTAAACAAGCCGCCCGCGAACCCGCTCGGGTAGCCGATGTCGTCCACGATCCAGACCCGCATGTCGCGCTTCTTCGCCTCCGCCACCAGCATCCCGAAGAATTTGAAGTAGTCGTCCGAAAGGTACTCGAAGGGCAGGTTCACCCCAGCCTGCACCGTGACCGCGCGAAAGCCCATCGCCCTCATCTCATCCAGATCGCGCCTCACCTCCGCCTGGTCGACCGCACCGCTCATGTCGAAGTAAGGCTGCGGCCCATACTCCGGCGGCGGGTCCTTCCACGCATCCGACACCTGCGCCGCCGTAGGCATCTGCATCCTCTGCCACGGTCGCGCTTCCGCCGTCTGGGCGCACACCGCACACGGCGACAGCAGCGCCGCAATCAACACACCCAGCATGACCTTCACGCAGACACACTCCTGAACCGGTCTTTGGGTGGACGCTCGTCCCGGTGGAATGGACTCCGCCGGACCGCAGAAAACTCTGCCGCTCCCGCCGGCAGTCGCTGATTCTGCGAGAACCATTCCCGCCAGCAGAGCATCGAATCCCTGTCGATTGGAGGTTTCGTGCAATGCCAACAAACGCGCTCAGCAAACAAACGGACAGGATCGGATTCATCGGCCTAGGACTGATGGGCAGCCGCCTCAGCCAGCGCCTGCATGAATCCGGCTGGAGCATTCGGGCATGGAACCGCAGCCCGGAGCCGGCCCGGGCGGCGGCGCTCAAAGGCATCCCCATCGCGGAATCGATCGCGGGATTGCTGGCTGCTTCGGATGTGGTCGTCTCCTCTCTGGCCAACGATGCCGCCGTGGAGTCCGTGTACCTCGACCCCGGCGGCGTCCTCTCCGCGGCCAAGCCGGGCACCATCTTGCTGGAGATGAGCACCATCTCGCCGCAACTGTCGCTCCGTCTGCACCAGAAAGCCGACGCCCAGGGCCTCAACCTCCTCGACGTCGCCATCTCAGGATCGACCCCCGCGGTCGAGGCAGGGACGATCACTCTGCTCGCCGGCGGAGACACGGGTACCTTCGAGCAATGTATCCCCCTCTACGAGTCCATTGCCCGGCAGTGGTTCCTCATCGGGGGCCCATCTTCGGGCGTACAGATGAAGCTTGTCGTCAATCTTCTCCTGGGCGTCGATATGCAGGCCATAGCCGAGGCGGTGTCGCTCGGCGAGCATCTCCACATCGATACCAACGTCCTCCTGGATGTGCTCTCCAAGACCGCCGTTATCCCGCCCGCATTTGTCGGCAAGTTTCGCAAGATACGAGACAACGACTACTCGCCCGAGTTCCCCCTGCGCCTGATGAGCAAAGACATGGACCTCGTGATGCAGACCGCCGCGGGCGTGGGTGCCAGGTTGCCCGCGGCCACCGTCGCTCAGGCTGTCCTCGCCTCCAATCTCGCTTCAAGAGGCAACCTGGACCTGGCTGCGATTACTCCCTCCGTAATCGGCTAGCCAACGGCACTGACCGTACGCCAACACCCAAAGCAGCAAACTCTGTTCCCGCGCGAAAATCCGCTACGTGTCTGACTGGGGTATGTCTGGCGGTTCTCGCAGCACGCACTGGTCGCCGCGGCATTGCTGCAAAAAACCGCCAGCTTCCAGCGTTCCTTATCGCCGCGGTTAGGATATCCTTGACCTCGGCAACACCTCCTCCCCGAGACCTGGCTCCAAACTGAGCCGAGCACTCTACAGGCACAGGACGATCGCCTGCGGCGTGATCGAGTTCGTGCCCGGTCAGGCCTTCCTTTGGATCATGCAGCAATAGGCCTCTCCAAGATGAGTCATTGTGAACTTGCTTTCAGCACCGTTAGGAGCCCCGATGGCAGGGATCGGCAGTAAGCTTCGCGAGTCTCGGCTCAAGTGGCAACTCACGCTCAGAGAGGTCGAAGAGCGAAGCTCTCGCCTGGCCCAGCGATGGGACAACCCCGCCTATAAGATCTCCGCGAGCTGGCTGGATAGGGTCGAGCGGGAAGATCGTGGCCTGTCTGCGACCAAGTTGATTGTGCTCGCCGTCATCTATGGTCTCACCGCGGACGAGATGATCGCGCTATGTCCGGCGTCAGGCAGGCCGCGCCATGAGCTGGATAGTCTCCTCGCGCCAAACGCAACCTTGCTGCTGACTCCAGGCCCTCTGGAGCAGCATGCAAAGCACTGGCTTCCGGATACCTTCCTCACCAACTCGCCCCCCGAAGCCACCACCCTGCTTCCGTCTGAAAAAGGCTCTTTGCCGACGCACTACCGCAGAGGCGTCATCGGGCAGCGGGACAGGGTGTTGGAGCCCATGGTTCGCGCGGGGTCCATTGTGCTCATCGACACCCAAAAGCGCGCAATCGCCGGTCGTCGCGATTGGACCCACGAATTCGACCGGCCCATCTACTTCCTGATTACGCGCACAGGCTACGTCTCAGGCTTCTGCGAACTCGATAAGGAATCCGAGTGGCTCACCCTGGTTCCTCATCCCTTGTCCTACGAAACGAGCCGCCGTTGGAGATTTCGCAAAGAGATAGAGGTCGTCGGCACGGTGGCGGCGGTGTTCACGCGCCGGATCGTCTGACAGCACTCGCAGACGTCCAGCCAGTTCGCAGTAACAATGAAAATTTCTAGAGCGCTCGTTGCAGATCGGCGAAGCCAGGGAAGCTTGCGCGATCGCAGAGCTCAAGCACATGCCGGGTCATCAGATAGTAGGTGACCACAGCGCGCTGCGCATAGTCGCCAAATGATGACTGGAGGTTCCCGGTCTGCGCCGCACCCCGAAGCCGGCCAACGTGCCACTCGATCTCCCTCGCGTTCAGACGCAACTGTTCCGCAACGACCAGCGCCTCCGGATGCCACCGCTGCAGGTAGGCTGCGAGCTCCACCAGAATCCCGCAATTTTGTTCCAGGGCGTCAAGCCCTTCCATCCCTCCGAGCATCGTCCAGATCGTTAGCGAATCGAGGGCAAAAGCCTCGTCGTCCGAGCGAGGCGCTCCGGACTCCTCAACCGCATCCATGGCAATGGCTGTGATCTTGTCGCGGTCGATCCAGACCAGGCGCTTCAACAGGTCATCCCAGCTCGCTTCGGCGGACCGCCGCGCGCGAAGGGAGTAGTAGATCGCGACGCCAATCAGGGTCGCCAGAAAAATGACCGCCAGACCGGCAAAGTAATATTCTCTCAAGGCCTTCTCCAGCTTCGAAGCCGCGTAAGGTCGTATTCGACCTGGCGCTGCAATGCGTAGACCTGAGTCAGTACGGACTCAGGAAGTTCGCGCGGCGCAGGCGCCTCCTGCCACAGCATCGCAATCCAATATCCTTCGCACGCAAGATAGACCAGGATGCGAAGATGCGACAGCACAATAAACGTGTGCGGCGCGTGCTCAAGACCGAGAGCGCTGGAAGCCGAGTCCCGAGCGACACAGAAGATCGAGTAGACACCCAGCCCTTGTGCAATTCGCGCAACGTGCGTCTTCCAGGGCAGACCTGCGGTCACGGACAGCGCCACCATCCCCACAAAAAGCTCGCTCATCAGCGCGGCCGAGAAGAAGTTCCCGCGAAGGAAGTATGCCTGCACAGGATCGGTGGTTGCGGGGACATCGAGACAGGCCAAAGCGGCGGCCAAAAGAATCCCACCCCAGGCCACGCCTGCAAAGGTCCTCCTCACGTCCCTCGCCCACACCCCGGTGGGCCGAAAGACATGCACCGCCAGCTCGTAGACGACCAAAAGCTGCAGTGCCTCGTCGAGCGCACTCAGGGACCAAAAGATGAAACGATAGTCGCGCGGCAGGTCGCGAAGGACCCAGAAAATAATGATCGTCCGCGCGAGGCTTGAAGCAATAAAAGCGGTGAAAACCGGGAACGATTGAGCCCTGCCCCGTCTCCAGAGCACCAGAAGCAGCAGGAGGTTCCCCGCGAAAGAGGCCGCCCAAACGAAGCGATCGAAACTCGTTAATTGCATCTCGCGCTCCGTCTGGGCGACCGTGACTACCTATGGTCTTTCCGAAGTTGTGCCTAGTGTACCGCCACCAGGTTGCAGCAGGGCGGTGGCGGTTCCGGATCGCCGCCAGTTTGGTCAGCGGCCACCGGACGCTGCGCGATCGGATGAGGGGCTGCAGAGGTCTGTCGGGCAAAGCTCTTGCCGATGCCAACAGCCAGCAGTACCAGAAGGACGAGGGTAGATTGGCGAACTGCGGAGTTTTTCACGGGTGGGTCTCCTTTGCGCGCCATATGGCGCGTTGAAGGAGGGTAGAGAGAGAGCCCCGTAACTCACTGAATTAAAAAGATTTTGTTGCGCATAGGAAATGGCGCTAAACGGAAAGCCACGGCACTGGCCACTCCTGGCCCAGACCGGCGTGTAAATTGGTGTGTAACGCAATTTGTGTATAAGCAACAAAGTGAGCGAACTTCTTGCCGGATTTGGCCCCATGAGAGGAGTCCCGCCATTGCTGGGGACAAACCAACCTGACATCCACCAGTTGCTTCTTTCCGTCGTCCGCTCGCTGGTCGACGACCCCGATGTGGTCGAGGTCGAGTGGATCGATGGAGAGGAAGCGACCTTCCTTCGAGTCGAAGCAAACGCCTCGGACGTGGGCAGGCTGATCGGAAGGAACGGCCAAACGGCCCGCGCCCTCGAGATCATCGTCAACGCCGGCCCTCAAAGGAGTGGGCGTCGCATTCATATTGAAATCGACCGCCGTGCAGGCAATCGGCCCCAAACATAACCTTCGGCATTTCACTATCTTCCGTCTCCTGCCTGGGCAAGTTGCGAGCGATCCGCGACCCGATGATTGGGGGCGCAGAGCGCCGTCAACCTCGCGGCTGATCCGCAAATTGTTGCCTATGTGCAATGGATCGCTGGATGGTACGGACACTGCAACCTGACCCTGTGAGAGTGAAATAGGCTAAGTGGAGCAGAATGTGCCAAGGTGCTTGCCGATCCTACGGTCGGCAAGCACTTTCGTCGGTTGGAAGGGAATGCGGCCTGTCGGTACCGGGCGGACTGGCCCGGCCTCGCCTTGGAATGGCCCGGCTTCTTTCACCGGCGCGAGATGTGCAGCCTCCCCGCAAGATATGGAACGCCGGCAGCCTGTGACGGGCGCGACCTTCTCTGCAATCCATCGGGCGACCGCTCCGGAGACGAATCGGCGGTACCGGAGACAGATGCCCCCTGAAGCATCTATGTGCCTGTATTACCCGTTAGTTGCATAGCCACCGGCGAGGTGCCTACCGATAGGATGGCTCGAGGCTCAGGCAGCGAGGTACCATGCCAATTTCTACAAAGCCTGATGACGCCGCCGGATCCGGTCTTCAGCCCCGCAGCGGAGAGTCGACTCAGGAAGACGACTGCAACCCGGCCGTCCCGGCCGGGATTTTGCTGGCGGACGACGACGAGGTGTCCCGCAGGTTGCTGCAAAAGACCCTGGAACGGGATGGCTTCGACATCGTGCACGTTAGCAACGGACGAGACGCCATCCACCGAATGCTCGCGCGCGATGGCCCGCGAATCGCCATCCTCGATTGGGCAATGCCCGGGGAAGACGGCCCGACGGTTTGCCGAAGGATCCGGGCCTGCGACGGCAAGCCATATTCCTATCTGATCCTGCTGACCTCACGCAACGCGAATCAGGATGTAGTCATGGGACTCGATGCCGGGGCAGACGACTACTTAGTCAAGCCCTGGAACCCGGAGGAGCTGAGAGCGCGAGTCCGGGTCGGCCAGAGGATTCTGCGACTGCAGGACAGGCTGATCCACGATGCGCACCACGATCCACTGACGGGCCTGCCCAATCGCAGCTTCTTCCTGGACCGGCTGTCTGAAAGTGCGCGTAAGTCGCGCGAGCGAACTGACCGTCGCTTTGCCGTGCTGTTTGTCGATATCGATCGGTTCAAGGTGATCAACGACAGCCTGGGCCACATATCGGGCGATGAGTTGATGAAGGATGTCGCCCAGCGCCTGCTGCACGCGGTGAGGACCCAAACCGCCGTCTTCCGCAAGAGAAACCTGCGGCGCAAAGGCACAGGTATCTCCGATGTGGTCGCAAGAATTGGGGGAGATGAGTTTGTGGTCCTCCTCGATGACATTGATGGCGTAGAGGACGCGATGCGGGTCGCCGAGCGGATACAGGCTGCCCTGGAGCCCGCCTTCCTCTCCGGCGAGCAGCACATATTCATCACCGCCAGCATCGGCATCTCCACCAATGATGGGGCCACCACAAATACCTCAACCATCATGCGCGGCGCCGACGCCGCGATGTATAGGGCAAAGGCTCTCGGCAAGGGGCGTTTTGAGATCAGCGATCCCGTGGGGAATGCTGCCGCCGCTCATATGCTCCAGTTGGAAAATGACCTGAGAAGCGCCATCGAGAATAACGAGTTCGAGCTCTTCTACCAGCCAATCGTCTCGCTCGACAACTGTCGAATGACCGGCTTCGAGGCGCTGGTGCGATGGAACCATCCAACCCACGGCGTCGTCCCGCCCGCGAGCTTCATCCCTTTGGCAGAAGACACCGGCCTCATTCTTCCGATCGGGCGGTGGATTCTGCGCGAGGCCTGCCGGCAGATGAAGGAATGGAATGAGAGGTTCACTCCGGCTGGCCCGATGGTGGTATGCGTCAACATCTCGCCCAGACAGTTTGAACTGAGGAATCTGGTGGCATGCGTGAGCGAGGTGCTGGAAGACACCGGCCTGGACGCCTGCATGCTCGAGCTGGAGGTGACCGAAAACCTCACGATGCAGGACGCAGCAAGGGCGGTCGAGATGTTGAGGAGCCTGACCGATCTTGGGGTTTCTCTGAGTCTCGACGACTTTGGCACCGGCTATTCTTCGCTCAGTTACCTGCACAGGTTCCCGATCCGCACCCTCAAGATCGATCGCTCGTTCATCACCCAGCTCGAACAGTGCAGGGAGAGCCGCGAAATTGTTCAGACCATCATTTCGCTCGGGCACGGTCTAGGAATGAGGGTGATCGCAGAAGGAATAGAGACCGCCGCGCACATTGAGATATTGAGAATGTTCCAATGCGATCACGGCCAGGGGTATCTGTTTTCGCCTCCGGTCCCTGCATGGCGAATATCGGAGCTGCTTGCCGCCGCACTGAGAGGCGAATCGTTGGAGATTCCCGACCATCCTCGCGAAGGTGTTGGCTTGGCTATTCCCAGCGATCTTTGGCAGGTGCGCGGCAACGTCACTAGGATGGGCGCCTGGAAGGCAGCGGACGGCGCCTCGCCCAAGTGCTGACCGGGTTGCGGGCAAAACCGGGGCGAGGGAGGGCCGGAGGTCCTGTCGCGCTATGCGGTGACCCGATAGTGCTACATCGAGAGGTACCGCCCCGGTGCTAGGTTGTTCGATTAGGTTCATTTGAGGTGCAACGATGAACACCTTCGGCGCTGCGCTGATAGGGTCTTACGACTATCGCCTGGCAGCCCTATCAGTCCTCATCTCGATACTTTCGGCGTACGCAGCCCTCGATCTGGCGGGACGCGTGACAGCCGCGCGCGGCTTCGCTCGATTTGCCTGGCTGAGCTGTGGCGCCATCGCAATGGGCATGGGAATCTGGGCCACCCATTACATCGCGCTGGAGTCGCTTCGCCTGCCCGTCCCCGTGCTCTACGACTGGCAGATGGTACTGCTCTCGATCATCGACGCCATCGCAGCATCGGGGGTGGCCCTTTTTGTGGTGAGCCGCAGGACCATGGGCACGACGGCGGCCATTCTTGGAAGTCTCGCAGTGGGCGGCGGACTTTCCGGGATGCACTACATCGGGATTCAGGCGATGCGGCTGTCCGCGATTCCCCATTGCTCCAGCGCCTTGGTCGCGCTCTCGATCGTTCTTGCCGTCGCTGTCTCACTTGCGGAGATTTTGCTCCTGTTTGCCCTGAGACATAACGCGGCTCCCTGGAACCCGAGGAAGGGCGCGGCCTCCTTGGCGATAGGCCTGGCGGTCCCGTTGATGAACTACGTGGGGATCGCCACGCTAAGGTTCATCCCTTTCAACTTGGCCAATTGGGCTCCGCCCTACACCCTCAGTATCTCGGTTCTGTCGTTGGCAGCCATCACCGTGGTCACTCTCGTCGTTCTCGGGTTGGCGATCCTCCTGTCCGTGGCGGACTGGCATTATTGGACGGAGCAGCAACTGCTTGACGCCTTTCTGGAGAACATCCCCGACAGGGTATATTTCAAGGACCTTGAGAGCCGCTTTATTCGAGTGAGCCGATCGAAGGCGATCTCGATCGGACTCGAGCGTCCAGAGCAGGCAATCCACAAAACAGACGCAGATCACTTCCACTCGACCCACGCAACCCGTGCCCTCGCCGACGAACAGGAGATCATTCGGACGGGTCAGCCCATCGTGAGCAAAGAGGAAGAGGTGGTGTGGCCGGATGGGCACAGCACATGGGTGCTGGCCAACAAGGCGCCGCTGCGCGACAGGCAGGGTCACATCGTCGGCACCATGGGTATCTCCCATGACATTACCGCGCGAAAGCTGGCTGAGCGAGAACTCGCCAGCAAAGCCGAAGAGTTGGCCAAGGCCAACGCGGCGCTGGAGCGCTTGGCCGGCGCTGCCAAGGCGGCAAGTCAGGCCAAGGGCGACTTCCTCGCCAATATGAGCCACGAGATTCGCACTCCATTGAACGGCATCATCGGTATGACCGACCTCGCCCTGGAGACGGAACTCACTCCCGAACAAAGGGACTATATCGAAACCGTCAAATTGTCCGCGGACTCGCTGCTCAACGTGATTAACGACATACTCGACTTCTCCAAGATTGAGGCCGGAAAGATGGACCTCGAGGAGATTGAGTTCGATCTGTACGAATGCATCGAAGGATCGTTGAAGACCATGGCCCTCCGCGCCGATGAAAAAGGGCTTGAGCTGCTTTGCGACGTCTCACCCGAGGTCACCGAGACCCTCGTCGGAGACCCTGGAAGGCTGCGTCAGATCCTCATCAACCTGGTCGGCAACTCAGTCAAGTTCACCGCCGAGGGTGAGATCAGCCTCAGGGTGAGTGCCGATCTCTTTGAGGGCAAGTTCGTCACCCTGCATTTCACGGTCTCGGATACGGGCGTCGGCATCGCGCCGGCAAAATTGAAGTCGATCTTCGACTCCTTTAGCCAAGCGGATACCTCGACCACCCGCGAGTTCGGAGGCACCGGGCTGGGTCTCACCATCTCCCAGCGGCTGGTGGAGATGATGGGCGGGCGTATCTGGGTGGAGAGTGAGCTTGGGGTCGGCTCGCGCTTCCACTTCACGGCGCGCCTGGGAACGGCCGCCACGCGCCACAATCCCGCCGAAGGCCCGGCAACGCCAGAGGCTTTGCATGGGGTCAAGGTGTTGATCGTCGACGACAATCGCACCAATCGCCGCATCCTCAATGGTCTGCTGGAGCGCTGGGAAATGAGTCCCACGACTGCTTCTGAGGCGGAAAGCGCACTTCAGCAGTTGTCTGCCGCGCAGGCGAAAGGCCAGCCCTTCGAGCTGGTCCTTACCGACATGCACATGCCGAAGATGGATGGGTTCACCTTCGTCGAGAAGATCAATCAGATGCCCGCGCTCAGCGCCTCCACGATCATGATGCTGACCTCCGGAGGCCAGCGCGGAGACGCCGTCCGTTGCGGCGCGATGAGCATCGCAGCCTATCTCCTCAAACCGGTTCGTAAGGCCGAGTTGCGCGAGGCAATCGTCCGGGTGTTGAGCGCCAAACGGCAAGCAAAGCAAGTTCCCGCCGTTCCCAGCGGTCCGCGGCAGACCACGGCTGTCAAGGAATCGAAAAGAAGCCTGCGAATCTTGCTCGCCGAGGATATTCCGGTGAACCAGAACCTCGCGGTGCGACTGCTGGAGAAGCGAGGTCATTCTGTGGTCGTGGTTTCAACCGGCAGGGAGGCCCTGGCCGCGCTGGAGGCTGGATCGTTCGACCTCGTTCTGATGGACGTGCAGATGCCGGATATGGACGGCCTGGAAGCAACCAGATTGCTCCGCCAAAGGGAGAAGGCCTCCGGACGTCGCCAGATGGTGATCGCGATGACAGCACTCGTCATCAAGGGCGACCGTGAGCGCTGCATTGCGGCAGGGATGGACGGGTACCTCTCCAAGCCGATCCGGGTGCCGGAGCTCGATGAGGTGCTCAACCGCTGTGCGGCCCGCGGCCGAGAGGAGTCGCTCATCTTGGAACCAGCGGACGCTCCAGAGGCCCCTCTCTCCAGGAACGAATTGCTGGAGCGCATCGACGGCGACCTCAGTCTTCTCTCTGAGCTTCTTGAACTCTTCCGCGGCGAGTATCCGGGACAGATACGCGCCGCCCGCCAAGCCATCGCCAATAGCGACGCGCCTGCATTGGAACGCGTTGGTCATGCGTTGAGAGGCTCACTGGGAAATCTCGCAGCTACAGCCGCATCGAAGATCGCGGCCGAGCTTGAATCGATGGGCAAGAACGGCGACATCGCCTCAGCCGGAAGGAGGATTGCGGACCTTGAAGCAGAGCTCGTTCGCGTCGTGGAACAGCTGGAAGGCATGTGCCTGGAGACCGTAAGATGAAGATCCTCGTCGCCGATGACGATCCCGTGTCCCTGCGCATGATCGAACGAATGCTGCAGCGCAGCGGCTACGAAGTGATCACGGCAGACAATGGGCGGCAGGCCGCGCGCATCCTGGCCAGCCCAGGCGGACCGCGGCTCTCCCTGATTGATTGGATGATGCCGGAGCTGGACGGACCAGGCCTGTGCCGAGAGGTGCGCGCCAGAAGCTCAGATTCGTACATCTACATCCTGCTGCTCACCTCAAAGCAATCGAGCGGGGACGTCGTAAACGGACTGAAAGCCGGGGCGGATGACTATCTGACCAAACCCTGCCACCCCGCTGAGCTTGAGGCCAGATTGAACGCGGGCCGCCGAATTCTTGAACTCGAAGACAAGTTGGTCGAGGCGCGCGAAGGGATGCGCTTTCAGGCGACCCACGACGTGCTGACTTCCCTGTGGAACCGCGCGGCCATCCTAACCTTGTTGCGCAGCGAGTTGTCTCGGTCGGTAAGGGACCGATCAGCGGTATCGCTCTTGCTTTGCGATGTCGATCATTTCAAGCAGGTCAACGATGCTCACGGCCACCTGGTCGGGGACGAAGTCCTGCAGGCGGTGTCCCAGCGCCTTCTCCATTCGGTGCGCTCCTACGACGCCGTCGGCCGCTATGGGGGGGAGGAGTTCCTGATCGTGCTCAGCCGTTGCGTGGGCGAGGACCTGAAGAATCGTGCGGAACAGGTGCGCAGGGCGATCCATCAATCCCCCATACCCTCAAAAGGTGGGCCGATCTGCACCTCGTTGAGCATTGGGGCCGTCACAATCGAGAACTGGGACGAATCGCTCTCTGTCGAAGCGTTTCTTAGCCAGGCCGACCAGGCCCTGTATCAGGCAAAGACAGCCGGTCGAAATCAGGTCGTTTACGCGGACTCCACCGAATCGACTTTGACTCTCACTTGACCTGCGCGCTGCCAGGCCCCGCACTCATAGGCGATGGCAATCCCGCCTCCAATCGCCTGACGGAGTAGGGCTGACCAACAGGCTCGGAATCCAGATACTGCCACCCGCATTTACTGGTCTCGCGGCCGCTGCCAGATTCGATCCGAAAATTGGCCAGTTGCGTCGGCGACCGCAGGGTGGACGATCTCCGCCTCCCGAAGATCGCGCCTCGCCCCATCCATACTCAGAGCTTTGTGCCGACTCCACAAAGGCGCTGCGTCCGCCCAGACAACCTTCCGGTCGCGCCCGAGACCAGGACTGGAATACAATTCGAACGATTCGGACGAGGCGCATTCATCTGCTGGATGTCTGCGGACGGTGAAGCTTGCCGCGCGAGCTGTCCCTCGGGAGATTGCCCCGCCCCTTCCGCGGCCGGAGACACATTCAGATTGGTTCGGAGAATGCCCATGCACCGCACAACTTGCCGTTTCGTTACGCTGCTCGCGCTCGGCGTAGCCACGTCTTCCGTCGTCCTCGCCGCCGGCACGCCCGCCCAGCCCGCGGCCTCCCCCTCCGTCAGGGTCTACGAAGAAAAGATTGCCATCCCCACCTACCTCCTCGGCCAGCCCGAGCCCAACCCCCAGTTCTACTTCGGCGGCGAATCCCAGGGCGCGCAACACCGCATCTACCCCTACCCCGCCTACGACAACCTCACCACCGAGAAGCAAGCCAAGACCTACACCATCGTCTATCTCGAAAATCAGTACGTCAAAATCGGCATCCTCCCCGAGATCGGCGGCAAAATCTTCGAAGCCATCGACAAGACCAACAACTACGACTTTATCTACCACCAGCACGTCATCAAGCCCGCCCTCATCAGCCTGCTGGGCGCATGGATCTCCGGCGGCATCGAGTGGGACATCCCTCACCACCACCGCGCCACCAGCTTCCTCCCGATGCAATACAAAATCGAATCCAACCCCGACGGCTCCAAAACCGTCTGGGTCGGCGAGCTCGAACTGCGCGATCGCATGGAGTGGACCGTCGGCCTCACCCTCCACCCCGGCAAGTCCTACCTTCAGGCCTCCTTCCGCATCGCCAACCGCACCCCCGTTCCTACCTCGATGCTCAGCTTCTCCAACGTCGCCGTCCACGTCAACGACTCCTACCAGGTCATCTACCCGCCCAGCACGCAGTTCGTCACCTACCACTTCAAGCGCGACTTCACCACCTGGCCCATCGCCACCACAAAATTCATGGGCGCCGACTACACCGCAGGCGTCGACGTCAGCCTCTACAAAAACCACGCCACCGCCAGCTCCATGTTCGCCTGGAACTACACCGACGACTTCATGGCCGGATACGACCACACCAAGAACGCCGGCATCATGAGCATCGCCGACCACAACGTCGTCCCCGGCAAAAAATTCTGGACCTGGGGCAACGGCCCCAGCGGCCTCGCCGAGGACCACTACCTCACCGACAACGACGGCCCCTACATCGAGCTCATGGTCGGCGCCTACTCTGACAATCAGCCCGACTACAGCTGGCTCGAACCCGGCGAGACTCGCCAGTGGAACCAATACTGGTATCCCTTCCGCGACATCGATGGCGTCAAGAACGCAACTCTGGATGCCGCCGTCAACCTCGATGTAAAAGACAACACCGCAATCGTGGGCTTCTTCACCACCCAAGTCCGCCCCGCCGCCACCGTCGAACTCAAACTCAAAGACCAAACCCTCTTCACCCAGAAGATCGCCATCAGCCCCGGCCATCCCTTCACCAAACAAGTCACCCTCCCGGCTGGCGCCGACGAGCACGACCTCCGCGCCTCCATCGCAGCTGACGGCCGCGAGCTCGTCGCCTACACCCCCATCCACCTCGAGAAGAAACCCCTCCCCGCCGACTTCAAGGAACCACCCCCGCCCGCCGACATCAAGACCAACGAAGAGCTCTACCTCACCGGCCTGCGCATGGAGCAGTTCCACTCCGCCACCGGCGACCCCAACCTCTACTGGAACGAGGCCCTGCGCCGCGACCCAGGCGACATCCGCGTCAACACAGTACTCGGCATCGACGCCATCAAAGCCGGCCGCTACGGCGAGGCCGAAGCCTACCTGCGCAACGCTCTCGACCGCGCCACCGCCAGCTACACCTCGCCCAAGGACGGCGAGCCCTTCTACTACCTCGGCCTCGCCCTAAGGGCGCAAGGCAAGCTCGACGACGCCTACGCCAACCTCTACAAATCCACCTGGAGCGCCGCCTGGCGCTCGCCCGGCTACCTCGCCGTCGCCGAGATAGACACTACCCGCGGCGACCTCACCGCCGCCCTCACCCACGATCAAGACGCCCTCGAAGCCAACAGCGTCAGCCTCCGCGCCCTCGCCCTCAAAGCCGCGCTGGAACGCCACACCGGCCAACACGCCGAAGCCCTCGCGACCATCGCCGCCCTGCAGAAGATCGACCCACTCGACGTCCAGGGCATCGCTGAACAGTGGCTCGCCACGCAATCACCCGCCAGCGCCGCAACCCTCCAAACCACTGTCAACGAACACCCCACCACCGCCCTCGAAGCCGCCGCCGACTACATGGACGCCGGCCTTTACCAGGACGGCACCACCCTTCTCACCCACGTCGTCAGCACCGCGCCCGATCGCACAAAAGTTTCCCCGCTCGCCTACTACTACCTCGGCTACTTCGCCAACAAAATGAACCAGCCCGCCAAGGCCGCCGAATACTACCGCCTCGCCCGCACCGCCCCCACCGACTACGCCTTCCCCTTCCAGATGGAGATGCTCCCCGTCCTCAACGACGCCATGCGCTCCGACCCCACCGACGCCCGCGCCCCCTACTACCTCGGCAACCTCCTCTTCGACTGGCAGCCCCAACAGGCCCAAACCCTTTGGGAGAAATCCGCCTCCCTCGGCGCCGACTTCCCCGTCGTCTATCGCAACCTCGCCCTCGTCTACACCCATGCCAACCAGCGCGACCAAGCTCGCTCCGCCCTGGAAAAGGCCCTCCAGTTCGGCGGCAACGCAGAAGTCCTCTCCGACCTCGACAAAATCTACGAGGAAGACGGCGTCTCCCCCGCCAAGCGCCTCGCCGTCATCGAGGCCCACCAGTCTGTCGTCAACCGCGATGAGATCATCGCCCGCGAAGTCAACCTGGACATCTTCGCCGGCAAGCCCGACGCCGCCATCGCGCTCCTCAAGACCCGCTTCTTCCGCGCATGGGAGGGCGGCGGCGCCTTCTCCCTCGGCGACTCCTGGGTCAACGCCAACCTCGCCCTCGGCCGCCAGCAGATGGCCGCGAAAAATTACACCGCCGCCCTCGCCGACTTTAAGGCCGCCCTCGAAATCCCCGCCAGCCTGCAGGAAGCCTCCGGCAACATCACCTCGCGCCACGCCGAAATCAATTACTGGATCGGCAACACCTACGCCGCACTCGGCAACACCGACGCCGCCCGCCGCGCCTGGACCGAAGCCGCCAACCCCACCCCCGCCGCCGCCCCCACCGGCCCCATGCGCCGCGGCAGCATCGGCGGTCTCGACCCCGGCGTCCGCGTCGAGCAGGCCGCGCCCTTCTACCAGGCCCTCGCCATGGAGAAACTCGGCCAGACCGACCGCGCCACCGCCATCTTCACCCAGCTCGTCGACACCAGCGCCAAGACCCTCAGCGCCAACCCAAACTCAGCCCCCCGCACCCAACTCGCCGACGCCCACTACCTCGCCGGCCTTGGCCAACTCGGCCTCAACAACCCCGACAAGGCCCGCCAGGAGTTCTCCCTCGCCCTCAAGGAGAGCCCCGACCACTACGCCTCGCAGCGCGCCCTCCACGACATGACGCCCTGACCTCGCACGCCGATACCAAGCCCCGCGCAACGCTGGCGCAAAGGCCAGCGCGCTCGCTTCGCCATGCGTCCCGGTCCGCTCTCTGCGAAACCCTACAGCTGCTCCACAAATCGATAACCCACATGCGCGTCCGTTAGCAGATACTGCGGATTCGCCGGATCGTCCTCCAACTTCTTGCGAAGCTGATGGACAAAGGTGCGCAGATACTCCAACTCCCCGCCGTACTCCGGCCCCCACACGCTGTTCAGCAGCCGCGAGTGCGGGATTGGCCTTCCCGCAAAGCTCATCAGCTGGTGGGTCAGTTCGAACTCTTTTGGCGTCAGATGCACAAACCGGTTCGCCTTCTTGACCGTCCGCCGGACAGGATCGAGCTCAATGTCTCCCACATGCAGCACAGGCATCTCCGGCTCCTGCATGGGGCTGGGCACCTTGGCCCAGCGCATGGCCGCACGCATCCGGGCTGTCAGCTCACGCAGCTGAAAAGGCTTGGTGATGTAGTCGTCCGCGCCCGCATCCAGCGCCTCAACCTTATCGTCTTCCCCATCGCGCACCGTCAGCATCAGGATAGGGATCCGTGGATAGAGATTGCGCATCTTTCGACACGTGTCGATGCCGTTCATCCCCGGCATATTGATGTCCAGCAACACAGCGTCAAAGGAAGTCGTCCGCAGCAGGGAAAGGGCCTCCTCGCCGCGCGCCGCCTCGACCGTCTTGAACCCCAGCTTCTGCAGCGTGGTATGCAGCGCACGGCGAATCGACATCTCGTCGTCAACAATGAGGACCAGCTTGGATTCCGTCACCTAGGAGCCTCCTACTTGCAGCTTTGGCATTGAAAGAAAGAATGTCGTGCCTTCCTCTTCCGCACTCACCACCCAAACATGTCCATGATGGGCCTCTGCCGCTTTTCTTACGATGGACAGGCCAACCCCCGTCCCCGGCGCACGCTGCTTCGCGTCGGACCCCCGATAGAAGCGCTCAAAGACGCGCTCGCGGTCCTGCATCTGGATCAGTGAGCCCTGATTGCGCACCGAAAGGAACAACTCGGACTTGCTTTCGCGCACCGTGATCCCGATCGGAGTCTCGGGCGCGGAGTATTTTGCCGCGTTGTCCAGATACTGCGTCAGAATCATCTTGAGCAGCTCCCGGTCTCCCTGCAGCGGAGTGTCCTGCTCCTCGATGATCATCTCGATCGGATGTCCCTTGAGCGTTCCCGAGAGATCGGACACCACATCCTTCACCAGCTTTGAGACCACCACAGGCTCGGTATGCAGCGTCACGCTGGAGGCCTCCAGCTTCGCCGTCTGCAGCAGGCGAGTGCATAGTTGGTTGAGGTTGACAGACTCCTGGTTGATCAGCGTCGCCAACTCCGCTCCCGGCTCGTCCAGCGTCCCCATCTCCAGCAAGCCGGAACTCGCGGTGCACAGCACGGTCAGCGGCGTCTTGAAGGCATGGGCCAAAGCATCCAGCACAGCCACACGCAGTTGTTCCGCTTGCTGTGCGCTCTCTGCGCGCGACTCTTTCTCATAGGACCGATGGCGTTCAAACGCGATCGCCGCCAGAGAGGCAATCGAGTTGGCGATCAGCGGATCGACCTCCCCACGGATCGCCATCGCGCCCATCGACGTGTTTCCACTGCGGATCACCCGCTGAGTCGTGTGGTTCGCCGGGTCATCCTCGTTCTCATCGGCGAAGTAGGTCGACTTCACAACCTGCCGCTCTTCCAGCGACCAGTTGCCCTCATGGTCAAGCAATGCCGGGCCCGCGTCGAAGATGGCTACGTCGTCCGCCGCAAAGATCCGCCGGATCAGCTGGGCAAGCTGCGCCCCGGGGGGCTGGTGCAGGTCAAACAGCAAAATCCCGCGGCTCAACTCATACAGCTTTTTCATCTGGATTCGCTGGTGGTTGGCATCGCGTGCCATCCGCTGCTCCCGCGACGAAAGCCGGCTTACTACGAGAGCGCAGATCTGAAAGGAGATCAGCGCAATCCAGTCGCGCTCATCGGTCACCGCGAACGACATGACCGGCGGAATGAAAAAGTAGTTCAGGCTGGAAGCTGCGATAAGGGAGATGAAGGTCGCTTGCCATATGCCATAAGTGAGCGCACAAAGCACAACCACCATCATGTAGATAAAGCCAACGGTCGCTTGTGGAAAATGAAGCCAATACGCGACCACGGTCACGGCCGCTAGCCCAATGCAGCCAATCGCGCATTGGCCAAGCAACTGGAGCCAAGAGCGTCTCTCTGTCATCGGAATGGCAATAGTGAGCCGTTGTGTCATCCAGATGTCCCACCCAGATCGTAGTTAAGAAGACATAAGGAAGTAATTAAGAATGCGAAAGCATTTCATGAAGGAGCGGGCAGCACATGGAACCTACCAGTTATATCAGGGCCCCCAATTCCATGTGCCTAGCCCGCCGTGAGACGCAGCCAGTGCGTCCCTCCATGATTAGTCATGCTGAGTCTGGCCCGAAGCAAGCTGCTCATAGTGCTGCGCTTGAAGCGCCGCATGGCCCGCACTCTCCAGGTAAGACTCGTAGAGATACTGCGCCGAATCGACAGGACGTGGATACTTCTGATACAGGCTGGCATTTACCTGCGCTCGCCGGTCCCGTTCAATCTTCTCCTGGGCCGCCTCCGCGCGGTACTTCGCCTCTTGCTGGTGGTAATAGCCGGCAAGTTGCTGGTAGTCCGCAGTGCTGTGCGCGCTCTTCAGCAGGCTGTGCAACTCCTGCGAGGTGAGCGAGGTGGACTGGCTGGACGTCTGGGTTACAGGTTGCGCCATACCGGCAAGCGGGAGGGCGAAGACGAGAGTTGCCACTGTTGCCAATGCTCGATTCATTGGGGGTTCCTCCTGTTGATGACTCTATGAGGAGTCACCTAAAGGGGGCATAAGGGAGGTAGAAAATGTTAGTTAAGAACACAAACTGCTCGAAATGAGCAGTAACGCGACCATTCAACGATCCAGTCCGACTCCCGCCATCCAGGGAATTGCAGCAGGATCGTGGGAAGCGCAAGTAACCGCTTGACCAACTTTCTATACCTTCTTTATGCCATCTTAAGACCTCCTCTTTCATACTGGGGCTACGTCAGCACTTTGGAGGTGATCGATATGTCCCTCGGCCCGACGCAGTACTTCTACACCGTGGAGTTGAACGCACTCCAAGAGCACTTGAGCCACTCGACAGATCGGATCGCCCGGCTACGTGAGAAGGCGATGAAACGAAACGACCTCACCGCAGCAAATCAGATTAATAGACTTGAGCGGGTTATCGATTTGGTGCAGCGTCGCATCGCGCGACTGAAGTAACTCAAAGGTTGATTGCAGGCGAGTCAGGCCGGTGAAGCCAGGTTCGTTTGCATGAGTGGGTGCGCCTCGCCACTAAAAGTACCCTCCCCCTTAGTTGTCCTGCTGCAACGTCAAAAAATTGATGCAACTCCAAGTTCGCGCAGGTTAGCGACGAACGGTTTAGCGTGTAACTCCACCGGCGCGGAGCTATCAGTGAACACAGACTGAGGAGCAGTGATTCCGGCCCTCGTTGCGCTCTGCGAGCGGGTCAACCGGATAGAAGGCATTCTTACCTCTAACCAAAAGATAGCCTCTCGATGACTGAAAGATAGGTTTCTTTCTCTCGCATTCAGCATTACTGTAAGTAACGAGCCCTTCAATTCAGAAATTACTCTGCACGGAACTCCGCGGCATATTCGGACACTAAGACGCTCCACACTTGGAAACCAAAGCGAAATGATTGCATGGGTGAAATGAGACCGCCTTCCTGGCCGGTATGGGCCTCTGCTACACTCGGCATCTCGCTGGGTGCCTTTTGTTTTGCAGGTGCCCAGCAGGTGCCGCGGCCTGAACGGGCGGCTGCCGTGGCCCTGCCGCCGTCGCCGCAACCGCAGTTGCTGGCCCAGGCTTCCATTCCCGGGCTGCCGCCGTCGCCTCCGCCGTCGTCCGGCCTCACCTGGGACCAGCTCAAGGCCAAGTTCCTCGCGGCCAACCCCGTTCTCAAGTCCGATCAATCGAACGTGGATGAGATGAGGGCCGAGGAGATAACTGCCTATCTCCGGCCCAATCCGCAGTTCACCATGACCGCCGACGGCACCGCGATCGCCCCGCATGACGATGTTTGGCAGCCGGTCAGGGGTACGTTCCTGTCGCCCAGCTTCAGCTACCTCCATGAGCGCGACCACAAACGCGAGCTGCGCCTGCAAAGCGCGCAGCAAGGAACGCAGATTGCCACTTCGCTGCACGAGGACCTGGACCGCACCATGCTCTATACCCTGCGCTCCGCATTTGTTCAGACGCTGGAGGCGAAGGCCGTGCTCGAGCTCGCCAAAGCCGACCTGGAGTACTACGACAAGATCATCGACATCAGCAAGGCGCGCTTCAACGCCGGCGACCTCGCGCAGATCGATCTGGACCGCATTGAGCTGCTACGCGTGCAATACGAGTCTGAGATCCAGACCGCAATCGTCAACCTGCGCACGGCCAAGATCGCGCTGTTGCAGTTGCTGGACGACCGCACGCCGGTCGACCAGTTCGATGTGATCGGGCAGTTCGACTTTGCCAGCGACCTGAAGCCGTTGCCCGACTTCGAGCAGGCCGCGCTCGATGCCCGTCCCGACCTGCGCGCCGCGGTCCAGGCCATCGAGCAGTCCAAGACCAACCACACCCTTGCCATCGCAAACGGTTCGACAGACCCGACCTTCAGCGCCTGGTACACCTGGAACTCCTCGAATAACAACCCGAACGGTTTGCAGACCCTGGGATTGAGCCTTGAAGTTCCGCTGCGCATCTTCGACCGCAACCAGGGCGAGAAGCAGCGCACGCTCATCGACATCGACCGCAACACGCAGTTGACCGACGCGGCGCGGGCGCAGGTCTTCAACGACGTCGACTCGGCCTACGAACAGGTGCGCAGCAACATCGCGCTGCTGGTGCCCTATCGCGACCAGTACAGAGACCAGGCAACCCGGGTGCGCGACACGGTGACCTACGCATACCAGCACGGAGGCGCATCGCTGATGGACTTTCTCAACGCGCAGAGCGATTACAGGGTCGTGCAGTTGGCGTATCTGCAGCTGGTGGGCGCCTACCTGTCGGCCGCTGGCCAAATGAATCTTGCCGTAGGGCGCGAGGTGATCCCATGACGAACAGAATGTCCATCGTAAAGACTGCTGCATGTGCGGTTGTCTGCCTCGCCCTGGTGGCCTGTGAGAAGAAGCCGTTCAACCCCGCGGATGGCGCGGCCCCGCAGCCGGAGGTGGTTCCGGCCGGCGACATGAGCCTGGTGACCGTCGATAAGCCGGACCAGTTCCCCTTAGTCGCGGCCGAGCGCTACGACGCTCCTGCGGAGTTGAACGTTACCGGCTCGGTCTTCCCCGACATCGCCCGCGAGGTCCCCGTCATCTCCCTTGCCAGCGGTCGCGTCGTCGACATCAAGGCCAGGCTCGACGACTACGTGAGAAAGGGCGACCTCCTCCTCAAAGTGCAGAGCCCCGACATCACCAACGCATTCGACGTGTATCTGAAGGCCGTCAGCGACGAGCAGATGACCAACAAGGCCTACCTGCGCGCCAAGGACCTCTACGCGCACGGCGCCATCTCCCAGGAGATGCTGGAGCAGGCCGAGGACGCCGAAACCGACAACAAGGCGGACCTCACCGCGGCGGAAGAGCAGTTGAAGACCCTCGGCATCGACAAGAACGATCCGCATAGCATCGTCCCTGTCTATGCGCCCATCTCGGGCGTCATCGTCGCCCAGAATGTCACCATCGCTGCCGCCGCGGGCGTCAACTTCTCCGGCAACGCCACGGCCTTCACCATCGCCGACCTCTCCGTCGTCTGGATCGTCTGCGATGTCTACGAGAACGACATTCCGAAGCTGCGGCTCGGTCAGACAGCGCAGATCAAGACGACCGCTTATCCTGACCGGCCAATCACCGGCCGCATCAGCGACATCGGCCCCGTCCTCGACCCCAGCATCCGCACCGCCAAGGTCCGCATGGAAGTCCCCAACCCCGGATTCCTCAAGCTGGGCATGTTCGTCACCGCGACCTTCGAAAGCCAGAAAAAGGAAGCCCACGCAGTGGTCCCCACCTTCGCCGTGCTTCACCTGCATGATCGCGACTGGGTCTTTGTCCCGGCCGGAGACAACCACTTCCGCCGGGTTGAAGTCCACGCCGGCAACATGCTGCCCGGCGACCGCCAGGAGCTGCTCGCCGGCATTAACCCCGGCCAGCAGGTCGTCTCGAACGTGCTCCAGCTTGAAGCCACGCTGGAGGCCCAGCAATGATCAAGGGCCTTGTCGACTTTGCGCTTAAGAGCCGATTCCTGATTCTGGCAATCGCGCTCCTGCTCTTTGTCTGGGGCGCGATCTCGTTTCACAATCTCCCCGTCGACGCCTATCCCGACGTCGCGGACAACTACGTCAACGTCATTACCCAGTGGCCCGGTCACTCCGCTGAGGACATCGAAAAGCAGATCACCGTCCCCACCGAAATCCAGATGGCCGGCATCCCCGACCTTAAGAATGTCCGCTCGTTCTCGCTCGCCGGCATCTCCAGCCTCATGATGAACTTCAACGACGACTCCGACAATAGCTGGAACCGCGAGCGCGTCCTCGAGCGCCTCGGCATGGTCACCCTGCCCGCAGGCCTCGTCCCCCAGCTGCAAACAGATTGGAGCCCCGTAGGCCAGATCTACTGGTACACCCTCGAGAGCAAGAACCCGCTCATCGACGTTATGGAGCAGAAGTCGATCGAAGACTGGATTCTCTGGAAGCAGTTCAAGAACGTTCCCGGCATCGTCGACGTCGCCAGCTTCGGCGGCCAGACCAAGGAGTACCAGATCCGCCTCGACCCCGAAAAGCTCATCGCCTACGGCCTGAGCATCGGCCAGATCGAGCAGCAGCTCAGCAACAACAACGCCAACGCGGGCGGCAGCTTCATCACCGCCGGGGCGCAGCAGATCAACGTCCAGGCCCAGGGTCTTTATGAAACCGTCGAGCAGATCGAAGACACCGTGGTCAAAACCCAGGCCGGCGCCGCGCTTCGCATCAAAGACATCGCCGTGGTGGACCAGGGTCCCAAAATCCGACTCGGCCAGATCTCCAAGACCTATCGCGACGAAAACGGCCGGCTGATCGACAACCCCGACGTCGTCGAAGGCGCGGTGCTCCTGCAAAAGGGTGCCAACGCCGACCCCGCGCTCAAGGGTGTCGAGGCCAAGGTCAAGGAGCTTAACGATTTCATCCTGCCCAAAGGCGTCAAAGTCGTTCCCTTCCTCGATCGCAGCGACCTCATCCACCTCACCACACACACCGTGCTGCACAACCTCACCGAGGGCATCGTCCTCGTCATCATCATCCTCATGCTCTTCCTGGGCAACGTGCGCGGCGCCATCATCGTTGCCCTGACGATTCCCTTCTCTCTGCTCTTTGCTTCAACCTGCCTCAGCCTCAAGGGGATTCCCGCAAACCTGCTCTCCCTTGGCGCACTCGACTTTGGCATGGTGGTCGACGGCGCGGTCGTCATGGTGGAAAACATCGTCCGCCATCTCAACCGTCCCAACCACAGCGAGCAATCGCCTCAGGAAAAGATCCGCGAGGCCGCTCACGAGGTCCAGCGGCCCGTCTTCTACGCCATCGGCATCATTATCACCGCCTACCTGCCCATATTTACCCTCCAGGCTGTCGAAGGCCGTCTCTTCAAACCCATGGCCTGGACTGTCGCCTTTGCCCTCCTCGGCGCTCTCATCTACTCCATCGTCATCGCGCCGGTGCTGGCCAGCTTCCTCTTTCCCAGGGGTGCGAAGGAGTGGAGGAACGTCGTCATGGAGTTCCTCGCCGCGCGCTATCGCAAGGGCGTCACCTGGGCCATTCACCACCGCCTCATCCCCGTCGGCGTTGGCTTGGCCGGCTTCATCATGGCCATGTACCTGCTTTCCGCCGTCATCGGCTCCGAATTCCTCCCCCATCTGGATGAAGGCGCCATGTGGGTCCGCGGCTCGCTTGCTCCGTCTACCGGCCCCGACGAGGCCTTGGCAATCTCCAACCAGGCGCGTATCGCGCTCGCCAGCTTCCCCGAAGCCACCGAGGTCGTCGATCAGATCGGCCGCCCCGACGACGGCACGGACGCCACAGGCTTCTTCAATACCGAGTACTTCGTCAACCTCAAACCCAAAGAGGAGTGGCGTCCAGTCTTCCATGGCGATAAACAGTCGCTGATCGCCTCCATGAATCAAAAACTGGAGAAGATCCCTGGTGTCATCTGGGGCTTCTCCCAGCCCATCGAAGACAACATGGAAGAGGCCGTCAGCGGAGTCAAGGGCGAGCTCTCCGTCAAGATCTACGGCGACGACCTCCACACCCTGGAGCAAAAAGGCAACGAGGTGGTCAACGTCATGGGCAAGGTGCCCGGCGTAGCGGACCTGGGCCTCTTCCGCATCATCGGCCAGCCCAACCTCACCTTCAAGGTCGACCGCAAGGCCGCCGCGCGCTGGGGCATCAACGTCGCCGACGTGCAGGACGCAATCCAGACCGCAGTCGGTGGCAATGCCGTCAGCACCATGCTCATCGGGGAGGCCCAGTTTGACCTCGTCCTCCGCTATCAGAAGCAATACCGCGACACCCGCCAGGCCATCGAAAACGTCCGCCTGCTCTCACCGTCAGGCGAGCGCGTCTCCCTCGCCCAGCTCACCACCATCGACACCACCGACGGCGCCGAAGAGATCTACCGCGAGGGCGAGCAGCGATACATCGCCGTCAAGTACAGCGTGCGCGACCGCGACCTCGGCTCCACCGTCGAGGAGGCAATCGACAAAGTGAACAAGAACGTCGCCCTCCCCAAGGGCTACCACTTTGTCTGGGCCGGCGAGTATGAAAGCAAGCAGCGCGCCGACAAGCGCCTCGCCATGATCGTCCCACTGACAATTCTGCTCATCTACATCATCCTCTATATGATGTTCCAGTCCTTCAAGTGGGCCACCTTGATCCTCGTCAACATAGCTCTCGCTCCCGTCGGCGGCTCGGTCGCCCTGCTGCTCACTCACACCAACATCAGTGTCTCGTCCAGCGTTGGCTTCCTCGCGCTCTTTGGCGTCTCCGTGCAGACCGGCGTCATCATGCTCGAATACATCAATCAGCTGCGCGCCAGCGGCATGACCATCGAGGGCGCCGCCATTGAAGGCGCCGTCCTCCGCTTGCGGCCCATCATGATGACCATGCTCGTGGCCACGCTCGGATTGCTTCCTGCCGCCATGTCCCACGGCATCGGATCGGACTCCCAGAAGCCATTTGCTATCGTGATCGTGGGCGGCTTGGTCGCCAGCCTCGTCTTAAGCATCTTCATCCTGCCAACCATCTACGTGTGGGTTGCCAGAGAGACGGACGTGCTGCCCGCTCCGGAAGCCCACTTTGCCGACTAGAGTTTCTTCCCAAGCCAAGTTCTTTGAAAGGACCGCACCATGAACAAGAAGGAAGTTTGCTCTCGCATCGAAGCGGTCGGCATCATGCCCAGTGTCCGCGTCGACGCCGCAGACCTCGCGCTCTTCGCCGCGGAAACGGTCTACGACTCCGGAATTCCCGTCGTCGAGATCACCATGACCGTGCCCAACGCGTTCGACGTCATATCCCAGCTTGCCCGCAACTATCCCGACTTCGTGGTCGGCGCGGGAACAGTCCTCGACAAGCAGACGGCGGCCCGCTGCGTGGATGCCGGCGTCAAATTCATTACCAGCCCCGGGCTGGTCCCTGAAGTGCTGGAGTTTACCCTTAAGAGCGACCTGGTGGCCATGCCCGGAGCCCTGACTCCCAGCGAGGTGATCGCCGCATGGAAGACAGGGGCCGATTTTGTGAAGATCTTTCCATGCGCCCGCATGGGCGGGGATCAGTACATTCGTACATTGAAAGTCCCATTGCCGCAAATCCGCCTGATCGCCTCCGGCGGCGTGGACCAGCTCACCGCGGCAAACTTCATCTATGCCGGCGCGTCAGCCATCGGCATCGGGTCGGAGTTGATGCCAAGAAAAGCGCTGCTGACGCGACAAACTCATTGGATCCATGAACTTGCGCGTCGGTTCATTGAGGCAGTCCGCAGCGCGCGCATCCACATGAGCGACACCGACGCGGACTAGCCCTCCGAACGGCACTCAGCATGGATGACCATGGTCGCTCTCGTTGACATTCTCCGTTTCAACGACTATCGTCGACTGCGTAATGGCGGCGACCCGTACCAGGACCAATCCGCGGCCCTCAGCGCTCCCCGAGGAGCTGACGTACCTCGAACTCCTGCGCGCCTCCGACGCACTCTCCCGCCGCGTCTCGCAGTTGCTCAAGGCCGAGCAACTCTCCCCCACCCAATACAACGTTCTCCGCATCCTGCGCGGTGCAACCGAGGGCCTTCCCTGCGGCGAAATCGCCAGCCGCATGATCACCCGCGACCCGGACATCACCCGCCTTCTTGACCGCTTGGAGGGCCGCGAGCTCATCTCGCGCTGCCGCGAGAATCCAGATCGCCGCATGGTTCTGGCCCGCATCACCAAGCACGGCGCAAGGCTGTTGGCCCGCATGGACGGCCCGGTCCGCGATGTCCATCGCCGCCAGTTGGGCCACCTGGGTCGCCGGCGACTCCGCGCCCTGACCGCCCTGCTCCAGGCCGCCCGCGCCGAAGTGGTCTGATTCGCGGTTTTTGTCCACATATTTGTTGCAACGACTAATCTGCAGCCGCATCCAAATAAGTGAGAAAGGAAACCAACGCATGACCACCGTAGCCTCCACCACAACCTGGAACATCGACCCCGCCCACTCCGTCGCCGAATTCAAGGTCAAACACATGATGATCTCCAACGTAAAGGGCGCCTTCCCCAAAATCACCGGCTCCCTTACCCTCGACGAGTCCAACTTCCCCAGCTCTCACGTCGAGGCCGTCATCGACGTCTCCTCCATCTCTACCGGCGACGTCCAGCGGGACGCACACCTCAAGAGCGCCGACTTCTTCGACGTCGAAAAGTTCCCCGCGATGTCCTTCAAGTCCGCTGCCATCGCCCAGGTCAGCGATGGCCAGCTCACCGTCACCGGCGACCTCACCATCCGCGACGTCACCCGCAAAGTTCAGTTCGCCGTCGAAGGCCCCACCCTCCCCGCGATAGATCCCTGGGGCAACACCCGCGTCGGCGCAGCCGCCACCACCAAAATCAGCCGCAAGGACTACGGCCTCATCTATAACGCGACCCTCGAGACCGGCGGTCTCCTCATCGGCGACGAGATCACCATCTCCCTGGAAGTCCAGTTCGTCAAAGCCGCCTGACCCTGATCGTCCACACCCTCCCCCGCCAGCCGCAGCCAGCGCCGCCGCGCTGGCGGCGAACTTGCTCAGCCCCTTCGCCGCTTCGCCCGCGCCCTAAGCAATACCCCCACAATCCGCACCCCCGCCACGAGCGAAGCCCGCAGGTCGCCCGAAACCTTCGACCTCCCCCCGATCCTTCGCCGGTGGTCCACCGGAATCTCCACGATCCGCAACCCCGCCCGGCACGCTTCGATCTGCATCTCCAGGTTCCACCCATACGTCATCTCCGTCATATGTAACTTTTCCAGTTCCTTTTTCCGCATGGCCCGGAACGGCCCCATGTCCGTATACCTCACCCCGCGCGTCATCCGCAGCAGCAACCCCACAGACCACCCCGCAAACACCTGCCACGGCAGCATACTCCCCGGCTCGCGCTGCCCCCGCACCCGCGAGCCAATCACAAAGTCTGCCTCATCCCGTTCAATAGGCCCCGCCAGCGCGTCCAGCCCGGCAATCACATCCGAACCGTCTCCATCCATCCACACCAGAATCTCCCCCACCGCCGCCGTCGCCCCCGCCTTGCATGCCGCCCCATACCCCCGCGCCGACTTCACGACCCGCGCCCCCGCCGCCCGCGCGATCTCCGCCGTCCCGTCCGTGCTCCCGTTGTCCACCACCACGCACTCGGCGATCCGCCCCCACGGCATCTCGCCCACCACCCGCCCAATCGACTCCGCCTCGTTCAGCGCCGGAATGATAATGGAGATCGTCACCGTATCCGTTACAAACTCCACCTTAGCCCGCAATTCACACACGCCGGCGGCGGCGCGCTGGTCAACAATCCCTCGCGAAACCGCTGATACTCCGGTCCATTCCATATCTCCTTCAGCGTCGCCTGGGTCGCGTCCCCCAGCGTAAACGCACCATACCCCTTCATCGAAAACGGCGCAATGCAGCACGGCAGCACCCGCCCATTCGCCGTGATATACATCAGAGACCACGGTCGCCGGCACAGACTCCAAGGGCTGTCATCCCGCTTCTTCTTAATCGACTCGCCCGGATCGACCGCCCCCGAAGCCGAGAACATCACCCCCAGCTCCGCCGCCACCCTCCCCGCCTCCGCAATCAGCGCCTCCTCCCGCTCCGTCGTATGCTCAAACAGCGCCGACTCCGCGCGCGCCAGCGACCCCTCGCTCATCGGCTCCTCAAAAAACACCAGCCGCTGCAGATAGACCTCATCTACCCCCACCCGGTGCGCCAGCCGTACAAAATCCGGCAACTGGTCCACCGTCTCCCGCAAGCCGGTTAGCCACAAACTCACGCGGGGTAGAACCGCCTTCATCTCCCGCTGCATCCTCGTAAAGTTCCCAACATTAGTTACAATCTTCGCGAAGAAGTCCTTCCCTCGCACCATTTGGTAAACCTCTGCCTCCGCAGCATCGAGCGACACCCGCAGCTCATCCAGGCCCGCCTCAATCAGCGCCCGCCCATTCGCCTCCGTCAACAGCGTCCCATTGGTATTGAACAACACATAAATCCCCCGCGCTTTCAGGTACCCCACCCGCGCCGCCAAGTCCTTCACCAGCATCGGCTCGCCAATCCCATGCAGCACCACCCGCGCAATCCTCGGATACTGCCCGACGATCGACGTAAACAGCTCCCACGGCATGTCCGCCTCAGGCTCCAGTTGCTCATACGTCCGCGGACATGTTGTGCACAGCAGATTGCAGCGGTTCGTCGTCTCCAGATACAGGCACACCGGCTCATGCTCCACCGTTGCCCCCAATTGCTCCTCCCCCTTCTCGAAGTAGCGCCGCATCCGGTTCTTCTCTTCCTCAGCCTCGCGCGCCGCCGCTGGCAATCCTCCCCCCTCAATCGCATCGTCATTCGCTAGGATCGGCAACAACCTCGCCATACTTCCCTCCCGCTGTTACAAATTCATTTCGTCCGAGCCATTTGCGGTTACAAATCTAAAAATCTCCCGAAAAATCACGCTGAAAAGCTGATTGATGATCGCTGGCATCGAAAGTTCCGACCTCATCCTTATCCCCCATACCCAAAATTCCCAGACCTTTTCCCCCATCGCCGCCACCCCATCCAAATCAAAAAGGCCAACGCCGTCGCCCCATACAAGCACTCATTCAGTACAAACATTTTAGGCCCAGGCACCGCCCACTCGGTCGTATACCCATAGAAGAACCCCATCAGATAGACCAGCACCGCCACATTCGGCTGCAGCGCAAAGAACGGAACCAGCCAGATCACATACCACGCATAGTGCGGCGAGAACAGCAGCATCAGCGCCATTGCCAAACTAAACGCCGGCCCCAGGAAGCCCCCCGTCGCCGCGCCCGGCGCACCCACCCGCCACGCCCAAACCCCCAGCCCCGCAAACACCACCCCACAAAACCCATAAAACACCCACACCGGCGCCGTCTCCGTCCCCGGTGCCCTCCGCACCAGGTCCAACAGAAAATACCGCGCCCCCGTCGCCAGCCCTTCCTCCTGCGCATACCCGCCCAGAAACCCAAACACCCGCATCCCCACGCCCGCATAACACGCATACCCCACCGCAACCACCGCAACCAATCCCGCAGGCATCTTCCACCAGCTGCCCCGCCCATCCCCGCGCCACCACAGCGCCGGCAGCAGCACCAGCGGATAGAACTTCAGCATCACCGCAATCCCCAGCAGCCCTCCCGTCAACCACGCACGCCGTCGCATCCGCGCCAGCAGCGCCAGCGCGATAAACGCCATCGCCGCCGAATCCAGATGCCCCGCCTCCGCAATCTCCCACACCAGCAGCGGACACCACGCGTACAGCTGCACTTGCACCGGTCTCTTCCTCAGCCGTCGCAGCAAGGCGATTATCGCCGCGACCGTCACCCCCTCGAACCCCACCATCGCCAGCTTCATCGCCGTCACCGTCGGCGAAATCCACGTCACCATATAGAACAGCATCTGTGCGCACGGCGGATAGATCGTATGCGCATAGTCCCGCCGGTTGATGTGCGCAAATACATCCTCATTTGCCCCGCGCAAAAAACTCAACGCCGCATCTCCCGGCACATACCGGTACGGCGAAATCCCCGCGTGCTGCACCACCCCGTCCCACACATACCGGTAGATATCGCTCGAGAGAAACGGCGGCGCAAACACCACTTCCAGCCGGCACGCCACCGCAGCGCCCAAAATAATCCACATCGTCCAGCGATTCGCCGGCCCCGTCAGAATCACACCCACCGCCAGCGCGTACAACAACGCCCCCCACCCCGACACCCCCGAGAACCCAATCGAAAACCGCCCATGCTCCAGCACCAGCTGCCGCGCCAGCCACCACATCCCCACCCCAATCCCCGCCAGCGCCACATTCGTCTGCCAGGCCCGCCCCCGCATCCAGTCCCTCCGCACACCCGGGCGCCCCACGTCTCGCCGTCGAGCTGTGGGCGGTGGTGCCACGTCCTTCGCCCCCACGCCCATCACTCCACCCGCTCTACTGACGGACGCCCCGCATCTCGACTCTGAGCTCCCGCCGCCTTCATCCCCATCAGGAACTCCCGCGTCCACCGCGCGTCATATCCCTCCATCACCGCAAACCCCGGCCTCATCCCCGCCAGCAGCTCCGCCCGCAGAATCTCCAGCGTCGCCGCATCGTCCACGTCGTACCACAGCGGCAGCTCCACCACATCCAACCCTGCCGCCTCCGCCCGCGCGCACGTCTCCGCGTACACCGTCTCCGTGCTCCACGCGATCCCCTCGAACACCCGCGCCTCCGCCCGCTTCGTCCCGATCAGGTAGTACCCACCGTCCTGCGCGGGCCCCAGCACCACCCGCTCGCCCTCACGCGCCAACTCCCGCACCGCCCTCTCGTAAGCCGCCCGCGGGACTGTTGGAGAATCGGAGTCAATCAAACACACACTCCCAAACCCGCACGCCAACACGTCCTCCGCCGCTCCCAGCAGCCTCTGCCCAAACTTCCCCTCGCGCTGCGCCACCAACGCAAACCCATCCGGCGCCAGCCCCTCAAACACAGCTTCGTCGCCCACCGGCGTGTATGAGACCAACCCCGTCGCCCGCACCCCTTCTGACCCCACCACGCCCGCCAGGCTCTCCAGCGTGTCCCGCAGAAAGCACTCATGCAATCCCGCCGCCTGCTCCGCCGTCAGCGGAGGCGATAGCCGCGTCTTCACCCTCCCCGCCCGCGGCGCCTTCGCCATCACCGTCAGCCCACACACCGCCGCCCGCGCCGTGCGCTCGGCCGCCGTCACCCGCCCCACATCCAACACCCGCAACCCCATCCCCCTACGCTACCACCCACACGCATCGCGACAAGCAGCGAACGACTATTCCCGATACGCCGCCACCGCCATCCCCTTCGCCGAAAAATCCCCCGCCACGGGATCGTTCTTCAGCGCCTTCAGGCATGACACCACCACCTCCGCATTCAGCTCCGCCCCCGCCCGGCTCGTATGCGTATGCGGATCGCCAAACAGCGGCTCCACGGCCGCCTCGCCCAGCGCGTCGTACCGCCGCGCGATTGCCTCATTCAGGTCCAGAAACCCCACATGCTCCTGCACCGCCACCTGCTGCGCCCATCCCGCAAAGTCGTCCTTGTTCCGCGCCACCTTGCCATCCTTCCAGATCTTGCGCGGAATCAGCGAACAAACAATCGGCGTTGCTCCCTTCGCCTTCGCGTCCTCCACAATCTTCCGGATGTACCACCCGTACGTATGCACCGTCTCATGCACCTTCAAAATCGGGTTCTCGATCTCCAGCGTCTCCTCGCCCACCCCCGGCAACGAAGCCCGCGCGCGCGACGCATCGTCCGGCACGCCGCCATCGTTATGGCCAAACTGGATCACCACCACGTCCCCCGGCTTTACCATCGCCAGCGTCGCAGCCCACGGATCGCCGTTCGGTCGGTTCATATACGTCCGGCTGCTCAACCCGCCGATCGCCCGGTTCACCACATTAATCTTCGCCGGGTCGAAATCATCCACCAGCGGCTCGCCCCACCCCCACTGCCCGCCCGCCCCATTCCCCTGCCCGTTCCGCACCGTCGAGTCGCCAACCAGAAACAGCGTTGGCAGCTTTGGGTCCTTCGGCACCGGCAGCTGCACCCGCTGCCGCGGCCCCGGATCGGTCGGCGATCCCACCTCCGCCGGTTGCACCTGCGGCTTCGCCGCGCCCACGGCTCCCGATGGCTCGGCCGCCTGCTGCGCGCCCGCCCAACGCCACGTGGCCCCGCCCACGCCGAGTATCAGCGCCGCCGCCGCCAATGCCCATCCAAACCGTCGCACCCGCGCCCGCCCAAAACCCTTGTCAACATTCATGGGCATAAGGTGTAACGCCACAATCCTCCCGCCGTCAAGTCGCCGGTTCCGAAAACATCGTGCCCGGAGATGCACCAAAAAGACCCGCCAGACTCACCAGCTCCGCACAAGCACAAAGGAGTGGCATAGAAATCGCATAAATTGTGCAAACCGCTGCACATAAACTGCAAGAACCCAGCCAACTCGCTGACTTCAGACGGCCCGCCTTTGGTCTCTCAAATGCACTATGCAGGAGGCGCGGAGACTCGGGCGGCCGAAGTAAGTGAGGCTCCTTAGCCTTATGCCGCCAGAATTGGCACGACAGATTTCACCCGCTCCTCAGCGGTCAATCCCCAGGAGGCTTTAGATGTCGAAGTTCGTTAGCCTTGCAGTCCTCATGGCGGCGCTTGCCGCGGCGGTGCCTTTCGCATCCGCCACCCCAATCTCCTATACGCTGGGCAGCTACGGCTCAGCGGGTCTCTCCGCTTACAATCCGGCCGTCACCGTCGCCAACACCGCCACGATGTACGCTGGCAACGAGATCGAGCCCTCGGTCGCTGCCATCCCCGCAAATCCGATCATTACAGGGATCTCCCCGGTCGAAGCCACCGATCTGGCCCCGGGCGCTCCTGTTTGGGATGGCCCCCTCGCCAACTCGTCCTGGGTCGGCATCGACGCCAACGCTGGTCCGGTCAGCACCTCCAACCCGGCTTACGGCTACTACGAGTTCACCACAACCTTCTCCGCCGTCGCCGGCAACTACAGCGGGTACCTCGATGTAGCGGCGGACGACACGACCGAAGTGTTGCTCAACGGCGTTCTCATCCCCGGTCTCGGCTTCGGCTCCATCGGCAGCGATGTCCAGTGCGCCAACAACGTGCCAAACTGCACGGCCGACGATACCGTCAACGTCAACCTCAACCTGCTCAGCAGCAACACCCTCACCTTCATCGTGGAGCAGGCCGGCTTCTCCGGACCCGGCGGATCGCAAAATCCCTCCGGCGTCGACTTCGACGGTGTCCTCACCATGACTCCGGAGCCCAACAGCCTCATCCTCCTCGGTACCGGCCTTCTCGGCGCCGCCGGCCTTCTGGTTCGCAAGCGCCGCCAGACTGCCTAACTCCTCTTCCTCTTAAAGATCAGACCCAACGGAACGCCGCTTGCGCGGCGTTCCGTCTTTGCATGCCCCTAACACCAAGCAACGAAGGAAATCGACCAGCCAGACTCCAACTACTCCCCCAGATACGCCTTCGTATTCAGCAGCGGCCGCTCCATACTCCTCACCCACTCCGTCATCTCCGCGCCACTCTTCCCTGCCGCCGCGTCCCGCCCAAACTCGTTCCGCATCGCCTGCATCTTCGCCTCCAGATCGTCCAGCGCGCTCAGCAGAACCGCCTCCGGAGTCATCGGCAGCTTCGGCGAGCCAAACTCCAGCCGCCCATGGTGGCTCAGGATCATGTGCTCCACCAGCACAGCCAGCTTCTCGGGAAACCCCGGCAGCCCCCGCACCTTTTCCCGCACCATTCCCTGCGCAATCGAGATGTGCCCCACCATCTGCCCCTCCACTGTGTACCCAAACGTCGTCCCCCAGCTCAGCTCGCGCACCTTGCCCACATCATGCAGGATCGCCCCCGTCACCAGCAGGTCCCCATCCACCTCCGGATAGAAGCCCACCACCGCCCGGCACACTCGCACCAGCGTCACCACATGCTCCAGCAGTCCGCCCAGCCACGCATGATGCAACACCTTCGCCGCCGGCGCCTCGCGATACGCCACCCCAATCTCCGCGTCGTCCAGAAACGCAAACACCAGCCGCTTCAGGTCCTCATTCCTGAACTCCTCCACGTACCCGCGCAGCTCCGCCCACATCTCCCCCACATCGAACTTCGTCGCAGGCACAAAGTCCGCCGCCTCCACCTCGCTCGCCGCCGCCAGCCGCATCTTGGTCAGCGTGATCTGGAACTTCTTCTGACCCTTGGGATATTCGGAGACAACTCCCTGCACCTTCACATAGCAACCCTCGCCGCATGTCGCCGCCGCGGACGCAAACTCCTCCCACATCCGCGCCTCCATCGACCCCGTCTTATCGCTCAGCGTCAGCGCCAGGTACTGCCCGCCGCCACCCTTCTTCTCCCGCAGCGACATCGACGACACCGCAAAAAACGTCGTCACCGCCAGACCATCGAACCGCGCCGCATCCGCCACAAAGAAATCCTTCATGCCCCCAAGCATACGTCTCCCACGCCAGCCCCATCCACACCACGAAGCGCCTACTCCTTCGCCCACTCCCTCCCAAACCACCGCCGCACCCGGCTCGCTCCAAACTCCTCCTTCTCCGCCGCCAGCACCTGCGACGGCGCCTGATACGTCCCCGTCGGCTTCGGCCCGCTCAGAAACTCCACATCCACGCGCGCCACCTGCTCGCCCCCGAACTCCAGATAGCACGACCCCACGCCTCGATACCCCTCCGGCTCCGGCCCGCCGCGCAGTTGCGCCACAATCTCCGCCGCCACCACGCGCGCCGCGCCCTCTGCAAACACGCCCGCCTTCGGCGTCCCCACCGCATTCACATCCCCCACCGCATACACGCCGGGAAACTTCGTCGCCAGCGTCTTCTTGTCCACCGGAATCCACCAATCCGCCTCCGCCAGCCCCGACTCCGCAACCACCTTTGGCACCCGGTGCACCGGCACGCCCAGAAATAACGCGTACGGCATCTCGCTTCCATCGCTCAGCAGCACAACCTTGCGCCCCGGGTCGAGCGCCGCCACCAGCGTGTCCTTCACAAACCGTATTCCGCGCTCCGCAAACGCCGCCAGGATCGCCTGCGAGCTCTCCGGCGACGGTGGAATCGGCACACCAAACGGCATCACCACCGCAATCTCCGTTGCCGCGCGCCGCCCCCGCGCCACCAGGTAGTCATGCAGCAATAACGCCGTCTCGCTCGGCGCGGGCGGGCACTTGAACGACTTCCCCGTCACGCCGATAATCGCCGGCCCGCGCTCAAACCCCGCAATCACATCGCGCAGCGCAAACGCCCCCGCCACCGAATAAAACTCATTGCCGCCCTCCGCCAGCCCAGGCGTCGCAGCCACATCGTAGTCTGCTCCCAGCGCCACCACCAGCACATCCGCCTCGAACTCGCCCGCGTCCGTCATCACCCGCCGCGCCGCCGGATCGATCGCCCTCACCATCGTCTGTACAAATCGCACACCCGGCTTCACAATGTCGCGATAAAAGTGCCGCACCCTCTCCGCCGTCCGCCGCCCGAACATCACATCCAGCTTCGAGAACCCAAAGACAAAGGACTCGCCCTTATCGATCAGCACCACGTCGGTCCCCTCGCCGAACTCCTCGGAAAGAATCGTCGTCAGCTCCAGCCCGCCAAATCCCGCGCCCAGCACCACCACCTGTGCTCTCATGCTCATCCTCTCTTCCGTGCCCAAAAAGTCTACGACAACTCCGCGCCCGCAACTCCGCCAACCGGCTCGCGTCAGAGTATTCTGTCAAAACCATGCTCAAATTCGACTCCCCAAGACACCCGCTCTCCTTCGCTGCACTCCTCGTCCTGCTCGTTCTCCCTCTCGCGAGCCACGCCGCCCAGACTCCCGCCCCAGCCCCTGTCCAGCCCACTCCGCCCGCGCCCACCCAGCCCATCGATCCCCTCCACGCCTGGGTCGGCCTCAAAAACCCCGCCTCGCTCGACAACTGGGTCCGCTGGCAGATCGCCGAGGAGCAGCGCCTCATCGCGCAGATGCTCGCCGTCAAAGGCCCGCGCACCGTCGACAACACCCTGCTGCCCTACGACCGCGCTCAGATGCACCTCACCCTCGCCGGCAACCAGGGCGGCATCATGTTCTCCACCAACCCCGAAAAATCCATCCGCGATAGGGCCCAGGAACTCGTCCAGGTCATCTCCGCAGAGAGCACCAGGCTCTCCCTCAACCAGGACATCTACCACGCCCTCGTCGCCGTCAACATCTCCGCCGCCAACGCGGCAACCAAGCACTACATGGACCGCACCCTCCTCGAGTACCGCCTCGGCGGCGTCGACAAAGATCAGGCCACGCGCGATAAGGTCAAGCAGCTGCAGGACCGCATCACCGAGATCTCGCTCAAGTTCAGCCGCAACCTCTCCGACGACGTCCGCAAGATTCCCGTCACCGATAAATCCGAGCTCGACGGCCTGCCCGCCGACTACATCGCCCGCCACGCACCCGCAGCCGGCGGCGTCATCACCCTCACCACCGACTCGCCCGACGCGACGCCCGTCCTGACCTACGCGAAGAGCGCAAAGCTCCGCCGCGCCATGTTCCTCGCCTACATGAACCGGGCGTATCCGCAAAACGTCGACGTGCTGAAGCAACTCCTCGATGCCCGCCAGCAGCTCGCCACCACCCTCGGCTTCTCTACCTGGGCCGACCTCGCCACTGCCGACCAGATGATCGGCTCCGCCGCTAACATGCGCAAGTTCCTCGACCAGGTCGATCAGGCCTCGCGCGACCGCGCCCAACGCGAATTCGACCTTCTCCAGGCCTTCGCGAAATCGAAAGACCCCACCGGCCTGCCCATCACCCTCGCCGACTCCTCCTACTGGAACGAGCTTTACCGCCGCTCCGCCTACAACTTCGACTCGCAGAGCGTCCGCCCCTACTTCGCCTACACCGAGGTCGAAGCCGGCATCCTTAAGACTGCCTCCCGCCTCTTTCACCTCGAGTTCCACCCCGCCCCCGACGCCCCCGTCTGGGACCCCTCCGTCCACGCCTACGACGTCTTCGACTCAGGCCAGAAGGCGGGCCGCATCTACCTCGACATGCATCCCCGCGAGGGCAAGGACAAGTGGTTCTTTGAGAACCCCCTCGTCCCCGGCATCAAAGGCGAGCAGCTTCCCGAAGCCGTCCTCGTCTGCAACTTCTCCGGCGGCGTCGCCGGCGACCCCGGCCTCATGCAGTTCGGCGAAGTCGTCACCTTCTTCCACGAGTTCGGCCACATGATGCACGAAGTCCTGGGCGGCAAGCAGCCCTGGGCCGGCCAGAGCGGGGTCACCACCGAAAACGACTTCGTCGAAGCGCCTTCCCAGATGCTCGAAGAGATGTTCCACGACCCAGCCATCCTGCAAAGCTTCGCCAGGGACTACAAGACCGGTGAGGTGCTTCCGCTCTCCCTCATCTCGCAGATGGACCGCGCCGACTACTTCGGCCGCGCAGCCTGGGTGCAGCAGCAGCTGCTCTACTCCACCTACGCGCTGCAGCTGCATGACCGCAGCCCCGATAAGGTCGACTTCGACGCGCTCCTGCGCGAGGACTACGCCCGCTTCAGCCCCTTCCAGTTCGTCGACGGCAACCACTTCTACACCGGCTTCACCCACCTCACCGGCTACTCGTCGAACTACTACACCTACGTCCTTGATAAAGTCATCGCGGTCGACTTCTTCGCTGCCTTCGATCCCAAGAACATCCTCGACGGCCCCACGGCCCTGCGCTATCGCCGCACCGTCCTCGAACCCGGAAGCAGCAAGCCCGCCGCGGAGCTCATCAAAGACTTCCTCGGCCGCCCGCAAAGCATCGACGCCCTCAAGACCTGGATGGACAAAGAATTCGAACCCCCGCCCCCGGCCAAATAATCCGCCGCCGATATAAAACCACCGCCGTCATTCTGTGCGAAGCACAGAATCTCCGCAGCTGCTTTTCATGCCGCCACCCATTTCCGGCCCGAAGCCGTGAACCCACCCAAACGCCACCGCTCACCCTTACGGCGTCGCTGGTGCCGTCACCGCCGGTAGCGTCGAAGGATCGGGCGGGGGCGTCACCACCGGCTCACCATTGTCCCGCACGCTCTTCGGCGGGATCGGCGTCGCCTCGGGCTTAGGGGCCGGCGGCGCGGGCGGCTGCGCCTGGATCCGTTCCTTCGGTGCGCCCTTCACCTTCGCCGCCTTCTTCTTCTTCGCCGTGTCCCCATCCAGACCCAGCGGCGCGCTCTGCACCTGCTGCGTCGCTTTTTCCTCGGCGGTCAATGCAACTGGCGTCGACGCCGCCTTCTCCTCGACCTTCGCCGTCTGCTTCACCGCCTTGATCTTCTTTGTCTCCACCGGCGCACGGTCGCTGAACCGCGTCTTCGTCCGCTCCGGCGCCTTCGGAGCCAGCGGGTCAGCACCCGCATCCGCCGTCGTGGCGACAACTCCATTCGTCGCCGTCTGGTCGATCGGTGCAATCGCCGACCCCGGAGTGTCCGCCGCCAGCGCCTCGGAAGCCGAACTACCCGCTCCGAGGTCTCTGCCAGTCATGCCCGCCTCCTCAGGTCCCGCCGGCAACGACGTCCGCGGAGCCTGCCCATAACGGATCTTCTCGCGATGCACCTTCTTCGGCTTCTTCGTCCCCTTCACCAGGACTGTCTTCACCGCCGGCGAACTCGTCCCCGCCGCGCTCGCGTCCGCTGCGCCGGCAGCAGAATGCGTACTCGCTGCAGCACCGGCTCCCGCTGCACTCTTGGCCGCCGCCGCGCTAGCCGCTGCCGTTCCCCCCTGGTCCAGGCGCTCTTTCTGCACCACCGTCTTCTTCTTCACCGCCGGCGGAGTATACGTCGTAAACACCGGCTTGGTCTCTTTGGGGCTCGCGCCCGTATCCACAAACCCCGGAGCAATGTCGATATACGCCTTGTCGCGCAGGCCGGTCAGATACGTCCGCAGCGCCGGCCGAATTGCCTCCTGATAGATCTCATTTCTAATTTGCTCGTCCACCGCACTCAGTGGCTGCAGCCCCGGTGCCATGTGCTCGGTCACCTTCAGAACCACAAAACCCTGCCGCGTCCGGATCGGCGCCGTCGACTCGCCCGGCTTCAGCGGGAACGTCTGGTCCTCCAGCACCTGGGCCAGCTGCCCATGCGTGAACGCGCCAAGATCGCCGCCCTTGTCCGCCGTCTGCCCGGTCGAGTACTGCGTCGCCAGGTCTTCGAACTTGGCCCCCGCCTTCAGCTTCGCCTCCACCTCGTCCGCCTTCGCCTTGGCTTGCGCCACCTGCGCATCCCCCGCATCCTCCGGCGTCGGAATCAAAATCTCGCTCAGCCGCACCTGCTCCGGCTGCACAAACTCCTGCTTGTGCGCGTCGTAGTACGCCTGTTCTTCCTTCGCCGTCAGTGTCAGGCGCCGCCCGACCTCCTGGCCCACCACCTGCTCGGTGATGATCTGGTTCTTAATCCCCGCCTTGAAGTCCTCATACGAGATCCCCGAGTCCCGCACCGCCTTCTCCAGCGCCTCCATCGAATCCAGATTGTTCCTCTTGCGGATATCGTCCAGCTGGCGGATTACGTCCGACTCAGGATTGATGTCCAGCTCCTTGCCCCGCGATAGCAGCAGTTGCTGGTCGATCATGTCGCGCAACAGGTCCTTCTGCCGCTGCGCCAGCTCATCCGGCGGCAGGTTTTCGTGCTGCGCATCCTGCAGCAACTGCTGCTGCGCCCGCTCATAGTCGCTCTTATCGATCAGTTGGTCGTTCACCCGCACGATCGGAAACTCCACCACCGTCCCATTCGCGGTCACCGCCGCCGGTGCTGGGACCACCGCCGGTTGCGGCCTCGGCGGCGCAATCGGACTCTGATAGCGTGGCACCGCCAGCTGCCCCATCCCCGCCGTGGCCAGCGCACCCCACGCCATCGCAACGCCCAACACCCGCCGCGGCGCGGCCATCCCCGTCCTCATATCCGTCCCGTCAATTCGCAAATTCGCAAACCTCAAATCTCTCTCGCTTTCGCCGCCCATCCTTTGGACTCGCTCAGACGAGCACTCGATATCCGGCCCCTCCCATTCTATCCGCCCCACCCCGCCCCGCACCAATCACAACTCCCCCCGCCCCTCCAGCCGCTTATACAGCACCAGCGAGCCGACGCTTACAGCACCAGCGAGCCGACGCTCACCACCACCCCCGCCACCCAGCCGTTACTTCCCACTTACCACTGCCTTTGGACCCCTGTCCCATACACGGAAGTTGTACTCACAACTCGCCACTTACCACGCATAACTGCCTTCCGCTAACCGCAGGGATGGTATACTCGTCCAACGCTGGACTGGACTTTAATGGGCAAACCATCTTCCTCACGCGGCGAGCCAAATCCCTCCAGACGCACCTCGAGGTAACCCAAGCAGATGGCCCCCCGTACCCGTCGCGCGCTCTTCTCCGCCACCCTCGTCCTGGCAACCTGTGCCTTCATCGGCTCGCTGGTCAACCAGAAAGTCTCCGCCCAGTCCTCCTCTGACGAATCCACCCTGCGCGACTCGCTGCACGAGTTCACCGATGTCTACTCCCTCGTCGAGCAGAACTACGCCGAGCCGCTGGACACCGACAAGGTCGACAAGGCCATCTACGACGGCGCCATTCCCGGCATGCTCCACGTCCTCGACCCCCACTCCAACTTCTACGATCCCAAGGCCTTCGCCCAGATGCGCGAAGACCAGCACGGCAAGTACTACGGCGTCGGCATGTCCATCCAGCCCCAGCCGGATAAAGACGGCGTCATCCACGTGGTCGTCCTCGCGCCCTTTGAAGGCACCCCCGCCTACAAGGCCGGCATCCGTCCCGGCGACGTCATCATGTCCATCGATGGCAAGTCCGCCGAAGGCCTCGACTCCACCGCCGTCGCCTCCATGCTCAAGGGCCCCCGCGGCACCCACGTCTCAGTCGTCATGGCCCGCGAGGGCAAGGACGCCCCCCTCACCTTCGACCTTATCCGCGATGAGATTCCCCGCCCCTCCGTCGATCTCGCCTTCCTGCTCCGGCCCGGCATCGGCTACATGCACGTCACCGGCTTTATGGAGACCACCAGCCGTGAGGTAGGCGACGCCCTCGACCGGTTCCAGGCCGACGGCCAGCTCCGCGGCCTGATCCTTGACCTCCGCGCCAACCCCGGGGGCCTGCTCAACGAAGCCGTCGCCATGTCCGACAAGTTCCTCCAGAAGGGCCAGGTCGTCGTCTCCCAGCGCGGTCGCGCCTTCCCCGACCAGGTCTACACCGCCAACCACGGCGAAGACGGCACCAACAAGTACCCCATCGTCGTCCTCGTCAACCGCAATACCGCCTCCGCTGCCGAGATCGTCTCCGGCGCCCTGCAGGACCACGACCGCGCCCTCATCGTCGGCGAGACCACCTTCGGCAAGGGCCTCGTCCAGACCGTCTTCCAGATCTCCGAGAACACCGGCCTGGCCCTCACCACCTACCACTACTACACCCCGTCCGGCCGCCTCATCCAGCGCTCCTACGACGGTGTCTCGCTCTACGACTACTACTACGTCCGCGACGACGCCAAGAAGGCCGACAAATCCAACACTGAGGTCAAGCTCACCGACTCAGGCCGCACCGTATACGGCGGCGGCGGCATCACCCCGGACGAGAAGGTCGACTCCGGCATCTTCGATCCCATCAACTACAGCCGCTTCCAGGGATCGCTCCTGCAGCACTACGCCTTCTTCAACTTCTCTAAGCACTACCTCGCCAACCGTACCATCCCCCGCGACTTCGTCGTCGACGACGCCATCCTCACCCAGTTCAAGGCCTACCTCAAGGCCAACCAGATTGACTACACTGACGCCGACATCGCCGCGGTGCAGGACTGGGTAAAGGCCAGCATCAAGGCCGAGCTCTTCACCTCGCAGTTCGGCCAGCTCGAAGGCCTCAAGGTCCGCGCCCAGGCCGACCCCGAGATTGGCAAGGCCATTGGCTTCATGCCCGAAGCCATGGCGCTCGAAGACCGCGACAAATCCAACCAGAAGACCGCCAGCCTCACCACCGTTCCGGACGGCGACGCAGTGCCGCGGCACCCGTAAATTAGGGCCAGCCTCAGCGAGCACCCTTAGCGATCGCTTGCGGAGCTGCCCGCCTTAGGGTTCCGGAATAAGTCGGTGTCATCGCCGGCGCTCGGATGCAGACAGGCAAAGTCCTTCTCCACGCTGACACTCAAAGTCCCCCGAACTCCCAGATCGACGGTGGCATAAATCCCCACCTCCTCGCCTTCCGCCCAGGTTCTCAACACCTCTCGAGGAACGGCCACGACGACTTCGACCGGCGTGTGGCGGACCTCCGTGTCCGCCAGGTCGGCCTCGCACGTCAGCGCATAGGTCAGACGCGACTGGTCACCGCGTGCGAAAGATATCGTCTCCTCAACCCGGCCCGCCTCGATCGCCTGCGACACTTCAGACCGGGTCAGCCTCAGTCGCAGCGAGTTGCCTTGGATACGCAGCTTCGTATTGCACCTCTACCCGCGCGACCGGAACCACCGAAGGCCTTCGCAGGTAAGCCCGCCGGTTCTTCTTGGGCGGAAGACCGGGACCGAGCCGGCGGCATTCAGCTTGGTTCAGCCAAAATCCGGACAGCTTAGACAGGAAAAGCTTTTGAAGAATGCTATCAGCTTTCCAGCGGGGGGACGTGTTTCTAGCTTCGCGATGGCCTGGAAAGGACCTACCGCTGGATAGAAAGACAAATGGCAGAAGAGAAGGCCGAGGGCGCAGGACAAAGAGCGCGTCCCGCAGTACCCTACGCATCGAGTCATACCGCTCAGCTTGCGTACTCACCCCGCGCCTGAACGCTCCGCGTGGAAAGTCAGGCACCTTGACGAGTGCGATGGGCTTTTCAGTAGGGGGAAGGTACGGGGTTTTTTTTCTCTGAATCTGGAGCGGGAGACGGGGATCGAACCCGCAACCAACGGCTTGGGAAGCCGCTACTCTACCATTGAGCTACTCCCGCTTCGCTGCTAATTATACCCCGCGAAACCAGGACGAATCGACCGATGCCTTCGCCAGCAAGGTCCACGAAAGCGCGGACCCCTGCCTCAATCTCCATCGCCGCAGTTGTCGAACAGCCAAGATCACCGGGACCGCTTGCGTCCCGCTGTCGGCGACCTAGGCCGCAATGGATCCGTCGATAGCATAGATCATGCGCGCGCGCCGCCCTAACTTCTCATTTCTGACAAAAACGCCTGCTGGACCCGGTTGAAGCTCCGTCCACGCAAAATGGCGGTGACGATGGTGCGAGTCGCGCGCGCGTCGCTTAGGCGCACATAGCGGCAGCCAGGGTCCCGGTCTATGGCCATCTCGGGGGCGAGTGAGATGCCGAGGCCCGCGGCAACCATTGCAAAGATGCTGCTGAACTGGCCGCTCTCGAAGGCGATGCGCGGCCGGACATGGGCATGGGCACAGGCGGCGATGCTGAGGTCGCGAAAGCAATGGCCGTCGCGCAGCATGACGAAGGACTCTCCGCGGAGGTCCTTGAGGGCCAGCGATCTCGCACCGGCGCGGGGATCGCCCTTGGGCAGCACGGCAAAGAGTGGCTCGGTGCGAAGGGGAGACACCTCAAGGTCTTTGTGGCGCAGAGGGAGCGCAAGAATCGCAACATCGATCGACAGGTCCCGCAGGCTTTCCACCAGCACCGGCGTCGTTTCCTCAACAATTCGCAGCTTCGCTCCGGGATATTTCTTCGCAAAGGCGGCCGTGTAGCGCGGCATCAGGTAGGGTGCAATGGTCGGGATAACGCCAACCGCTACGCTGCCGCGAACGTCTGCGCCCTCATCGGCTACACTTGATTGCGCCGTCTCCATCTGGCTCAGAATTGAACGGGCATGGGGCAGAAATGCGCGCCCTGCGTCGGTCAGGCGGACGCTGCGGCCCAGCCGGTCGAAGAGCTTTGCGCCCAAATCTCCCTCAAGCTTCAGGACCTGCTGCGAGAGCGAGGGTTGAGCGACGTGGCAGCGCTCTGCCGCTCGGCTGAAGCTGCCGGTTTCCGCAATGGCGCACACGTAGCGAAGCTGGTTGAATTCCATAGGGAATGCCTATGCTTTGGATGCGAAATATGTATTGGAGCTATCGCATTCCATGATGCTACATTTCATAGGATCGAAGCAAACGCAATCAGCCAGCGCCGCTTGGCCGCCTGCGCAGGCCCGAGTCGTTGGATCCAACAGGTAGAAGGAGAGAAGACATGTCAACTGAAGCGAAGTGCCCGTTCCATCGCGCCGCCGGTGAAGGCACATCGAACCGCGACTGGTGGCCGAGCCAGCTAAACCTGGGGATCCTGCACCAGCATTCGCCCCTCTCCGATCCGATGGACAAGGAATTCAACTACGCCGAAGCGTTCAAGAGCCTCGACCTGGCAGCCGTGAAGAAGGACCTCCTGGCCCTGATGACCACCTCGCAGGACTGGTGGCCGGCGGACTTCGGCCACTACGGACCCTTGTTCATTCGTATGGCGTGGCACAGCGCCGGCACGTACCGTATCGGCGACGGCCGCGGCGGGGCCGGCTCAGGCCAGCAGCGCTTCGCCCCTCTCAACAGTTGGCCCGACAACGTCAACCTCGACAAGGCGCGTCGGCTGATCTGGCCCGTCAAGCAGAAGTATGGCAACAAAATCTCATGGGCCGACCTGATCGTCCTCACCGGCAACGTCGCCCTGGAATCGATGGGCTTCAAGACCTTCGGCTTCGGCGGCGGGCGCGAGGACGTCTGGGAGCCGGACCAGGACGTCTATTGGGGAACCGAGACAACCTGGCTGGGCGGCGACAACCGCTATGGCAAGGGAAAGCCCGGCGCCTCTACCGCAGTGATCGTTGCCGACGAGGACCTGCATGGCAGCGAGAAAGATCGTACCGACAACCCCGGGCGCAATCTGGAGAATCCGCTTGCCGCGGTGCAGATGGGTCTGATCTACGTTAACCCGGAAGGCCCGGAGGGCTACCCGGACCCTGTCGCCGCGGCCCACGATATCCGCGAGACCTTTGCCCGCATGGCGATGAACGACGACGAAACCGTTGCCCTGATCGCCGGCGGCCATACCTTTGGCAAGACCCATGGCGCGGGGCCCGCGTCGCACGTTGGGGCGGAGCCTGAAGCGGCCGGCATCGAGGAGCAGGGCCTTGGCTGGAAAAGCAGCTTTGGCGCCGGCAAGGGCGGCGACGCAATCACCAGCGGACTCGAAGTCATCTGGACAACCACGCCAACCAAGTGGAGCAACCAGTTCTTCGAGCACCTGTTCGGCTACGAGTGGGAGCTGACCAAGAGCCCGGCAGGCGCGCACCAATGGAGGCCCAAGGGGGCCGCGGCCGTCGATAGCGTGCCCGATCCGTACGACCCGTCCAAACGGCGCACGCCGTCGATGCTGACCACCGATCTTGCCCTGCGCCTCGATCCTGCGTACGAGAAGATCTCCAGGCGCTTCTACGAGAATCCCGACCAGCTCGCTGATGCCTTCGCCCGTGCGTGGTTCAAGCTGACGCACCGCGACATGGGTCCGCGCGCGCGCTATCTTGGCCCGGAAGTCCCTGCCGAAGAGCTCATCTGGCAGGATCCCATCCCCGCAGTCAATCACACGCTGATCGACGCGCAGGACATTGCCACCCTCAAGGGCAATATCCTGGCTTCGGGCCTGTCCGTCGCGCAATTGGTTTCGACTGCCTGGGCGTCGGCGTCCACCTTCCGCAACTCCGACAAGCGTGGCGGCGCGAACGGCGCGCGCATCCGCCTGACACCGCAGAAGGACTGGGAACTCAACCAGCCGGAGCAACTGGCAAAAGTGCTGAACACGCTCGAAGGCATTCAGGCCGAATTCAACGGGAAGCAGTCCGGCGGTAAGGAGGTTTCGCTCGCCGACCTGATCGTCCTGGCCGGCTGCGCGGGTGTCGAGCAGGCGGTGAAAAATGCCGGCCTCAGTGTGACTGTTCCTTTTACTCCGGGTCGTATGGACGCCTCGCAGGAGCAGACCGATGCGGACTCGTTCGCGGTGCTCGAGCCGATCGCAGACGGCTTCCGCAACTACCTCAAGCCCAAATGCAGCGTGCCGTCCGAGAAACTGCTCATCGACAAGGCCCAGTTGCTGACCCTGACCGCGCCTGAACTCGTCGTGCTCGTTGGCGGCCTGCGTGTGCTGAATACCAACGTCGGACAGGCAAGACATGGTGTCTTCACCAAGCGCCCGGGGGCGCTCACCAACGACTTCTTCCTCAACCTGCTCGACATGGGTACGGAGTGGAAGGCGGTCTCTCACGCCCAGGAGGTCTTTGAAGGGCGCGATCGCAAAACGGGGGAACTCAAATGGACCGGCACGCGTGTCGATCTTACCTTCGGTTCAAACTCCCAGCTTCGGGCAATCGCCGAAGTCTACGCAAGCTCAGACGCGCAGGAGAAGTTTGTCCATGACTTTGTCGCGGCCTGGAACAAAGTGATGGACCTCGACCGCTTCGACCTTGCCTAATCTCGTGAGGGCCCTTCGTCGAGCGCCGGTTCGGTAAGGCGCGCTGGTCTCATCTTGGTCCGCCGAAGTGAAAAAAAATACGTGGCCAACCGGAGCAGCCTCAGTCCTGGTTACCCTAGTAATGGCGTTGGCGCCGCGCCGGTCGTGTATTGTGAACACAACTCTCCCCATTCTTGCAGCAAGCCGGGCCGTCGACCCAGGTGAATGGAGACGAGTGTGTTGACCCATCGACCAAAAGAAATTCGGCCAGTCGAAAAGAAAGCGACCGTCCAGCATTCCCCATGGCTGCGAGCCGCGATCCTGGCCATCGCGAGCGCCGTTCTGGCCGGCCCCGCCTCCGCCCAGGTCATCAGCAACGTTGTCGCGTCTAGCGTCACCAACACCTCCGCCGTCATCACCTGGACGACCGACCAGCCTTCGTCTTCGCTGGTGAACTACGGATTCAACACAAGCTATGGTCTTGCATCGCCTCTGAATCCGGCGCTGGTGACGGCGCACACGGTGACGCTGACGGGGCTCGCGGCGAATACGCTCTACGACTTCGATGTCGTCTCCGGCAACACGTCCGCGAACTTCGCGTTCGCAACCCTTTCGACGTCACCGGTGCTTGGCAACATCAACGCGATCTACATTACGAGCACCAGCGCGACCATCAACTGGACGACGGACCTGCCGTCCACTGCGCTGGTGAATTACGGGACCACGACCAGTTATGGCTCGTCCTCGCCGCTGAATTCGAGCATGGCGACGGCGCATTCGGTCACCTTGAACGGGCTCTCCCCCGGCACCACGTATAACTTCGACGTGGTTTCCGCGGGCGCGGCCAATGTCAACTCCACCTCGGCCAACCAGACCTTCACCACGGCGGCGGCCGGGGCCACGGCGCCGAATGTCGGCTTCGTTGCATCCTATGGCTATACCAATACAAGCGCGGTGATCACCTGGTCGACGGACTCGCCCGGCAATACTGTGCTGGCCTACGGGACGAGCACTGCTCTTGGCCAATTTGCGCCGGTGCAGGCGACGCTTTCGGCGAGCCACGGGGTAACGTTGACCGGCCTCTATCCCGGCACCACGTATTACTTTGTCTGTGAGTCGACGGGCGCGGGCGGCGCGACTGGCTACTCTGCTACGTACAGCTTTGCGACCACGGGGACGCCCACCCTTGTGCCGATCCTCTCCAATGTGACCAGCTCGAACCTCACACCGAGCTCCGCGACGATTACATGGACCACGAATGTGCCGAGCAATTCGCTGGTGAACTATGGAACGACAACCAGCTATGGGTTTTCCGTGCTCGAATCGACGCTATCGACCAACCACTCGGTGACGCTGACCGGGCTGGCGCCGGGTACGAACTACGTCTTTGAGGCGGTGTCGGCCAGTCCGGCTGGAGTGTCGACGTTTGGGGCCAATCTGGGCGGATTTACGATTTGGGCTTGGGGCGACTCGCAGACCGTGGGTGGTAAAGATGGAAGCAACATCAACTACCCGAACACCCTGGCGAACATTCTTGGCGTTCCCGTCATCAATGAGGGAGTGGGCGGCAACACCAGCACACAAATCGCCCAGAGGATGCTGGCGACGCCAGCGTCGTTCGGGGCGGGCAACTGCAATGTGATCTGGGGCGGATCGAACAACCCCACTCAGGTCAGCCAGATCCTCGCCGACGATGCCAGCATGGTCGACGCCTTGGCGACGCCCGCTTGTTATCTGGTTATGGGAGATGTGAATTGGGTCAGCACCCCGATCGGCACCTCGACCTACAACGACATTGTCGCGACGGGTGAAGACCTCGCGGCGGCCTACCCGAACAACTACATTAATATTCGCGAGCTCGTCGTACAGGACTACAACCCGTCGCTCCCATTGGACGTGGCGGACCATGCCAATGACGTTATGCCCTCCTCACTGAGGGCGGTGGTCGCGACTGGGACAGTCACGTCCGGCCCGCTCGACAATGAGACCTGCACGTTCAGCGTGACGGGTGGAACCCAGGGTGACGGGACGGTGATCATCATTGATTCGGAGACCATCCTTATCAATTCAATCCCCGATGGCAACGATGTTACGTCCTGCACTCGCGGGTACAATCTGACGGCCGCGGCAAGTCACGCGGCCAATGCCATCTACTCTGTGATTGATCCGATCCACCTTGGGTATAACGGTCTGGAGTTTGTGGCCTCCCAGGTGGCGAACTGGTTTCAATCGCAGACTTGGCCACTTTGCCCGGGAACGGGGCTGATTTGTCCCTTCCCGGCGAACTTTACGACGCCGACCACGATGGCGGTGGGTCCGGTGATCTCCGCGGTGACGGTGTCGAGCATCACGAGCACCTCGGCGGTGGTGACGTGGACGACGGACCAGCCATCGACCTCGCTGGTGAACTACGGGGTCACGAGTGGGTATGGATCGTCTTCCACGCTGAACAGCACGCTGCAGACCTCCCAGTCGGTGACGCTGACGGGGCTGACGCCGGGGACGACGTATGACTTCGATGTGGTCTCGGTGGACGCTGGAGCGGGGTCGACCACTTCGGGCAACTCGACCTTCATGACGGCCGCGCTGGTGTCCACGCCGCCGGTGATCACGAATGTGGCGACGACGAATGTTACGAGCACCTCGGTGACGGTGACGTGGACGACGGACCAGCCGGCAACGTCGCAGATCAACTACGGCACGACAACCGGCTATGGCTCCTCGACCACCCTGGATACCGCAATGGTGACGGCGCATTCGGAGACGATTACGGGGTTGGCCGCGGGCACTGCGTACGACTTTGACGTGGTCTCCGCCAATGCGGCGTCGCAATCGACCACATCGCCGAACTCGATGGCGACTACAACTGCGGCCAATGCGATTCCGCCGTACGTGGGCTATGTTGCGGCCTGGGGGATTGAGTCCGCTGCAAACGGCGATGACGGCGAGCCACGGGGTGACGCTGACCGGCCTGATCAGTGGAACGACGTACTACTTCGTTGCGCAGTCCATAGGCGCGGACGGGGCGACGGGCTACTCGGCCGTGATGACCTTCACAACCACGGGCACAGCGCCCGCGGGACCGCCGGTGATCTCGAATGTGGCCGTGAGCAGCATCACCAACACCTCCGCGACGATCACGTGGACGACGGACCAGGCGTCTTCGTCGCTGGTGAACTTTGGGACGACTACGGGGTATGGGTCGGCTTCGCCTCTTAATCCCACGTTGGT
>JBEKDS010000022.1:0-55801 GCA_050014235.1 Acidobacteriaceae bacterium
CGGGGAAGCAGAAGGCGACGAGGACGGCGGAGCTGGCTTCGGTGGGGAGGAGGCGGGGGGCTTCGGGGAGGATGGGGGTGAGGAGGGCGCGGGCGGCGTCGAGGGGGGTGGCAAGGAGGACGGCGTCGAAGGTGCCGGTGGCGCGGCGCTTGCCGGGGGTGGTGGTTGTGGCGAGGGTCCAGCGGGGGTTGGTGGGCGTGGGTGGGGTGAGGGCGGTGACGGTGGTGTTGCGGCGGAGCCAGGGGGCGGGGATGATGGCTACGAGGCGATCGATGAGGGTGCCCAGGCCGGTGCGGAGGGATGTGAAGATTGGCGTTGTCTGTTCTCCGTTGCCCACCGTCCGTTCGGCGAGCCCGGCGATGAGGGAGCCGTGGGTGCGTTCCATCTGGACGAAGGCGGGGAGGACGGCGCGGGCGGAGAGGGTGTGGACGTCGCCGCCGAAGACGCCGGCGAGCAGTGGGGCGGCGACGCGGGCGAGGACCTCGGGACCGAAGTGGCGGAGGGTGAAGTCGGCGATGGATTCGTCGTGCGCGGGGATGGCGGCGAGGAGTTCGGCGGCGCGGGCGGGCTCGCTGCGGTAGGCTGCGATGGCGGCGGGGGTGAAGAGGGGGGAGTGGGCATCTCTGTCTGTGAGGGTGGCGAGGGCTGCGGGGGTGGAGGGGACGAAGAGGTTGAGGCCGTCGGGGAGGGGGAGGAGGCGGTTGTTGAGGTAGAGCCATGTTTTGCGGGTGGCGTCGTTGGAGTAGATGAGTTCGGATTCGAGGCCGAGTTCGATGGCGAGCTCGCGGGCCCAGGGCTTGGCGGAGACCCAGGCGTCGGGGCCGCACTCGACGGTGAAGCCGCCCTCGCGGACGGTTTCGATGAGGCCGCCGAGGCGATTCGAAGATTCAAAGAGCGTGGCTTCGACGGGGACGCCGTCGCGCGCAAGGCGTGCGAGCTCGTAGGCGGCGGTGAGGCCGGCGATGCCTCCTCCGATGATGGCGATGCGCATAGGCAGTTGTGAGTTGTGAGTTGTTAGTTGTGAGTTGTGAGTGGTCCCGTGTTTTCGATTTCAGCTGTCAGGGCTAGGCTATCGGCTGTCAGCGGTTCGGGGGTGGGTTGGAGGTTGCTTTGGACGAGGTCGAGGAGGGCCTGGGTGAGGAGAGGGGAGTCGTTAAGAGACTGAGGGCGATAGAGGCGGAGGCCGAGGGTGCGGGCGGTTTGGGTGAAGGCGATGTCGATGTCGTAGAGAATTTCGACGTGGTCGCAGAGGAAGCCGATGGGTTGGAGGATGACGGCGGTGTGGCCCTCGGCGGCGATGGCCGTGAGGGTGTCTTCGACGGTGGGGCCGATCCAGGGACCGCCGGATACGCCCTGGCTCTGGAAGGCGAAGAACCAGGGGCCGAGTTGGGGGAGTTGCTGGGCGGCGGACGAGTAAACGAGTTGGGCAGTGCGTTTGGCCTCGACGGGATAGGGGTCGGGGGTGGTTTGGATGGGGGTTCCGGGGCGGGCGCCGGCAACAGACGCTTCGCCAGTCATGATGGTGCGGCAGGGGACGGAGTGGGCGGTGAAGAGGATCGGAATGGTTTTAGTCTCGGATGCAGCGGTGCGGTAGAGGTCGATGAGGCGCCGGGCGAAGGCGGCGATGAGGGCGGGTTCTTCGGGCCACTCTTCGATGAACGTGAGGGAGATCTTTGGGGCGTTGGGGTCGGCTTCGAGCGCGTTGGTGAGGGCGCGGCGGTAGAGGCCGATGGAGGTGCGGGAGTTCTGCGGGGCGAGGCAGATGGCGATGAGGCGCGTAATGCCGGCGGCGCGGATTTCGCTGACGACGTCGGCAATGTATGGATGCCAGTTGCGCATGGCGGCGTGGACGGGGATGGGCGTGCCTGCGTCGGCGAGCGCGGACGCGAGGAGGCGGGCCTGGGCGAGGGTCCAGCGGGTGAGGGGCGGGGGTTCGGGGGTGGGCTGGTCTTTGAGGCCAATCTGCGCGTAGCGGTGCTGCAGTTCGGCGACGACTTCGGGCGGGAGGGGCCGGCCACCGGTGACTTTGGCGAGATACTCGGCCATTTCGCCGAGGGCGTTGGGTGTGCCGTGGGCGAGCAGGAGGACGGCGGTGTTGGGTGGGGTCATTGGCTACTTCATGGTACTTCGCGGTGGCTGGTGGGTGTTAATATGGAGACGTTCGCGGACCGCCGTTGAGATTGGGGCTTCACGATGTTGAGGATTTCGCAGCGATTGCCGGGGCCAGTGGTGATTGCGGTTGCGGCGATTCTATGCGGCTGCGGCGCGGGCGAGCCAGGATCTTCCCCGGGGACGGTTGCCCGGGCGGGTGTGCGGGGCGCGGTGATGGGCGGGCAACAGCCGGTGAGCGGCTCGACGTTGCAGCTTTATGCTGTGGGGACGGGTGGGGATGAGTCGGCGCGACGGCGCTGCTCTCGCCGGCGGCGGTGACGGATGCGAACGGCAACTTCAACATCACGGGTGCGTATACCTGCCCGATGGCGAATCCGCTGGTGTACATGGTTGCGACGGGCGGGAACCCCGGCCTGTCGGCCGCCTCGACCTTCATCGTGATCAACGAGCTGACGACGGTGGGCGCAGTGTATCCGCTGGCGGCGTTTATGTCGTCGCCTTCGGCGGTGGGGTCGGGCACCGGCGATGCGGCGGCGCTGGCGAGTGCGTTTGCGCTGGCGGCGGAGTTGGTGAATCCGGCGACGGGGACGTCTCCGGGGACAAATGTGCCTGGCGGGGTTACAATTCCGGTCGCGCAGATCAACACGATTGCGGACATACTGGCGAGTTGCATTAATTCGACGGGAGGAACCGCGGGCGATGGTTCAAGCTGCGGCAGCCTGTTCTCGCTGACGACGCCGGCTACGGTGCCTGCGACGGCGCCTGCAACGAACACGATCATCGCGCTGCTGAACCTGGCCAACAACCCGGCGCTGAATACGACGGGGCTGTATGCGCTGGTGCCACCGGCCGCGCCCTTCCAGCCGGCGCAGACGGTGACGCCGCCGGATCTGGGGGTCGCGCCGATTGCGCCTGCGACGCTCTCCGTGTCGCCTTCCTCTCTCAGCTTTGGGCCGTGGACGACGGGCTCGACAGCCCCGTCGCAGACGGTGACGGTTACCAGCTTCAGCTCGACCGCGATTGCGCTCAGCGCGGCGATTTCGGGCGCGGATGCGAGCAGCTTTGCGATTGCGGGAGGGACCTGCGGCGCGACGCTTGCGCCATCGGCTTCCTGCACCTACCAGGTTGGTTTCTCCCCCACGGTTCTTGGCGCACTCAACGCCTTCCTGGGGGTGACCAACAGCTCCGCGGACCCGCTGATCGAGGTACCACTGAGCGGTGGAGGGGTTGCGCTTACCGCAGGGCCGGTGACGTTCAGTCAAAGCACGCTGAGCTTCAACGTGGCGGACACCACGCAGGACATTATGGTGGAGAACTACGGCACTACGCCGCTAGTGATCTCCAATATAACGATCTCCAATTTTGCGTCGAACAGCAGCATATACGCCGATAACGGATACTTCTCGCAAACCAACAATTGCGGGGTAAGCGTTCCGGCGGAATCGGTATGCACTATTTCGGTAACGTCGACGGGAATTGACTGGGCCCCCGGGGAGATGCCCGTCACCTTCACTGCGACCCTGACCATCGAGGACAATGCGTCTCCCGGGTCGCAGACGGTCGCGCTGACATCGACCAATACGTCATACTTCGGGAACGTCAGTTCTCTCAATTTCGGATATAGCCAGCTAGGGACCTCGCAGATGCAGGGGTTATCGTTCACGAGCGGCACCTATTATCTGAGCGCCTCGATCGTTGCAACGATTGGCGGGGCGGACCCGGGCGATTTTTCGGTGAGCCCAAGGTCCTATTGCAGTACGGGCGGAGGAGATGGCTCCTGTCCCCTTACCGTAACGTTCGACCCAACTGCAACCGGCACGCGCAGCGCGCAGCTTTTCGTCAATGGAACAGACCAGTACATTCCGCTGACCGGCACCGGTCTCGGAACCGGACCATTCTTCACGGTCACTCCATCGTCGGTTGCGCTGTCGAGCGCATTGCCGAGCGCGCCAGACCCGTACTCGGGCCGGTCCACCTCGATCACGATCACAAATTACGGCACAACCACGTTCGGCTTTTCGGGCAGCTTCTCCGGGCAGAATGCCTCTTTGTTCTCCGTGAACGGCAGCAACTGCGCATCGGTCGCGCCCGGGACAAGCTGTAGCGCAACGATTTCCTTCAGTGCGAGCAGCGTTGGAAGCTATCCGTCCGTTCTGCTTGTGAAGGACGCCAACTCGACGCTCTCGAAGTCGGTCCCGATTGCAGCGTCAGCCAGCTACTGGGGGGTAGCGCCTTTCCCCTCGCAGGTTGAGTTCGGCGACCAGGCAATGGGCACCACCAGCGCGGCGCAGACCTTCGTTCTAGCGGACCTCAACGGGTATCCTCTGGGTCACCCGCTCAGCATCACGCTCCCCTCGCCGAGCAACTTCAAGTTCACCCAGGGTTCGACCTGTCCAGCGAGCCTGACGCAGACGTGCACGCTGGCCGTTGCGTTTTCTCCCTATGAGACCGGCTCGATCTATGAGATTGCGACCGCGACCGACCTAACGAGTGGAGACACCTATTCGCTGCAACTGCTCGGAGCGGGCGGTGTCCCCGTCGTCTCTCTCAATCCCACCTCCCTTTCCTTTCCGACACGATCCAGCGGCACGACCTCCGTTCCCATGACCGTGACGCTGACCAATGCTGGCCCACAACCCCTGGCAGTCTCGAGCGTCAGCGTCCTTGGAGCCGTGAACAATAACTTTACGGAGACCAATACCTGCACGGCAGTCGCGGTCAGCGGCACCTGCTCGATCAACGTGACCTTCGCGCCCACGGCAACAGGAATGCGGTCGGCTGCGATTCAGATCGTGAGTAACGCACCGAGTTCGCCGGATACCTTTTCCGTGTCGGGGACGGCGAACTGATGCTTCGCTATACTCCAAGCCGGCGGGAGGTGTTGCGGGGAGGTGTGGTGGCGGGGGTGGGTGCGTTGTTTGCGGGGCGGGCGGGGGTGGTGGATACGCAGGCTGCGGCGGGCGGGAGCGGCGGGGCAATTGGCGAAGGAACGGATTCGCCGGTGCGGCTGGGGGTGGCGAGTTATACGTTTCGCAAGTTCGATGTGACGCAGCTGGTTGGGTTCATGCAGCAGCTGCGGTGTCCGTACCTGCATGTGCGCGATGTGCACCTGCCGATGATGCCGCTGGAGGACGTGGCGGCGAAGGCGGCGGCGCTGCGGGCGGCGCGGCTGACGCTGACCGGCGTGGGCAATGTGAACTTGACGAAGGACGAAGAGGCGGACATCCGCGCGAAGTTTGAGTACGCCAAGGCGGCGGGGGTGGGGCTGATGGCGTGCGCGGCGAGCCATGCGGCGCTGCCGCGGCTGGAGCGGTTTGTGCGCGAGTACGACATCCGGCTGGCGCTGCATAACAATGGGCCGGCGAACAAGGAGTTTCCCGCGCCGGCGGATGTGATGAAGGCGGTGGAGGGGTTGGATGCGCGGGTGGGGTGTTGTCTGGATGTGGGCGCGGCGATGCGCGCGGGAGCGGATGCGGTGGCTTCGGCGCGGGCGGCGGGGGCGCGGCTGTTTCAGATCCACATGAAGGATGTGGCGGACCACTCAGCTGCGCCGGCGGACGTGCCGGTGGGTGATGGCGTGATGCCGGTGCGGGCGTTTTTTCAGGCGCTGGCGGAGATGAAGTATGCGGGGTTTGTGGACCTGGAGTATGAGGCGACTCCGGAGGACCCGATGCCGGGGGTGGGTAAGAGTTTTGCGTTTATGCGGGGGGTGGTGGCGGGGTTGGGGTGGGGGTGATTCAGAGGGAGCTTCGTTTGATTTGTTCGACGACAGACAGGACGGCTTCGACGGGGGTGTTTGGGACGATCCCGTGGCCGAGGTTGAAGATATGGCCCGGGCGCCCCGCGGCCGCGGTGAGGACCTCGGCGACGCGGGCGTGGAGGATGGCTTCGGGGGCGAAGAGGGCGATGGGGTCCAAATTCCCCTGCACCGCGGTTGAGTATCCGACGGTACGCCAGGCCTGATCCAACGGTACGCGCCAATCCAACCCCAGAACATCGGCGCCCGTCTCGCGCATGGCAGGCAACAAGGACGCGGTGTCGACGCCGAAGTAGATGACGGGGACGCCGAGGGCGCGGATGCTGCGGATCAGGGCGGTGGTGGGGGCGAGGACGTACTGGCGGTAGTCGGCGACCGAGAGCGCGCCGGCCCAGGAGTCGAAGACCTGGATGACATCGGCGCCGGCGGCCACCTGTTGGGCGGCGAAGTCGCCGAGGACGCTGGGGAGTTTGTCCATGAGGATCGACCACGCCGCATCGTTCCCATACATCATCTTCTTAGTCTCGATGTAGTTGCGGGAGCTGCCGCCTTCGATCATGTAGCTGGCCAGGGTGAACGGCGCGCCGCAGAAGCCAATAATGCCTAACTGGTCGCCGGCTGGATCGCTGTTCGGGCCTTCGGCCGGACGCGGCGCGGCGAAGTGGGCGGCTACCTCTTCGATCGCTCGCGAGACATAAAGGAGGTCGTCCGTTCGGTCGGTGCGCAGGTCACGGGCCTGGTCGGCGGTGCGGACGGGCGCGTGGATGCGGGGACCCTCGTCTGCGACAAACTCAAAGTCGAGGCCCATGGGGGTAAAGGGGAGCAGGAGGTCGGCGAAGATGATGGCGGCGTCGACGCCGAGGCGCTCGGCGGCGGTGATGGTGACCTCCGCGGCCAGGGAAGGGGTGCGGCAGATGTCGAGCAGGGAGTGGTGGCGGCGGACCGCCATGTACTCCGGCATATAGCGGCCGGCTTGGCGGAGGAACCATACGGGGGTGCGGTCGGTGGGGAGGCGGAGGCAGGCACGAACGAAGCGGCTGCCGTTGGCCCCGGCAGCCGCATCAGGTTCAAAAACCGCGGGGTGGACCGCGGTCTGTTCCGCTGTGGTCGCTGCCCGATTTGGCCCATCGGGGTCAGCGCCTGACTTGCCTGCTCGATCTTGCCCGTCGAGTGAGGCGACGTCGTGCAGCGGTCCAGCTTGGACGCGATCGGACCCGGATAGAGCGGATGCCTGGACCAGAGATTGTGCCTGAGGTCCGTTCTGAATCTTGCTCAATGGCTTGGTCTCCCAACCATCGAGCGTAGCATCGTCCTGGTCGACTGCGTAAAACTCGCAAGCAGCCTGGCGCGCGTGGCACGGGCTGCGTGGGGTGATCGAACTTCGGCTAGTGGACCCACCCGCCGGTGTGGAAGGGGATGCGGTAGGAGACTCCGACGCTGAGCACGACGGGGGTGAGCTTGACGGGATCGAGGTTCCAGTTCTGCTGGAGAAAGTCGCCGCGCACCTTCCAGCTTTGCGTGACGTTGAACTCGGCGCCTGCGCCGATGGAATAGATGAACGAGGTGTCGGAGGGATAGCCGGGCTGGGGATGGGTGAAGGTGATGCCGCCGGTACCGGCGAGCAAGGTCGCATAGGGGTGAATGCGGTGGTAGGTCATGGCGAGCTTGAAGCCGCCGGTGAAGCTATGCTCGCTGACGTTGAGGCCATTAGCGCTGACGTAGCGAAGTTCGAGGGAGGGTTGAACGATGGCCTGAATGAGCCGCGTGTAATCGACTCCAGCGGTGTAGCCGACGTTACGAGTCTGTCCCCAATCGGGGGTGAGCAGCGATGTTTGCACGAACGGGGTGATCTCGGCTCCACGCTGCGCGGCTACGTTGGCCTGGGCGGAGGCGACGGCCGGAGCGACGAGCAAGGCGCTCAGGAAGATCGCAGACTTCAATGTCCAACGGTTCAGCGGGTTCCGCATGGAAGCACCTCGAAGATGATTTGGCGACGGGGGACGTTGTGGTGTCGGGCGGTCGCCTGGCCCTGGGCCAGTTGCATATGTTTGTACTTTGCGGGATAGGAACCCCGTACGTTATCCCCTATCGGAGCTATGGCACTACAACTTTAGGAACGTTACCTGCTTTTTTTTCAGGTGGCATGGGGTCTCGGGCGCATGGGCGTCTTCAAGTCGCTGCCAATGGCCGGCTGACCGGCTGCAAAAGAGGCGGCTTCCTCCACTTTTGGCCAAATGAGGGATAGGATCGACCAACCGGTGGGGGAGTTGGGTCAGGGTTCCAGGCGGAGGGAGAACTCCTCGATGACGGGGTTGGTGAGGACCTCGCGGGCAATGCGCTCAACTTCGAGCTGCGCCTGTTCGGGGGCGAGGGCTCCGTCAAGCGTGAGCAGAAAATACTTGCCCTGGCGAACGTCGGCGACGCCCTTGTAGTCCATGCGGCGAAGGGCGCCGGCTACGGTCTGGCCCTGTGCGTCGAGGACAGAGCGCTTGAGGGTGACATACACGTGGGCCTTCATCAGGTTGATTATAGACTTGGAGCATGACCAATTATCTGGAACTGCCGGTGGGGAAGAACAGTCCCGAGGTGATCAATGTGGTGATTGAGATTCCCGGCGATGGGATCAATAAGTACGAGTACGACAAAGAGCTGCATGTCTTCCGTCTGGACCGGAACCTTTACTCGCCGGTGCACTATCCCGGCGACTACGGGTTTGTGCCGAGCACGCTGGCCAGCGACGGCGACCCCCTGGACTGCCTGGTGCTGGTGGATGCGCCGAGTTTTCCCGGTTGCGTGATGGAGGTGCGGCCGATCGGGATGCTGGAGATCCTCGACCAGGGGCTGGCCGACGAGAAGATCCTGTGCGTGGGCAAGGGCAATCCGCGGTACAAGGATGTGTGGAACTATTCGGAAATCTACCCGCACATGCTGAAGGAGATCACCCACTTCTTCTCCATCTACAAGGATCTGGAAGGCAAGCGGGTCGAGGTAAAGGGCTGGCGGGACGCATCGTTTGCGCGCAGCAAGGTGGTGGAGTCGCAGCAGCGGTTTATCGACAACAAGACCTACCCGGAGCCGAAGCCGCAGAAGAGCTGAATTGGCTGGGTTAAGGCTTGAGGGCCGCCAGTTGGGCGGCCCTCGGTGACTCCGCACGGACCTTCCTGCTAGTTGACCGTGATATACGCGATAGCGGTGACCGTAGTGACCAGATCGGATTCCATCACGATGACGGGTGGGGAAGGGGGCACGGCCGCCGGAGCGGTGTAAAGCCCGCTGCTGGAGATGGTGCCGTAGGTACTCGATCCACCGAGAACAGCAGTGGCGCTGGTCGGACCCACAAACCAGTTGACCTTGTTGTCGGTGGAATACACCGCGTACGGCGTTCCATTGATCAGGCAGGCTGTCACGCTGAGGCACGGCGGAGCTCCGACCGCGAATCCGTTGAACTGGAATTGAGTGCCGTGGGTCACAGTTGCCACGCTGGTGGTGTATCCCGACGCATCTGAGGGGAACAGAACAAGGGTGGGCGGTCCAGTCGGACCCGCGTTATTGTAGAGTTGGATCAACTGGCTGAAGGTGGCGCATCCCGGGGAGGTAGGTAGCACGCAACTCGATGACGGGGTGTTGGGATTGTTGGGTACGCCCGCGATCAACAGCACATCGCCTTGAGGAATTCCCATCGCCTGCGCCTGCTGTAGCGCAGCCCCCTTATAGATCGGCACCGGCAATGTATTCGTAATACAGTAGAAGTTCGTCGTCCCGTTGGCATAGTTGACCGTGCCGACCGGAGAGGCTTGCTCACCCAAAGGCAGGCCGGTGCCGGACGGCAAGGTGGGAATCACCAGGCTCGGTGTGGGATACAAGGTGTACGTGACATTGGCCGGAGCATTGGTGACCGTTGCGAAGATGTTGACGCAACCGTTATTTGAAGGGCCGGGGGTTTCCAAAGTCGTCGGGCTCGCCGGGTTGAACTCGACCGCCCCGATGCAGTTGGCGGCGCAGGACGTGTAGTTGAGGCTGATCGTCACATTCGAGTAATTGAAGGTGGCTGGCGCCGCGCAGCCGATCAGGGAATACATGGTAGCGGCGACGATGACGATTGCGAGGATCTTCAAGCAAAGTTTCATTGGGCGGAATCCTTTGTAATCCGGAACCAGAGAAGCATATCTAAAATTCTGAGTTCACGAAAGTAATTTTTCGCGGCGCCTGGCCGACGCCATACCGAACGAAACCGGGTCGATATCAATTGAGACACCGAACTGTATCATCCCGGCATGATGCTGCGCCAGAGGGAACTATTGAGGGGATTGGTTCGGGAATTGCGCGAGGTGCGGGGTCGGGGCGGGCCGCTATTGTAGGCTGACGAAGGAGTCGGTGGACTGGGTCGGGTTGGCCGCAGGAACCATGGTAATGGTAACGGAGCTGCCGCCGGGTGGCACGGCGGCGGGGGCGGTGTACAACCCCCCAGTCACGCCTTGGGTGATGGAGCCAGCGTAGTTCGGGTCTGTGCTCGCCAGGCCCCCCAAGACTGAATTCACATACCAGTTGAGCCCGTCGTTCGTGCTCCCAACCTCATAGCCGGTGAACTGAAAGCTCGTGCCGAGGGGTACGGTGACCGTATCCGGCGTGAGGTTAATCGAAATCGTTGGCGAGGTGATGAAAAAGGTAACGCTGTCCGGGACGATGGTCACCATGCTCCCCTGCGGGTCCGTCGTGGTCGCCTGTATCGTCACCGTCCCCGGCTGCAGCCTGGCGCTGACGTAGACCGGAGGAGCGGGAGGGGAGGTGTAGATCGTAGTCGCGCAGCTTATGCAGCTCAGGGTGCCTGGGCTGGTGGGGTCGCTGGCGCCGAGCAGGCTCCACTGGGGGATTCCGAGATTGTTGGAGACGGAGGCGCTGAAGCTTTGCGAACCAGCCTGAGGGAGGGAGACAACCCGAGGGGAGATGGTGACGGAGATGTAATTGGGCGCGCCAAAGACCCCGCTGTGGGCGCCGCAGCCGGCAAAGGCGAGCGTCGAGGCGATTCCAACGCCGGCAAGAAGCCTTGAACCAGTTCTCATGGACGGGCCCTCAGCGAGCACCCGCCTCTGGCGAGCGACCGAAGCCAGTATAGGCGGCGCTCCGCGCTTCGATCAAGGATGGAGGGCGTGTTTTCGGGATGAAGGCCGGCCGGGCGGGTCAGGACCCTGAATAGGGCCTATCGGTGAAGTTGCCAGAAGAGGTAGGGCGGTCCGCGGCCAGTAGGACAAGCCACCAGAGAGGTCCAGCAGTTGCAACGATGGCAGCAAACAGCAATGCGGACAACGGGCCGACACGCTCGCCGCGGGCAGCGTAGAGCGCGAAACCGATGAGCAGCGCGGGGCCAACGCCGGCGCCGATGGCGGCGCCCAGGCCACCGGGGATGCGGAAGGGGCGCGCGAGACCCGGCTCGCGCAGGCGGAGGGCGACAAGGGCGACGAACTCGAGCAGGAGGGACGCGCCGTAGAGAACGAGGTCGATGGAGATGAGGCGCTCAAACGAAAGACGCAGCGCGAGGGCCCACGCACAGGCGCAGACCAGCACGCTGGCCCAGGGCACTTGGCGCGAGGTGGTTCGGGCGAGGAAGCGCGGGAGCAGTCCGTCTTTCGCGAGGGCGTAGGGGACGCGCGCGTAGCTCAGCATGAGGGCATTGAACATGCCTGCCCCGTTGAGCATTCCTCCGCAGACGACGGCGAGGGCGAGGGCTGTGCCGAAGGTGGGGCCGCCGATGGTGCGCGCGGCGTCGGTCCAGGCGCCGGTGGAGAACTGGCCGGCGGGGATGCCGGCGATGACGACAGCGGCGAGCGGCAATACATAGGTTAAGGCGACGAGCGCCGCGGAGACCAGCATCGCGCGCGGGTAGTTGCGCTGCGGGGAGTCGACCTCCTGGGCGACGGTGGATGCGTTGTCCCAGCCCATGTAGTTCCATAACGCGACGGAGACAGCTCCGGCAAGGGACGGCGCGGCGACCGGGACGCGGAGCAGGGTAAGGACGTGCGCGTGGCCGGCTACGCCCCTCCAGAAGCCCATCACGATCAGAACAGCAAACGGCGCCAGAAGGGCGACGAACATCGCGACCGAGCCCTCGCCCACGGACTTTGCGCCGCGCAGGTTCCAGGCGGTCGAGAGAAGGATGACCGCCAGTGCCCAAAGAGTCCCGCGCGGGCCGGCGGTGAGCGCAGGCGCGACGCGGGAGAGATAGAGGACGAAGATGACGGGATAGATGGCCATGTCGAAGACGCTGGCGGCCAGCGAGAGCCACGCCTCCTGGAATCCCCAGAAGGGCCCCAGGGCGCGGCGCACCCAGACGTAGTAGCCGCCTTCCTCCGGGAGGGCGGAGGCCAGTTCGCCAACCATCAGCGCGGTGGGCAGGCTCCAGACGAGAGGGATGAAGAGGAGCAGCAGGAGCGCACGGCCATAGCCCGCGTCGCCAATGATGTCTTCGAGGCCATAAGGGCCGCCGGCGACCATGAAGTAGGTGGCGCCGATGAGCGGGAGCAGGCGCATCTTGGCGTTGGATTTGCGCAGGCGCGGGCCTCCGGGGATTTGTTGCTGTAAAGGAGAATTTACCTGAAGCCGCGCGCGCGGTCCTTGGGATCCAGGCTGAGCGAGTCAGGGCGGGGGGAGCTAGCTTTCCGGCCGAATCAGATATCTGCTCTCGCGTAGGTGCTGGTGGAGGTTGGCGAGATAGAAGAGGTATTGGCTGAAGTCGGATGCCATCATCTTCATCATGCGCGCTCTTTTACCCACGGCGGCCATCAGGTAGCACTCTCTGCCCATGGTGGAAAAGAACTCGATGTTGTGGCGGTTTTTGTTCTGGCTTTGAAAGAAGCCCGCATAGAGGAGAATGTGCGCGCCGGCGGACTCCATCCAGAGGGGGTTGCTTGCGCTGGTCAACTGGCGCATCATGAGTTCAGCGATCTGAGTGAGATCGGTAAACTGGCGGAATTCGCTGTCGGCCGGGCAGTACTCCGGGGAGAGGACCTCCATCCGATCGATCGACTGCAGGCAGAAATGACCCAGCACACTGGCCAGATAGAGGCCGGTAGAGTCGCAGACCCGCGACCAGCGCTCGCTTCCCATTGCCTCGTGAAGATGGGAGGCCCAGAAGTTCAGGGCCCGCTCTTCCGTGACACCGTAGAGATCCTCGAAATCTTGAGTAGACGGCAAATCCATGCCTCCGACCCGGGATTGACCCAACGATACCCGTATTATCGGCAGATTTACCGGAATCGAATAGGACCAAAATCGCGTTCAAGGGTATCCATCCGGGCACCTCCATCACCGGCCTTTGGCTTGGACTCGCGACAGCTGTGGTGGCTTATAGGCTACTAAGTTCCATATACCAGCCCAGGGCGAAGCCCTGGGTTCGCTCTCTGTACAGGCCCTGGGGCTGAAAGCCCGGCCGACCCGCACCTCGAACCCGAACCCCGAAACCTGAACCTCGCACCTTCCCGACGTTTGGTAGCCTTGCCTCATGCCGCCGCACCCCTCCGACCTGCGCCCGCTGCTCCGTCACGTCATCGAGCACCGCGCCATCCTCACCCGAGAGCAGGCCGCCCAGCTCCTCAACCTCATCCTCGCCGGCCACGCCAGCGAAATAGAAATCGCCGCACTTCTCGGTGCTATCGCAGCACGCGGCGAAACCGCCCCCGAACTCGCCGGCTTCGTCGACGCGATGCACGCCGCCGCGACCCAGGTGCCTTTGGACGAAGCGGAGCGGAGTCAGCTTGTCGACACCTGCGGCACCGGAGCCGACGCCTCCGGCACCTTCAACATCTCCACCGCCGCCGCCCTAGTCGCCGCCGCCGCTGGTTCTACCGCCGCCGGGGCGAACGTAATGGTCGCCAAGCACGGCAACCGCGCCATCACCTCCCAGTGTGGTTCGGCCGACGTCCTCGAAGCCCTCGGCGTCCCCGTCAACCTCTCGCCCGCACAAGCCGCCGCCGCCCTCCGCACCCACCGCTTCGCCTTCCTCCACGCCCCCACCCTGCACCCCGCCATGAAGGCCGTCCAGCCCGTCCGCCGCGCCCTCGGCATCCGCACCGTCTTCAACGTCCTCGGCCCCCTCACCAACCCTGCCGGAGCCCGCGCCCAGGTCATGGGCGTCTACGCGTCGCATCTCGTCCCCATCGTCGCCGAAGCCATGCTGCTCCTCGGCGTCCGCCACGCCCTCGTTGTCCACGGCACCGACGCGACAACCAACGCCGGACTGGACGAGCTCTCCATCTCCGGCCCCACCGATATCGCCGAAGTCCGTGCCGGTGCCATCCACTACACCCGCATCGCACCCGCCGAACTCGGCCTCACCCCCGCCCCCCTGGAAACCCTCCGCGGCGGCGACGCCAAAACCAACGCCGCCATCCTCCACGCCGTCTTCTCTGGCGCCCCCGGCCCTCCCCGCGACGTCGTCCTGCTCAACGCCGCCGCCGTCCTCCTCACCGCCGGACTTGTCTCACCCGCTCCAGCCCCCACCTCAGCTTCGGACGACATCCAAGCCCGCCTCCGCGCCGCCCTCACCCTCGCCGCCCACACCATCGACTCCGGCGCCGTCACCACCCTCCTCACGCAGCTAGCAGCTAAGAGCTAGCAGCTAATAGCCGCTCCCACCAACGGACAACGGACAACGTAGAACGTATAACGGACAACACGGAACCCCCTCCCCCTCCCCCGCGTACAATCCCCATCAGCACAGGAGACCGCACGATGTCCGCCTACCCAACCCCGCCCCTCACCTACCTCGACCCCGCCATGGTCACCACCGCGCTCGACCTCCCCGGCTACCGCATCGTGCGCAACCTCGGCGTCGTCCGCGGCATCGTCGTCCGCTCGCGCAACGTCTTCGCCACCCTCGGCGCCGGCCTGCAGACCATCCTCGGCGGCAACATCACCCTCTACACCAACCTCTGCGAAAAGACCCGCCAGGATGCCTTCGTCATGATGATGGAGCACGCCGCCCAGCATGGCGCCAACGCCGTCATCATGGCCCGCTACGACGCCAACGAACTCATGCAGGGCGTCACCGAAGTCCTCGCCTACGGCACCGCCGTCATCGTCGAAAAACTCTAGCCTTTTTCGCTTGTCATTCTTTTTCTGTTTGTCATTCCGCAGCGCAGCGAAGGAATCCGCTTCTCGCCCTTTGTTTGTCATTCCCGAAGGGAATCTGCTTTTGCATCTTTCAAAGGAGGCACCATGGCCCGCATCACCGGCATCGGCGGCATCTTCCTCCGCGCCCGCGATCCCAAGGCGCTCGCCGCCTGGTACGCCCAGCACCTCGGCATCCCGTTGAACGACTGGGGCGGCGCGCAATTCCTTTGGTCCGACGAGCTCCCGCCCGCCACCGGCAGCACCGCGTGGTCCCTCTTCCCCGCCGACACCGATTACTTCGGCCCCGGCACCGCCGCCGGCCCCCAGCCCTGCATGGCCAACTACCGCGTCGACGACCTCGACGCCCTCCTCGCCCAGCTCGCCGCCGCCAACATCCCCATCGACCCCCACCGCGAGGACGCTCCCTACGGCCGCTTCGCCTGGATCACCGACCCCGAGGGCAACCGTCTCGAACTCTGGCAGCCCCTCATCGCCGCCACGGCCGGCCCCTCAGAGTAGCGGCTCCCACTTCCCTCCACTCGCCATCCGCACAACTCTCAACGAACAACCGACAACCGCTCTTCCATCGCCATCCGCATCGCCCCCGCATCGTTCCACGCCAGTCGCAGCCCGCTCGAAACCGGCGCCGCCCCCAGCATCCGCACCCCCGCCAGCACCGCCGCCAGATACACCGGCGCCCGCCCGCCCATCCAGAGCTCCGCCAGCGGCCGCATCGCGCCCGACGCATCCGGATGGTAGACCCGCTCATCCCACCGCCGCGACCCCTCCGGAAACTCCGGATAATTCCGGATCGCCGCCAGCGTCGAGTTCAGCATCCGGTGCTTCCACGGCTCCTTATACTGCGGCAGAAACAGCACATGGCTCTCCCGCTCCCGCCGCACCTCATGCACAAACTCGGTAAAGCTCTCCGCTCGCGTCAGGTTCACATTGGCATTCGGCTCGGTCCCATGCCGGTCCCCGCCGCTGATCGCCACCTGGTTCCACCGCTCCGCCAGTGTCGCCACCTCGCGGTTCTCGTCCCAGTGCCGCAGCCCGTTCAACTCCACCGCATGACAGTGTTGCCCATGTACCGCCAGAAAATCGTTCACCAGAAACCGGTGCCTCTCCTCCCCAATCCGGTAGAGGTCCCACAGCGGATGGTTGAACACAATCAGCACTCCCGGCAGCTCATCCAGCTCCGCCAGCATCTCTGTCAGCATCTTCGCCGGCCGCTCCCACGCCGGCATCGCCGTCAATGCCTCCATCCGCCGCATCCACTCCGCGCCCATCGCGCTCGGCAGGTTGTGGATCCCTAAATGGAACGCCGTCTGCATCCCCGCCGGCCCATACGGCACCGTCCACTCCACCGACACCGGAATCTGCCGCGCGACCGCGAGAGCCCGCAACAGCATCGGCGCCGTGATGTCGTCGTGGTCCGTAAGCGACACCATCGCCCGCATCTGCAGGCACTTCTCAATCTGCCCCCGCTCCAAATCGAACGCCAGCCGCGGCGTCAGCGGCGGAGTCCAGTAGCTCCTCGCATAGTCCGGCCGGATCCCCGTCGTCTGCACGCACCGCGCCTCGCACCAGCGCATCACCGGCTGCAGCACGCCCCAATCCGTCGAGAGCTCCGCGATAAAATCCAGCGTCTCCTTCGATTGGTTGGTATGGCTGTGCAGCGACACCCCCGCCTTAAAGCCCGTCGCCGCATAAGGCTCGCGCCACAGGTAGGAAACCGTCTGGTTCATCGTCATGACCTCCGGCTATTTGTGCAATTTCCTGCACATTTAGTCTTCCCCGGCCATATGAACAAACGATGACTGCCCCAAGAATTGTGCGCCAACCCGAATCAAACTGGACATTGCCGCCCGAAAGACCCACCACCCATCCCACCAGGCTGCCCTATCCATTGCTGGCCGCCGACCGCTGAAAGCCGACCGCTCGAATCGAAAACCCCACACTCGCAGCCACCCTACAGCACCGGGGTCAACAGTCGATGCGCATGTGCCCCATCCATCGCAGCATCTCCGCGACAGGTGGGACGTAAGACGCCCGACCGATAGGCCTTCACTCACAACTCACAACTACCAACTCACAACTGCCTCACCGCGTCTTCGCAATATCCGGCCCCAGCAAATCCTGCGCGCTCGGCGCAGGCTCCTGCGGAACACCCTCCCCCGGCCACATCTGCTCCTTCTCATACGCACTTACCTGAGGGTTGTCCGTCAGCCCCGCCTTCAGCAGCCCGAACGCCTCCTCCGGCGTGTCCGCAAATTGGAACAGCTCGCGGTCCTTCATCGCAATCGCGCCCTTCTCCGCCAGCACATCCATATTGATCACGCTGTTCCAATATGACGACCCGTAGATCACCACCGTGATCTTCTTCGCCAGCTTCTGTGTCTGCGCCAGCGTCAGCAGCTCGAACATCTCATCCAGCGTCCCAAACCCGCCGGGAAAAACCACCAGCGCCTTCGCCAGATACGCAAACCAGTACTTCCGCATAAAAAAGTAATGGAACTCAAAGTTCAGGTCCGGCGTGATGTACGGGTTCGGCATCTGCTCAAACGGCAGCTTGATGTTCAGCCCAATTGTCTTCGCCCCCGCCTCGTACGCCCCGCGGTTGGCCGCCTCCATGATTCCCGGCCCACCCCCCGACGTCACCACATAGCGGTGCCTCCGCCCCGGCAGTCCCATCGCCCAGCGCGAGACCATCCCCGCCAGCGTCCGCGCGTCCTCATAGTAGCTCGCCATCTCCACCGCGGCCTCGGCCAGCCGCAGCTTCTGGATCGACGCCTCGCCCCGCTCCACCTCCTCCGGTCGCGCCGGCTGCTCCTCGTGCGGCGCAGGCTTCGCCGAGCCTGTATTCTCCAGCAGCTCCAGCTCCTTGTTCGCCACATCCAGCGCGCGGAACCGCGCCGACCCGAAGAACACCACCGTGTCCTGGATCCGCTCCCGCCGGAACCGCGCCATCGGCTCCTGATACTCCGCGATAATGCGCAGCAGCCGCCCCTCGGCGGAGTTCAGAAACTGCTGGTTCTCATACGCCAGCGGCGCGCTCTCAAGCGGTTCGGGACTTCTTCGGGCCATCGGAAAATGCTCCAACCTCCACCGTAAATGACCGCTACCCTCGGTGGTCGCGGTAGTGTACCGCCTCCGACACCCCAATCCATATATCCAGCAGCCCCAACCCGGAGACTAGCCCCCGCATCGCGCCCGCATGGAGCACCGCCGCCAGCGCCGGGTGCGACAGGATGTACATATTCTGGTCCCACACCCGCGCCCACCATGGCAGCACCATCACCAGCACGCCCAGATACACGCAGAACAGCACCAGCACCAGCAGAGAGAGCCGCTGCAACCAGATCGGCGCAGCCCCGTCCCGCGCCGGCTCCGTCGCCTCCGCGGCTGGCATCGTCTCCGCAGGCGCAGCAGCCGTTGCTGCCTCCGTCTGTTCCGCCGCAACCTCCGCCGTAACGTGTGAGTCGATCGCCATCAGGCTCCAATCTTGACAGTAGCAGAGCCCGTTGCCGCTTTCTACCTCGCCCCCGCGCCCTATCGAGCACCGCCGTCATTCTGCTCCTCTCCCTTGCGGCGCCGGAACATCTTGCCCAGGTCCAGCCCCACCTTCGGGTCCGACCGCGTCCCCCGGATTGTGATCGGCGCCTCCAGCCCCGCGCCATCCCGCTTGAACAGCGGATCGAACGGCTTCGCCACCAAACTCTTCCATCCTGTCAGCATCTCGGACGCCGTCGCCTTCGTCCTCACCGTCCCATCGAAATCAAACGTCTGCCCATCCAGGCTGTACTTGCCCGCCACATCGACCGCCGCCCCCGGCACCTCATAGTGCAGCCCGCTCACCCGCAGCATCGCATCCGCCAGCGCAAACGTCCCGTTCATCTGGGACGCGACCCGCTCCCCATTCTGCGCGCCCGCCGCCTGCGCCTCCTTCAACTCCCCGCTCGCCCGCACACTCAGCTTGTCCACCGTCTCCTGCCACTTCGCATTGCCAAACGTCGCCCCGCGAATCGCAAACCTCCCCTCCACCCCCACCTTCTTCGACACGCTCACCTGCCCCGGAGGAATGTGCAACTGCGCCTTCAGCGTCATCGCTCCGTCCATCAGCGGCGGGCTCGTCTTCACCGCCAGCGTCAACAGGTCCTCCACCCGCGCCTGCCCGCTCTCCACCGAGATATCGATGAAGTGCCCCTGCACATCCTCCGGCCCCCTCTGCGGCATCGCGCGCGAATCGCCGCCCGGCAGCACATCGCTCGCCCGTCGCACCATCCCCTTCACCTCCAGCACCGTACTCCTCACCGCTGCATGGACCGCGTTCAGCCGCGTGTCCCCCGTCGTCCCATCCACCGTCGCATCGAACTGCGTCCGCAGCTCCACCGGATGCTCGCTCACATCCAGCGCAAAATCCGGCGTCTCCGTCTCGCCCGTCACCCCAATCTCCCCCAGGGTCCCGTTATACTTCCCAGTCGACGAGAGCGTCCCCGCAATCCCCTTGATCGTCCCCAGGTCCGCGTTCGCAAACGAGTACTCCCCATCCACCGGCGTGTCCCGCGGCGCATCGTCCTGCCACGGCCCAAACTGCCCCGTCGAATGAATCTCCCCCACCGGCTTCGGGTTCACCAGCCACGCCTCAAACACAAACGGCTTCTTGTCCCCCACGTCGCGCAGCGTCACATTGCGAACGTCGAACACCAGCGGCGCCTTCCCAGCCGTGCCGTTCTCGATCGTCAACGTCACATCGCTGCACACAATCCTGTCCACCAGCACCCCCAGCCGCGGCTGGCCCCGCCGCTTCGGGTCGTCTGCCCCACCCCTCCCCGGCAAACCCCCTCGCTCCCGCTTCGGTGGAATGTCCAGCTGCATCCCCTGCACCCGCACCTCCACCACCCGCAGCGCCGGCTCAAACAACTGCCGCAGCCCGGTGCGAAACTCGAAGCTCTTCACCGAAAGCATCGGCGCCGCCCCCACCGGCTGCGCATCCGGCTCATCCGGCCCCGCAAGATACCGGATCCGCAACCCGCTCCCCGAAACCTCCAACCCCCGCGCCAGCGAGATGTGCAGCGCATCCAGCTCCACCGGCGAGTGGAACCGCTGCTCCAAACTCGCAATCACCCGCCTCCGCAGAATCGGCTCCGCATTGCGCACCACATATGCCACCACAACCGCACCCACCCCAAACAGCCCCAACACCACTCCACCCACCCACCAAACCCATCGCCGCACCCCGCGTCGCCGCGCGCCCGGACCCACACTCTTCTCTTCACCCACCTTCGCACCGTTCACCGCGTCACCTCGCCGCACTCGCCGCAACCTATCTTTGGATGCCACCGCGCCCTCACCCGTCCTCGCTCCACGCTCAGGATGAGAAAATAGTCCTGATGCTCCAACTCTCCTCCGCCGGCAAGCGATTCGGCCCCAAGCTCCTCTTTGAAGACGCCAACTGGCTCATCACGCCGGACGAGCGCACCGGCCTGGTCGGCGGCAACGGCACCGGCAAATCCACCCTCCTCAAAGTCCTCGCCGGCCTCGAGACCCTCGACTACGGCCAACTCACCCGCGTCAAGGGCATGACCCTCGGCTATCTCCCGCAGGATGGCCTCGCCCTCCGCGGCAAGACCGTCTTCGCCGAGTGCCTCTCCGTCTTCGACCACCTCCACGCCCTCGAGCGCGAGGCCGAAGAGATCACCCACACCCTCTCCACCGCCGACCCCAAATCCCGCGAATACCTCGCCGCCGCCGACCGCTACTCCGACATCGCCGACCAGCTCCACGTCCACGACATCTACACCCTCGATTCGCAAGTCGGCGCCGTCCTCAGCGGCCTCGGCTTCTCCAAAGAAGACTGGGAGCGCCGCACCGAAGAGTTCTCCGGCGGCTGGCAGATGCGCATCGCCCTCGCCAAGCTGCTCCTGCAAAAACCTTCCCTCCTCCTCTTAGACGAGCCCACCAACCACCTCGACCTCGAATCCCGCAACTGGCTCGAAAACTACCTCCATGACTACCCCAACGCCTACATCCTCATCTCCCACGACCGCTACTTCCTCGACGTCACCGTCAACAAAACCATCGAAATGTGGAACAAGCGCCTCCACACCTACCACGGCAACTACGAAAAATATGTAACCCAAAAAGAAGAACGCCGCACGCAACTGATGAACGCGTACAAGAACCAGCGCGACCGCATCGAGGCCCTCGAAGCCTTCATCAATCGCTTCCGCTACCAGGCCACCAAGGCCAAGCAGGTCCAGTCGCGCATCAAGGAGCTCGAAAAGATCGAGCGCATCGAGGTCCCCGAAGAAGAGTCCACCATCCACTTCACCATCCCCCAGCCGCCCGCCTCCGGCCGCACCGTCATCGAGGTCTCTCACCTCTCCAAAAACTACCCGATGCCCCCAATCGATGGCGCACCCGCCCCCGACAAGCGCGTCCTCGAAGACGTCTCCTTCCAGATCGACCGCGGCGACCGCATCGCCCTCGTCGGCGCCAACGGAGCAGGGAAGTCCACCCTCATCCGTATGCTCTCCGGCCTCGAACCACCCACCTCAGGCTCCATCAAACTCGGCCACAACGTCCTGGCCGACTACTTCGCGCAAGACCAGTACAAGGTCCTCGACCCCGCCGCCAAGATGCTCGAGGACATCGCCGCCATCGCCCCCAAGGTCCCCGTCGTCGAGCTGCGCTCCCTCCTCGGCTGCTTCATGTTCTCCGGCGACGATGTCTTCAAGACCCTCGGCGTCCTCTCCGGCGGCGAGCGCAACCGCTACGCCATGGCCAAGATGCTCGTCTCACCCGCAAACATGCTGCTCCTCGACGAGCCCACCAACCACCTCGACCTGCGTGCAAAAGACGTTCTGCTGGAAGCCATCGCCAACTTCACCGGCACCGTCCTCTTCGTCTCCCACGACCGCTACTTCATCGACGGCCTCGCCACCCGCGTCTTCGAGGTCGAGCACCGCCGCGTCCACATCTACCCCGGCAACTATGAGGACTACCTCTACCGCAAAGCCGGCGGCCCCGCCAAAACCACCGCCTCCCTCACCACCTTCAAACCCACCCCCAAGTCGTCTTCTATTGGGGCCGTCATCCCGAACGAGGCGCAACGCGCCGAGTCGAGGGACCCCCGCATTTCGTCGGGTGCCCCAGGTCAGGTCTCATCTGACCTGGGAACGATCACCAACAAGTCGGGTGCCCCAGGTCAGGTACTTACTGACCTGGGAAGTGTCACAAAAAACGGTGTCATCCTAAGCGAAGCGAAGGACCCCTGTATTTCGCTCAACGAGCCGCAAACCCCACCCATGCCTCCCCAAAAGCGCCTCAACCCCATCAAACAAAAACAACTCGAAGACCGCCTCACCCACCTCGAAACCGAAATCCCCACCCTCGAATCCCAAATCGCCGCCGCCGAAACCTCTCTCGCCCACTTCACCTCCGCCGCCGACTCCCAGCGCACCGCCGCCCACCTCGACCAGCTCCGCACCCACCGCCTCGCCCTCCTCGCCGAGTGGGAGTCCCTCTCCCTCACCCTCGAGTCCCAATCCACCCCCGCCTGACCCAAAGTTCGCGCAAGTCAGAGCCGCTGCCCGAGGCTGCGGCCACCATAAAAAATGCCGAGGATGATCACTCGCCGATCCAGAACCCGGAAATAAATCGTCGCCCTCCGCTCAAAGCCCGTGCTGCGGATTCCTTCTCCGAGATCGTCACGCTTCGTCCCTCGGTATGGCGCGGCAGTCAGCGACGCACACTCATCCACCAACCTCTGGATGTACCGCTCCGCATTCCCTGGATAAAAGCGCTCCGAGAGATACTCCTCAAGCTCCTACAGCTGGCCCCGCGCCTCCTCGGAGAAAACGACCTCATACTCCATCAGCTCGCCGAAACACGCTCTCGCCGCTTGGCCTCCAACCCCTGCCGCACCGCCTCAAGCGAGATCGCCGAATCCGGATTCGCCATCATCCGCTCATGCGCCGGCACCAGGACTTCGCGCTCCCACCGCGTCTGCTCCTCTGCCTCAGCCCGCAACTTCTCCAGCCCTTCAAGCACCATCTCGGCCTCAGAGGCATAGTCCCCGCTCAGCACCTTGCCTCGCACGAACTCAATCATTGCCTCATCCACTAGAGTAATTTGAATTGGCCGCTCAGCCATAGCCCGCTTAGAGTAATTTGAATTGGCCGCTCAGCCATAGCCCGCTCCCTCGCAACCATCGTACCCCACTCCCTCGCCATCCGCCCCCACCTCCAGCCGCTTCAGTCTCGATGTCAACCGCCTGACCCGCCCGCTACTCGCCCGCCACTCGCCCCGCCAGCCCCACCCGCAGCACCAGCGCATGGCTCCCGCTCCCCGGCGTGTACTGGTCGCGCACCTCCAACCGCAGCCAAAGCTCTTCGTTCAGCGCCCGGTCCACGCCCACCCCAAAGTTCACCGCATTGGCCGGGGAAAGCCCCGTGCTCGTCGCATTGAACACCCGCGTATAACCCGCCGCCGCGAACGGCCCTAGCGCCCCACTCCACCGCCTCCGCCCATCCCACGCCAGCCGCAAGTCACCGGAAAAATAATAGTTGCCTAACCCCGAAATCGCCGGATGGAAGAGTCCCCCCTCCGCCAACGCGCCCGCTCCCAGCCCGCCCCGCGCCGCGCGCAACAGCATCGCCTCCCCGCTCAGCCCCAACTCCATGGGCCTTGGCCGCACGCCAGTAAAGTACGCCGGCCCAGCGAACGCCGTCAGCCGCACCCCGCCCGGCGCCTCCTGCGCGTCCGCCCACCCAGCCGCCGCGCCCAGCAGCAAACCAACCCCGACCCACCGCATCGCCCGCCGCGCCATGGTCCCCTCCATAGCGTCCATCGGCGCAGGCAGCGCAAAGGTTCAGCCCGCGCCTACCGCCCCTCCCGCAGCCGCGCCGCCAGCCGGTCCGGCAGCCCAGCCCGCTTGATCCGCGCCTGCGCCGACCGCACGTCGTACGCCACGCGATGGTACGTCACGTCGCACTCCTCGCTGTCGTAGATCGCGAACCCCGCCCGCCAGTCGTAGTCCCGCGGCTGCCCCACCGACCCCGGATTGATCAGATACCGTGTCCCCGCCGGCACCGCCAGCGTCCAGCGCTCCTTCCGCCCAGGTAGCCGCGGCCGGATCTCGTGCCACTCCTGCTCCTTCTGCCAGAAGCCGCCCTGGATATGCGTGTGCCCCACAAACGTCAACGCCGTCTTCATCTGCTGCAGCGGCAGCCACGCGTCGCGCATGTTCAGGATGTAGTCGTCCTCATCCAGCGGCGAGCCATGCGCCAGCGTCACCTCCGCCCCGTCCTCGCACCGCCCAGCGTCGTGCCCAGCATCGTGTCCCGCCTCGTGTCCCGCGTCGTCTCCCGCGTCGCGCGCAGCGTCGTGCCCCGCACCCGTGGCCATTGCGCGCAGCCCGCGCGCACTCGGAATGTCCACTTGCAGCGGCCCCTGCGGCAGCCCACGCAGCCACTCCAGATTGGCCGCCGAGAGCTCACGCTCGGTCCACTCCGCCGCCGCCCGCGCCGTCGGATTGAAGTGCAGCGCGGACCCCAGCCCGCAGCACACGCGGTCGTGATTGCCGCGCACCGTCAGCGTCGACAGCGGCCGCAGCAGCTCCAGCACCTCATTCGGGCTCGCCCCATACCCCACCATGTCGCCCAGGTTCCACAGCGCATCCCAATGGTCCGCCGCCTCCAGCGCAGCGGTCAGCGCCTCAAGGTTGGCGTGGACATCGGAGAGGATCAGAGCACGCATCGGGCAACTCGACTCGCGCAGGCACGCACGAATCTCCAAGTCTACCCCACGCCCCACGGCCTACCCAAGACAGCCGTCATCCGGCCCCAACCGCTCGGGTGCCCCATCCTTCGCGCATCTTGCGAAGGGTGGGACGCAAGACGCCCGACCGCCGTGCCCCATCCATCGCATCGCAATGAGCGGGACGGAAACACCCCCCGCGCCCCCATCCCCTCGAACCCGTCATTCTGCGCGACGCGAGGAATCCCCGTTGTTGCTCTTGCCTCCCCGTCGTCGTTTTTGCCTGTGAGATAGGTCCGGGTTTCAGCCCGGACATCTCCAACCCGCAATACTTCGGGCTTCAGCCCCCTGGACACGCCTTCCTGCGGCGAGCCCTCACACCGCCGCCAACCGTCCCTCTCTATCCGTCCTCATCGTCGGCGCCGACGCCAACAACCTCCGCGTGTACTCATGCCGCGGCCGCGCAAACAAATCCTCCGTCGCCGCCTCCTCCACAATCTCCCCCCGCTGCATCACCGCCACCCGGTCGCCCGGCTGGTCGCACGCCTGCGCCACCACCGCCAGATCGTGTGAGATGAAAAGCATCGCCAGCCCATGCGTCCGCCGCAGCTCCTTCAGCAGCGCCAGAATCTGCGCCTGCACCGTCACATCCAGCGCCGTCGTCGGCTCGTCCGCAATCAGCAGCCGTGGGCGGTTGACGATCGCCATCGCAATCAGGATCCGCTGCCGCTGCCCGCCCGAGAACTGGTGCGGATAGTCCCGCACCCGCCGCTCCGCCTCCGGCAGCGCCACCTCGCGCATCGCGGCCAGCACCGCCCCGTCGACCTCGCCCCGCCCCAGCCCCGGCCGGTGCGCCCGAACCGCCTCGGCAATCTGCTCGCCCACCCGCATCACAGGATTCAGCGCCGTCAGCGGCTCCTGAAAGATCATCGCAATCTCCCGCCCCCTCCGCCGCCGCATCTCCCCCTCCGCCAACCCCAGCAGATCGACCGCCGCCTCCGCGCCCGAACCCTCAGCACCCGCGAACAGCACCCGCCCCGTCACCCTCGCCCCCTCCGGCAGCAGCCGCATCACCGCCAGCGCCGTCGCCGACTTGCCCGACCCCGACTCCCCCACCAGCCCCACCGTCTGCCCCGCCGCAATCGCAAACGAAACCCCCCGCACCGCCGCACTCCCGCCAAAGCTCACCGCCAGCCCCTCCACTGCCAGCAGCGGCCGCCCCATCCGCGCCGCACCCCTCCCCGCTTCCGCCAAAGGTTCCACGCCCTCGATACTAGCCGACACTACCCGGCACTAGCCGACCCCATCCCTTCCCAACCTCTCACGGTAAGGCGGGAAGTGTACTGAGGTAGCGCACCAGGTTCTTCAGGTCTTCATCTGTGAGTTTTGTGCCATACGAAGGCATCGGATTGGGTATACCGGCTCTGGTCTTCGCCGGAGGACTGACAATCGCCGCCCGTATCTGGTCCGCCGTCAGCCGCGTTCCCACGCCGTTCAGCGATGGCGCAATGTCCCCTCCGTCCCGTCCAACGCGATGGCACAGCAGACAGTTGTTGTCCGCAATCACGCTCCTCATATGTTCGACATTCGCGGGATCGACCGCCGCAGCGCCGCTCGGAGACGACCCGCTCGGGGTCGAGACAACAGTGGCCGGCTGTGCCGCCGGAGCCGAAACCGCCATGCCCAACGGCGTCGCACGGACGAGACGGCCCGGCTTCGCGTCCTCGATCATCCATAGCGCACCATCCGGCGCCACCTCCACGTCGCGGACCCGGAAGCCCATGTCCCAACGCTCTGCCGTCCGCGCCCCTCCTTTGCCGTCGAACACGATGCGGATCAGCGCCTTCGATGCCAGGCCGCTCGCAAACGCCGACCCATTCCACTGCGGGAACATCGCGCCTTTGTAGAACATCAGGTTGCCCGGTGCGATCACCGGCACCCAGTAGATCACCGGCTTGGTCAGGTCAGGCCGCGTATCCGGACTGGGGATGGGAACGCCGTTGTAGTTCATTCCGTAGGAGACCAGCGGCCAGCCGTAATTCTTGCCTGGCTCCATCAGGTTCAGCTCATCGCCGCCGCGTGGGCCATGTTCCAGCTCCCACAGCCGTCCATCCGGCGCGAAAGCCAGGCCATACGGAGTGCGCAAGCCGCTGGCCCATGTCTCCGCGGGCGTCAGGTTCGGGCCGGGAAAGGTGTACGTCCGGACCACCGGCGCCGTCTTCGCAGCTTCCGTGTCCGAGGGCGGCTCGATCACCGGCACAGTCGCCGCGCCAATCTTGCCTGCCATGGGATTGCCCGGGGCCGGCTTCCCGTCCAGCGTCAGCCGCAGCAGCTTGCCCAGCGGCTGGTTGGGGTCCTGGGCCGGCGTCATGCGTTGCCGGTCGCCAACCGTGAGGAAGAGATATTTGCTGTCCGGCGAGAACGCGACCTCCGCCCCAAACTGTCCGCCGTCACCCCGCTCCCCGTCGCGCCAGATAACCTGCAGCCCTTCTAAGCTCGCGGAAACGAGGCTCGCCGCATCGACGCCGATCTTCAACTGCGCCCGCGCCAGCGCGAGGCTCGAACCGTCGTCCCCGGGCTCGGAGTAAGTGAGGTAGACATTATGGTCCTGCGCATAGTGCGGCGACAGGTAAACCCCCAGCATCCCACCCTGACCCCTCCACAGAACAGCCGGAACGTTCGCCACCGGCGTCTTTGCTCCCTGCTGCGTTACCAGCCACAGAGCGCCAACCTTCTCGGTAATGAGCATCCGCCCATCGGGCAGGAAGGCAATCCTCCACGGCAGACTCAACGTGGTGATCTGCGTTACGGTGAACGGCAGGTTCGGGTCCGACGGCTGCTCGCCTGCGTTAACCTGCGCCGATGCGCCACTCGAAGCCATGGCTAAAAATAGCCCCGCGACCGCTAACTGCTTCATCATGTCATTCCTTTATCGATAGACAGCAAGACGATGCACCGAACGCTGACACCTGTGGCCGCGATCGTGCCTTAGAATATCGCGCCTAGGCCTTTTGCGGGATGCTCCTTAAGACGGCCTGCGTCATTGGCTTGGGTCGACAAGTCCTGTGTCGGTAACAAGAGACGAGCCTCTCCTCAGGAATATTTCTGGATGGATGCGAAATCGCCACTGCCCCAACCGCACCAACCTCCTCCTTGCGACAAGTGCAGTCACCTCCTTCAAACTGCCCCACCGCCATCACCCCGAAATCCTCCCACCCCCCGCCCAATGCGGCATACTGAGTGCTGAGACGCCCGCAACCTCGCCCGCGTCTAAGGAGAGGCATGAAGCCCCGCCGCCCCACCCTCCGGCTCCAGCCCACCGCGCGTGCCTTCGCCCGCGTAATCGCCGCGCTCGCCTGCGCCCTCCCACTCGTCTCCTTATCGATGTCGCGGCCCCTCCTCGCCCAGACCCACAAAGTCGCCAAAACCGAAAACGTCGTCCGCGCCATTGGCGTCTACGAGTGGACCGGCGACATGGCCAAGCCCGCCGCCAGCCGCCTCATCCCCGTCTCCCTCTTCATCGATGGCAAGTTCGAGGACGCCGCCGTCTACCTCGCCCGCCCCGTCCCCCTCGCTCTCCTCACCGGCAACGCCTACGAACTCGACAAATCCGGCGTCCCCCTCGGCACGCTCGAGCTGCTCTACTCGCGCCACTTCGAGCCGGTCGAGACCGCAGCCACCACCTACGATGACGGCTGGTTCGGCTACGGCAAGTTCGTCCCCCCTCAGCCGGCCAGAAAATCCGCGCTCAAACCCTCCAAGACCCTCCCCGTCATCAACGCCATCGACGACGAGAACGACGACAAGCCCCACTTCTCCTCCCGCTCCGCAATCCCCGGCTCCGGTGCCGCCGCTACCCCCAAGCCCGGCGCGTCGCCCACCGCAGACACCCCCGCCGACGATCCCGACCGCCCCACCATGAAGCGCCGCGCCGATACTTCCACCACCTCCGACCAGACCGCCTCCTCCGCCCCCGCGGATTCGGATTCAAGCGCCACCGGCAGCACGCCCGCCGGCGATCCTGACCGCCCCACCCTGCGCCGCCGTTCACCTCAGGACGCCGCGAAGAAGCCCACCGGCGACCAGGGCAGTGTCAGCAGCGTCGGCTCCCTCAACGAGGATCCCAACCGCCCTCTCCTGCATCGCGGCAAGCCCGAAGGGACCCCAGCCGAAGCCGATCTCCCCAAACTCTCCGGCCTTCCCGGCGACGCCGACCTGCACCAGCTCGTCGCCGTCTCCGACGCCGCCGACCGTTCGCCCCACGACTTCACCCTCGCCTGGAGCGACGACGCCGAGCACCAGGAGGTCCTCGCCAAGATGCAGGGCTTCGCCCGCGCCCAGCTCACCGCCTATGAGGCCGCGAACGCGCCCCCCGCACCCCCTCCTCCTCCGCCCGCCGCCCACCACCCCATCAGCACGCCCCATCGCAGCACCGCCAAGGCCAAACCCACCCCACCCCCACCCCCACCCCCCGAGCCGCTCCTCGACGAGCAGCTTAAGGGCTACATGCTCAGCTACGGCGGCGCGGCCACCTATGTCTACTCCGCCCACACCGATGGCCTCGGGCCCACTCTACGCTTCGTCACCATCGTCGCCCAGGTCGATATGCAGGGCGAGCCGCAGATCGCGATGAAGAGCGTCACCGACGCCGCGCATCTCGACCGCTCGCCGCGCATGAAGCTGGTGGACGTCGTCGACGCAGAGGCCTCCAACCGCGCCAGTCTGCTCTTCGAGCTGCGCGCCCAGAGCTCGCGCCAGTTCGCCCTCTATCGCGTCATCGGCGCCCGCGCCGACCAGACCTTCCTCACCGGCTCAACCGAGTAACCCGCCCTACGCCGGCGGCGGCGCAGGCGGCGCTCCCGCCCCAGCCCCACCGCCCGGCCCCCCCGGTCCACTGCCCGGCTGCCGCGGCGTCGGCACAAACGCCGGCGGATGCTTCTGCCCGCGATGACACGTGCCGCAGCTCACCACATCCGTGTCCGTCCGCCACGGCAGTTGCGCCAGATACTTGGTGTTCAGATCGTCCGTCATCCGGATCATCGCCCGCGCCTTGTCCTTCTCCGGGTTCGCGTCCGAGGCGCGGTCCGCGCGATGCGTCACCGGGTCAGCCGGCGCGTGGCAGTACTCGCACTCCACCCCCAGCGCGCCCTCGTACTGCCGCATGATCGCGCGCAAGTCGGCGTTCGCGGGCAGCACCTTCAGGTTCTTCGGCACATAGGGAGCGCGCCCGCCGCCCGCCTGCGGTCCGCCCGCCTGCGCCCCACCCGCCTGCGGCCCTCCCGCCGCCGGTCCCGCCGGCCCAGCCGGCGGTTGCCCATACACCAGCGTCGACAGGCCCACGCACAGCACACCTGCAAGATAGAGTTCTCGTGTTCGCATCCAATACCTCGCTCTGTTAAGAAAGCAGCAACTACAGGACTACGGACACACCGCCTTCCATGTCAAGCGAAAGGTCCCTCTACAAATTCCCGCACAAAGATCCGCACAGCAGCCCGCACCGACGCTCCCCATCGATCGAACGCCCCCGCCCCGCCGCATCCCGCGCTCTCAGTCCGCGATTCCAACGTCCGGCGCATCGATGCCCAGCGCTGTCGCCAGTGCGATCTGATGGTCCTGTTCCTGCAGCAGTATCTCGCGGATATGTTCCGCCGTGGCGAACTCGCCCAGCTCGTCGCACTGCTTCACCCGGCGTCGATAGTTGCGGATGGTCTCGTTCTCGTTGTCCAGATCGAACCGCAGCATCTCCTCCGCCTTCTCCGACGTCTTCACCGTCTTCGGGATCGTGGTCGGCATGCCGCCAAGGTAGTCGATCTGGTTCGAGAGAATAATGGCATGCGCCAGCTCCTCCTTCGCGTGCACCTCAAGTTCGCCGGCGATGTTCATATACGCCGCACCCTTCAGCACCTGAGAGTAGTTGACGTACGCAATGATCGCCTGAAACTCCCGCGCCAGGTCTTCGTTCAGCAGATCAATCAGCTTCTTGCGCGTGAGAGCCGTAGTCGCAGCCTTGTTTGCCATCGCATCTCCGTTCTGACATTTTGAATTGGTAACACCGTCGTTGGATGCCGCCCTGCGGCAGGAGGATTGCGCTAAATCGGAAAGCTCTTCAGCCACTCCCGGAAGCCCGGCCCCAGGTCCTCGCGCTTCAGCGCCAGCTCCACCGTCGCCTTCAGGAAGCCTAGCTTGTCGCCGGCATCGTGGCGCTTGCCCTCGTAGTGGAAACCGTAGACCTTCTCGTACTTAAGCAGCATCTTGATCGCGTCGGTCAGCTGCAGCTCGCCGCCCGCGCCCGGCTTGATCTTCTCGAGCATCTCGAAGATGCGCGGCGTCAGGATGTACCGTCCGATGATCGCATTGGGCGACGGCGCAACCTCGAACTTCGGCTTCTCCACCATCCCCTTCACCGCCAGCAACCGCGGGTTCTTCGGGTCCGGCGTGCAATCCAGGCATCCATAGGCCGAGATCGCCGGCCCCTCCACCACCTCGGAGGCCAGAATGCTCGACTGCGTCTCATAAAACGCCTCCACCATCTGCTTCATGCACGGCACCGCGGCATCCACAATGTCGTCCGGCAGCAGCACGCAGAAAGGCTCATCGCCCACCAGCTCCTTCGCCATCAGCACCGCATGGCCCAGCCCCAGAGGCTCCGACTGCCGCGTATACACGATCCGCGCCAGCTTCGAGACCGAGCGCACCACCTCCAGCAGCGCCTTCTTGCCTTTGGCCTCCAGCGCATACTCGAGCTCCGGGCTCGAATCGAAGTGGTCCTCCATCGCCGCCTTGTCGCGCCCCGTCACGATGATGATCTCCGTGCAGCCCGCCGCCACCGCCTCTTCCACGCCATACTGGATCAGAGGCTTGTCCACCAGGCACAGCATCTCCTTGGGGATGGACTTGGTCGCGGGCAACAGGCGCGTGCCCATGCCTGCGGCGGGAAAGACTGCTTTGCGGATCTTCTTGTAGGTCATCGGAAGGGGAAGGCCTCGTCGCTTGGGTTAGAGTCTCATCCTAGCAAACCATCGCGAATGGACCGTCAACACTGCGTCAGCATGTCGTCAAGCTCCGCAAACACCTCGGCCAGCGCAATCCGGATCGGCGTCCCCGGCACACGGAAAGCCTCTACCACGCGCGTATGCGATCCGTCCGCCGTCGCCACCCACGCGTGCCGGCTGATGGGGTCAATCAGCCACACGTGCTCCACACCCATGCGCGCATAATCGTCAATCCTCTCCTGCATCCGCTGCAGCCTGTCTTCCGGCGACAGCACCTCAATACAGATCAGCGGCGCTTTCTTAACGATGGGATCCACGGGATCAGACCGGCGAAGCACGCCGATATCTGGGACCCGGTAGCGCTCCTTGCCAACCTGCACGCGAATCTCGGCGCCGGCAACGATCTTCCATGTGCTGCGATTGGCGTGAAAGAGCGCCACAAGGATGGTCTGCAAGAAGCTATGCGCGCTCTCTCCCAAATTTCTCTCCTGGAGTTCGCCATCAACATAATCGCAGTCGGGATGATACGTCGTGCGCAGGTACTCGCTGACCGGGATGAGCGTAGTCGACGCCATGCAGCTAGTATCGCGCGAATCGGGTGCATCCGCGCACGAAAAATCCCACCAGATCCGAGTGTCCTGCCCCTGGACTTCGCAGGCGAAGTAAAGTTCGCCGCATAGATGGGAATAAAGCTCGCTGCACAGATTTTGCAGCACAGATATTGTCATCCTGAGCGTAGCGAACGACCCGCTGTCTGCTTCGGCGGGCGATGCAACTCAGCGCTGGAAATACGAAAAGAACTTTGCAGAGGGGATACTAGCTCAGTGTCTCCATCAGCTTGTTGATCGTCCGGTTCATGTCCTTGTCCGACCGCCGGTGCTCGTCGATCTTCCCAATGGAGTGCATCACCGTGGTGTGGTGCTTGCCCCCAAACTGGCGCCCGATCTCCGGCAGCGAAGCCTCCGTTAGTTGCTTGGCCAGGTACATCGCGATCTGCCGTGGCACCACAATCTGCCGCGCATTGTTCTTCTGCTTCAGCTCCGCCACGCGCATCCCGAACTGCTCCGCCACCGCGCGCTGGATCGCCTCAATCGTGATCTTGCGCACCTGCGTGTCGATGAACTGCTTCAGGCACTGCTGCGCCACCGCCAGCGTGATCTCCACCCCATGCATCGAGCACCACGCGATCAGCCGCACCAGCGCGCCCTCCAGCTCGCGCACGTTCGTCCGCACATTGCTCGCGATAAACAGCGCCACATCGGTCGGCAGCTGCGTCTGCTCGCTCTCCGCCTTCTTCTGCAGGATCGCAACCTTCGTTTCCAGGTCCGGCGGCTGGATGTCCGCAATCAATCCCCACTCGAACCGCGAGCGCAGCCTGTCTTCAAAGTCCGGCAGCTCTTTAGGCGGCCGGTCGCTCGCAATCACAATCTGCTTCATGCTCTCGTGCAGCGTATTGAACGTATGGAAGAACTCCTCCTGCGTCCGCTCCTTGCCCGCCAGAAACTGGATGTCGTCGATCAGCAGCACGTCCACATTGCGGAACTTGTCGCGAAACGTCGTCATCTTGTCGTAGCGCACCGAGTTGATCATCTCGTTGGTAAACTTCTCGCCGCTCACATAGCAGATCGACGCGTGCGGCTGACGCCGCTTCACGTCGTGCCCAATCGCATGCATCAGATGCGTCTTGCCCATGCCCACCCCGCCATACAGGAACAGCGGGTTGTAGGCCTTCGATGGCCGCTCCGCAACCGCCTGCGACGCCGCCGTCGCAAACTGGTTGCCGCTGCCGATCACGAACGCATCGAACTGGTAGCGCGGATTCAGTTGCGACGCCGCCGACCAGTCGAAGCGCGACTGCTCCGGCGCAGCGCCGCCGCCGTTGCTCCGCCGCGAGTGAGGCGCGTTCGAGTTGTGGGTCGACGCCGGCCCGAAGCCGCCGTCCTCCCGCACCCGCGGCGCACTCGGGTCCTGCGCCGGCGTCGCAAACACCACCGTGTCGATCTCAAGCTCCAGGTTGTCGATCGCCTCCTGGATCAGATCGGCATACTTCTCCCCCAGATGCTGGAACTCCGCCGACGGGATCCGGACATACAGCGTCTTGCCCTGGATGTGGGAAAATCGCGTGGGCTTCAGCCAGGTCTCATACGACTGACGGTTGATCTTCTTCTCAAGCGCAGCCAGAATGCGGACCCAGTAATTCAAAACTGCGGTCGCCGTCGGAACGAATGACATGCTCTGCATTCCTTCTTGGATTCACTCCAAGTTTTGATTGGTGCGTAGGTGAAGCCTGACCCGAAAATTAGAACGGCAGATGCGAATCGAACGGCGACACAAAGTCTGCACCGCCGCGGCCGGCGAGTGGAGACAAACGCTGTTTGCTGGAGATCTCCGCGTTGGCTCTCAAGGCGCCATTGCGAAGAGAACGACCACGTGCACCGAAGCACGACCCAGAGGTTTGGAATTCGTCTTTGGTAAGCGGGTTTGATAGTAGCACGGAAAACCGCACCCGTTTCAAGCTATCCAACCAGAAAAAATCGAGTTGCACCATTCCTTGTGAAGGAAGATTTTCCTTGACACTTGCTCACCCTTTTGCCCGCCGAAGAGGCCGCTCAACCAGCACGCCCCCACCGCTTTTCATTGCAGCCGTTCACGCCTGTCGGGTATACTGAACGACTGTAGCAGCCGCAGAAAAGTTTGAACAGGAGTCGAAGCAAATGCCTAAGCGCACCTTCCAACCCAACCGCCGCCACCGCGCCAAGACCCACGGGTTTCTCACTCGCATGAAGACCAAGGCGGGCGCGGCCGTGTTGAGTCGCCGCCGTGCCAAGGGCCGCCACAAGATCGCCGTCAGCGCTGGCTTCCGCGATTAATCCCTGCGGGGCTGCCCGCGCGTGTCCTCGCGTATGCCCTGCGCGTATGCCCTGATGGAGGGCAATTTGATCGCCCCAATCCACCGCCTGCGCAAGCACGCCGACTATCAACAGGTGTACAAGGCAAGTCGCAAACACTCCGCCGGACAGACCAGTTACTTCTTCAGACTTCGTCCGCCGCCGCTCAAGCCCGCCGCACCTCCCGAGCGCGACCCCAATCCCAACCCTCACGGTGCGCGAGTCGGCATTACCGTAGGCAAGGTAATCGGCAACGCCGTCGACCGCAATCGCATCAAGCGCCGCCTCCGCGCAGCCGTTCGCAAGCAACTCCCTCTTCTCTCTGCTCCCGTCGATGTCGTGCTCCATCCAAAGCGCAGTGCGATCGAGATCGACTTCGCCACTCTCGAGCGCGAGGTCGCCGCGGTCTTTCGCTCCATCCAGCAGGCAGCGGATCGCCGCTCGCACGGCGCTCCCGCAATTGCCCCATAGCCGTTACCCCAATGATCGCCACACCATGAGCCGCGCCCTGAACCCGCACAGTCCAGCCCAGCCGGCCGTCGGCTACCAGGGGCGCGCCATCGCCCTCGCCTTTCGCGGCTACAAGGCGCTGCTCTCTCCGCTGGTTCATGCGCTCTCGCCCAGCCGCTGCCTGTATCTGCCCACCTGCTCGGAGTACGCCTACACCGCTCTGGTTCGCTTTGGCCTCATCCGCGGCTCGTGGCTCGCCCTGCGCCGCCTGGCGCGCTGCCATCCCTGGGGCAGAGGTGGACTCGATCCCGTGCCGCACCTCGCTTCGCCGTCGGAGTCCGAAAGCGCACCAGACCTCAACCCAGCCCCAGGGCAGACCCCCGGGAACCATTTACCATAGAGAACAGGCGAAGAGTCGTTCCGCCCCAGCCTCCACTGATGCCGCAGCATCCACAGATGTAGATACAGACAGGAATCCCCCTTGGCAGAGTTCAGCAACCCCAATCAGCAAGGCAGTCAGGACAACCGCTCGCTGGTCGCCATGATGGTCCTGGTCATGGCCGTGCTCTTCGGCGTCCAGTACTACCACGCAAAGACGACTCCCCCGCCCGCGCCCGCAGTCTCCTCACCCGCTGCTGCGCCCCCGGCATCCTCGCCCGTCCCGCCCGGGCCCTTCCCCGCCGCATCGAATGCCCAGCCTGCCGCCGCCCGGCCAAACGCCCCCGCCGTTCCCGTGGTCCAGGCCGTCGCCCAGGCCAACTCCGTCATTGAGAACGAGCTCTACCGCATCACCTTCTCCAACCGCGGCGCCCAGGTCACAAGTTGGGTTCTCAAGCAACTCAGAAACTCCGACGGCAAGCCGCTCGATCTCGTCAGTCCGGAGGCCGCCGCCGCCTTCGGCGATCCGCTCTCCCTCTACACCTCTGACCCATCCATCGCCGCCCGCCTCAATCAGGCGATGTTCGCGCCTTCGGCCACCGGCCTCCTCACCGCCCCCGCCAAGCTCACCTTCAAATTCTCTGACGGCGACCTCCTCGCCACCAAGACCTTCTCCTTCGATGAGACCTACGTCATGCACGCCGAGGTCGCTGTCACTCGCGCTGGCTCGCCCGTCGCTGCCCTCATCAGTTGGCCCGGCGGCTTCGGCGATCAGGACGAGACCTCCAACGGCACCGCCTACACCAACGCCCAGTTCCTCACCAACCGCAGCGGCACCTTCAACCACATCGACCCCAAGAAGGTCAACAACGGCGAGACCCTCACCGGCCCCTTCGACTTCGCCGGCGTCAGCGACCCCTTCTTCGCCGCCGTCTTCCTCCCCGATTCGCCCGCCACCACCGACGTCGTCACCCTGCACAACCAGCTCGACGTCTCCAAAACACTCAAGCGTGTCGGCTTCAGCGCCGGTTCCACCAAACAGCTCGATATGCCCATCCTCGGCGCCGCCGTCGGCGACACCAGCGGCCCCACCGACACCCGCATCTTCGTCGGCCCCAAGCTGATCGAAGTCCTCAAGGGGGTCCACGCCGCCGACAGCAAGGTGTCGCTCGAGCCCGTCCTCGAGTTCGGCTTCTGGGGAGTGATCGGCAAACCCCTCTTCCTCGCCCTCCACTTCATCCACGACCACATGGTCTCCGGCTGGAGCGGATCGTGGGGATGGTCGATCGTCATCCTCACCGTCTTCATCAACATCCTCACTCTGCCCTTCAAGGTCAAAACCATGCAGTCCGCCCTCAAGATGCAGCGCATCCAGCCCCAGATGGACGCCATCAAAGAGCGCTACAAGAAGTACAAAGTCACTGACCCCAAGCGCAACGAGATGAACGCCGAGATCATGCAGCTGCAGAAGGACAACGGCGTCAACATGTTTGGCGGCTGCATCCCCAGCCTCATCACCTTCCCTCTACTCGTCGCCTTCTTCACCATGCTGCCCCGCGTCGTCGAGCTGCGCCAGGCCCACTGGTTCTGGCTGCCCAACCTGCAGGCCCCCGATCCCCTCCACATTCTCCCCATCCTGATGGGCCTCTCCATGTTTCTCGTGCAGTACTACACCCCCTCGCCCGGCATCGACCCCCAGCAGCAGAAGATGATGGCCTTCATGATGCCCGCCTTCTCCGTCTACATGACCTGGACCTACGGCTCGGGGCTCGCCCTCTACTGGGCCGTGGGCAACCTCATCAGCATCGCCCAGCAGTCCGTTATGAACCGCACCTCCCTCGGCCGCGAGATGCGCGAGATCGCCGCCAAGCGCGCCCGCCGCAAGGCCACCACCATTCAGGGACGCAAATAACCCATCAAGGCGTCTCTTGGCGTCTCATGTGGCCTCAGGTTCGCTACAATCGCCGTTGACGGAATCAACAATTGAACTATCCTCATTTCATAGGATGAATCATGCCGTTGGATGACCTGGCCCACGCAGCACAGACAATTGGTGGATTCTTGCAGACCTTTACCTCCAGCGGCGGTCTGCGGCTCCGCTTTCGAGTCAAGGTCCGAGGCGCCGCACCCGGAGAATCGGGCCGATGCGACGATCCGGGGCAGGGCGAGCTCTCACCCGTGGCAGCCGCGGGCCACGACACCCCGCGCACCCTCTACGTCGAGTTCAGCGGGCCCGACACGCACGTCCTGACAGCCCACAACGGCGAGGTGTTGAACGCCCTCGAGCACCTCGCCCTCAAAATCCTGCGCCTCGAACCCGAGGAGCAGGAGCGCATCTCCTTCGACGCCGATCACTTCAAGGCCAACCGCGAACGGTTCATGCGCGAGTCCGCATCCGCCGCTATCGAACGCGTCCGCGCCACCGGAAGGCCGCACCCGTTCCCCGCCATGAACTCACGCGACCGCAGAACCCTGCACATGCTGCTCAGCGACTCTGGCCTGCCCACCGCCTCCAGCGGCGAAGGCCCCGGCCGCTTCGTCGTCCTCTACCCCGAGGGCGCCGACGTCTCTGAGCAACCCCTCACCCAAAGTCCGCGCCGCGCCGACGACTCCGGCCGCATCCGCCAGGCCTTCCGCCACCGCTGATTTCTCTATGAGATCGGGTGCCCCACCTTGGACGTGGGAGTCGCGCCCCACACCGTCGGGTGCCACATCCATCGCGAAGCGATGGGTGGGATGGAAACCGCCGGGCCGCTCCAACCGTCATTCTGCGCGCCGCGCCGCGCCGCTTCCCCTCACCCCAGGAGCAGCACCTTCCCAATCCCACCCTTCTCCGCCGCCGCCTGCGCCTCCGCCGCCTCTTCCAGCGGCACCATCCGGTCGATCGGGATCCTCAAGCCGCCCGCCACAGCCTCTTCGGCAAGCACCCTTAGCGCAGCCGCGTCCGGCGTCACCCGCACCGCCTCAATCCGCACCGTCGGATGCATCTTCGCATTCGCCGGTGCCCCCAGCACCGACGCAAACACCCCTCCCGGCTTCACCTTGGCCAGCAGACCTTCCGCAGTCGCGCCGCCCACCGTGTCCGCGACCGCATCAATCAGCCCCAGCTTGGCCATCGCCTCCGGATCGTCCAGCGCCAGCACCTCATCCGCCCCCAGCTCCTTGGCCTGTTCCAGCTGGCTCTTGCGCACGCCTGCCATCACCACCGCCCCGGCTTTCTTCGCAACAAAGACCGCCGTGCGCCCCACCCCGCCCACCGCCCCCGTCACCAGCACCGTCTGTCCCCGCTGCACCTTCACTCCCCGCGAGATCAGTTGCTCGCCCGTAAGCGTCACCAGCGGCAGCGCCGCCGCCTCCACCAGGTCAAGCCCCTCCGGCACCCGCGCCAGGTCCCCCGCCTTCACCGCCACCAACTCCGCATAGGCCTTGTCGCCCAGCGCCATCACCCGGTCGCCCGGCACAAATCCCGTCACCCGCGGCCCCACGCTGCGCACGATCCCGGAGATGTCGCGCCCCAGCACCGCCGGAAACTGCAGCGGGATGTACTTCTGGTATGCCCCGCTGCGCAGCTTGAAGTCGATCGGGTTCACGCTCGTCGCCGTCAGCCGCACCACCACCTCGCCCTCGCCCGCAACCGGGTCCGGCATCTCCTCAAACCTCAACTTCTCCGGCCCGCCATACTCATGCAGCACCACAGCCTTCATTCGCTGTCACCTCAACCGATAGGATGCCGGATCGTCAGTTGCAAACCGGCCCGATTTCATTAAGAATTAGCTGGAAACCTATGAACAAATCAATGGCCACCATCTCCCCGATGCTTCTCGTCGGGACCGCCTCGTTTGGCGCGTCTATCGTATTGCTTGGCGCATTTATCCTATTGCTTGGCGCTCTTTTTTCGCCCAACCCGTCCGCGGCCCAGTCCTCCGCCGCCTACACCCCCGCCAACGCCCACGCCGGCGAGCAGGTCTTCCTGCAGAAATGCTTCCAGTGCCACTCCGTCAACCCCGGCGAGGTGCGCATCGGCCCCACCCTCTTCCACGTCATGAAGGGCCCCAAGGCCGTTCCCGCCGCCCAGATCCGCATCCAGCTCCGCGACGGCAAGGGCAAGATGCCCCCCTTCAAAGACCTCCTCACCCCCGAGGACGTCGACCACGTCATCGCCTACCTCCACACCCTCTAACCGCGGTCCCACAAGCCGCCTCCGCCCGTCCGCACTGCCCCGCCTCTTAATCCGCGATCATCCGTGAAAATCCGCGGTCGGCCTTTGAGGTAGCATTATGCTACCATCCCCCCATGGGCCAACCCGTCAAGCTCTCCGACGAACTCATCCTCGAAGCCCGCATCGCCGCCGCCGCCATGCAGCGCTCCATCGCCGGCCAGGTCGAGTTCTGGGCCCGCATCGGCAGCACGCTTGAAAAGGTGGCGAACAGCAGTGAGATGGGACGCCTTCAGAGGAAGGCGGCGCTCCCGCTGTCGGAGATCGTCGCAACCATCAATCGTCCGTCGGGCCGCGCGCGGCTCAAGGAGTATCTCGAAAGCCGTCCGTTCCCGCGCTTCTCTCCCCACCCCAAACTCGCCCGTACTTTCATCCGCGAAGATGCGGATGGTACGCGAATGGTGGGGCGATTTCAGCAAGGTGAGTTTATCGCGTTGCGCTCGTCCAACCGCCGCTCCGCTCGCGCCGCCAGAGCCAAAGCGTGAAGCTTCAACTCGACGCCCGGCCCATCCTCATCGCCATCGCCGGGCCAAACGGGGCAGGGAAGACAACCTTCTACAACTCGCAGATCAGCTATACCGGCCTTCCATTTGTAAACGCGGATGCCATCGCGCTCGAAGCCGGCATCGGTGCCTACGAGGCGGCCGAGGTTGCCGAAACCATGCGGAGAGAGAAGTTCGTGCGGCGCGAGAGCTTCGTCTTCGAGACCGTATTCTCCGATCCTGTCGCCGAGAAGGTCGGCTTCCTCGAAGAGGCAACACGCGCCGGATACAACGTCGTCCTCTTCTTCATCGGCATCTCTTCGCCCGATGCCTCAATCGACCGCGTAGGGATGCGCGTTCTCGAAGGCGGCCACAGCGTCCCCCAGGACAAACTTGCCTCGCGCTTTCCGCGAACCATGGAGAACCTGCGCCTCGCGATCCTCCGCCTGCCCCTCGTATTGGTCTACGACAACGATGATCTGCGCGATCCCTACCGCTTTGTGTTCGCGGCCGGCAACGGCGCAGTCCTCGAAAAGGCCCGGTCCTTACCCACCTGGCTGACTCCGGCCCTCGGCCGCGATTGACCGTCAAGCGGCCGAAGCCGTAAGCCCCTCCAGCAACTCCCGCGTCTCCCGAATCACATCCTCCGCCTTCGCCGACGTCAGCGGCCAGCGCAACACCCCCTGCGGCGTAAACTGCGCCCCGCGCTTCGCATTGCGCGCCACCAGCTTCATCATCGCCGCCGGATCGACGTGCGCACGCGCGCCGCCTACCTGCGGACCATCCTGCTGCGAACTGTCCGCCGCCGCCGCCGCGAACCGTATATGCAGCATCTCCACAAATGTCTTCGCCGGCTTCGCCACCGGCGCGCGCCGCGAAAGCATCGTCTGCGTTGGCCCTCCACTCGGCGCAAACACATCCACCTGCGTCCGCTTCCGATCCAACTGCGCAATCCCCAGCCGTTCGCACAGCAGCCGCAACTCCCCCGCCGCCAGCAGATTCATCACCGACTCCGGCGGCTCACCATACCTGTCCTGCAACTCCGCCCGCACATCGGCCAACGCCGCCGCGTCCTCCGCCCCCGCAATCCGCTTATACATGCGCAGCCGCTGGTTCTCCTCCGGAATGTAACTGGAATCGATACGTACTGAAATCCCCAGATTGATCGCGGTCCCCGCGTGCGCAGGCCGCTCCTCTTCGCCCTTGATTCTCCGCACCGCCTCCTCAAGCATCGTCGTATACATCTCAAACCCGATCGCCTCAATGTGCCCCGACTGCTCCCCGCCCAGCATGTTCCCCGCCCCGCGCAGCTCCAGGTCCAGCGCCGCGATCTTAAACCCCGCGCCCAGGTCCGAGAACTCCTTCAGTGCCGCCAGCCGTCGCCGCGCGATCTCCGTCAACTCCGTCTCCGGCGGAATCAGCAGATACGCATACGCCCTCCGGTTGCTGCGCCCCACCCTCCCGCGCAGTTGATACAGCTCGCTCAACCCATGCCGGTCCGCGCGATTCACAATGATTGTGTTCGCCAGCGGAATATCCAGCCCATTCTCAATAATGCTCGTCGCCACCAGCACGTCGTACTCGCGGTTCATGAACGCCAGCATCACCCGCTCCAGCTCCGTCTCCGGCAACTGCCCGTGCCCAATCACAACCCGCGCCTGCGGCGCCAGCTCCCGTATCTTCGTCGCCAGCTCATAGATCGTCTCCACCCGGTTGTGCACGAAAAACGTCTGCCCGCCGCGCTCCAGCTCCATCTCAATCGCCGTCCGCACCAGCTTCTCATCGAACTTCGCCACAATCGTCTGGATCGCCATCCGGTCCTTCGGCGGCGTCTCAATAATGCTCATGTCCCGCAGCCCGATCAGCGACATGTGCAGCGTCCGCGGGATCGGCGTCGCCGACATCGCCAGCACATCGATCGCCGCCCGCATCTGCTTCAGCCGCTCCTTGTGCCGCACCCCAAAGCGCTGCTCCTCATCCACCACCAGCAGCCCCAGGTCCTGAAACTTCAAGTCCTTCGAGAGCACGCGATGCGTCCCGATCAGAATGTCGATCTTCCCCGCCGCCGCCTTCTCCAGAATCTCCTTCTGCTCCTTCGCCGTGCGAAACCGCGAGATCATCTCCACGTTCACCGGGAAATTCGCAAACCGCCGCTTGAACGTCTCGTAGTGCTGGAACGCCAGCACCGTCGTCGGCGTCAGCACCGCCACCTGCTTGCCGTCCTGCACCGCCTTGAACGCCGCGCGCATCGCGACCTCCGTCTTGCCGTAGCCCACATCGCCGCACAGCAGCCGGTCCATCGGCTGCGGCGACTCCATATCGCTCTTGATGTCCGCAATCGCCGTCAACTGGTCGTCCGTCTCGTTGAAGTCGAACGCGTCCTCAAACTCGCGCTGCATATTCGTGTCCGGCGAGAAAGCCGTGCCCACCGCGGCCTTCCTCTGCGCATACAGCTTCAGCAGCTCGGCGGACATGTCCGCCATCGCCTTCTTCACTCGCGCCTTGGTCTTCTGCCACGCCTGCGTGCCCAGCTTGTTCAGCTGCGGCGCCGGCCCCGTATCGGTCGAGCGATACTTCTGGATCAGGTCCAGCCGCGTCAGCGGCACATACAGCTTCACCTCATCCGCAAACTCCAAAATCATCAGCTCCAGCGGCGGCTGGTCATTCTCCTCAATCACCCGCAGCCCGCAATACCGCGCAATCCCGTGCTCCACATGCACCACATAGTCGCCCACCGTCAAATCGCGGAAGTCCGAAACGAACGCCGCAGCCTTCGACCTCGATCGCGTCACCGGCCGTGCCTGCACGTCCGCCTCGTCGCTCAGGTCCTGCGCGCCGAACAGCACAATCTGCCGCGCCGTCGCCCGTCCATCCGCATCGCGCAGGTCCAGCACCTGCACCCCATTCGCAATCGCCGCCCGCACAATGATGGGCGTCCGCAGGTCCCCCGCCAGATAGCTCGACTCCGAATACACCGTCGCCGACCCCGCCGCCTGCACCCGCGACCCCAGCCGGTACGCCACCCCATACTCCTGCAGCAACCCCGCCAGCCGCTCCACCTCGCCCTGGTTCGCCGCCGCAATCAGCACCCGCGCCTCCTGCCTCACCAGCGCCTGCACCGCATCCACCATCGCCGGTATCGACCCATGGAACCGCTGCGTCGGGCGCGTCGCAAAGTCCACCTCGGACAAATCGCTCCGGTCCGCATCCAACACATCCACCGCGCCCAGTTGGTCCAGCTCCACGCCCGAAAACCCCCGCAGCCGCTCCTCCAGCTCCCACGGAGATATATAGATGTCCTCCGCCCGCACCAGCGACCCAATCCCCGACCGCTCATGCCGTTGCTCCACCTTGTTCCACCAGCGCTCGCCCTGGTTCTTCACCATCGCCGGCTCTTCCACAAACACCCGCGTCTCTGCCCCCATCAGCTCCAGCAATCCCGACCGCGCCCCCGCCACCGGCGCAAAAAACTCCCACCCCGGAAACACCGTCGCCTCCACGAAACTGGGTGCCCCAGGTCTCGCTTCTGAGACCTGGGTTTCCTCGCCGCCCTCCAACTCCGCCCCCGCCAACCCACTCCGCGTCAACCTTGCATTGATAGCCCCCAATATCCTCTCCGTCACTGGAATCTCCGTCAGCGGCAGCAGCAGCGCCTCATCCAGCCCCGCCGCCGACCGCTGTGTCTCCGCATCGAACCGCCGGATCGACTCGACCTCATCGCCGAAAAACTCCACCCGCACCGGCCCCGCCATCTCCGGCGAGTACACATCCAGAATCCCCCCCCGCAGCGTCACCTGCCCCGGCATCTCCACCACATCCACCCGCGTATACCCCACCTGCAGCAAATGCTCCACCAGCATCTCCGGCAGATACTCCTCGCCCCGCCGCAGCTGCAGCGCCAGCCCCGCATAGTGCTCCCGCCCAAACAGCCGCATGGCTGCCGCCTCCACCGGCGCAATCACCAGCCGCGCCTGCCCTGTCGCAATCTTCCACAGCGTCGCCGCCCGCGACTCCTGGATCTCCGGATGCGGCGACAGGTTCTCAAACGGCAGCACATCGTGCGCCGGCAGCCGCAGCACCCCATCCGCCGCAACCGCGCCCGTCAGCTCGCACCCCGAAACCACCGCCGCGTGCAGCGCCTCCGCCGCCTTATTGTCCGCCACCACCACCAGGCACGGCGCCCCCGCCGCCCGCGCCATCAGCGGCAGATACAACCCCCGCGCCGTAAACGTCAGCCCCGAGACGCGTCTTCGCCCCCTGCCGGCGCTCAAATGGCGGCGGACACGCTCAAACGGCACACAACTCTCAAGGTCCGCCAACACTTCGCGGACAAACGGCAAAATCATCGCTCCCCCCAGTCTACCCGCCCCGCGGAAGCCGGGTGCCCCGTAGCCTGCTCTGAGCTTGCCGAAGGGGAAGGACCTGCCTTCTGTCTTTCCCGCCCCCGCCCGCCGGGTGCCCCATTCCTGGCAGTCTTATCGCCATGAGTGGGGACGTAAGCCGCCCAGGTGCCTGAACGCCCCATGTCAGGCTTCGCCTGACGTGGGAAAGTCTCCCACCCCCGCCACTCCCTCCCTTCCACCGTCATTCTGCGCGACGCGCAGAATCTCCGTAGTTGCCCTTCATGCCTCCCCAAAATCCCGACCGCTTCGCCAAACCGCCAAACCGCCAACTCACAACTCACCACTCACAACTCACAACTGCCCTGTCAACCCCCCAAACCCTCCCAAAATCCCCCAACCCCCACAAACCAAACACTATCTTTCTTAAAAATAGTTGGCATACCAGTTATGCCCCACGGCGTACAATTTAATCAGGATAGAAAACAAAGAAATGCCCGGCGCACCCCGCCGGGCATTCGTCTTTGGCGTCGACCGGCAATCGGCGAAGGAGACTCGGGGAGTACCTGGGCACACTTCTGGGGATACTTTTCCCGCAATCTAACCCATTTCCTTTCCCAACTTTGAGACTTTAAGTATCCCCCCTCTGGAGGCTCGATGAAAGCGATCGAAATCGGCGAACAAGTCTTCCTCGAATGAGCCCGGTCCCCCACATCCTGCCCTGGGCCCGCCGAACGGTCTCGCCCCTGAGATGTGCGAGTCCCGCCCCACCCGCCTAGCCGCCCTTCGGTGGGAGCGTAGGGCTTCAGCCCTACGAATGTGCCTCCTTCACATGAGCGGGCTTTGGAGCGCGCCGAGAGGGCCGTGGCACTGTGCTTTTTCGGTGGGAGCGTAGGGCTTCCGCCCTACGGATGTGCCTCCTTCGAATGAGCGGGCTTTAGCCCCAGGCCTCTTGCGTGTCGCGCCGCGACCGCCTATTTCAGTCCCCGGGGACACACTCCCGCGCACTCAAATCCGGGCGAACCTGAGCCTACTTCGGGGGGTACTTTTCCCGCAATCTAACCCGTTTCGTTTCCCAATCTTGAGACTTTAAGTATCCCCCCCCCTCGGAGGAAAGCAGCCATGAAGATCGAACTCGCCAATTCCTGCCGCCACATCTTCCCCGACGGACACCGCTGCCGCAGCCCCCACCTCCACCACCACACCCTCTGCTTCTACCACCACCCCACCCGCCGATTCGCCCCGCAGTACCGGTGGCCCCGCCACTTCGCCCCGCCCCGCCCGCGCAACCCATCCGCACCTGCTTCCGCCGCCCCACCCGCAAACCCGGCCCCCTCACCCGCTGGCGCCACGGCACCCTCCTCACAGCAACACTGGGTGACCCACGTCCCGAGACGTGGGAGGTCGCGCCACCTCTGCCACAGTCTTCCTCGGAAGTCCGCGAACAGAGGACAAGGCTGGCAACCACCCGCTCGCACCGCCACTTGTAAAGGGAATGGAGCCGATGAGCGGAGTTGAACCGCTGACCTACTGATTACGAATCAGTTGCTCTACCAACTGAGCTACATCGGCCTGCCACAGCCATTCTAGTGCATTTTTGCCTGCCCCTGGAAGACTCTGCGAATGCAACTTCCGCGCGCAGTGCCGAATCGCTTCGACACAGCCTAGTGCACCGCCCACGCCAGCCCATCCGGCGGCTAGTGAATATCGCCGAAGTGCACATCCTCCGGCGCCGTCACCGAACCCGGATCGAGAAACTGGATCGACGTCGCCGGCCCCAGGTTCGCCGCACTCGCAGCGTCCGTGCCCCACTCGCGCAGCGCCCAGACGACCTTCTTGTCCGGAGTCACCTCAATCGCCTGCGCAGACCCCGGCGCGTTGTCCGCGTTCTTGGTCCACTCATTCACCCAGTTGTTGATCACCGTGTCGCCGTTGGGCAGACGCCACGCCTCCTGCAGGCCGGCGAACTTGTACTCCGGCGTGTCCGCTGGCTTCCAGCTCCACACCGTGTCGCCGTGCCGCGTCACCTCGCGCACGCCCAGATGGTCCGTGATCAGCACGTTGCCATTGGCCAGCGGGTTTGCGCTCCACGGGTTCGACCCCGGAAACGACCACAGCACCTTGCCGTTGGAGTCGTACTCGTTAGTCATATTCAGGTCGTGATGCGCAACCATCACCGTCCCGTTCGCCGTGATCCGCGCATGACGAAACTGCGGATGCACACCAATCGGATGGTTCACCTCAAGCGGGAACTCCTTCTCGGTCGCGCCCGTAACGATGTTCACCACGCGCAGCACCGCGGTTGGATCGCCATTCTCGATATACAGCACGTGCTGCGTGCCGATGGGCACCGCCGTATGCACCTCGTGGCCCGCGGGCGGCACGTAGTTCCAAACCACCTTCTTGTCGGGGGTAATCTCAGTCACGCCGAACTGGTGGGCGAACAGGACATTTCCATTCGACAACATCACCATATCGCTGATCTCGCCCTTGCCCGCGGGGTCGTCGTAGCTCCACACGATCTTGCCGCCGCGCACGATGAAGATCTTGCGGTCATGCGACTCACCGGAGTAGACGAAGTCGTGCTGTGCCAGGCCTCGTCCGGGGAGTTGCGCTGGAGCGCGCGGCTCAGCCGGCGCGGCGGGACCTGCACTCGCCGCTGTCGTAGCCGATTGCGCCCCGCCGCTCGGCACCCATATCGCCGCAAGGAGCACCACAATGCCAGTCCACTTCATCCCCATCCGCTCACCTCTCCGTACCGCCATGCCAACTTAGCACAAGCGGCCGGAGCAGCCGATCTGACCCTAGCTTGAGGACCCTCACCCCCGGATGGTCTCTACTACCTTGTGGCAGCAACGGAAAGCCACGGGCACAGAATCGCTATCGCCTTCCAGCGTCATCCAATTTTGCCGTCAATATTCTTACGCTTGGCGCCATTGCCATCGCTGCAAATACAAGTGCCGCAATCACCTTTTCCATCGGAGAACCCCTTGGACGAGATCGAATCGAGCGAACCCGGCTCTTCCCTCTATATCGACAGAACAGGGCCTGCCAATATTCTCAAGGGCCCCTTTCCCGAACAACTTAGACGATCCGCCGAACCCTCCGCCGCTGGTGCCCATCCTTGCCGGATCGACACTAACAGAACGCGAAAAGGCCGCCCGGCAACAGGGCGGCCTTCTCCTTAGGGAGAATAGTTCCAACGGAGGCAAAGCCATCAGAACTTTCTGGCTGCATACTATGTTTGGCCAAAACTGGTGTCAAGGTAAAAACGGAGATATTGCAACTCGCTGAAGTATAGATACTTAGACCGTTGGCAGCATCGCTATAGTTGCGTCTAATATTCGCTTCCGAACGGAATCGCCAAGGAGTGAAAGAGAGCAAAATGAGATGTTTAGACGGGCGACTGCACCTCATCGAGTGCATAATAATGGCCCATCGGCTCCGCCTCAAGTTCTCGGGGCAAACGTCCCAATGCGGCTGGGATCACCCGCCCAGCCGCCCGGCCTCACCAACCCAATCCGCGACTCAGGAATCGGGTAGCCCGAATCTCTTCTTGGATTGTCCGCGCAGATCGATGCGCAGGAACTCCGGTTCGCTGGCTGCTGGCTTACCCTGCATCACACGGACCAGAGCTCTACCGCCTCCCAGGAACAATCCGAGCACGACCGCAGCTAGTCCACCCACCCCGCACAGGATCGCAATGCTGGTCAGCAAGCTGTAGGTCCTCTGAAGCTCCGTGTGAAACTCGGGGGGCATATCCCGGTTCCAGGTGAGCTGGTCGCGAAGGTGGATCCCGTCGATCAGGCTGGCGGCCTCTGCCGGCTTCCACGCACCGGTCGTCACCATCAGGAGGGGGCCCTCTCGCCGCACCTTCACCGTGCCGGCGGCGTTGCCTCGCTGCTTCAACTCAGCCTCGATCACCCGGCCTCGCTCGCCTGCAATCTCAGGCGTCGGATACTCGAGCAGCGTGAGCGTGCCTCCATCCTGATACTTCGCCGTTACCGTCTCTGCGCTCTTCTCGAATCCAACCGTTTGCGCCTCCAAAACGCCGCCCGTTGCCTGGTAGCTCGCCGGACCGAAGGCATACTTCACGGATTCAGCTTCCAGCCCCTTTGCCGGCAGGAACATAGGCAGCGGAGGAGGCAGCGCGGCAGGTCCGAAGCCCTTGGGCAGCGTCTCGATCAGCGCCTTGGCCAGAGCAATCCCCTCCCCGGGCCCCGTCCTCAGCTTCTCGTCCACAACATTTACGCCGGTGCGCAGCAACAGTTCGTTTGTGCTCGCAACCGCGCTGTCGCCCAACTTCTGCGGTCGCATCCCCGGCCGCCGGAAGTAGTCGTAGGCTGCCGTCGCGCCGCTTGCGTCGGCGAACTGGTATACCGCAATGGTCACAGGGGGCAGAAGGTCCTTACCGTCGCTGCTATAACTGGACCCGGCAAACCGCCTTAGCCCGTCCTCAGCCAGAACGGGCTGATCGGCTGGGCTCACTTCACCCGACTCGTTCCCTGGGTTCTCGTCCACCCGCTTTAGCCTTCCAAGCGTCGCGGGCAGCAGCGGTATCGGCGGTTCCACCAGCGTTGTCTTGGCCAACGAGCCGGTCGCCGCTGGAGTCTGGGCGGTCGTCGCGCTCCCCGCAAGGCTCCAGATCAACACCTGCGCACCTAGGGAGAGCTGAACAGCCGCACGGAGCCTCCGGATTGGCGCACTCGATAAAGCCCGTGGTCGAAGAGGATGATCCATACACCCTGGTCAGACTACCACCACGCCCACTTCGATAGCGCGGCCCGCTTCGCAGGTGGAAAGTCAATATCAAGAATAGGCCGACTGCTTGCTTAGGTCGTCTTGCGCGGCCGCTGGACCATGAGGTTCACTGGGACCGGACTCCCGCTCGGATTCATCAAGTTGGGAGCAATGGTCGATGAATCGGTCAGGGTGCCACGGTTGATCAGATGAACCAGGTTGTCTCCTGCGGTGCCGACAAAGAACATCGAATTGTCTGCGCTCAGCACACCAGCGAGCGGGGCTGTCGCCGACCCCGAAAGCCTGATGTAAGTCATGAGCCCCGGTCCGCTCGCAGTCGCCGAATAGGCGGGCAAGACCCCGCCCGTGCCGGTGTAGGTGACGAAGGCTACACCCGAATCCGAAGTGGGGATGACGCCATCGATAGCGGTCGCCTTGGCCGGACTGAGAATGGTGGTGGAAAGCGTGTTTGAGAATGCCAAGCCGGGGCTGGGTTCAGTTACAGTCCCCGAAGTTCCCCCAGGCGGCAGAGGACACCCTTCCACGGGAATATTGACGCGGAGATCACTCAGGGTTGGGACTGGGGTTACGGTAGCTCCGAGGATGTGGAGGCCATCGTTGGTCGCAGCGATCCGGTCGGTCAGCGCCGGAGAACTGTCAGCTGGCGGGTAGAACACATTCGTCTCGGTCGTTACTCCGTTCAGCGTTGTTGGAGTGCTCGAAGCGCAGTAGCCGCGCGCTGTGGTGATTGGCCCTGCAAAGTACGCTCCAACGCTGGGAACCGTGATCGCGACATCGGTCACGGGTGTCCCTCCCGACGTCGCCGGACTGATGCTGGTCCACCCGGTGAAAGCGGAGTAGACGAGAATCTGGTTCCCCGCGGTGATGTAGACGGTCTGGCTGTCAGGGGCGAACTCTGCGTGCGTCCCCACCCCGCCGAAGGTTGAGATCACGCTTCCAGCCGAGTTCTCGAGGGTTGTGACCTGTCGCACCGGGTCGGAGATGACCAGGGTGCTGTTATCCGGCGACAAGGCAAGCACCGTTCCCTGCGTTGAAGAATCGGCGCGCGTGAGGCTGAGCGAGTTGATCGAACTCAGAACCATCAAGGCGTTCGTGCTTCCCAGGTAGATCGTGGAACCGTCGTTGCTGATAACCATTGAGTTCGGCACATAGGGAAGTAGGAATGGGGCCCCCACCACCGAAGTAGTGAAGTCAATCTGAACTACATCCTGTGACTGGGTGCTCGCCATGTAGAGCACCGTGCTATTAGTTCCCGGGGCCGAAATATTCACCGAATTGGAAGTGATGGGCTTCCCATTGCCGAACAGTCCAATCTGGTTGTATTGCGAGGGGTTGCAGGTTGGAGGCTGGCATATCGCCGTAATGGAGGCCGCGCCCGCCAGTGGTGGAGTGACCGTGCCCGACGTGGTCACCGGAGTCGTGGTTGGGGATGTCGATACGAATTCCAGGGAGAGCCCCGTCAGGCTTACTCCGTTTGTGTCTACCGCGGTCGCGATCAGTGGTTGGGTGTTGTTCAGGTTAACCTCAACCGGATTGGTCGAAGTTCCGGCCGCGCTCAACTGAATCGACGCCGGGGGACACGTGGAGAAGATCCCGGCCGAACTGGCGGCGTCCGCCACATTTGCTGTAATCAGCACGGACCCCGGTTGATTTGCCGTGGCTACGCCGTTCTGATCGATGCTGACAACCGGGGAGACCGCAGTGAGCGATGTGGCGCCCTGCACGGTGAACTGCAGATGCCCCGCCTGGCAGCTGATATTCGTTTGGTTCGCGCCCGTTCCCGCGAAGACCCTGGCCACCAACTGCGCGGTCTGACCCTGCGAGATGCAAGAGGCCGTCGGATACGGCGGCGCAGTCACTACTCCCACGGTTGCCAGTGGGCAGCAGGCGGTCGTCGGGTCGGTCGTGCAATTAGAGGAGGGGCCTCCCAGGACAATGCTCGTCACCACCGGATGGACGAATATGGGAAGTGGATTGCTAGTGACCCCATTCGCGCTCGCCGAAATATAGGCGGTGCCGGTCTTATTGGTTGCAATGCAATAGGTGTAGTCGGGAATTCCGCCGCCAGAGTTGCGGTTCCACGTTCCCGCACAGATGCGGCCGTTAGTGGGTTGCACGTCCGCGATGGTCATGTCTGTGGTGCCGTAGGTGTACGACGCGACAGAGACACTTGTGCCCTTGCAGTTGGTGGTCGACGGCGTCGAGACCTGCCCAATTTCGGCATAGTTCAGCGATACGCCATAGACGAGGGGCGTCAGTGTGATCGTCGTGGCCTGATCCGTGGTGATGCCAGAATCTCCTCCGTTGCAGAAGGCAGGCGCGGCGTTATGCGAGCAGCCTGAGATCGAGACACCGAATGGGATCGAACACAAGAACAGAACCACCAACGTAACAAACCGACGCATTAAACCTCCCCGTCCAACCGGAAGCAGAGCTGAACGGTTACACCGCAGACGCTAGTTCCTTAGACCTCAGTGTAGAAGCTGTGAAGATGGGACGCAAATGAGCGCTTTCGTCTGAAGCTGGCTGTTGGACGAGTTTGCCACCGGTTCGCTTCGTGGTGGTGGCCGGGCCCGGGGTCGGCAGGCCCGTGGGGCGAATTATTCATCGGAAGGTGGGTTCGTTTGCGCCGCAAAAATGGAAGCCCGCGCTTGACCTCGGATTGCCTGCTTGATATTATCGAAGGGTTCCGCCCCAGGGGCGGAATCCGTTGCTGCGGAACTGGTGCAGACGCGGCCAGGTGAGCAGACGCAGCTACTTTGCAATATACTGGGAAGAGCAATTTCACTGTCGGTTCTGGTCCAGAGGCAACGGGCGCACACCGCGGTGAAACATCCTCGCAATCGTACCTGCGACACCCTCCGCCAAGGATGGGCTATGCGGGACGGGACAGCGATACGGAGCCAACTCCAACTTCCAGTTGTGACAGTCTACTGGTCGGAAATGACAGTGATTGGGGAAGCAAGGGACGCTCGGCCACCGTCGACTGTTGTTCGTCTGATTTGAGTGTTCCAGACGGGAAGCCAGGGACAATTACGCGCGGGGCACGCGAGCGTCTCCAACTTTTCGTGTGTATTTTGCGCGAAGGTGCGGTTGATGCCCTTTTGATGCCCTTGATGCCGTCTGGAGAAGTTTTGGATTGACCTCGTTTCGAGTCACGGCAGGTAAGATGTCTGTGGCTGCATTGGAAGGAGTTTGAGTGCCTACGTTCCATCAACTCGTCAAGCAGGGCCGCACGCCCACGCGATACAAGACCGCAAGCCCGGCCCTGCAGGGCTCGCCGCAGCGGCGCGGCGTCTGTACTCGCGTCTACACCCAGACGCCCAAGAAGCCGAACTCGGCGCTGCGCAAGGTCGCGCGCGTCCGGCTGACTAACGGAATTGAGGTGACGACCTACATCCCAGGGATCGGGCACAACTTGCAAGAGCACTCGATCGTGCTCATTCGCGGCGGCCGCGTGAAGGATCTGCCGGGCGTGCGCTACCACGTGGTGCGCGGGTCGCTTGATTCGGTTGGCGTGGCAAACCGTAAACAAAGCCGGTCGAAGTATGGGGCAAAGCGCCCCAAGGCCGCTGCAGCAAAATAAACGCGTTCTTCCTTCTCCTTGGTTCCGTTTGCAGCATTTTAATTAACGGACATCGCAGAACGGACAACGGTCAACCAGATCTACCAGGCTCAGCCGCGCGAGAAGTCTACCGCGCTGAGGGAAGAAGAGAGAGCAGAAGGCAATGCCGAGAAAAGGTTACATCGCGAAGCGTGAGGTTGCTCCCGACCCGGTCTACAACTCCACCCTGGTCACGAAGTTTGTCAACTCCATGATGTGGGGCGGAAAGAAGTCGACCGCCCAGGGCATCTTCTACACCGCCATGACGAATCTGGAGCAGAAGGGCGGCGACGAGGCGCTCAAGCTCTTCAAGAAGGCGATCGAGAACTGCAAGCCGTTGCTCGAAGTGAAGAGCCGGCGTGTGGGTGGCGCCAACTACCAGGTGCCGATTGAGGTGCTCCCTGAACGGCGGACCTCTCTGGCAATTCGCTGGCTGGTGACCTTCGGCCGCGCGCGCGGGGAGAAGGGCATGGTGGAGAAGCTGACCGCCGAGCTGCTGGACGCCGCGAACGGACGAGGCGCCGCAATGAAGAAGAAGGAAGACGTTCACCGTATGGCCGAGGCGAACAAGGCGTTCGCTCACTACCGGTGGTAAAGAAGTGCCTCCTGAGCGAAGAGTCTTAGTCTTCGCGTTTCAGCAACACAAGGATTGACCGCGGGCTGCAAAGTCCGCAGACAAGAGATTGGACACCGTGGCACGCACTATACCTCTGAATCGCTGCCGGAACATCGGGATCATGGCGCACATTGACGCCGGCAAGACGACGACGACCGAGCGCATCCTCTTCTATACGGGCATCACGCACCGTATCGGCGAGGTGCATGAGGGCACTGCGACGATGGACTGGATGGAGCAGGAGCAGGAGCGCGGCATTACCATCACCTCGGCCGCGACCACCTGCACCTGGAAGAACCAGCGCATCAATATTATTGATACCCCCGGCCACGTCGACTTTACCGCTGAGGTCGAGCGCTCGTTGCGCGTGCTCGACGGCGCGGTTGCTTGTTTCGACGCGGTAGCCGGAGTGCAGCCGCAGTCGGAGACGGTGTGGCGGCAGGCCGACAAGTATAAGGTGCCGCGCATCTGTTTCATCAATAAGATGGACAAGGCCGGCGCCGACGCCGTCTATGCGACCTCGACTATCGTCGATCGCCTGGGCGCACGCGCGGTGCCTATCAATATACAGATCGGCGCAGAGGCGAAGTTCGTTGGCGTGATCGACCTCGTCACCATGAAGGCGATCCTGTGGCACGACGAGACTATGGGCGCGGAGTACTCGATCGAAGAGATCCCCGCGGACCTGGTCGAAACTGCAAAGAAGGCGCGACACGACCTCATCGAAGCTGTCGCCGACTCCGATGACGAGATTCTGCATCTCTTCCTGGAGGGCGAGGAGCCCACCGAGGCGCAACTCAGGACCGGCATTCGCAAAGCCACCATCGCGATGAAGATCTTTCCCGTGCTCTGCGGCTCTTCCTTCAAGAACAAAGGCGTGCAGACACTGCTCGACGCGGTGGTCGATTACCTGCCCAGCCCGCTCGACATCCCCCCTATGATTGGCCACGACCCGGAGAACATGGAGAAGGAGATCATCCGCAAGCCGGACGACAGCGAGCCGCTCTCCGCGTTGGGCTTCAAGATCATGACCGACCCGTTCGTCGGCCAGCTGATCTTCATCCGTGTTTACTCCGGCCAGCTCAAGACCGGCGACTCAGTGCTGAACCCACGCACACGAAAAACCGAGCGCATTGGGCGATTACTGAAGATGCACGCCAACAAGCGTGAGGAGATTACCGAGGTCCTGGCGGGCGACATCTGCGCCGCCGTCGGCCTCAAGAACCTTATCACCGGCGACACCATCTGCAACGAGCGTTACCCCGTGGTGCTCGAATCGATCGACTTCCCGAAGCCAGTGATCGAGGTCGCCGTCGAGCCCAAGACCAAGGCCGACCAGGAGAAGATGGGCATGGCCCTGGCCAAGCTGGCGCAGGAGGACCCCACCTTCAACGTGCGCACCGACATCGACTCCGGCCAGACCATCATCGCCGGCATGGGCGAATTGCATCTGGAGATCATCGTCGACCGGATGATGCGCGAGTACAAGGTCGACGCCAATGTGGGCAAGCCGCAAGTAAACTACCGCGAGACCATCCGCGCCAAGGCCGAGGCCGAGGGCAAGTACATCCGGCAAACCGGCGGTTCGGGCAACTACGGCCACGCCAAGATTCGCATTGAGCCCAACGAGCCGGGCAAGGGCTATGAATTTTCGAACGACATTAAGGGCGGTTCGATCCCCAAGGAGTACATCAAGCCGATCGACCAGGGCATTCAGGAGGCTATGCAGGGCGGCGTGCTCGCCGGCTACGAGATGGTCGATGTCAAGGTCTCGCTCTACGACGGCAGCTACCACGACGTCGACTCGAACGAGATGGCCTTCAAGATTGCCGGGTCGATCGCCTTCAAGGAGGCCGCGCGCAAAGCCAGGCCGGTGTTGCTCGAGCCCGTCATGGCGGTCGAGGTCATCGTTCCCGAGGACTACATGGGCACCATCATTGGCGACCTGAACTCGCGCCGCGGACGGATTGAGGGCATGGAGATGGTCGGCAACACCCAGGCTATCCGCGCGACAGTGCCGCTATCGACGATGTTCGGCTACGCGACCCATATGCGCGGAGCGACCCAGGGACGCGCGAACTATTCGATGCAGTTCAAACAGTATGAAGAGGCGCCGCGGTCGGTGTCGGAAGAGATCATCGCCAAAGTGCAGGGCAAGGACAAGTAACTTGTCCGGTAACATAACGATTTTGAACCAGAGATTACGGAACACGGAGAACAGCAATGGGCAAGGAAAAGTTTGACCGGTCGAAGCCTCATGTGAACATTGGGACGATCGGGCACATCGATCACGGCAAGACGACGCTGACGGCGGCGATCACGAAGGTGCTCTCGAAGC